>JBLIEW010000023.1:0-69150 GCA_047633255.1 Colwellia sp.
TAACCGACGAAATTACTTGCTTCATCTATGCGTTAACTCACTCAATTTGAAAAGAGAAAACATTATGGCTCGAAATAAAGCAGGATATTTTACGGTTTAACTTGACGTGGGGAGTCATACCAACGCCAATGTAGGGGGTTGGTATATGAACCGGGGACAAGAACAGCTTGTTGTTCGTGGAACTGGCTGGTTTAGTAGCGGTGAAGAAGGTTTAGCTGAAATAAGGCAGGTGCCAGTTAAAACGGTTGCAGGGACAGTGATCACCATAGCAGATGTGGCTAACGTTTCATTAGGCAGTGAAATACGTCAAGGTGCGGTTACTATGAGCCGTAGAGATGAGCAAGGAAATACGGTCAGTTTAGGTGAAGTGGTTTCAGGTATTGTGCTAAAAAGAATGGGCGCAAATACGAAAGAAACTATTGATGGTATTAGCGCTAGAATTCCTCTTATTAATCAAACCTTACCTGAAGGGGTTCGTTTTGAACCTTTTTATGATCAAGCTGATTTGATCACAAAAGCGGTTGATACCGTAGTTGAATCGTTAGCACTCGCTTTTATTTTTATTGCGATAGTATTAGCGTTATTTCTAATGAATCTTAGAGCGACATTTTTAGTATTAATTTCTATTCCAATTTCCGTTGTTATAGCATTAATGGTGATGTCATGGTTTGGTTTATCAGCCAACTTAATGTCCCTTGGTGGTATTGCGGTTGCGATTGGCATGTTAGTTGATGGCTCGGTAGTGATGGTTGAAAATATGTTTAAACATTTAAACAAACCCGATCTTATCCATTCAGCTAAAGATGTTAATCCATATCATGCCGATCCTTATGTTATTGACTCTCATGCTATTGATTCCCATGCTATGGAGAACGATGAAGCCGATATTTCGCTACGATTAAAACAAGCGAGTAAAGAAGTTGCCCGTCCTGTTTTTTTTGCTGCATCGATTATTATTGTTGTTTTTACGCCTTTATTTAGTTTCGAAGGGGTTGAAGCTAAACTTTTTCAACCTATGGCCATTAGTATTATTCTTGCTGTTATTTCAGCAATTGTTGTAGCACTTTTTGTTGTGCCAGCACTGGCAACCTTTATGTTTAAAAAAAGGGTTACAGAAAGAGAAAGTTTGGTGTTGAAACCATTTGATAAATGGTATCGAAGCAGTTTGAAAATAGCCATGAAACACACCAAAGGAGTGATAACAATATCGTTTTTTTTAGTGATAGGAGCTGCTACTTTAATCCCTCAAATAGGCACTGAGTTTGTACCTGAGTTAGAAGAAGGAACGATTAACTTAAGAGCCACGTTAGCGCCTTCCTCAAGTTTAGAAACGGCACTTTATGTCTCGCCCATTCTTGAGAAAATGTTAATGGAATTTCCTGAAGTGGAGTATGCCCTAAGTCGTATTGGTCGTGCAGAAATTGGTGGCGATCCTGAGCCAGTCAATAATATTGAAGTGTATATTGGTTTAAAGCCTGTATCACAGTGGGTTAGTGCTAAAAATCGTTATGAACTGCAAGGGTTAATGGAAGAAAAACTTGAGCAATTCCCTGGTTTATTACTTAACTTTTCACAACCTATAGCCACGCGTGTTGACGAATTACTCTCTGGGGTAAAGGCGCAACTTGCCATTAAATTATTTGGTCCTGAGCTAGATGTACTGGCGCGAAAAGGTCAAGAAATTGAAAACGCCATTAAACAAATTGATGGCGCTAGAGATGTTGCCTTAGAGCAAATAACGGGTGAGGCGCAATTAGTCATCAAGCCTAAAAGACAGCAATTGTCTCGTTATGGTTTATCGGTTAGTGATGTAATGAACGTCGTTAAAAAGGGGGTAGGTGGGGTAACCGCGGGACAAGTTATTAATGGCAACGAACGTTATGATATTTATGTTCGCATAGAGGATAAATATCGTAGTAGCCCAGAAGCTATTGCCGATATTAGAATTCAGTCGCCTACAGGTGCTTGGGTACGTTTAGGGGATATTGCGACGGTTAGTTTTGAATCAGGTCCACCGCAAGTACGTCGTGATGATGTGCAGCGTCGTGTGGTCATTCAAGCTAACGTTCAAGGGAGAGATATGGGCAGTGTTGTTAATGATATTCAGCAAGTTATCGATGATGAAATTGATTTACCCACGGGATATTCTGTTGTTATTGGTGGACAATTTAAAAACCAACAACGAGCACAGCAACGCTTAGCTATTATTGTGCCTTTATCTTTAGCACTTATCGCTTTGTTACTCTATTTTGCTTTTGGCTCAGTCGGTCAAGCCATGTTAATTTTAGTTAATGTACCATTAGCGGTGATTGGCGGAGTCTTTTCACTTTACCTATCGGGACAATATTTATCAGTACCAAGCTCTGTTGGTTTTATTACCTTGTTTGGTGTGGCGGTACTTAACGGCGTCGTGATGGTTGAAAGTATTAATCAACGGGTAAAAGGGGGGATTGAAACGTCAAAAGCGGTTTTTGACGGGGCTGTTTCACGTTTGCGACCCGTACTTATGACCGCTATTACTTCAGCTTTAGGGTTGATCCCTCTGTTGATGTCAAACGGGGTAGGGGCAGAAATACAAAGGCCGCTTGCTAGTGTTATTGTTGGCGGTTTGATCACCGCAACTTTACTGACCTTGTTTGTTTTACCGGTACTCTATGCTTGGTTTTCTAAAACGAAAATTAAAACGCTTATTGATAATTAAATGTTTATTGGTAGTTATTGATAGTTCTCGGTAATTTTGTGAACTGTGATTAACTCTAATGTACTTTAAATCACTCAAAAAAAACACCTGCTAAGTTGTTTATATAAAACTTAGTAGGTACTTTTATTCGACGCTAAATAAATAATTTCAGCGTCGATTAAAGTCACAGCTTAGACTTTATTGTTATTTTGTTGGGACTTGCTCATGATTTCTTCATACATCACCATAACCTCTTTTGCCAAAGCAGCATATTCAGGGTGACGCGATATCAACGCCATTACTTGCTGAGCATGTTCTAGTGTTTCTTCGAGAAAAGACAGATCTCGCTCATCAAGTATTGCACCATTATCGACCTTTTTTTTAAGCAGCTGGGCTCTAGGATAGCCTTCGTCTTCAAAACGCTTTAGCAGTACGGTTATAACTCCTTGATCTTTTATTTCTTGATCCATTTCTCATCCTATTGAATTATTAATACCACAGAGTATCTCATAAACTCGAGTTAATTTATCGGTTAACGTTGTCAAAATTTATGATCATATAACTAATGTTTATACTTTTTACTTTTAAGTTCAAAGTCCATCAAGTCTTAAATTGCTAAATGCTAATGTGAAAATATCACATTAGCATTTAGTTGTGGTGGTTTTATATTTATTATCAGTTAATGTCTAAATATGTTCATCTTACTTAGAAATAAGCTCTTGCTCATGATGCTGTGCTATTTCATCGATAATCGCTTGCTGCTTTCTTTTTTCAGATACCTTCCCTTCAGTTAGCCAATAAAAGAATAGTGGTACAAAGAATATTGCCAAAAATGTAGCCGCTATCATGCCACCCATAACCCCAGTACCTACGCTATGGCGAGCCCCAGCTCCGGCCCCAGAGCTTAATGCTAAAGGCACAACACCTAAAATAAAGGCAAGGGATGTCATGATAATTGGCCTGAAGCGTAAGCGAGCGGCTTCTAATGCAGCAGCACCCGTTGTCCAACCTTCTTGTTTTTTCATTAAGGCATATTCAACAATCAAAATAGCATTTTTACTGGCTAAACCGAGTAAAGTAACTAAACCAATTTGAAAATAGACATCACTCGTCATGCCGGCAATCCAAACAGAAACCAAGGCACCAAACACACCAAAAGGTAATGCTAACAGTACTGATAGTGGCAAAGACCAACGTTCATACAAGGCAGCTAGAATCAAAAACACCATAATAACCGCCATACCTAATGCAAGCGCGGTAGAGCCAGAACTTCTTTTTTCTTGATAAGCCGTTCCCGTCCATTCATAACTCATGTCTGATGGTAATACTTCTTTGGCAATACGCTCGATTTCGGCGATTGCTTCGCCTGAGCTATATCCAGGCGCTGCGCTACCTAATAACTTCACCGCAGATAAGTTATTATATCGGTCTAAACTGTCTGGCCCACTACTGTAATTAATTTCTGCAAAAGCAGATATAGGTATCATGTCGCCACTATTACTTTTTACATAAATACGACCGATGTCTTTAGGACTCATTCTAAATTCAGGCTCTGCCGACATTAATACCTGCCATGTTCGGCCAAATTTATTGAAGTCATTAAGATAATAGGTGCCCATTGTTCCTGCCAATGCGTTAAAAGCATTGTTGATAGGAATATTCATTGCACGGGCTTGTTCGCGATCAATTTCCACGGTTAATTGTGGAGAGTCTGAGCGCCATAATGTTTGCACACCAGCCAGTATAGGACTTTGCTGAGCAGCCCCCATCATTGCATGCATACTTTGTTTTAATTTATCTACACCACCTTCACCACGGTTTTGTAGGTAAAATTCAAAACCACCGGTACTTCCTAGACCGGGTATCGCCGGTGGATTAAAGGCGAGTACTAACGCTTCATTGATACTAGCGGTTTTCATAAATAACTCACCCACTAGCTCTTGGGTACTTACTTCTCTATCATCCCAATGTTTTTGAGTGACAAAAAGAGTAGCAGCATTGTTTTTATAACCGCCACCAAGAAAGTCGAAACCAGTGAAAGAAATAACATTCTCATTTGCAGGATTTGATTTTATCGCGGCGATAACTTCTTTTACTACTTTTTTAGTTCTTTGCAATGACGCACCATCAGGTAGAAAAACGGCTGAGATATAATAGCCTTGGTCTTCATCAGGTACTAACGAACTTGGGGTTTTCATCCACATGTTTGCGGTGATCACGACCATGCCTATAACAAGCATTAAGGCTAATAAACCTCGGCGCAGAAAGAAGCTTACACCGGTAACATAATGCCCAGTAACTTTAGTGAAAAATCGGTTAAATCCGTTAAAAAAGAAGTTGGTCTTTTTATGTTCCCGCTTTAATACTAATACACATAAAGCGGGGGTCATGGTTAATGCAACCAAACCAGATAAACTCACCGCGATAGAAATAGTAATTGCAAATTGACGGAATAATTCACCTGTTAAGCCGCCTAAAAAGGCAATGGGTACAAATACTGAACATAAGACCAATACAATGGCAACCACTGGGCCACTGACCTCTTTCATCGCTTTTATGGCCGCATCACGAACTGATACATCTTCTTCATGCATGATCCGTTCTACATTTTCAAGTACAACAATGGCATCATCAACCACAATACCAATAGACAAAACCATACCGAATAAGGTCAGCGTATTGATAGAATAGCCCAGCATATAAAGGCCAGCAAAAGTACCCAATAGGGATACAGGCACCGCCATCAGAGGAATTAACGTAGCACGCCAATTTTGTAAAAATAGAAATACAACCAAAAATACTAGTATCATGGCTTCGCCAAGTGTTTTTAATACTTCTCGAATAGATACTTTGACAAAGCGAGTGGTATCGTAAGGGAGTATGTGTTTTAGACCTGGGGGAAAGCGCGTTTTTAATTCGGCAATGGTTTTATTCACTTCATCGGCAACATCAAGGGCATTAGCCCCTGGCTGTAAAAATATACCTAATAATACCGCTTTTTTGCCATTGATACGGCCATCAAAATCATAATCTTTTGAGCCTAACTCTACTCGGGCAATATCTTTTAAACGTAATGAGCTACCATCGGAGTTTGATCGAATAATGATATCTTCAAATTCTTTTGCTGTTGTTAATCGTCCTTGTACTTTTACACTGTAAACTAACGATTGAGGAGTAGCCGAGGTGGGTGTTGCGCCAATTCTACCTGCGGCATATTGTGAATTTTGTTCACGTACCGCATTACTGATTTCTTCAACCGTAACACCTAGTTGGCTCATTACATCAGGGCGTAACCAAATACGCATGGCATAATCTTTTGCGCCAAAAATTTGTACACTGGTTGTGCCGGGAATACGTTTGATTTTATCAATGATATTTAAGGTAACGTAGTTAGAAGTCCATAATGCTTCACGGCTATCATCAGGCGAATAAAAAGCGTGAACATGTAAAAAGCTTGATGAACTTTTAGCCACGACAACACCTTGACGGCGTGTTTCTTCAGGTAAACGCGCTTCTACTTGTTTAACGCGGTTGTTAACATTCACAGATGCTTGATCTGGGTCAGTACCTATTTCAAAAGTAACCGTGATCGTTGTTGCACCTGCACTAGTTGACGTTGAAGACATATACATCATGCCTTCAACCCCAGTAATGGCATTTTCTAAGGGGGTCGCAACGGTTTGTTCTAATACTTCAGCGGACGCACCAGGATACACAGCGGTAACCTGTACAACAGGAGGAGACATTTCGGGGTATTGCGCAATAGATAAACTACGCATAGCCGCCAATCCAGCCAAAACGATAAAAATAGAAATGACAAAAGCAAAAATAGGTCGGTCAATAAAATAACGAGAAAACATTAACCTACTCCTTATTTCTGTGCTGTGGACGTTGACTGATCATCAGCTAAACGTACAGGCATACCCGGGAAGAAAATACGCGCCATGCCGTCAATAATGACTTGGTCGCCAACTTTTAAACCTTTGCGAATTATCCAGCCATTTTCTATATCCTTAGCTTCTGTTACCCATTCACCAACGACAACCGGTGCCGGTAATGCGACAGCAACACCTTTATCATTTTTGGCCATAACATAGACAAATTTGCCAAGACCATTATCTAAAACGGCTCTTTGAGGGACAACAAAAGCATTTTCACGTACGGCTCCCTCTAAAAGGATACGAACAAATTGTCCAGGTCTTAATGTAAAATTAGGATTGGGTGTAATAGCCTGTAGTTCACTTGTACCTGTTTTAGCATTTATACGGATATCACTGAAGTTAACTTGCCCAATTTGCGGATGGAGTGAACCATCAAATAATTTTATTTTGGTTTTCCATTTACCTTCTTTTGGTAAGGTAAGTGAACCTGCCGCGGCATCATTACGCATTTGTAATTGCTCACGTTCAGATAAACCAAAACGTACACGAATCGGATCAATTTGGGTCAGTTGTGTTAACAGTACTTCAGGGCCCGAAACATAAGTGCCTTCAGAAACCAATTCACGGCCAACAATACCGGTAACAGGAGAAGTTACCTTGGTATAATCTAAACGTAATTGCGCTTGATCTAAGTTAGCTTGCATAGATTTAACATCAGCTAAGCTAATATCAACGCTGGAAATAGCATTGTCCAACTCACGTTGTGAAATTGAATTTTTAGCTCGTAATGGTTTTATTCTGTTAACTTCACGTTGAGCTTGCTTAAAGCGAACTCTAGCGGCATTTAAATCGGCTTTACTTTTTGCGGTTTCAGCGGCATACGTTTTAGCATCTAAACTAAATAATGACTGTCCAGCAGACACTTTATCGCCTTCACTAAAATTTCGAGTTTGTAAAATACCAGAAACTTGAGCACGAATTTCAACCTCTTTTGCGCCAGATAAAGTCGCGGGCAATTCAATACTAAAAGGGACTGATTGAGTTGTCATACTCATAACAGACACAGCTGCAGGTTTCATCCCTTTAGGTGCTGAAGGTGGTGCTTGTTCACAACCGGTTAGGGAGGTAACAAGGAGTGCACTAGATGATAACAATAAAAGACCACTAACAAACGGCCTTAGTTGGCCACTTAACCTAAAACGAAATGTTGACATAAAAAACCTATAAGCAAACGACCAAACGCATAATTAGAAAAAATTACAGATTTAGTAAAAATTAAAATAAAATGTAAACTACTCGGTGCAGTTTACCTGTTTTTATTGAAAAGTAAACTAGACAGTGTAGTATCTACCCATGAATTCAATATTTTTAAATTAGGCCTTATGGAAAAAGCATTAACCTTAACGGAAAAAAAACGTTTAAGCATTTTAGCTGCAGCACAAGAAGAGTTTAAAGAAAAAGGCTTTTTAGGTGCGAGCATGGATTCATTGGCAAAAAGAGCTGAAGTATCAAAACGTACTGTCTACAATCATTTTCCTAGCAAAGACATTTTATTTCACAATATTGTGAAACAGCTTTGTGATTCATTTAGTCAAGCGGTAAATATTAAATACCAAGCTAATGACCCCCTTGATAAACAATTGTATATTGCAGCGATGAGAGAAATTCAATTGTTAGAGTCGGAATGTTTTCGTGATTTAAATCTTATTACTCTTGCCGAATTTATCCGTTCTCCTGAATTAGCCTCGAGTACATTAGAGCATTTAGGTCAACAAAAAGATGGATTACATGTTTGGATAAATGAGGCCACAAGTGATGGCCGCCTGAACGTGGTAGATGCTGATTATGCTGCTCAACAGTTCTTAGGGTTGATTAAGGCCAGTGCTTTCTGGCCACAATTATTCATGAAACAAGCTTTTCCGTCACCTGAGCAGCAGAAAATAATTGCTGAGGATGCTGTGTTAATGTTTTTAGCGCGTTATGAAATATAATTTTTAAGGGTTAACATTGGGTGAGTTAACCTTACTATAAAGCCAGCTAACAATGTCTCGCCAGGATAATATTCCTACCGGTTTATTATCGCTATTAACCACAGGAAGACAAGACACTCCCGTATCATGAAAAATTTTTATCGCTTCACTAAAAGAGGTAAATTGTTTAATTGAAACTAATTTTTTAGACACTATTTGATGGACTCGTTTATTTAACATAGCTAAATCTTTCTTATTAGCTGCGGGTAATTCTAAATTAGAGTTGGTTGCTTTAAAATAATCTCTTTCTGAAATAACCGCCACAAGTTTATTGTTGTTATCTATCACCATTAAGTGATGAAATTTATGTTGAATAAATAAATCTCGAACAACAAATAATCTTTCATCTAAACCTATGCAAGTGATGTTATCACTCATTACTTCTTCAACTTTCATATTTTATTATCTATTGTCATTTTGATAAAAATCAGTATGAAACTCTAAACTATAAAATAGTAAGGCACATTTGATATTACTTTTTCAATCTAGGCTAGCGCATTTTTGTTCTAGATTCTATCATGGTTGAATGATGAACATTGTCTAGGCTTGTCATTTTATCTTTCTCGCGATACCAGTCAACTGATTTGGTTGTCTATTTTTTATCAAGACAGTAATTAAAATAAATCAACGTGTATTAACAATGCTTAGGTTGCTTAGATAATGAGGCTCAGCTACTTCGTTAAAAGTTTTGCAAGGGTTAGTATTCCTGACTCTAGTGGGCTTCCTTTTCGATAGACAATTGATAGCTGAACATGCTTTGGACCATAGCTAACGGGACTAATTGCAAGTGACTCTTCATATCGACTGCCTACCACCATATTTTTACCAATAATTGTATAGCCTAAACCCGCAGAAACACAGCCCAAAATGCCATCGGCACTACTCATTACCATAAGTTCATCACTACCTCGACCCGCTTCTTGTTGCCAAAAAAGGGCGTGTTTTCTGTAGCCACAACCTTCATCTCGTACAAACAGTACGGGATCATGATCACTCTCCAAAGGCGATACCATAACCAGCTCTTCTTGCACAATTGGGATAATAATAAGGTTTGCATGCTTGGGGGCATTACCTAAAGCTGCGCAGTCAACTTTATTATTAAGAACAGCAAACACAAGCCTATCACTAGTATCAGTATAAATTTTTGTTCGAATTTGAGAATGATTCTGCTTAAGTTGTTTGAGTGCCAGAGGCATATGAACGGCTGCAAATGTTTCTGGCATACCAACTCTTAACTCGTAGCTTCCCTTATCACGTAAAATAGCGGATGTAGCCTGATACTCCAACTGTAAAATTTTATCGGCATATTCGCAAAGCTGCTGTCCGCTTGGCGTTAGCTGTAACTTTCTTCCAACTAAATTAAAAAGCTTTGTACCTAGTTCTCTTTCGAGCTTTTTAATTCGGTTGGTGATGTTGGACTGAACCGTATGTAGTTTATCAGCAGCTCCTTTAATGCCTCCTTCATCAACAATAGCTTTAAATGTTTTCAGTGTTAAAATTTCCATATGGTTCTCTTAATAAGAAGCGTTCATTCTAAATAATTCAATTTTTAAGGTTAACAGATCAGAGTAATATTAGTTAATAATATTTCAACAACAAGGTGATGTGCATGTTTACGGATCTAACAAAAAACCGTGTCTATTTCGCTGGTATCTGTAGTTTAATTGTGACTGTTGGTGTGGCTCGTTTCTCCTATAGCCTGTTATTACCAATAATGCAGGACAGTGCTGGCTTAACTGAATTAGACGGGGGATGGTTAGCTACCATTAACTTTATGGGATACATGTCAGGAGTTCTGATTGCTGCCAGTCTGCATAACCTGAACTACAAATACAACTTGCACCGACTTTATCTTATTTTGAGTATTGTCACCTCAGCAGCAATGGCGATGACTACCGATATTTTTATCTGGGCAGTATTGCGTTTTATAGCCGGAGTTTGTGCCTCAGGAGGGTTGATTATTGCCTCTGGACTGATATTAAAATGGTTGGTTAAAAATAATCACCGTGCTGAATTAGGTATTCACTTCACTGGTGCTGGGCTGAGCATCATTGTTACATCATTACTGGTAGAAGTTATGCTGACTATGTCAGCCAACTGGCAGCAACAGTGGCTAGCGTTAGCTGTTATGGCTGTTATAGTCACCATTCCAGCATGGTTATGGATGCCACACCCTTCTGCTGATAGCCAATCGGGTGTTATCGCTAAGGATAATCCGCCAGGTAAAGCTTTCACATCGTTGATGATGTTGGCCTATTTTTGTGCAGGTTATGGTTATGTCGTAAGCTCTACTTTTATTGTGGATATTGTAGAAGGTGTTGAAGGTCTTCAAGGACAAGGAGGATTTGCTTTTCTATTGGTTGGATTAGCCGCCACCCCGGCAGCATTAGCCTGGGATAGAATCGCGCGAAGTGTTGGTTATCTCAAAGCGTTATTAGCTGCATATATTTTACAAGCGGTAGGGATTGTTCTCCCTGCAATAAATGACACATTACCTGTTGTTATATTAAGTGCGCTGCTATTCGGTGGCACTTTTATCGCATGTGTCAGCCTGGTACTAACGATGGCGGGTAAGTTTTATCCAAGTAACCCGGCTAAATTCATGGGGACAATGACCTTGGCTTATGGTGCTGCACAAATCATTGCTCCGGTATCTACTGGATATCTTGCCGAAGCTTTTGGCAACTATAATATTGGGCTATATTTATCTGCCGCTATAATGATGATTGGCACGTTGTTTTTGCTGGGGCTGTTAAGTCTTGAGAGAGGCTCTGTCGAAAATAAAAGCATCAAAACAGGAACTAATCCCCGTACTGGTTGATAATGAAATCTTTTGAAATCACAAAGAAGTACTAAATACTATTATTAAAAAACTAATTTATATCAGGTAAAACCAAAAAAATAAGATTATCCTTGTCTCAAATGGATTTTGAATAGGGATATTTTAACAGGGATGTTATCCCCTTTAGGGACGCGTATCGAAACAGATTCCATGTCTCGTGACGACATAGGTAACTATCTAGGTTTAGCCTCAGAAACTGTCAGTAGAACACTAACCCAGTTACAACAAGAAGGCAGGGTAAAAATGGAACGCCGCCATGTAACGATTATAGATCCTGTCCACCTAAGTGACATGGCACAACATCGTTAAGTTCACTCTTCCTTGTTCAACTGATATTGATCAGGGTCTTTGTTCAGGCTCCTGTTACCCTCACTTCACTTAAACTCTATGACTTCAATTTGATCTTAAAGAGGCATTAATTCAGTGGGAAAACGTCTATCATCATAATCTAGAGTTAAACAATAAGATTGAACAAAACGACGTTATCTTATTAACGTTGAATTTAAGTTGGCGTTGAATTTAAGGTGCGTAACGACAAGCTGATTGGGTAGTGATCAGAAGAGTGAATATGTGTGTGTACTTGCGCATTAACTACTTCTAATCCACGGCAGTAAATATGGTCAAGATGGTGAAATAAATGGTTTAGTCTTGGTTGACGTATCATTGGTACTTCCTCTAACGAAAACGACATTGCGAGCTGATGAAAATATTTTAATCTTTTCCCATTCCATGTATTAAAATCTCCCGCCAATAATATGGGCCCATCATGATTTTCGAGCATTTGGAAAACTTGATCTAGGTGCGTTCTGAATTTTTTGAAAGAAACAAAATTGATAAGGTGGGAGTTTACCACAAGCAATGACTGGCCTATGGTATTTAATGGATACAAGGTTGCCAGTAACATTTTCTTTGTTTTTGAAATGGGCTCGCTGTGTTTTGATGCTAAAAAATAATGTTTTTTTGCTGCAACAGTTGATCCGGTTTTAACGCCTGTTTCGATATTGGTTTTTAGGTTTCTGAAGCTGCGCGCCATAATCCACTGATGCTGAAACGATTGGTTAAAATGGATGTCGAAGGGGGAGTTTACAATGGCTTCTTGTAAGAGTATTAAATCTTTGTCATGCATGAGTGATATAAAATCTTCCTGCCATCCTTTTTTCCGGCATTTAAACACATTCCACAGTAATATTTCGATATTTGGTCCCATAACCTCCTTAGGAGCACTACCCATAATTTTTAGGGATTCAACTTTACTATATCGACTTTTAATCATAAAAATAATCTCTTTGTTAACCGCTCTTTAATAAGACTTATGACAACAATAAATATTAATGTATGGGTAAGATTACAGATAGGGCGAAAATAAACGAAACAAGTTGTTGCGAATTTTTTTGTAAATGGGCAACGCATTAATTTCATCCTCAATAACGAGTGTTGCATTTTGTTTCTTTAAGGCAAAGAATTTTGTTAGTTTTGCATTAAGTTCGGTATCAAAACATTCTAAGTTGATTTCAAAATTGAACTCCAAACTGCGAGCATCCCAGTTGGTTGAGCCTATAAATGACCATATGTCATCGATAATAACAATTTTACTGTGGTCAAAAGGTCTTTTATTTTTGTATATCTTTATACCGTACTCTATTATTCTAGAGAAATTTGCTTCCATTACCCAGTCCACAAACAAAATATTACTGTGCTGGGGCACAATAATTTCGATTGCCACGCCACGCAGAGCCGCGGAGTGAAGAGCAGTCATTAATACTTGGTCTGGTATAAAATAGGGGGTCATGATTTTTACACTGGTTTTTGCGCAAACTAATGCGTTAATTAATGTCCACCGTATTCTGTTGTGGTGTTCATCTGGACCATCTTGAATCACGCGGGCAACGACAGGTTTATCATTTTTTCTCTCAGGTGTGTTTACACTTTTTTTGAAAAAAAAGCGGGGAAATTGAATTAATTCACGGGTAGCAAAAAACCAATCCTCTATAAATACCTGACTAATTTGGTCTATCACTGGGCCTGTTACTTTAAAGTGAATATCATCAATGGGGTGTACTGCAGATTTAATCAGATTATTCTGGCTTAAGTTCATTCCTCCGATGTAAGCCACTTCACCGTCCACGCAGAGTATTTTTCTGTGGTTTCTTAAGTTAATAAAGCGAATACTGGTAAGTGAAATAGCGGGTAAAAAACGGGCGGTTTTTACCCCTAACTTTTTTAAAGCTTGGTCTGATTTGTGCCAACTATATCCAATGCCTATTCCGTCCAATAAAACGTTCACAATGACGCCGCGTTGATGTGCTTGTGCTAACGCGTTAATGAATTGGCGTCCAAGAGAATCACAATCAAAAATATAACTCGATAAGACGATATAACGTTTAGCACATTGAATGGATTTAATCATCGCTGGGTAGGCCATATCGCCATTGATAAGTGGTTCAACACTATTTTTTTCAACGTAATTAACAGGGTGAATTGTATGCCCAGCGATTATTGACGAATGCCAATTTTTTGGTAAATGGTGAAATTCAATGGGATTTTCTTGGTGGCGTAGCTCTTGTTTTCGTTCTTTTTTTAACTCTTGTTTGAGCTCTTTTTTAAGCGTTTGAGGATGTTTTTTTTGTGCTAAACGCTTAATACGATTTATGCCAAACAACCAATAAATGAGGCTTCCCACAACGGGTGAAAGTATAACAAGGCCAATCCATGCCAGTGATGTGCGTTCGTTCTCTTTGAACAGAAGTACATGTACCGATGTAAGTAAAGATAAGCTAATATGAAAAATAACTATAATGGTTACCCAATGGATGGTGATCCATTCAACCAATATTTTAAATGTTTGCATAAAACCCAACTTAAATTTAGCAAAGCAAAATTAGCTGCTAAATCAATAATGGAAAACAAAAGTGCTTAGAGAATCATACAACAAAATTGCAACATACATAATGGAGACTTTTAGCCCCGATGTTATATTTTTAACAATTTTGTTAACCACAATAGCTTCTATCGCTTATTTTATAGTGATAAGTTACATGATTACACGAATGGATAAACGACACTTTGTTCGTAAGGTAATTGTTCAGAAGGATATTGTTCAGAAGGAAAAAATCCGTAATAAAACCGCAGGTGATAACGCTAATCAAAAAAAACACTTAACATCGATGATTCTCAGCATAGCCTTCGTGGTTAGTATTGCAAAAATTATTGTTGGCCTATTTTTGTTGGTGTGTGGGGTATTAATGTTGGTTTTACCTGGTCAAAGTATAATCACGATATTAATTGGTTTGAGTTTGATCCCATTTCCAGGTAAAAATAAGATTGAACAGTATCTTATTTCGCGAAAGTCAGTCAGGTCTTCCCTGAACTGGATTCGACTTAAAGCCAAAAAGGAACCCTTTATTTTTGATTAACTCTACTGCCGGGCACCTCACCTGTTAATAAAGTGTCAATAAACATGGCAAGTATTCCTGCGGGTGTGAACCGTTAAAACACACAGAGTATAGTTGTACCTTTACCGGGTGATGAAATAATGTCTAATGTCGCATTGATGCTTGATGCCCTATATTGCATTACTTGTAACCCTATCTCCTTATCAATCTTAGGCAGATTCATATCGAAACCGATTCCGTCATCAGTAATCACTAAAGTAGTGTTTGTTTTTTGCGCTTGTAATTGTAGCGTTAGATTATGGGCTTGAGCATGTTTTAATATATTGTGAATGGCCTCTGGGCGATGCGGTAAAGCTGCCTCACCACAAATGTGCATGTTTATTTCGCCATTGACGTAACCCTTGGCGAACAAGTTCATGATCATCAAAAATAAATATAAACATGTCACAACTCAAGCTAATAAAATGATTTCCTAATGTATTCAATCTAGTTTAGGTTTACAGAAGCTCCGTGATATTTAGTCGCGGGGTAGTTCACAAAGAACTGATTTATGTCAGGGGAAATACAAAATAATAAGACTATATTGTGTAAGGTATTACATTAATTCAAGTCTATTACCCGAGCAGCTGCATAGGTATGTTAAATAAAGACTTTGAACAATGATGGATAAAAGTATAACAAAAACGATAAAAGCATAATCAAAAAAAGTCGATTACATTATTTTTAATCGTTTTGATTATTTTATTTCGATGTTTTTTATCATTTTATCATCTCCTTACGTTGTTTTTTTAATGTAGTAATAGGCTGTTGGCGACCACTTTTTAACTGATAGCACTAGTTTTAAATTAATCTGCTGCGAAGCAGCATGAATCAAAATAAAATAGGAATTTTAATTATGTTTATACAATTAGCGGAAGAGTTTGCTACTGCAATGAAATCATTAAACAATACAGACTCGTTCTCTAAAGTGATGACGCCATCAAACAATGCAGACCAGTTATCTACAGCGATGAAGCCATTTAACGGATGTCTAGAAATTAGTACTAAAATGTTTGTGACATTAATCAATCAACAAGCTGTATTAATGACTACAATCATGGACGATAGCGTAACTCAAATGAAAGTGTTATCAGAGCAAACTGATTTAGCCGCAGTGATAGAAGCACAACAATTTTACGCTGAAGAGCTTCAAGCAATAGTTTCTGTTTCAGCTAAAGAAGCTTATGATGTGGTAACTAAAACGTCTGAAGAAGTAGCAACTCTAGTTAAAGAATCTATGGAATCAGCTGCAATTACTGATGAATCTACGCCTGTTAAATAAAGTCTTTAGTCAACGATAAAATCATTAATATTGCTTATCAAGCTGTTGATAAACACTTAAATACCGCTATTCAAAATAAAGTAGCACTACGCTGGTTAGGTAGATGAGAACAATTAATTGATTATAGTTACCGTTATTTAGCAGAAAAAACGAGTCTATTTGCTCGTGTATTAGCGCAGCTTAGGTTTGAACAAAGCGTGCGTGTATTTAGTTTAGTAGGGCGATTATCGCTACTTTATATTTCAGCGTTAGGCACATTAAAATTTGGTGGCGTTTTCACCCCCTTATTTTCTGCGTTTGGGCCTGAGCCTATTCGGTCGCGCATGGAAATAGGCGAAGCGAATTTTTTGATCACTACGAGGCGTTTGTATGACAAAAAAATTGCCTCCTGATGAGATCGCCGGTGAAACTGTTAAAGCCTATGTGACATTAAACCCTAATATTGAATGCAGTGAGGGGAATTTAGCCGCATTGCAAAGAGATCTAAAGGGTTTTGCCCGTAAAAAGCTAGGCGCAGCTGTTGCGCCTAAAGAGATATTTTTTCGACGAGACTTACCGAAAACTCGTAGTGGAAAAATAATGCGGCGCTTATTAAAGGCACGTGAGCTGAATTTACCCGAAGGAGATATTTCCACTTTAGAAAGTGATGAACAGTAATTATCAATAAGAAAGTAATGACAAAGAGTACTAAAAAATGAACAATAAATTATATCTTGATAAAGCGCACTGTGTTGATGTACCGATAGTTCTTATGCCTTAAATATTTTTTAGTACTAATTTTTATCGAACATCGTTATTTTAAGTTGCTCTGCTATAGTTTCTACAATACTAAACGCATTACTGTTATGCAGTACGCTGTCCGAACTCCAAATATTAGCAACGCCCATATTGGTTAGCCTTGTTATGGCGTTATCCACAAAAAATGCATGTGTCACTATTATTGATATACTAGCGGGTTCTTGTTGTTGTATTATTTTAACCGCTTGTTCAAGGGTTTTTCCTGTACTGGCGATATCGTCAACAATAATAACGTCTCGATTTTTTAGACTTACTTCGTTGCGATTCTCTTTATCGTTAGTTTCAAAAGTTACAGCAACCATTTTATCGCCAAAACGTTTTTTAGTGGCAATGGCATAATGCCACTGATGAGGTTTGGCTATCGCTTTAACCCATTGTTCAGATTCTTGGTCAGGGCCAATCAGCACAGGTCGACTAACATGTTGTTGTAAAAATGCAGACATGGCGCTAGTGGCGTGCAAAGCAATTGCTTGGTTGCTTGGAATGGCCTCACTTAAGTTATTGATACGATGCAGATGTGGGTCGATAGTGATAACACTGTCAAAATAGGTAGCCAGCAAATTGCCTATTATTTTTTGGCTAACGGCTTCCCCAGCATGAAAAGCAATATCTTGGCGCATATAACATAAATAGGGCGCTACTAAGGTAATATGCTCAACCCCTTGGGCCCTTGCTGCTGAAGCGGTTATGATCAGTTCAATGAGTTTTGCATTAGGGTTATTTAAGGTACGACAAATAATAACTTGCTTTGGTAACGTTGTTGGCAAAGTCACTTTTGTTTCGCCATCTGGAAATTGATGTAGCTCAACCTGTTTAAACGGAATCGATAGACTTTTGGCTAGCTGCTGAGCAAGTGGTAAATAATCGTCAAAACCCAGTATTATGGTCATAGTCACTCCTATAATATAAAATCAAATAAAGTAGTTATCGTCTGTCGAGGGTGAATTTTTTTCTATGACATAGGCATTGTTTTCATCAGCAAATTGTATAGAAAACCCAAAGTTACTTTTAAAACAGGCGTATATAATAAAAAGAGTGTCACCTTTTTTTATTTTATCGCCTACTTTTTTATGAAGATCAATACCGGCATTTTTATCTATAGGGGCACCAGCAAGGCTTGCTATATGCGCTATTTTTAAGTTGTCTATAGCGTGTACATAGCCACTTTGGGGTGCGGTAACCGAGTACTCTAACGCGGCTTTGCTGTATTTTTTTTGTTGTATCCCTTGTGCTGAAATAATGGCTTGCATTTTTTCAAAAGCACGGCCGGATTCTAAAATATCTCTGGCAATAATATAACCTTGACCCCCTCTAACATCAGGATCAAACTCTAAAATTCTACCCGCTAAGCGCAAAGATTTCTCCCGTAAATCACTAGGGGCATTATTTTGGTTACTTAAAACTTGCTGTACATCTCTTGCTTCTAACGCAGGACCGATACCATTACCTATGGGTTGAGCGCCATCACTAATCACTACATCTATATGTAAACCAAAGAGATCACCAATGTATTCAAATAATTTTCTTAAGGTTAAGGCTTCTTGATTTTGATGAATCTTAGCGGAAGCCCCTACGGGTATATCAATAAGAAGATGGGTTGAGCCTGCTGCTATTTTTTTAGACAAAATAGAGGCAACTAATTGTCCTGTTGAGTCCATAGATAACGGCCGTTCAACCGAAATTAAAATATCATCTACGGGTGCTAATCTTGCTGTCCCTCCCCAAGTCAACATGCCCCGATGTTGCTGTACAACCTTTTGCATTTGTTCTATGGAAAGTTCAACGTTAGCCAATACCTCCATGGTATCAGCGGTACCTGCAGGTGAGGTAATAGCACGACTAGATGTTTTCGGCATTAGCATACCGTGGGCGGCTATTATAGGCATAACAATCATGGTGGTACGATTGCCTGGAATACCACCAATGCAATGTTTATCAACCACAATAGCTTCGCCCCAATTCAAGGTTTTTCCGGTATCAACCATAGCTTTGGTTAAAAAAAACACCTCTTCACGTTCTAGACCATTGTGGCTACAGGCAACTAAGAATGCAGCGATTTCCATTTTAGAATAACGATTTTCTAATATATCTTGGCAAATAAAATGAAATTCGTTTTTGTTCAGCGTCTCACCGGCAATTTTTCGGTGTACCGCCTTAAGAGAAGTTGGCGGCTTTGCAGGCGCTATTCTTACGTTAATTCCTTGTTCCTTACCTAATTGACCAAAAGCTTGAGTGCTTAAACCGAGTTCATTAATGCCAACAATAGCGCAGTCATCAACGATATTGAGTACTGCAAGTATAGGGCTACCATTATCTTTTATATATATTTCTATTTTCATTAATGCCTGAAAACCCTCCGTGCGATACAGAGGGCAATCTCGGTGTAAATAGGCAACATTTTCTTTGAATGTGTCGATGGCAACGGATTTTAGTTTTAACATAAGTTGACTATGCCTTGTTGCTTAAATGTTGTGTAATTAAGTATCACAAAGATCGTTTTTATTTTTTTAAACGCACGGCTAATACATCACATTTTGCCCCGTGTAAAATAGCATTAGTGGTAGAGCCCAATAGTAATTGTAAACCATGTACACCATGACTACCTGTTATGATTAAATCAATATTTTCCTTTTCGGCAAAAGCTAATATTTCCTCACTGGTATGTCCTATAGGTATATGTAAGTCTTGCGCTGTAAGCTTGAGTCTGTTTACCAAAGGTAGTAGCATTTCTTTGGCTCGTTCTTCTAATATTTTTGTTGTGCCAATACTATCTTCAGCGTCTAAACCAGGCATAACACCGTAAACACCACCGTAATAAACGTTAGGTATTGGCTCAACTACATGGATAACACTCACTTTAGCTTGGGTGAGTTGCTGTAATTGCGTGACTTTATCCTCAATATAGCTTTTAGTTTCATTTAGTTCTGTGGCAAATAATATGTGTTTATACATAAATGTCTCCTGTTTGTTAGATAACAATATTTTGTTTATAACTAGCTTGTATAACATTAACTTGGTGTTGATATTTTAATTTTTGTGCAAGTACTTCCATTGCTGCTTCCTCACCATGAACAAGTACTACGGGTGGTTTATTTTCAAAACATTGATACCAATCTAGCAAACCTTGTTGATCCGCGTGTGCGGAAAAACCACCTATGGTGTGAATATTTGCTTTCACTTGTATTACTTCGCCCCATAACTTAATGTGCTGAGTGCCATCAACGAGTGATCGCCCTAATGTACCTCTCGCTTGAAAACCCACTATAAGCACATGAGCATTTGCACGCCAAATATTATGTTTAAAATGGTGCTTAATGCGGCCGCCTGTGCACATTCCACTACCTGCAATAATAATTGCACCGGATTTTATTTGATTAATTTTCATTGAGTATTCTGTCGTTTCCGACATATGTAGGTTAGGTAAATCAAATATGCCATCATGGTTTTGCTGACTATTTTTCGCATTTTTATCGTAAACTTCGCTGTGTTTAGCATAAACATTTGTCGCCTTTATACCCATAGGACTATCGAGGAAAATTTGCCAATCACCTAGCTGCCACTCCTCAAAGTGTTGCTTAAATTCATAGAGTAACTCTTGTGTTCTACCAACGGTGAATGCCGGAATTAATATATTGCCTTTACTGCTTTTTGCATTAGCAATAATTCCCCCCATTTCTTGCCAAGTATCTTCCCAACTACGATGTAACCTATCACCATAAGTGCTTTCCATTATGACTAAGTCGGCATATTTAACTATAAAAGGGTTACGTAATATTGGTGCATTTTTATGTCCTAAATCACCACTAAATACTATTGTTTTATTGATACCATTTTCAGTTAGTATTAATTCAATAATTGCTGAACCAATAATATGACCCGCATCTCTTAGTGTTAGGTTAACGCCTTGGCATATCTCAATTTCTTCATCATAATTAAGCCCTTTAAAATACTGTAATGTTGTCTCTGCTTCTGCCGTTGTATAAAGAGCATCAATTAAAGTTAGGCCTTTACGCTCGCGTTTTTTATTTTCCCAACGCGCGTCTTTTTCATGAATATAACCTGAATCTACGAGCATAATTTCACATAAGTCTACGGTGGCATTATGAGTATAGATACAACCATGAAACCCCTCTTTTATTAACATAGGTAATCTACCTGTGTGATCAAGATGTGCATGACTGACAATCACAGCATCTAGGTCAGCAACATCAAAAGGGAAAGGATCGCAATTGTGCCGTTCATGCTCATAAGAGCCTTGTAACATACCGCACTCAAGCAGAATGTTTTTGTTGTTCACTTGCAGCAAATAGCAAGAACCGGTTACTTCTCGAGTAGCGCCAAAAAACTTAATATTCATATATACTCCGGTAATTATTATTGTGGGTAATATTGATACTTCGTATGTTGGTAAGGGACTAAGGTATAATTTGGTTGTAAAAAGGTCACTAAATCAATAAGTTCTGTCACAGTCATTTCATCATTAAAAATCTTCATTTTTGATTTTCCATCAGCTGTTTTTGCCTCAGTTAAATATGGATTAGAAAATTTATGGGAAGGGTTGATGATTGAAGTAACTAATTCAGCATAAGTAACAATTTTAGTTTTATTACCGCCAATCAAAATTGAAAGACTTTTGTTTTTTTCAATACTTGAGTCCTCAATATTGTTAAGTCTGTGGCAAGCTAAACATTGATACTTTAAGAACACCGCTTTTCCTGTTGTAACATTGCCCATAGGCAGGCTAAATCCTTGTGGGGAATCAACCCCTTTGCCACAACTGGCTAACGTTGATAGCATAATGATGAGTAAAGTAATTAGAGTGTATTTCATAGTTATTCCTTAGTTGTTGCTTTGACTGATTTCACTACACCGCTAATCAGCTCCATGGGTACCGGGAAAATAATGGTAGAGTTTTTTTCGCCAGCAATTTCAGTTAACGTTTGAAAATAACGTAGCATAATGGCATAAGGCTCTTCGGCAAGCTTGTTGGCTGCTTGGGTCAGGTGAGTCGATGCTTCAATTTCACCAGTAGCATGAATCATTTTAGCTCTACGGGTACGTTCGACTTCAGCTTGTCTGGCAATGGCGCGGATCATACGTTGAATTTATCAAGTGGAGTATCGAATAAAAAGATCGAGTCTATGACAAAAGCGCCAATACCAGCGATACCAAATACACTAAAGCTTGGTATCATTGATTCCATTATTATTAGTACTATCCCTAACAAAAGTAAGGCGATACCGGCATAATTAAACCATCCAGGAGTGTCGAGTGTTACCATAATTAAAGGGATGTTATTTTGCTGTTTAGCGCGGTTTGTTTCTCGTACTAAATAGTCACTGATCGCAGGCCGTATAGCACCTTTGATGGTCAATAATGGAACGTTTAACGGGCTTGTATTAATATTTTTTTCTTGCAGAGATAAATTTATTAATTGTTTAGATAACAGTGTTTCTGATGACGTCATGGGTTCTGCTGAGATTGCAGCGCTATATAAAAGCCAACATATACCAAAAAATTTACACATAACTGTTTCCACTAATGAGTTAACTCTAAGTCTAGTTATACTTAACAGTTAACTCCAATTTATGTTGAAAAACACTGATAAATATCAATAACTCCTTAATTATTAGCGAAAATTTTTAGAAATAAGCCTGGTGCCCATTTAACGTATTATTATCTATCATTGTTGTTTAAAGGCGTAATATACTTTTATAGATTGCTACTTCAACGTTATAGGACGTATTTTTTTTCAAATAGTCGCGCATTGTCTCCAAAGCTGATGGGTCACCATGGACTAATTGGATAGCCATATTTTTATGTAGTGCTGACTTTTTAAGCCACTGTTCAATATCCACATAATCAGCATGCCCTGATAGACCATGCATCACTTCTATCGTTGCTCTAACAGGTAGCCACTGTCCGTGTATCTTAATGCTATCTTCACCATTAAGAATTTTCGCTCCACGCGTGCCACCTGCAAGATAACCTGAAAATAACACAGTGGTTCTCTGGTCACCGATTAAACGTTTCAAATGATGCAGAATACGACCACCAGTTGCCATGCCACTACCCGCAATAATAATATGGGGTATGGTAAGATCCGCAATGGCTTTCGATTCATCAACACCGCGAGTATAAGTTATCATTTCACCCATAGTCTGACATTGTTCAGGTGTTAGACGATGTTGTTCATTGTATTGACAATAAATATCAGAAACACTAATTGCCATCGGACTATCCATAAAAATAGGCGTTTTTGGAATACGATTTTCCTGTATTAATACCGCTAACATGTGTTGCAACACTTGCGCTCGACCCACGGCAAAGCTAGGTATGAGTAATATACCGCCTTTATTAATGGTTGAATTGACTACTTTGGCTAATTGTTCAAAAGGATCTTCTTCATCATGGCGGCGATTGCCGTAAGTCGATTCCAGCATTAGTAAGTCTACGTTAGGTAGTGGTTTAGGAGGATACATAAAAATATCATTGGGCCTACCAATATCTCCTGAAAATCCTATTCGCTTACCTTCAGCTTCTAAAATGATGCTTGCAGCACCTAAAATATGTCCAGCATCTTGTAATTTTAGCTTAATATCACCAATTATAAACTCTTGTTCGTAGTCAACCGATTCAAATAGCGCCATACTTTTTTCGGCGGTGAGCTTGTCATAAAGCGGCTCTGGTGTTTGGTGTTTGCCAATTTTGTGTTTATGATAAAACTTAGCATCATCTTCTTGAATATGGCCACTGTCGGGTAATAGAATAGAACACAGTGCGGTGGTCGCTTTGTGACAGATTATAGGGTTTCGGTATCCCTGATTATACAGAACAGGGATATACCCAGAATGGTCTAGATGAGCATGAGTTAATACGACAGCATCTAGCGCTTTAATATCTAAGGGTAAGGGCTCTCTATTTCTTTTTCGAAGCCATTTATAACCTTGATACAGTCCACAATCGATAAGAATACGAGTGTTCTTTGTTTCGACTAAATACTTTGATCCTGTGACGGTTTCAGTACCACCTAAAAATACTATGTTCATTCGCTATCCCTATTATTTCCCTATATTAATGACAATTCATTACATCAATTGATGGTTCAAGTTTATTAAAAAATAAAATTATAATAGGTTATTTGGGGGGAGTAACTGACATATATCAGGATGATGGCTCTGGATTACTGCAAAAATGAACGGTAGAGTAGGGGCTACCTATACTGGGATATATACCCGCTCCACTTGAAGATGCCGATTTCAGCAAGATGAGAAAGGGTTAGCTACAAGGCATTGATTGAAGAGAATAGTTATTCTATTGTCGAAATCAATAACGCAGGACTGGTTTTCTAGCTTAACTCTGAAACTGCATCTTGAGGTGGAACGGGTATATATTGACGTTAGAATATTAAACATCAGTAGAAAAGTTTAACTTGTGTTACTTCCATTCATTAATACATTAGTTATTGGTGTATGATTAGGTCAATTCATTGTTATGTTAACAATAATGGCAAAGTTGAGCACAAAAAGCTTGTTGATTTGATGGAAATGTAAGGCTGAACTAGTAACGTTCATATACGATGTTTAATGTGTCGGGATGAGTATTTTTGATAATTAATAGTGAGACGTAATATTTGTTTTTGTAACGTGTTTTTTATAAAATTTAGCAGTAAAATCATTGTCTTGAATTTATTTTTTACTCTTTTATTTTCGTCGTCGTGGATACACGCTCAAGAATATCGTTTTGCTTCGCTTAATGTTCAAAGTGGCTTGCCTTCTTTTAATATCAATCAGACATTTCAACAAAGTAATGGCTTTATTTGGTTTGCTACTGATGCCGGTGTCAGTCGCTTCGATGGTAAAGCATTCGAGCATTATAAATTTTCTCCTGGTAGCCCACGTCATATTAGCCACAATTTTATTACAAACATGTTAGAAGACAGTGACGGTAATATTTGGTTGGCCAGTGAGCATGGGTTAAATAAAATTCTTCCTGACGGAAATGTCACTATTTACTTAGAAGATTCTAAAGACAAAAATAGTTTAGTTTCAAACTGGACCGTAGCCCTGCATGTTAATGAACAAGATGAATTATGGATTGGCACAGGCAGTGGGTTAAATTTATATGACAAAACAAAGGACAATTTTAAATTTATACCTTACTCCTTCAATGGTAAAACGGATTTAGTGACTGTTTACTCGATTGTAGAAGATAAGCTCGGACGTATATTTGCGATAACCTCATACGGTCTTGCTCTATTAAATAGAAGTAAGATGATATTACAAAAAGTGGTGACCAGTAATGTAGAACACACTGAACTTCTCGGTAAAGTAACAAATACTGCAATTGTTGATAGCCAAGGCATACTCTGGATGGGGAGTGAAAAAGAAGGTCTCATTTCATATAACCCTAATACCCAAGAAGTTAAAAACTTGAGGCATGATCCAGATAATATCAATAGTCTTTCAGGTAATAGTGTTTATGCATTGGCTGAAAATGCTGAAGGTGATTTGTGGATAGGTCATGATTATAAGGGAATAACGCTATTTACACCGCAAACAAATAATTATCAGTCTATACAACACCGTGAGTTTGACCAATCGAGCCTTCCTTCGAATATGATTACGCACATATTTTTTGATAGTTCAGGTATGGTATGGATTTCGACTGAAAATGGCGTCGCCACTTATAACCCCCATTCGAGTGGAAGCTATATTTACCGTAAAAAAGCAAATAATAAAGGCCTTTCCAGTAGTGTAATTAATGATATTGTCATAGACAAAAACGTTGCATGGTTAGCTACAGATAAAGGGCTTAATACACTCACATTAGATAACAATGAAATTAGTCATATAGACTTAGATGGTCTGACTAAATATAAATTTTCTAATGATAATATTTGGAATATTTCTCAGGTAAACAATGAACGAATGTGGTTCTCGTCTGATCAAGGTTTGAGTTTGTTTAATCATCAAGCGAATACATTAACTCATTTTGATAATTCAGAAGGTAACAAACAGGGTTTTTCAAGTAACTCATTCTATACTCTCACCGAAGACAAAGAAAAGGGGGTATGGATAACAGGTTATATAGACGTAGGATTACTTTTGTTTGATCAAGAAAAGGGGATCAAAAAACAATTCTTAAATACCTATGATAATAAGTACTACAATGAAGGAAATTTTAGTTATCAGACTGTTATCGACGATAACGGGTATATGTGGATGGGTACTACCGATGGCGTTTTTAAAGTTGAACTTAAAACAGGCGCTGCTACTCAATACAATGTTGGCATTGATGGCGCGAATGTTAGAGTGACGGGAATAATTCGTCTAACCTCTGGAGATCTGTGGATGAGTACACAAGGCGGGGGACTCGTTCGCATCTCTTTTTCTGGTCCGGATAAGCATACCGTTAATATTGAAACAATGACCAAAAAAGATGGGCTACTTAATGGCCAATTGAAGTCACTAGTCGCTCAAGGAGATGATCGACTTTGGTTCACCTCTAGTAATGAACTGTATGTGTACGATATTCCTACCGAAGAAGTGACTCACTATAAGTCTTTACTTTTAGATAAAAATTTCAATTTCAAGGAAGCTGCTATTGCCATCGTTGATAATACCTTACTATTGGGAACCAATAAGGGCTTAATTCGCGTTGAAACAGATAAATTAGCACAAAACAAGTTTAGTCCCCCTATTCAAATAACTCAGGTTGTTATTTCAAATAAAAAAACGGTGGCTGTGAGTGATAAAACGTTTGCTAATAAGCTGGTTCTCGATAGAAAAAATTCAAATATTCAAATTTATTTTGCCTCACTTGATTATACTGCACCTGAAAATAATCATTATCGATATCAACTTAAAGGGTTTGATAATTATTGGGTTTACAGTGCAAATACTCACTTCGTTCAATACACTAATTTAGACCCTGGTACATACAAGTTTGTGGTGGAAGGAACGAACAGTGACGGAGTATGGAGTACATATAAGTCGACACTAGTGTTTGAAGTGAAAGTGCCTGTTTGGTATTACATCTTGATAATGTTATCTCTTATTACGTTTGCGATCTCAATTCGTTATCTGATTTTTAGAAAACAAAAGCTGATAGAACTACATAAGCGAGCCAACTACGACTCCCTGACTGGACTGGCTAACCGCTATTGTTTGAATCAAAAATTAAATGAATTAGTGACTAAACCGAACAGTCGTTTTGCCATCGTCTTTGTAGATATTGACCACTTTAAAGAAATCAATGACACGCTGGGGCACTATGCGGGGGATCAGTTGATTATTCAAATCGGTAAACGATTGCAGTCATGCTTGCGAGCAAGCGACCTCTTGGCGCGACTTGGCGGTGACGAATTTGCCATTATTATCAATACAAATGATGCTGGGATTACTGCTATCGTTGAACGTATGCATAACAGTATTAGTGCTTTATATCATATTGATGATAAAAAAGTAAAAAGTTCGGCAAGTATTGGCGTAGCTAAATTCCCCCGTGACGGAGATGACAGTAAAACCTTATTTAAAAATGCAGACATTGCCATGTATGCTGCGAAAAATGCGGGTAGAAACCATGTGATTTATTACAATGAGGCTTTGAGTCAAGTCATGTTGGAGAAGTTTACTATTCGTAACGCATTAGACAATGCAATTACTAATCAAGAGTTTGAACTTTATTATCAGCCTAAATGTGATGGTAATAGTGGTAATATTATTGGTTTTGAGGGGCTTATTAGATGGGACCGTCCTAACTATGGTTTTATTCCTCCCGATAAATTTATTCCAGAAGCCGAAATTAGTGGTGCAATTATTAGTATTGGAGAATGGGTCTTGCGTGAGGCTTGTACTCAAATAGCACTATGGGACAGTCAACAGTTATTAGTAGCTAATGTTGCGGTGAACTTATCTGCCATACAAATATTGGAGCCAAATTTTTGTGAAAAATTAAAAATGATTTTACAAGAAACTGGCGCTTCAGCAAGTAAGTTAGAATTAGAAATAACTGAAACAGTGCTGATAGAAAGCATTGAAAGGGTACAAACCGTATTGTGTGAAATTAAAGCGCTCAATATAAGCATCGCACTAGATGACTTTGGAACGGGATATTCATCCTTAAGCTATTTAACCCAGTTTCCTATTAACACCTTAAAAATAGATAAAAGTTTTGTATGGGCATTAGAAAAGGAAAGCACATCTAAAATTATATTGAAAAATATTTTTAGTTTGGCGAAAGACTTAAATATGTCGGTCGTTGCTGAAGGGGTAGAAACCCAAGAACACTTAGATATTTTACTTTCCTATCATTGCCAGTATGTGCAAGGCTATTTCTTCAGCCCTGCAGTTACTTGTGAGAAAGCGACTCAAATGCTTCTTTTACAAAAAGAGTAAACAAAGGTCAGGTGTAGTTAGTTGCTTAAATACTAAATAAGTATGAAACCCATTTGTTCCTACTTTATAATTTAAAATGATAAATATGATTATTCTAACTGAATAGGGCATTTAATAAGAATTAAACATCTACTGTTAAGTTTCTAGTTAAATAAGATGGTGGACGATACTGGGCTTGAACCAGTGATTCGGCGCGGGTGGTAAAGAGTAGAAGGTGCTTTATCTTTCTTAAGCTTTAAATAAACTTAATGACTGAATAAATTTTTAATTGAAAAATGGTGGACGATACTGGGCTTGAACTAGTGATTTGGCGCGGATGGTAAAGGGTAGAAGGTGTTTGACCTTGCTATCTTTCTTTATAGCGCTAAATTGTTTATCTGCACATTTGCAGTTAAATAAGATGGTAGACGATACTGGGCTTGAACCAGTGATTCGGCGCGGTGGTAAAGGGGAGAAGGTGTTTGACCTTGCTATCTTTCTTTATAGCGCTAAATTGTTTATCTGCACATTTGCAGTTAAATAAGATGGTGGACGATACTGGGCTTGAACCAGTGACCCCCGCCTTGTAAGGGCGGTGCTCTCCCAACTGAGCTAATCGTCCATATAAATATGAATCTAGGATATTCTTTTGAATTTTGATGATGGTGGACGATACTGGGCTTGAACCAGTGACCCCCGCCTTGTAAGGGCGGTGCTCTCCCAACTGAGCTAATCGTCCGACATATTATGTCTAACTATATATAAACAAAATGGCGGAGTGGACGGGACTCGAACCCGCGACCCCCGGCGTGACAGGCCGGTATTCTAACCAACTGAACTACCACTCCGCAAAATCTTGCTTAACTGTCGATAAATAAATGTGGCGGAGTGGACGGGACTCGAACCCGCGACCCCCGGCGTGACAGGCCGGTATTCTAACCAACTGAACTACCACTCCGCAAAACCTACTTATCTAGAGTTTTACTTAAAAAGCACGGTACTCTAAACCGTTCATAAACAAAGTTGGCGGAGTGGACGGGACTCGAACCCGCGACCCCCGGCGTGACAGGCCGGTATTCTAACCAACTGAACTACCACTCCGCAATATTCTGTTTACTAAGAGATTCTTTTATAATAAAAGAATGGTGGACGATACTGGGCTTGAACCAGTGACCCCCGCCTTGTAAGGGCGGTGCTCTCCCAACTGAGCTAATCGTCCGTCTCTGTGGGTGCGTATTATAGGGAGATCTTAAAAGCTGTCAACATAAAAACCACTTAAATTACTAATTATTTTAAAATAAGCAACTGTTTGATTTATTTTTCAACATAACGCGTATTTTGTCTGCAATTATGCCAATCAAAGTAACTAGGTGAACTTTTTAAATGTCCTAAATATCTAATAAAGCGGTTGTTTTTAATTTTAATCGCTAGCCTATTGTTCAATAAAACGTCTTGTACATCTTAATTACCCATTATTACCTATATTTACTAAGGGATTAAATTTAAAAAGGTAAAAGAATAAGGCATTAAATTAAAAAATATAAAACAATCTTCTATATATACCCGTTCCACTTGAAGATACAGTTTCAGAGCGAAGCTAGGAAATCAGATCAAGGCGCGATACGCTGATAATGGTTATTCCCTTATCGAATAGTGCAACGCAGGACTGGTTTTCTAGCTTAGCTCCCTACGGGCAAGTCGATAATGGGTCATCTCCTGCGTTATTGATTTCGACAATAGAATAACTATTCTCTTCAATCAATGCCTTGTAGCTAACCCTTTCTCGTCTTGCTGAAATCTGCATCTTCAAGTGGAGCGGGTATAAGCGTGAATTAATACCAAATGAAATAATGAATTGACTAATTCATTATTTCATTTGGTATAACTTAATCGTAATGGTAAAATGTCGCCAATTTTTAAGACCTAATAATTATCGCATTGAGCCAAATTTGGCTTAATGCGCACACAATTGAGAATATTATGACTTTGACAACTCGTTTTGCTCCTAGCCCTACTGGCTATTTACATGTTGGTGGCGCGCGTACTGCTTTATATAGCTGGCTCTATGCACAAAAAAATGGTGGTGACTTCATTCTACGTATCGAAGATACTGATATAGAACGTTCTACTCAAGCCTCAGTTGATGCCATTATGGATGGCATGAGCTGGTTAAACCTTGAATGGACTCATGGCCCATACTTTCAAACCAAACGTTTTGACCGTTATAAAGAAGTCATTGAACAGTTACTTGCCTCAGGTAATGCTTATCGTTGTTATAGCACCAGCGAAGAAGTTGATGCGATGCGTGAAGAAGCGAAAGCGAAAGGTGAAATAGAAAAATATAATGGTTTATGGCGTGAACGTACCGATCACCCAACAGATAAGCCATTTGCTATTCGTTTTAAAAACCCGCTTGACGGCGACGTTGTTATCAAAGATATGGTCAAAGGTGACATTACTATTAGTAATGAGCAGTTAGATGATTTAATCATTGCCCGTAGTGACGGTACGCCAACGTATAACTTAACTGTTGTCGTTGATGATTGGGATATGAAGGTGACTCATGTAGTTCGTGGTGATGATCATATCAGTAATACGCCTAAGCAAATTAATATTTTAAAAGCCTTAGGTGCAGTATTACCAGAGTATGCACATATTCCTATGATTTTAGGTGATGATGGCAAACGCTTATCTAAACGTCATGGCGCCGTTGGTGTGATGCAATACCGTGATGATGGTTACTTACCTGAAGCCTTATTAAACTATTTAGTCAGATTGGGTTGGTCACATGGTGACAAAGAAATTTTCTCTCGTGAAGAGATGATTGAATTGTTTGATTTGAAAGATTGCAACCGCGCAGCTTCAGGGTTTAATACCGATAAACTTATTTGGGTTAATCAACATTACATGAAAACACTTGCCCCTGAATATGTTGCCGAACATCTAGCATGGCATATGAATGACCAAGGTATTAATACTGAAAATGGTCCAGCGCTTGCTGAAATAGTTAAAATACAAGCTGATCGCGTTAAAACGTTAAAAGAAATGGCTGAAATTTCACGTTATTTCTTTGAAGATTTTTCTGAGCTTGATGCAAAAGCCGTGAAAAAACATTTACGCCCGGTAGTAAAAGAGCCTTTATTGTTAGTTAAAGCAAAATTAGCCGCGTTAACTGATTGGCAACCTGAACTTATTCATGCGGCTATTAACGATACCGCAGAAGAGTTATCAGTAGGTATGGGTAAAGTGGGTATGCCGTTACGTGTTGCTGCAACCGGTGGTGGTAATTCTCCGTCACTTGATATTACCTTAGCGTTGTTAGATCAAAGTAAAGTACTAGAAAGAATTGATCAAGCCATTGTGGTAGTAGAAGCAAGAATTGCAGCCGGTTAATGGCACCTCTAATGATAAGCTTAACGAGTAGTTTACCCACTTTATGTCAACGTAGGAGAATACCTAGTGCAATTTAGTGATTTTGGTCTAGATACATATTTAATGAATACCGTGGATCACCTTGGTTTTAGCGAGCCAACACAAATTCAGCAACAGGCAATCCCTGCGGCAATGGCGGGGCACGATTTAATTGCGTCATCGAAAACGGGATCGGGTAAAACGTTAGCCTTTATTATCCCTGCGTTACAGCGATTATCTAAAAACCGTCCTTTATCAAAACGTGATCCGCGTGTTGTTATTTTAACGCCAACACGTGAATTGGCTAAGCAGGTGTTTAGTCAATTACGCCTGTTTACTTCTAATACTCAATTTAAAGCGGTATTAATTTTAGGTGGCGAAAACTTTAACGATCAAGTGAAAGTGTTAGAGAAAGAGCCACACTTTATTGTGGCTACGCCAGGTCGTTTGGCTGATCATTTAACTCAAGGTCACTTTCATTTAAATGGTTTAGAACTACTTATTTTAGATGAAGCTGACCGTATGCTTGATTTGGGCTTTAGCAAAGAGCTAGGCCAAATAAATAAGGCGGCCGATCATCGTAAACGTCAAACGTTACTGTTTTCTGCAACCTTAGATCACGCACAAGTTAATGAATTTGCAAGTGAATTACTACGTAAACCTAAGCGGATAGCGATTGAAGCAGGGCATACTGAACACGTTGATATTACTAAACGTTTTTACCTTGCTGATAATCTCACACAAAAAGAAGCATTATTACATCACTTCTTAGCGACAGAAAAATCGCAGCAAATTATTATTTTTACTGCGACACGCAGTGACACTGATCGTTTAGCTAAGCTATTGACGGATACCGATCTTAATGCGGTTGCTTTAAGTGGTGAGCTAAACCAAGGTCAACGTAATCAAATAATGGAAAGCTTTGCTAAAGGTAAGCACAAAATATTAGTGACTACCGATTTAGCTTCACGAGGCCTTGATTTAATTAACGTATCGCACGTAATTAATTTTGACATGCCAAAGCATACGGAAGAGTTTGTTCATCGTATCGGACGCACGGGTCGTGCAGGAACTAAAGGCGATGCTATTTCGTTAGTAGGACCTAATGATTGGTTAAGTTTTAAAAATGTTGAAGCTTTTTTACAGCAAAAAATCAGTTTTACTAAAGTCGATGGGATTAAAGTTAAGTTCAAAGGCTTAAAACCGAAAAAAGCTAAAGTAGTTAAAGCAAAAACTGACACAGTTAAAAGTGCAAGACCTGCTGATACCAGACCAAGAAAAGTGATTAAGAAAACCTTCCTTGATAATGACGATGCCGGTGCAATGAAAATTATTAAACGTAAAAAGCCGTTAACGCCAGAGCAAATTGAAGATGCGACTAAAAAAGAACAAGATTAACACTTCTTTGTAAAGAAGTGCTAAAAAGGCAACTTCGGTTGCCTTTTTTTATGGTGATAGTTTATCATTATCTTAACCATTGAATGATAAATTAAGCAGACTAATACACAGGGTAAAACTTATCATGTGTAACGAGTAATAAATTATTTTCCCCAAACGCTTTGATAACTATTTTTCATTAATAATTTTATAAGGATTTTTTATGACCATTATGCAAAAAACGCTTTGGTTAATTGTCTGTTTAGGTAATTTTTCAGCAGGATACTATTACCTGCATAGTCATAGTACCTTTAGTATCTTTTTATTAATCGCAACATTACTTTATAGCATTGTTGGACTTTATGACATTTTTTATAGCCGACACAGTTTAAATCGCTTATACCCTGTGGTGGCTTACCTGCGTTATTTTCTTGAGTCTTTTCGTGTTGAAATTCAGCAATATTTTATTGCTAATAACACCGAAGAGTTACCCTTTAATCGAGAGCAACGGACGTTAGTTTATCGTCGTGCTAAAAATGAGCGCGATACTATTGCTTTTGGCACACAACGTAACCTCATTGAAGATAATTACTTAAGTTTATGGCATTCATTATCACCTGTTCATATTAAAGAAAGCGCTAAACGTGTGCTTATTGGCGAGCATAGTTGCGAGCAACCTTATTCGGCCTCTTATTTAAATATTTCAGCGATGAGTTTTGGCTCATTAAGCACTAATGCCATAGAGGCGTTTAACTTAGGCGCAAAAAAAGCAGGTTGTTTCCATAATACCGGTGAAGGGGGGGCAAGCCCATATCACCTAAAGCACGGTGGCGATTTAGTTTGGCAACTGGGTACCGGACTATTTGGCTGTCGCGATGATCACGGGCGCTTTAACCCAACTACATTTGAAAAAACGGCTAAATTACCGCAAATAAAAATGATAGAAATAAAATTATCCCAAGGGGCTAAGCCTGGACATGGCGGTGTACTGCCTAAGGCGAAAATTACCGACGAAATCGCCCGCATTAGGAATATTTCGAAAGACCATGATTGTATCTCACCAGCGGTTAATCCAGAATGTACGTCGCCTAAAGACTTGTTAACATTTATCGAGCAGTTACGCCGTTTAAGTGGTGGTAAACCTGTTGGTTTTAAATTATGTGTTGGTAATCCCGCAGAGTTTTTAAGTATTTGTAAAGCGATGTTAGAAACGGGTATTACGCCTGACTTTATTACCGTAGATGGCGCTGAAGGGGGTACAGGTGCAGCGCCTGTTGAATTTTCAAACCGCTTAGGCTTAATTTGTTTAGAGGGAATAAGTATCGTCAATAATGCCTTGGTTGGTGTGGGACTTAGAGATAAAATCACAATTATAGCTGCAGGTAAAACCGCATCAAGTTTTGATTTACTTGCCAAAATAGCCGCAGGTGCAGATAGTGTTAATGCGGCCAGAACGATGATGATGGCCATTGGTTGTATTCAATCAAGACACTGTAATACCAACCTCTGTCCAACCGGTGTTGCAACGCAAGATCCCGCTAGAGCTAAAGCAATAGATGTTAATGTGAAAAGTGAGCGAGTGAAAAATTTTCATCACAATACACTGGCTAGTTTCTTTGAATTAGTAGGTAGTATGGGCTTGGATGATCCGACTAAACTTGTCCCGCAGATGATAAAAAGTCGTTCACCTTATGGTGCTCAAATGTCAATGGGCAGTCTTGTAGCCCCTTTACCTTTAAACGCCTTAATAGATAACGTAGATCTTGATGAATCGTGGCAACATTGGTGGCAAGCAAGTAGTGCTGAGCAGTTTTATGTAGAAGATCTTTTTATATTGAAATCCCCCGAGTTTCATCACGTAAAAACGAGTTAAGTTAAGCACGGGGAAGGAATACATTTTATATTTAAAATATCGAAGTTGACATGGTTTCATGCTCAATCATGCCCCTTCAGATAAAATAGGTTTATCCCAAATTATTAGTCGTTATTCTCTTGAATTTCGTTCGCTTGCCCATATTTTAACTGTTGGTTTATATTAATATTGGTCATCACATTGTCTACCACAAGTAAACAAAGTTCTAAATTACAATTATTTGTAGAGAGTAAGCAATTTCAGAACTTTCTTATTTTTCTTATTCTCTTTAATGCCATTACTCTTGGTTTGGAAACAAGTCAATTTGGTAAAAATAATGCAGCGCTTCTTTATATTATTGATACCACAATACTCGTGATGTTCACTATAGAGTTACTGTTAAAACTATTTGTCTATCGTAGTGATTTCTTCCGCTCAGGTTGGAATTGGTTCGACTTCATCATTGTCGCTATTTCTTGGGCTCCAGCAAGCGGGGCATTATCAGTACTTCGCGCCTTTAGAATATTAAGGGTATTGCGTTTACTTTCTGTGGTTCCGCAAATGCGCCGTGTTATTGGTGCACTAGGCCATTCTTTACCCGGCATGGCTTCAGTAGTTGGCGTATTAAGTATTATATTTTACGTGTCAGCGGTGCTTACCACAAAAATATTTGGATCTCATAGTGACGCTAATATGCAGGAGTGGTTTGGCAGTATTGGCTCTTCTGCTTATACCTTATTTCAGGTAATGACATTAGAGAGTTGGTCTATGGGCATAGTGCGGCCCACGATGGAGTTATTTCCTCTGTCTTGGGTTTTCTTCGTCCCCTTTATTATTATTACTAGTTTCGCTGTGCTTAATTTATTTATTGGTATTATTGTTGATGCCATGCAAGTTATGCACGAAGAAGAAGGCAAGCCTAAGCAAGTTATAGCGACTAAAGAAGATATACTATTACTTGAAGAGAAAATTGATAAGTTGAATCAATTGCTAGAAAAAAAATCTGATTATTGATAAGCCATTTTATGATGAAAGTGCCATACGATTAGAAACGATCATTATTTGCTTACAGCTCCTTAATTACAGTCTACTCCTGCCCATTTAGGTAACATGGGCCTATATAGTAGAAAACAGACAGAAGAAGAAATGAATACTATTCAAATAGTTCCCTTTAAAGAAGAGTATGCAAGCAAAGTCCTAAAATTAATGCGCTCTTCAAGTGGTATTGACCATCACACTGATTACACTTTATGGCAAGCAGCACATTTTGATCCTGAACTGTTTTTTATCGCATTAGTCGATAATTGCATTGCAGGATACTTGTTTGGAAGAAGTACAAAAGAGAGTGTTTTACTATGGCAAATTGCAGTAGATACAAATAATTGTGGCAAAGGTATTGGTAAAAAATTAGTGTCAGCGTTGATCTATTCCGCTAAGAAGAATAATTTTAGATCTATCATTACCACTATAACGCCAGATAATATTGCTTCAAAAGTCACTATTTCTTCCGCAGCAAAATCGTGTGGATTCTGTATGATTGACGTTGGAATGACATCAGATTTTGGTGGATCAATGGCGAAGGAAATCATCTATGAAATAAAATTTAATTAGATATTAGCTATCTAATTAAATTTTAGCGCTGAATATTATCTTTTAATACGGTCATTTTTAGGATAAGAAATCATCATAAAAATAGCTATTACGTCGGCTACTTTTATGATTTAAATCTGAATCGGAGCACTTACTCAGTGATTAACTGCGTAAGTGAATAGTGACTTTCATCACTGCCTAATTTTGTTTTCAGATAAGGCAATATTTCTTCAAGCTGTTGAGACAGTTGCCATGGCGGATTAACGATAAATAATCCTGTCCCGGTCATACCATATTCATCCGTATCTTCTTCTAAGCAAAACTCTACCTGTAATAGGTTTTTGACTGAACTGGTTGTGAAGGATTCACTCATTTCATCAATTAAAACCCGTTTAACAACAGGGTACCAAAGGATATAAGTACCGGTAGAAAACTTTGCATAGGCTTTAATAATTGTTTTTACCGCTTTTTGATAATCTTCTTTAAGCTCGTAAGGCGGATCGATAAGTACCACACCACGACGACTTGGCGGCGGCAATAATCCCAGCACACCTTGATAGCCATCAGACTGCTTAACGAACACTTTACGCCAGCGATCACAAAAATCTTCTAAGTGTTGAATATCAGTAGGATGCAATTCAAATAAATGGCTGCTGTCTTGGCGACGAACAAAAGCTTTAGCTATCCCAGGAGAGCCAGGATAAACTTCAAGCTCACTGTTAAGGTTAAGGCTTTTTATTAATGATAAATAGCATTCAAGTGACTCTGGTGCTTCGTCATCGTTAATTATTTTCTCAATACCGTCTTTATATTCGCCAGTTTTTTGCGCATATTCATCAGCCAATTGATACATACCTGCACCGGAATGACTATCTATATAGCAAAACCCTTTTTCTTTACGGGTCATATAATCTAAAACAAGTGATAAGACACTATGCTTTAGTACATCGGCAAAATTGCCGGCATGAAAAGCGTGACGATAACTTAACATTTAAATCCTTAGAAGTTGTGAATGTAATTAGTCTATCGACCCTTCGACAGGCTCAGGACCGACCGGGTTAGACCAAAGAGTTCCGTTCACACTGAACGCGATGTATGAACGGAATAATCAGTTCGTACTTCGCACTCGGCGTGATCGGGTTATGCTTTACTGGCTAAATACTCATCGTAAGTGCCAGCAAAATCAGTATAACCGTCTTGGGTTAATTCGATGATGCGTGTCGCGATGGTTGAAACAAATTCTCGGTCATGGCTGACAAACAACAAGGTACCTTCGTAACTTTCAAGTGCCATGTTTAACGATTCAATTGATTCCATGTCCATGTGGTTGGTTGGCTCATCAAGTACTAAAATATTCGGCTGCTGCATCATTAGCTTACCAAATAACATCCGGCCTTTTTCACCACCAGAAAGTACATGAACTGATTTTTTAATATCATCAGCAGAAAACAGTAAACGACCTAAGTAGCTGCGAACGGCTTGTTCATCATCAGTTGGTTGGCGCCATTGGCTCATCCATTCAAATAATGTCATGTCAGTTTCAAATTCGTATTCATGATCCTGTGCATAATAGCCAATATTAACATTTTCAGACCAAGTAACGTCGCCAGAGCTGGCTTCATAACCCACTTCATTCATTAATGAACGTAATAGAGTTGTTTTACCAATACCGTTTTCACCAATAATAGCGATACGTTCACCAACTTCAATTAAGGCTGAAATGTCTTTTAATATAAGGGTGTCATCAAAGCTTTTATTGAGTTTTTCAATCACTAGCGCATTACGGAATAATTTCTTTTCTTGCTCAAAACGAATAAACGGATTGCTACGGCTAGAGGCTTTAACTTCATCTAGCTGAATTTTGTCGATTCGCTTAGCACGAGAGGTGGCTTGTTTTGCCTTTGACGCATTGGCAGAGAAACGTGCAACGAAGGCTTGTAGTTCACCTATTTGTGCTTTTTTCTTTGCATTATCAGAAAGTAAACGTGCTCGTGCTTGTGTTGCTGCCAGCATGTATTCATCGTAGTTGCCAGGGAATACACGGAGTTCGCCGTAATCTAAATCAGCCATGTGCGTACAAACACTGTTTAAAAAATGTCTATCATGCGAGATGATGATCATGGTTGAATCACGTTGATTCAAGGTGTCTTCTAGCCATTGAATCGTATGAATGTCCAAGTTGTTGGTTGGCTCATCTAGTAATAAAATATCGGGATCTGAAAATAAAGCTTGAGCCAGTAGAATACGTAATTTAAAGCCAGGCGCTATTTCGGTCATTAAACCGTAGTGTTGCTCCAGAGGGATACCAACACCCATTAATAGCTCACCCGCGCGACTCTCTGCAGAATAACCGTCCATTTCAGCGTATTCAGACTCTAAATCGCCTACTTTCATCCCATCAGCTTCACTCATCTCAGGTAAAGCATAAATACGGTCACGCTCTTCTTTTACGGCCCATAACTCGGTATGTCCCATGATGACAGTATCAATGACATTAAACTCTTCAAAGGCAAACTGATCTTGACGTAATTTACCTAAACGCTCACCCGTATCAAGGCTAACATTGCCAGAAGTTTGTTCTAAATCACTACCTAAAATTTTCATAAAGGTAGATTTACCACAACCATTAGCGCCGATTAAACCGTAACGATTTCCGCCGCCAAATTTTTGTGAGATGTTTTCAAATAAAGGCTTAGCGCCAAATTGCTGAGTGATGTTGTTTGCTGTTAGCATAAACCTTCCGTAACTGTGTAAATAATGCCGCATATTGTACAAGGCTTGAGAAAAAAGTACCAATTTTAACGCCTAAAAAGCATAAATTGATCTATTATTTAACGCTGTAGTTTTAACGTATTATTGATGGAATTATTGATTTAGGTCAGCTGATATTAGAAGTAAATTCTTTAGGACGAATGGAATGATTGGTTATAAAGATTATGGAATTGGCTATAGGGAGTCAGTGGGTTGTTTTTACATAAAATAGGCCCTAAATATATTTGAGTATAGGGCAGGTAATCGGTTGAACGTATCTGTGAAAAAATAGTTACAATTGACTTATTGTGGTAAAAAAGAAATAACGATTATTGTTAACATTATTTCTTTTTTATCATTTTTCATTAGCACTTATTGATTAGTACTTTGTTATTTTTATTTTTGATTGACCACTTGGCCTAAATATTAGCGCTTTAAATATTGATTAAAATCTATATCACTGCAGCCGACAACAACTTTCACACGATTGGACGCGCCTAGTTTTTTTAAAATAGACGAGACATGGGATTTTACTGTCGTTTCAGAAATATTTAAGTTAAACGCAATTTGTTTATTGGCTTCACCTTTCGTTAAATGCTGTAACACCATTAATTCTCGACGTGTTAATAAAAACATTTTTTCGGGTAATACTTCAAATTCTTTAGTTGTGTTAAATGTGGTTTGTGAACGAATAATATCCGCGGGTAAATAAACATTCCCTTCAAATATACTTTTAAGTGCGTCACCGATAACACTTTTTGCAGACGATTTAGCAATAAAGCCAACAGCACCATAAGCAATAGTTTGTAAGATAACTTGTTTTTCAGTTTCTGCGGAAATAATAACGACGGGTATGGTTGGATAATGATTACGTAAATCAAGCAAACCGGCAAGGCCTGACATGCCAGGCATGTTCAAATCTAACAGAATAAGATCGATATCATTAGTTTCCTTTGCAACAGCAAGGGTTGATTCAATGTCTTTGGATTCAAAAATTTCAGACTCAGGAAACGTTTGAGAAATAACACTTATTACGGCATCTCTAAACAGAGGGTGATCATCAGCGACTAAAATTTTATACATGGTATTGCCTATTGAAATAAATCCATTCTAATATTTTAGCAGAGTGAATATAACTCTTTAATCATCCCTTAGTCGTAAGGTTCTCATCTTTAAGTTATAAAATATACAATTATAAAATTTACTTGTTAAAATATCCTGTTTTTTATTTGTAATATTTGTAAGGAGCAGAAAAAATATCTGCTCCTTTTCATATTTTATCGAACATCGTTACAAATTTAGAATGTTACAACAGCACCAATTGAGAATACATTATTCTCTTCTGCTGTTAGATCAGTCGCATCATTATTATCTATTTCAGTTTTATTTAGCTCAGCTACAAGAGTAACTCCAGGAATCACTGTTCTGAAATAAGAGATATTGGTATTGCTACTTTCTGTCTCTTTTGTAGTGTCATCTACGGTAGATTGACCGTAAGATACTACAAAACGGTTATCACCCATTGTATAAGATGCTTGTACTAGGTAGCCATCAGTTTCATTTGTATCATTCGATACAATCTGATCTAAACCTGCAAGTGCAAAGTCGCCTACACCTTCAGCGCTAAAACCAGAAGCTGTTAGTGATACCCCTGAAAATTTAACGTTAACACCGTAGCCAACACCTGATTGATCTTGATCAACACCAGCGGCTGATTCACTTGATTGTGACATACCGTTAACCCAACCTTTTAATGAACCGTCATCAAAAGTAGTGTTATAGGTTAATTCAGCTTCAAAACGAGGCAGTTCTTCGTCTGAAGTTGCAGATAATTTATTAGGATCCATAATACCAACCGCTAATTTAAAGCCGCTCATATCAGGTGATCTATAGGTGATTTGTGCTTTTGGAAAAGCATAAGTGTAACCAGTTGCGATATTACCAAAAGATACATTGCCGCCATCAATTAAACCGACAGTATTAGATGTTTGACCATAACCTAATAATAGTTCATCGCCAAAGATATTAGAGCGGTTAAATAGACCAAAATCTTTACCCAATAATACTTCACCAAAATCGCCGCTTACTGTGGCATAAAATTGACGAACATCAATTCCTGTTCGCGTACCTAAACCCTCTGCACCACGACTAATGTCTGTATCACTAAGAGTAACCCAAAATGAAGAACGCGTAGCTACTTTATAATCACCTACTTGGTTACTAGAATTTAAGCCAATGTAGCTTGGTAAGAAACCTGTACGCACACGTGCTTGTTTGCTGTTTGTCTCTACGCCAGCAGCACTAGTCATGTCAGTATCACTGCTAGAGTAAAATATATTGATTAGACCATCGGCAGTGAATGTCATTCCTTCATCGTTATTATACAACTCAACAGCGGCACTTGCATTAAACGCTGTAGTACAGGCAAGGGCGATTGCTGCTATTTTAAATTTGGTAGTCATGTTTTGTTTCCTTTATTTTTTATGTGTTTTATTGTAATTACACCAATAATAAAAAACTCTATGACTAAGGGGTATTGGTAATGATACTGAAATAAAACATCACTTAGTCTTACACCAATTGCTTGGTACTTAAGTAGGAAAAAATAAAAAAAGGATGAGAGGTTATACCAATCAAATTAACCAACTAAATGATCTATTTAAATGGTACAAAACCACTAGAGGTTAACTGGTTTAATACTTCCAGAGAGTATGAGAGGGTACTGCTTCATTAGTTTTGCTTGCCAAGCAAGTTCATTGCTGCCTGACTCTTTTCTAGGCTTAGGTAAGTCAACATCAACTTGATGAATGATAGAACTGGGCGTATTACTCATAAAAATAATACGGTCAGCTAAATAAATAGCTTCACTTAAGTCATGAGTAACAAATATAACGGTGCTACCACAGCTTTTACATAAATTTACCAGTAGTAATCTTAGTTTAGCAGCCGTTGGCGCATCAAGAGAGTTGAAAGGCTCATCAAGTAAAATTAGCTCAGGGTTAACCGCAAAAGCTCTAGCAATAGCCACTCGTCGTTGCATGCCACCGGATAATTGCTTGGGGTAATAGTCGCCTTTATCCGCTAAGCCAACTTGCGCTAATAAGGTTTCAATTTTTTTATTTTGTGCTGTCGGTAACACTAGCTGTATATTTTCGTTAACCGTTAACCAAGGCATTAACCTCGGTTGTTGAAAAACGTAACCCAGTTGATTTTCTTTACAATCATTGAGTGGCTTTGAGTTACATAACAGCTTTTGTGCTGTGGCATCTTCAAGTCCCGAAAGCATATTAAGTAACGTGGTTTTACCCGAGCCAGAAGGTCCAATAATAGCAATGAACTCGGCGGGTTTAACGCTAAATTGTATATCCTTTAATACCACCGAAGCGTTATTAGCGTAGCACTTGTCTTTAATGGCAATATCAAGCGCGATCATGGTGAACACCTCTAGCAATTAACTTATCTAATGGCCTAAAAATTAGGTTTTCAATAACTAAAACAATTGAAATAAAAGCAAAGGTGTAAGCAAGAATACCTGCGATATCAAAAAATTGGAATAATGTGTTTAGTGCAAACCCAACCCCGTCACTGCGTCCAAGCAGTTCAACCACCAAAACTATTTTCCATATTAATGATAAACCTGCGCGTGCTGAGGCCATAATATAGGGATAAAGCTGGGGTAAAAATACTTTAAAAAAGGTTTTACTTAGTGATAATTTATATACTTTCGCAACATTTAATAAATCTTCATCTACCACACGGGCGCCTTCCCTTATCATCACGACAACAGTGGGTATTTTATTGATGACTACAGCCGTTATTGCGGCTGACTCAACCAAGCCAAACCAGATGTAACATAATAAAATAGTGACTAGGGCAGGAATGTTAAGAACAATTATGAGTAAAGTATCAGATAATTGATTAAGACGCTCACTTATGCCCATTAATATACCAATGAAGACACCTAATATCATGGCGATGATAAAGCTGATCAATACACGACTTAAAGTAACAGCGAGATTGACTAACATATCACCTTGAAAAAAATGATAACTAAAACTCTCCATTACAATAAACAATGAAGGGAAATCTGAACTGTTAACCAACCAAGCGATACTTTGCCACGTACTCGCTAAGATTATTAATATTAATAATCTTCCATAGACGGGTGACATAAAGATAGACAATAATAATCCACTCTTGGCTGCTTGCTCGTTGGCGTTTTTTTTAATGGTCTATGATCCTATTTAAGCGCGCATGTTGCTTGACGGTTTACTGAATCATCGACCTGTTTATAAGGTACAGCTAGATTCATATCATTTGTTGGCCAAAAGGTTCCCTTTGCTAACGCTGTTGCTTTTCCTACTAATTTTCGCCCGCCTTGTTGCGCTAAAATAGTAAATACTTGTTTAGTTGCTTTCATTTCTTCAGGACCAAATTTATGCAGTAACCTTGTTCTATACTCTTTTTTTAACGCATTAAAAACCTGGTCATTTTCTGCTTTTGTTAACGGTTGTATGCGCTGCCACTCTTCATCACAAAAAAGTAATAACATTTGGGCTTCATGGGACGCTTTTAGAAAACCGGTTAGCTTTTGGTTATGCTTAGCGGCCCATTCTTGATCAAATACCCAGCCTAACAAGGGAACTTTATTAGTTATGCCTAACGCTGCTAGCATTTGTGGCACACTCACTAGTAACCGGTAGCCATTGGCACTTAATCGGGCATTATAATGCCAAAAGTTGATGGCAGCATCTACATCGCTGCGTTGCATTAAACGATTTAATAATGGTGGTGTTGCGAATACTATTTCAGCATTTTCTTTAATGTTTAGCTGATATTCTTTTTGCGCATAGGCCTGTAATAATAACCAATTTTTATCTACGGCGCCGCCAGCAATACCAATTTTAGCTTTATTAAGATCGGTTAATGATTTTGCGGTGGAGTCGCCATTAATATACAACCCCCCCGAGGCAATCGATGTGGGAAATAGGGTATAGTTTTTATCATTAAAACGTTGGCGATTTACCCATAACCAATCACTTAGAATAATATCAACCGCTTTACTTTGCAGTGCCACCGCAGAGGCATTTTTATTACTTAACTGCATTACCTGTAAATTGAAGTTATACTTTTTATCTAACTGATAGTGCTTCATCACATAAATTTCCCAGTTAACCGTACCGTACTTTAAAACACCAACACGTACTTCAGGTTGAGCATCGACATTAAAAGATAAGAAAAAACATAATATTATGCTAACAGACCACTTATTCATACTTACTACCTTTCTTACATTTGATACCAATCAAACTAATTTATTAATCACTTGGCTAGAATTAAATAGCGAGCATTAAAAGTTAACATTAACACCAACATGAACGGCGCGCGGTTGGCCACCAAAGTAGCGGTAAGAGCCAAATGCATAATCTGCACGACTCGCATATTTTTCATTTGTTAGGTTTTCAATACGGGCAAGTAAATTCACATGGCTATTTATGTTAATAGCACCGCGAAGTTGCCACAAATCATGTCCTTCATACTCATGTTTATTGGCTGGATCTAGGAAGTAATCGCCCATATGTAACCATTCTAATTCAAGGCTAGTCTTTGCTGTTGGCAACCAGCGTAATCGAGTATTGGCCAGATTTTTTGGTGCGGTATCAATTTCGTTACCTTTGACAACACCACTACTTGGGCGGTCAAATTCATATTCATGCTGGCCATAGCTGTAATTAATAGCCAAATTTATGCTGTCGCTCAGATCATAGTTTATTCCTAACTCCACTCCCTGGTGTGACGTTTTACCATCAGTTACATTTAACCCCTGTGCATCACGAAAGAAAACGTTATTTTTAGTCATAGTATAAATAACGGCTTCATAATGAAGTTTGTTACTTACACCCCGCAGACCTAGCTCGGTACTATTAATTTCTTCTGAGTCAATTTTACCTACCAATTGCTGTTTTTGTAAACGATATAAGTCTGTCGTTTGTGGTGCTCTAAATCCTTGAGACCATGCGCCAAATAACGCGGTATCGCTAGCCAATTGATAATTAAAACCTAGCTTGATACTAGTATTATTGAACTGATCATCATTATCACCTGGGCGAAGATATAAACAAGGTACAGTGTCGCCTGAGTTGTTAACACAACTACTGCCATCTGCTTTAGTGGTGCCATCAACAACTAAGTTATTGTAATGATACTCGGTGGCATCAAAGCGAACACTGCCGGTGAATTTCAAAGCGTCATTCACATCCCAGTCACCTTGAATATAGGGCGCTATTGTTGATGCTTCAACTTTGTAATCATAGTGTGTTCCTTGTTGTCGTGCTTTGCCAAAGCTAAAGGTGTCTGGTTTTTGCTGCGTTTGTGTTAGCGCTCCTTCAGTCCATTCAGCATCAATACCCATCACTACAGCGATACTAGGGTCTATTTGCCAATAATAATTACTGGTTACCCCAATACTATAATGACTATTTTCTTCTATCGCTTTTGACGGTAAGTAATGTTGACGAAACTCCATTTGATTGACGCGAAAATAGGGGGTAATACTGATATGAGTATCCGAACTCAATGTACGTTGCCAATTTGTAGCAATACGTAATGACGACCACTTACGATAGGCATCATCATTACAATTTTTTTCCATAGCATTGCGATCTTGATATAAATTTTCGTCAGTATAATCAGAGCGATAACAATCACTGCCGTTGTCACTAGAAGAAATAAATCCGGCGGTTTCTTGGTCGAGTACAAAGCCTGAAATCAGCGTGCTAATTTTATCAGCACCTTGTTTGTAATCATGTCTGCCATTGACTTTAAATGAGGTAAAGCCACTATCATCTCGATAACCGTCATCTTCGATTGCTTGAAAATTACCGCTGAGACCCTGTTCGCCCATTTCTCGACCTACAGTGCCTTGAAGTTGATAGCTGTTATTAGGGCCGAAAATCAATGATACTTCCCCTTCATCACTAGGCGCTTTAGTTAATACGTTAATCACGCCATGTACGGCATTAGAACCATAAACAGCACTTGCTGGCCCTCTGATCACTTCTATTTCATGTGCTTGAGCAAGGTTTAGTTCGGATAATGCATTATTATTGGCAAAACCTGCGGATCGGGTTGCAATGCCATTTTCAAGGAATAAAAAAGCGCCAGCGGCTCCAGGTCCCGTTAAAACGGGGGAGCGTAATGAAGGGAGTGACTCCATACCATTATTTGTTTGAATATGAACACCGGTAGCACGATTAAGAATATCGCTCGGATGAACGGCGCTAACCCTATCGATATCTTCGGTTGATATGCGGTCGACATTTCCTGCTAAATTCAACAAGTCAGACGCTAATCGACTGCCGGTGACTACAATGATTTCAGTGTTGGATGAATTGTTTTGCTCCATTTTCCTATTATCATTTGCAAGCGCTACCCCAGAAAAGCTAGTTAGCGCTAAGGCTAGACAAGAAAGATAGGCAGGATAAGATTGTTGATACATAAATTTTATCTTATATGAAAAAAAACACATGCCCTGATCCTATTCGGACTACTGCAACAATGCTTTCATCCTTTAGTATGACTAAGCTCGTCTTTTAGTGAGTGTGCAAGAGCACTATCATTGCTTGTTTAGAATTGATAGTTAACACTAACACTAATAGAGCGAGGTCTAGCAGGGCCAACAAAATAAGGCGATTCAATATCAGGATAAAAATCTGCTAATACTTCATCAGCTTCACCATAAGTGCCAAAAGTATCGTATTGATGATCAAAGAGGTTATCCACTTTTGCAGATAGTCTAAATCGCTCAGTCATTTGATAAGATAAATAGGCATTAACTAGTGAGTACGCTGATATTTTCTTATTTTCGTTGGCTTCATCACCCCGATAATAAGAGTCAGACGCATATAATAACTCGGTGCCAATACTCATTTTTTGGTTGATTTGCCAATCGGCATGGAGCTTAAATTGATGTTGTGGTTGACCCGGAATAACATCACCAGGGCTAACTTGACGATTTGCCCCCAGTGGATTCATTGGACTAAAAGAGACAAAAGGTGATTCGAAGGTCGCTTTTAAGTAATTATAACTTGAGCCAACGGTGACGTCATTAAATGCGACTGAATAAGCTAACTCGATCCCTTGGCGTAGTATTTTATCAATATTGACAAAATACCCTTCAGAGGACGTTGAGCCCGCTTGTTGAAAAATAATGTCATCAATGGTTTTAGTTGAAAATACGGTGGCTACGGCCGATACCGAATCAGCATTATATTGTAAGGATGCTTCAACTGTTTTAGCGACAACTTGTTCAAGCGGTGGATCGGCAACAAAACCGTTGGGTAATTTACACGGATCGTCTTCATCAGCGCAACTTAACTCAGCAGGACTTGGCACACGTGATGATTCGCTATAGCTAAGTTTCGCGGTGAATTCATTATTAATTTGGTAATCTACGCCGACAGCAGGGTTAAAGCGATTAAACTTATGATCACCATCAAGTGAACCTTCACCGTCATCGATAAGGTCATTCATAATGATATGACTGTTATTGTAACGGCCAGCAATATTTAGCGTAAACCCTTGTTCAAATGCCATGGAGTAAGAGGCAAAAATGTATTGTTGCTCAGTAGTTACATCTAAGCGTACTTGAGATTCGCCATCAAAAAATCCTGTTGCGGATACTGAGCGATCATCATCAGCCGAATTATTATGTAGAATGCCAAATTGGGTATTACTTCTAAAGGCAATATCGGCTTTATCCATCCCTAGACCAAAAATCACTTCTTGTTCATAACTGTCAAAGCTTGTTAAATGGATCAGCTGGGTAGCAAAACCATAGCTTGTATTATCAGTAGCACCGTCATTGAGTGTGCCGTCAACTTCATCGGCATCAATCGTAGAAATATCACTAAATAGCGTGCCTTCATCATAACCAACAAAATTAACCAGAGATAACGAGCCGTCTTCTTCATCTTCTTCACAAAGGGTTTCACCAGCACCAAAGTCACACTCTTCATAATCGCTGTCATCACCATTGATTGAATTGATTTTATTTTGGCGATAATAGGCATTGGCTTGTAAAGAGAATTGTTCAGTTAAAATTGAATCACTTGATATGCTAATGGTTTTATAATCGTTATTGGTTTGATCTGGGTGAGTATAAACTGTTTCGCGACCTTCAATGGCAATTAGCTCTTCAGGTGCTGCGCCATTTCCTGTCATTTCGTTATCATTAGCCGCAAGTAATAGCTCTACATAATTATTATCGTTTTGATAACTAAATGAAGCTAATGCTTGTTTTAATTCACTCTTAGAGAAGTCACGCCAACCGTCTTCTTGATAGCGATTACCAATAAAGTAATAGCCCCAGTTACCGTTATTACCACCTGATTGTATGGTGTATTGTTGTTGTCCGAAGCTACCAAAGCGAACGTCTGCTTCGTTATCAGTATAGTTAAAACCATTTTTAGTTTTAAGTGATAAGGCACCACCTAAGGTGTTTTGCCCAAAAGCGGGGTTAGAGCCTGAATATAAGGCAACACTGTCTAGCGCTGCTAAAGGAATTAGATCCCAATTAACGGTATCACCAAAAGGTTCATTAAACCTTACCCCGTTTAAATAAACAGAAATTCCCTGTGGTAAACCTAATAAAGGCGAAGCCGTAAAACCACGGTATTGAACATCAGGTTGGAAAGGGTTGTTTTGCACATCACTGATATTTACACTAACCAGTTGATTTCGCATGTGATCAGCGAGCGAGGTTGCTTGAGCACGGGTGATGTCTTTCACACTGATATATTGTGCACTACCAATAATCGTTTTTTCTTCAGAGATATTATTGGACAGGGGCGTTTGCCCAAAAACATTAATTTTTTCAATATCATCAGCCAATACGGGTAATGCACACAACAAACTAGTTAGTGCAGTTAGTGTAATAATGCGACTCATTATTCTTCCTTAGTTATAAATTCACTCGTGATATCAATTGGAGTACCAAATTGACTAATGGATCAGTTGATTAGTTAATTTGGTATAATGTAACGTGAATAACTAAGTAATGGTATATCCCTCAGACTTTGGTATACAAAGAAGGTAAATGGTAATTTCATATAAAACAATGTGTTAATTATATTTCGCTATAAATAAATCCTACTAAGGTAGGAGGTCTTTACGACTAATATCGCTAATAGGATACTAAATACCATTAGTGATATTTATCGTAATAAATGTAACATGGTTGTTTTTAGCTTCATTGGTTTAACGGGTTTATTTAGCAGTAAAACCCCTGTCTGTGCCACTTCGTTTTTCAGTGATTTACTATAGTTTGCGGTGATCATTAATGTTGGTATTGATACTGTTCGTCCTTTATTGATAATGTTTGCAGCAGAAAAACCTGTTTCATTGTCATCTAAATGATAATCGACAATTAAAATATCAGCATGATCTTGATAGATTTCTACTTGTTGTTTAAGATCTTCAAGGCTGATTGCTGTTATAACAGTACAATCCCACCCGCCAAGTAAATGCGCCATACCATCACATATATTGGCATCATTATCGATAACCCAAATAGTGCGTTGCGCTAAAATAGTATTCTGTAATACGTTGGAAGGAAGAGAATTCAGTGCAGCGATCTGGTCTATTTTTCCTATAGGTACTTGAATTGAAAACATCGACCCTTTGCCTTGAATTGAATCAACTTTAATCGGATGATTTAGGACTTTAGATATTTTATCTACAATAGCTAAGCCTAAGCCTAAGCCATTTCTAAAGGCCACTTTAGACGATTTTAGCCGTTTAAATTCTTGAAATATTTCGTTGATTTTCTCTTTAGCTATTCCAACACCATTGTCCCATACTTCAATAGAAATAGTGTCACCTTGCCTTCTACAGCCGAGTAATACCTTGCCATTTTCTGTGTATCTAAAGGCATTAGACAGAAAATTACGTAATACGCGCGCTAATAAAACACTATCACTATGTACTATTATATCGGTAGGGACGTAATGTAAGGTAACCTCGTATTGACTTGCCTGTTGTTGGTATTCATTGGCTAAGTTATCAAGTAAGTCAGCCAGTTTAAAGGTTGATTTATCTGCTTGAACAACACCAGCATCAAGCTTAGAAATATCAACTAAGGTACAAATTAAGTTTTCCAAATCACTGAGCGAGGCATCGACAGAGTTCACAATAGGCGCTAAATCTGTATTAAGTACTTGTTCAGCGATAGAGCTGTTAAATAATTGCGCAGCATTTAATGGCTGTAATAAATCATGGCTAACAGCAGCAAGAAATTTGGTTTTGGACATATTAGCTTGGTCTGCTTCTTTGATTGCGCTAACTAGACTCACTTGTGCTTGTCGATGACCTTCGATTTCTGTTTGTAATTGAGAAGTGCGCTCCTCTACTCGAACCTCGAGTAAATCATATGCTTTTTGTAGAGCTAAGGCATTTTTCCTTCGGGCGGTAACATCTCTTATTAGCACAAAGAAACCGAGTACTTGACCTTCAATATCAATATTGGGTACATAGGATTTTAATAAATAACAAAGGTCACCGGCTAGATTTTTTTCTTCAGTTTCAAAACTAACACTTTCGCCAGCGAGTGCTTTACTTACGTATCGCTTTACTTGACCAAAATCAAAATTAGTCCGGTTTTGGTGATCTTCTAATCCATAAAGTTCTGATGCAGAATGACCATACCAGTTTAAGTAAACTTGGTTAGTAAATTGAAATTTAAGATCAGCTCCTACGTAAGCAATCATAGCGGGCACGTTATCGGTAATTAAGCGCAACCAACGTTCACTCTTTTTCAATGACTCAGCATAGCGATGTCGTTCAGTAATATCTGTATAGGTTTTAATTAATTTACCATTTTTTAAGTGATGATCTCTTATTTCAACAACCGTACCATTTGATAAAATTTGTACATAATAAGCGTGTTCTTTTTTTGGCTCTAGATCAAGTTCAGTTAAATTGCTGAGATTAGAAAAATAGGGTTTTTCATTGAGTAGAATAGGGGATAGCTGACTGATTTGTGCAAAGCGATTATTCCACACTTCAATTTGTTTCTGACTGCTAATTAACACCACCCCTTGAGAAAGGTTATTAACTAAACTTTGCAGTAAGTAAGACTTATTGGCCATGCCTTCTTCGTATCGGACATTCTCGGCATTTTTTAATGCCGTAATGTCGCTATAAAGCATTACCCAGCCACCTTCCATAGTTCGGCGCTCGTTTAATTGAAACCATCGACCATTTGATAATTTATAGACCGGGTTACTATTATGAGAATCACCAGGATGAACATGGCGAATAATACCACGGGTTTTGGCTCTGTCTTTTAAATCTTTAAGGTTCACTCCGACATCTGTAGAAAGACCTAAACCTTCCCAAAAAGATGAAAAAGTACTGTTTTGTAAAATGATTCTGCCATCAGAATCAAGTAAAACAAATGCTTCAGAGATGCTTTCAATCGCATCAATAAAACGCTGTTTAAATAGATTAGCGTTCGAATTTGCTTGTGTTAATGCGCGGTTAGTACGTTCTAATTTTGCTAACGTATTTTTTAGTTCTTGGGTTTTCTCTCTTACCTGTACCGTCAAGTTTACCGAGTGTTCAAAGGCATCGTAAGGGGCAAAATGATTACCGTGATTTTCTACACGCTCCATTAATGCATGATTTATTTTTTTTAATTTAGCATTCTCCGCTTTAAATTGTGCTAATTGATCAACTAATGAGTCTTCATTGGCGATGTCATTCATTAACGTACCCCTCATTGGTTTCATTCTCTGAAATAAAAACGCCGGCAAACGTTTGGTTTAAGTGAATGCCATTAATATGTTCACCATAGCTGTTGAAACCTGCGATATTATATTTGGCATACAAGGCTTTAGCTTGTTCACCTAATTCTTTTTGCTCAATTTCAAGACGACGTAAAAAACAGTCGCAAGCAAGAACTAGCTCAGATCCGCCAATGCGTTGTGTAATGCTTTCTAGCTTATCATTTAATGACTTAAACATATCATCCATATCAACTGCAGTGAGCACAATACCCACATCAATAGCACAATAAAAAGTTAAACTTGAATCGTCTATATTCACCTTTTGTATTGAACGAATATAGTATTGCCCACCTACTTTTACTGCAAGTGGGTGAAGTGAAAACACTTCGGGCGTTAAATCATTTATATTTATGTTGAGTAATTTTGCATACTCAATTGCCGCAGGCATCGCGTTGAGCTCGTATACCGTTCTATTTTCTACATCGGCTTCAGTGACTACTAATTTCTCGGTAGGGCATTTAATATGGTTGCAATTAAATACTTCAAATGCGCATTTTGTATTGATCAAAATGATGATGGCGGCCTGCTGATGAAATTTATGTTGGTAAAAAACGTGCGTATTGGTCAAATTAACATCATCACCCGCTGAGCCGCCAAAATGTGGAATACCGGAGGTTGCCGAATGTAAGGTTTGTAAAAATTGTTCTTCTTTTGTTGATAAGCCATCGAGCAAGGTTAGTAGAAAACTATTGTCTTGTATTGGTGCAAATTCTTTTAAACAGCACTGTTCAGTGAGTTCATTCATAGTGGTTTGTGCATCAACAATATCAAATTCTCCCATAGACTCTACCGATTTGGCACTAATAGTAAAATATTTACCTGAAAATCCTATGGCAACAATCGATTTTTGTTCACAGCCTTCATGGGTAAATTCACCTGCTGTGGTGCAGCCGACAACATCAATATTTTCAAAACATTGTGTCATTGCTGCGGCTAATTCATCTAACTGATAGACTGCAGAGCAGTAAAAAAGGACAAAATCAATATCTGGATGATTTAACTGTTGCTGTAGTTCTTTACTGGCTTTTAACGCATCAATTGATTTACTAACAGCGACTATTGTTTTTATATTTGTCATGAGTCTGCCTAATAATGTTAAATTTTTTACATGCGTAAGTAAATTAATTAGAAAAATTTACCATTGGCAAGGAAGGTCAGTTTAATGGTCTTTTAGGCTGAAAGTCCACTGTAAAAAACAATCAACAAAAAAGGTCAAAGCTACCTCTGACTATTTTAACTTTTTTAGACTAATTCTGAGTGATTAAAATTAGACTGTACTCTTTATCTGACTGATATTATTCTACCTTTTTTATTTTAATCGGCCGATTACTGTATTTGTTAACAACACATAATTTAGGGCTTTCAATGGTAACTAAGCACTCTAAACACTGAATACATTCACCGTAATCAATTGAGCCATCTTGATTGATAGCATCAATATCACATTTTTTGTTACGACATAATTGACAAGGGCTGCCACATTCTTTTCGTCTTGTTAACCATTTTAGTAAAGGGAAACGACCAATAATGGCTAATCCTGCACCTAACGGGCAAAGGTAACGACAATAGAATTTGTGTATTTTTAAACTTAATAATAATAAAAGCACAGCATAGAGTACAAAAGGCCAATAGCGAACAAAGTTCAAGGTGAGACTCGTTTTAAATGGCTCTACTTCGGCAAGCTTTTCAGCTAAAGAAAGAGAATAAAATGAGGTGCCAACTAGGACGAATAAAATAATGTACTTAATTTTCTGTGCGTATTTATGATGGGTAGGCGAAATTTTTATTTGTCTGATACTCAGTTTATTTGCTAACAAGCCCATTATTTCTTGCAGGGCACCAAAAGGGCATAACCAACCGCAAAATAGGCCGCGTCCGAAAATAAACAGACTTATGAATACAAATACCCACAAGATGAAAATGATAGGGTCTAATAAAAACACTTCAAGTCTAAAGCCATTAACTATCGACAACAATAAGGTGTAAATATTAACAACAGAAAGTTGACCTTGGCTGTAATAACCGAGGTAAAAAATAGTAAATATTAGCATAGTGAAGCGTATTCTATGGGTAGCATTCACATGACGAGCCAGTTGCTTTTGTTTGATAAACAATAAGGATAAAATAATTAGGTAGAGTGAAAGTACTACTATTTCGTCAATTCTACCTAGCCATATCCTTACCCATAAAGCTTGTTTCTTTTCTATTACAACGTCAGGTGTATAAAATAACTTTTCGGGTAAAACTAGAGCGGTGGTAAATTTGTATTGTTGTGTACTCAAGAACGACTGGCTATAGTTTATTGCGAGTGATACATCGAAAGACTGACTTATTTCAAAGCCTGACTGAGATTTTATTCTGAATATGTTTTGTTGGGTAAAGTCGGGGATTTCTACATTGAACGATGGATCATAGTAGCTATAAAAATCAATATCACGAATGTCTACTGGAAACTCGCCTTGAATCATACTTAAGTGGGCAGGTACCGTTTGGGGAATGAAATCTTCACTGATGTAAGAATAAGTTCCACGATTAAACACCATGAGCGCATGTTCACCGGGTTTTAGGCTCGTTATTAGCCGCTTGTATTCAGCTTCTCCTAACAGGTTTTTACCGATAATAGGGATGTTAACAAAGGCAAAGTACAACTCAATAAAGTTATTACCCTCAGTCTCTGCGTCTTGAGTTAAGTCCTCAATAACGCTTATTAATTCATTAGATACGTCGGTAGCAATAGTTAAGCTTTGCTCAGTACTTATTTGCCAGTGCGATATATGGCCTTGTTCTACTAGTTGTTTGAAGCTCAGCTCTTTGAAAAAGTCAGTGTCAATTTTTACTGTTGCGGCAGCGGCGAAGCCTTCTAACTTGGCTCTAGCGACTTGTAAGGCTGAGGCAATAATTGTATCGTTAATTACCATTACTGATACAGTGGCTCTCGTTATGCCATCAAAGTTAGTAATGCCAGGAGTACTCTTGTCTTGAGCATTAATAATATAGCGCTCTTTAATAGAATGCCCTTCATACTGGTCGATAAACTCAAACATTGGCTGCTCGCCAAGCCCATGTAAAAAAATAGGCTCATGATGATTAAGTACTTTAAAACCGGCAAATACGCCATTGATATCAATACCAATTAAAATATTAATGGTTTGACCTGAAAAACCAATAAAATCAGTGAAATCATCAGACTCAAAAACATAGCCTAGTAATTGACTTAGCTGGTAAACAGGGATTGTGGCTAATTTAGGATCAGGCGTTCCAATACGTGTAGCACTAGGGAAAATGGCCGATATATCCGCAGGGATGGCAGTGACTTCAGTATTTTTAAACGAGTTTGAATCTTGGAAAGCAAAGGCAGGTTTTAGGCAAAGACAAAAAAATAGGCAAAAAAAGTAAAAATGGAGTCTTAATACAGTAACTATGTTCATTCTATATTAGACTCCGAAAATAATTGTTTTAGCCCTTCAAGGAAGGTAAAGGGCTATTTTGCTATTTAAAAGAAACCTAATGGGCTAGTGCTATAGCTCACTAATAAGCACTTAGTTTGTTGGTAATGATCAAGCATCATTTTATGCGTTTCACGGCCAATACCTGATTTTTTATAACCACCAAATGCAGCATGAGCAGGGTATAAATGGTAACAGTTAGTCCATACACGACCTGATTCAATACCACGACCCATACGGTGAGCACGGTTAGCATCACGTGTCCAAACACCTGCACCTAAACCAAACGCTGTATCGTTAGCTATTGCTAAAGCTTCTGCTTCATCTTTAAACGTAGTAACAGAGATTACAGGACCAAAAATTTCTTCTTGGAAAACTCGCATTGAGTTATTGCCTTTTAAAATTGTTGGTTGGATGTAGTAACCACTACCTAGTGGACCGTCTAAATTTTCAGCGTCGCCACCAGAAAGTACCGTTGCACCTTCATCTTTACCTATTTGTAAATACTCTTTAATTTTTTCATATTGAGCTTCTGAGGCTTGTGCGCCAACCATAGTGTTAACATCAAGCGGGTTACCGCGAACGATGTTTTTAGTTTTCTCAAGTACTTTTGCCATGAACTCGTCAAAAATATCTTCTTGCACTAGTGCACGAGAAGGACAGGTACATACTTCACCTTGGTTAAAGAAACCTAAAGCAAAACCTTCAGCACATTTATCAAGGTAATCATCTTCGTGTTGAGTGATATCACTAAAGAAAATATTTGGTGACTTACCGCCAAGCTCTACCGTAGAAGGAATTAAGTTTTCTGCAGCACATTTTAATATATGTTGGCCAACAGGTGTTGAACCAGTAAAAGCAATTTTGCCAATACGCGTACTTGTCGCTAATGCTTCACCCGCTTCTTTACCGAAACCATTAACAATGTTGAATACACCATCAGGTAATAAATCAGCAATCAATTCCATAAAGACTAGAATACTAGCAGGCGTTTGCTCTGCAGGCTTAAGAATTATACAGTTACCCGCAGCAAGTGCAGGCGCTATTTTCCATGCTCCCATAAGCATAGGAAAGTTCCACGGGATAATTTGACCAACAACACCAATAGGCTCATGGAAGTGATAAGCAACAGTATCGTTGTCTATTTCTGAAATGGTACCTTCTTGGGCACGGATACAACCAGCATAATAGCGGTAATGATCAACAGCTAACGGAATGTCAGCATTCAATGTTTCACGAACTGGTTTACCATTATCCCATGTTTCTGCTACAGCCATTAATTCAAGGTTTTCTTCAAGACGGTCGGCAATTTTTAATAATATGTTTGAGCGTTCTTGCACTGAGGTTTTTCCCCATGCCGCTTTTGCCGCATGAGCCGCATCAAGTGCTAATTCAATATCTTCAGCACTTGAACGTGGAATTTCACAAATTACTTCACCTGTCACAGGCGTTGTGTTGGTAAAATAAACTCCTTTTACCGGAGCAACCCATTGACCGCCGATAAAATTTTCATATCTTGATTTAAATGTAACTACAGAATTTTCGCTTCCCGGATTTGCATAGATCATAATTCACCTCATATATTAGACTCCCAGAATTTGATCCTTTTTGGGTGTCTTGAATTTTTTATCGTGTCGTTAATTAAACAGTGTTTGTCTATGGACATAATAGGGGCTTATTGGCAAGTTAAACTATGCTCCCTTGGCATAAAAAAACTCATACTTTAGGATGGGAACTGTTGGCGAGCACTTGTAAATAGGCAGATATATCAGCGGAAGATAGAGTAATTACTTGGCTATTATTAACGTGATTCACTTGGCAAAATTTAATTTTAGCAAGCGCTAAGCTCATACTAATAAAGCGTTTATCTTGACTTAATTCTAATAAACTAAGGGCGATTTCTTTTAATCGTTCGTCGGTGTTCACATCAAAAGCACTATATATAGCGAGATAAGCTGAGTTTTCAATTGTTAATGCTTGGGTTGCGTAGCAAACACCTTGACAGCGAGGTGCGAGAAATTTGGGATACGCACTAATAATATAGCTAGTAATAGTCGCGAGTATTTCTTCAGTAGCATCAATATCTGTTAGCCATAACGCATTACGCTGATCATTTTCATACGCGATATTTATATAACTTTTTGATTTTTTTATATTTAAGTGTTTTTTAGCTTCTTGGCATAGCTTGCTAAACAAGCTGGGTAGTGATGGCTTGTTGGGTGATTTTTTTATACTAATACTGTTGACACCCGTACTTTTTATAGCAATACCGTTTATACCGTATTTTATTAGACCGTCTTTTATCAGCTTATTAGATAAGTTGACCAAAGGGGGAATTAAGTCACCTTGCGGAGGTACAGGTAAGGTGTCTGTGATGTTTACAAATGGTTTTTTTACACTTTCAATTTCTTTGTAGTCATCAATTTTTTGATCGTAGGTATCTTGCAACCACAAATGATAGACGGTGATAAGCTTGTTGATTGCCGGAGAATATTTTTTTTGATGGTGCTTATTATCTTTATTGTCATTATTTTTTTCATCACCTTCAATGCTTTTAACCTTATTTTTCACACTTGTTTGTGACTGTTTTTCGTATTTATCTATAGCTGTTTTTATTTGTTTAGATTGATTAGGCTGCTTGGGTAATAATGTAACTAAGTTTGCTATTTGTTCAATATCAGCATTGGCGGTCACTAAGGTGATATTACTTGCCTGGTAAAAGCGTTGATGAAAAGCGCTTAAGTCGTTAAGTGATAAGTCACCAATTGATGTGCTAATACCACCATAGAAAAAATTATCTTGATTAAGGCCTTGAGGACTTTGAGTACTCTTAGCCTCTTCGTTATGAGCTTGTTCTATGCCAATCAATTCTTGATAAATAACGCCTTTATTAACACCGTCATGTATTTCATAGCGCAGATCATCACTATTGAAAATAGGATTAAACAAGCCATTTAGTAAGTAATTAATAGCCAACATAAAGGTATGATAACATTGGCTTTGGCAATGAAAATAAGTGGTCTCAGCAAACGTTGAGGCATTAATTTTTGCATCAGTGAGTGAGGTCAGTTGAAATAAAGTTTCTGGTGTTGGAAAAGCTGTGCTGCGACGAAAAACCATATGTTCAACGCCATGTGCAACACCGCTATTATCAAAAACGGGGGTATTAACGACAAAAAGTGCGCTAAAACCATCACTATTGATCAGGTTAATATGCTTCAAACCATTTTTATGTCGATAGATATCTTCTGTCATTTGGTCAGTTTTAATAATTCTGAGGAGAAGGTCATATTTTTATACGGGCAATGTTTAACTCAGTCTTTTTAGCATGCTTCATTGCACTTTGGTTAACACGTTTTACTACTTCTTTTGACGGTTTAGTTGCTTTAGCAATCGCTTTTTGAATTAAATGGTGATCTTCAGATTTACTACAAACAGGATCCGTTTTATGCATATCGCCAGTCATCATAAAGGCCTGACAACGACACCCACCGAAGTCTTTTTCTTTCTCATCACAACCTTTACACGGTTGTGGCATCCAATCATCACCACGAAAATAATCAAAAGAAAAATCTTTCTGCCATATGTCGTTAATTGATTTTTCTTTAACGTTTGGAAACGTTAAAGGTAGCATTTTTGCGCTGTGACAAGGTAAAGCCGAGCCATCCGGTGTTACTGTTAAAAAGGTTGACCCCCAGCCATTCATACACGCTTTTGGACGCGTTTCAAAATAATCAGGCGTTACAAAAATAAAATGTGGCCCTTTGCCTTGTTGTTCATCTCTAAATTCATTAACAATTCGCTCAGCTTCAACTAGCTGTTCTCGTGACGGTAATAAATGATCACGGTTTTCATACGCCCAACCATAATATTGTGCGGTTGCTAACTCAACATAATCTGCTTCTAGCTCACAGCTTAAACGCATAATATCAGCAATTTGGTCAAGATTTTGTTTGGATAAAACAAAGTTAAGTACCATAGGATACCCCTGAGCTTTAACCGATTTAGCCATATTAAATTTTTGTTGGAAGGCATTACCGCGACCGGCAATCGCATCATTTAACTCAGGATCAGCGCCTTGAAAACTTATTTGGATATGATCTAAACCTGCTTCTTTTAGCTTAGTGATACGCTTTTCGGTTAAACCAATACCTGAGGTAATTAAATTAGTATAAAATCCGAGTCCTCTGGAATGCTTGACCAGTTCTTCTAAATCTTTGCGTAACAAAGGTTCACCACCAGAAAAACCCAGTTGTACCGCTCCTATTTCTCTTGCTTCGCTAAATACCTGACACCATTGCTGTGTCGTTAACTCGTTTTTTGTTTCGCTTGGGAGCGTTGGATTTGAACAATAAGGGCAGTGCAGAGGACAATCATAAGTTAGCTCAGCAAGGAGCCATAGTGGTGGACCAACGATGGCGGTAGCGTCTTGCTTTGATATGTCTTTTTTGGGTTGATTAGTCATGATAAAGCCATTTCTTTTCAATTGCGGTGGTGATAAATTCATTCACATCAGGGGCTAAGTTACCCGCATCTGGAAATTTATTATTCAGTGTGTCAGTAATTTGCAGTACGTTTTGTTTACCATCAATAAGCTGCATGATTTCGCCAGCACCACCATTGAGTTTAACCATGCCTTCTGGAAATAATAATACAAAGCAGTCTTGCGCTTTTTCCCACTGAAAACGGAACATCGGGTTAAGTGATGGTGTCATTGTCGGTGTGATTTTGGAAGTTATTATTGGAGTGGTCACTTAAATAGTCCTTTGTGAAAAATAGGGTTGTTAATTGCATCTTCACCAAGTATCGCTTGATAAGGCGCTCTACCTTGTTGATAAGCCAATGTCATTGAGTCCAACATGCTCCACAAAATATCCAGCTTAAATTGCAAAATATTCAACGCTTCTTCTTGTGCTTCGCGGCTAGTAAAATGATCTAGCGTTATTTGTAAGCCATGATTAACATCACGACGCGCTTGCGATAAACGTATTTGAAAATAACTCAATCCTTCGGGTTTTATCCAAGTATAATTTTGCGGCCAACTATCAAGACGGCTTTGATGTATTTCAGGCGCAAACATTTCTGTTAACGACGAACAGGCAGCTTGTTGCCAGCTCGCTTTACGAGCAAAGTTAACGTAAGCATCAACAGCAAAACGGACACCAGGGAGCACAAATTTCTCATCCAATAAGTCTTGTCGGTCTAAGCCAACAGCTTCACCTAAACGAAGCCAAGCTTCAATACCGCCTAGCGTTTTTTCACCGGCACTGCCATCGTGATCTAAAATACGTTGTACCCACAAACGTCTGGTTTCCATATCACGGCAATTGGCCATAATTGCCGCATCTTTAATCGGTATATTTAGTTGGTAATAAAAGCGATTTGCAACCCAACCTCTTATTTCTTCTTTGCTACATTCACCTTTATGCATTGCAATATGGAAAGGGTGGTGAATATGATATAGCTGACCTTTGTCTTTAAGTTTTTGTTCAAACTGTTCTCTGGTCCAAGCTTGCATAAAAATGCATCCTATAAGTGATATTAAATCGTTATTTCCATGCCATCAGTGGCAATTTCTACACCATTGTCTAGAACAAATTGATGCTGAGGAGATTCTTCATTTAAAATGGGATTAGTATTATTAATGTGTATAAGGATTTTTCGGTCTATTTCAAACTTGTTTAATAGCGCGACCGTACCATAATCACCATTGACAGGCATATGCCCCATCTCTGAGCCTAGTTTTTTACCAACGCCTAGCGCAATCATTTCATCGTCTAGCCATAATGTACCGTCAATGAGTACGCAACTTGCTTCGGATAATATGCGTTCAACTTCTGGAGTGCTTTCAACAATGCCGGGTAAATAAAATAAATACTTACCGGTGCTTTTATCAATAATTTTTAAACCAATATTATTACCTGCCACCACTTTATCGCGATAGCGTGAATAAGGGGGAGCATTGGATTCAATAATAACAGGAACAAATTCTATTCCGTCAACACCAGTAACACTAAATGCCGGTTTTTGTTCAGTATCAATTTTGGTAAAATTGAGTCCGCCGTGCCAATGTTCAAGTAAGTTAAATAATGGATAAGCGGTTGATAAATCTTCATAGACAACATCACTGCAATACACATCAAGTGGCAGCCCTTCACGTAAGGTTAATAGCCCCGTAGTGTGATCTATTTGGCTGTCAGTTAAAATGGCTGCACGAATGTTAGTACCACGAGACCCTTGCTCAGGCCAAAGTTGTGGAGAATTATTTATTTGTTCACGAATATCGGGAGATGCGTTGATCAATACCCAGTCTTTTCCATTTTGGCTGACGGCAATAGATGATTGAGTACGTGCAGTTGCTTTAATGGTACCGTCACGTAAGCCTTTACAGTTTGCACAATGACAATTCCATTGAGGAAATCCACCACCTGCAGCTGAGCCTAGAACTAAAATTTTCATATGTGCCTCGAAAATATGATATGTGCCTCGGTATCAAGACAAAGGGGAAGTAAGAAATTAACGAGTAAGATTGGTATAATTACCTCAGTATTTTAAGTATTGACTATCACTCACTGAGGTAATTTATTCTTAATAATTTAAAAAATTAACGGTTACTGATGTATAAAGTTACTTCAAAACCTAAACGCATTTCTTCAAAATTTGGTTTAATCCACATAATATATTCCTCACTTGTTAATAATAATTTACGGTGTTTTCTATTTTTTACTAAGCACCCTTTTACTATATTTAATTTTTATTTAATTAAACATCATACTTTAGATGGAAAAAGATGGGGCGCAGGCATGAGTGAATTATAAAAGCTTAAGGGATGTGCTCTTTAAGTAGGCTAAGTGCTTTTATAATCAGCGAGTACAATTTATGAGGTAAAGAATTATCAGATAAGTTTTTTATTATTATTTGACTAAAATAGATAATCAACTTAAACAATATTTATGCTAATTGAACTAATTATGAAGCAGAGCACAAGCTTTGCATATACATGCTTTGTTTTTAGCAGCACTTGGAATTTTTTTTAACAACGTTTCAGGAAACTCTATTACTTGATTACTGCACCAACAACCTTTGCTTGAATCACAATAAGATACGTTCCCACAGTTATTACTTTTATTGCACAGTGGACAAAGGGCAGGGTTAATCCTGTCAGAATCCAGTTGTTGATGCCTATTATATACCGTTACTTTATTAATGTTATTTTCCTACTTGAAAGTACATATATGAATAATACACCCATTTAATGACTATAAAACATAGCTGGCGGAAATCAGTGGCAAGTTATATGAAGAACGAGTGTGTATCGCAGCGATCATAGTGAACTGATTAATTTTTGGTTAGCACTTTGACACTAGAAGCTGTGTTAGTTCTCTTGCCGATATCTCTTTACACAGAGAGGCATTTTGACCACACCACAATGGTGAAAAATCATCTGAGTCTAGTTTTTCTGTGTAACCACGCAACTGCGTCATTTCAATTGAAGCATAAGGAAATACTGGTGCAAGTGAATTTATATTACCTAACTCTTTCATTGCACGGTTTACTATTCCACGAGCGGGCCTCCCTGAGAAAATATTCGTCAGTGCTGTATGCTCAGATTTAGAACTCTTTATTGCTGAGCGGTGGAGCCGAGAAGTTTTTGCTTCTGAACAAAGTAAATAGGCCGTACCAATTTGTACGGCACTGGCACCAAGTATTAAAGCCGATTGCACACCACAACTATCAGCAATGCCACCGGCAGCAATAACAGGAACTTTTACTTTACGGGTGATTTGAGGAACTAGAGAAGACATCCCCATTTGAGTGGTTATATCATCGGATAAAAACATACCTCGATGTCCACCAGCTTCCAGGCCTTGGGCAATGATGCCATCAACACCATTAGCTTCTAACCATATAGCCTCTTCAACTGTTGTTGCAGAAGAAACGATTTTTGTTCCCCACTTTTTTAACCGTGCGAGCAATTCTTTATTAGGGAGACCAAAATGAAAACTAATAAACTCGGGTTTAAATGACTCAATAGCATCAGCAACATCATGATTAAACGGTACTCTATTTGCGCTATTGGATAGGTTATCTATTTTCACACCTAATTCGGTAAAATACGGTTGTAACTCTTTTTGCCATTCTAACTGCCGACTTTCATCATAGGGGGGCATGTCATGACAGAAAAAATTAAGATTATAAGGTTGATTTGTCGAGTTTTTAATTAATCTAATTTCACTTACTATCTTTTCAATACTGAGCATTCCACAGGGTAAAGAGCCTAAACCGCCAGCTTCACTCACGGCGATTGTCAAAGCACTATCTTGAACCCCCGCCATTGGTGACTGAATAATAGGGAACTGTGTTCCAAGTAAATCTCTAACATTTCCGTTGTACATAATTATTCCTTTATTGGTGTTTACAATACTATAGGGTAATGCGTTTTTTACCGTTGCCGTAATTATTTCAATTTCAGTGGTTGATGGTCACTTAACCATATTATCCATTCTAAAGCCTTGACGCCTCACTGAGAAGAAAATAACGCCACAGATGACCTTTTATCGTCTTGCCCTTAGGGAGTTAAGCCAAAAAACCAGTCTTGTGCTGCACTACTTGATAATATGGTAAGTATTATCTTCGTATCGCGCCTTGATCTGATTTCCTAGTTTAACTCGGAAACGGTATCTTGAAGTGTTACGGGTGTAAGGTTAACTAGCGGTCAACCCAAGCTTTGATACATCATTCACCCATTTTATTTTAGACTCTTTAGTTGAGCTTATAATGGGACCAATCATTTTATTTTTTACCGAGTGAAAACCGACAAATTCGAGAGTTGTTGTCTTTAACTGCTTAATTGCCGGTGCTCCTTGAATCAAGGAGTAATACCACGGGGGAGTATCCATCGTCATTACAATTCGAGCTGTTTTCCCTTTTAGGGGAGAGTCAAATAGTTATTTAAGGATTTATTAGCAATTATAACGACTTCTGCATGTGGTAATAATTGTTTAGCTTTATAAAATAAAGTATCTATCTCATTATTAGACACTATTATACCAAACAGATTAATTTAGTGACCAATTTTAATGAGGATAAATTTTCAAGAACGAGGCGCTTGATTGAGCAATAGCTGGCTATTGGGATTGAAAGCAACGATGTTATTGGAGATTTAGACCATTTATAAAGATCACTTAATTAGTTTGATTGGTATTATATCGATAGACAATGTTTTTCTACTCTAGTCCTAATTACCATGCCCAATCATCTTTTTTTTGTTTGGTAATGCCAGAATCAACACCATTCTTGTACCAATTAACTTGGCTTTGACGGCCTGACTGAATATATTCAAGTAATTGGGGGTAGGCTGCGCCAATATCGACATATTCGTTAGGAAATTGCCAGTCTTCAGGAAACACCAGTGCAAATGGGTATCCGTTTTCATCGCTAAATGATGTTAAACCCTTACTTATGTTATCTGACTCAGGCATAACAGGTGACTTACCTGCCAGATGTATTTCTAAATTAGTGTCATGAACATACAAGTAAGGATCAAAAGGGGCTTGACCTATTTCGTTCAAGCTTACTGGGTTACTTAGTGTTATCTCAAAAGAAAACTTGTGACCTAATATATGCTCGCTGTCCCAAAGTGTGTTAGTAAATGGCGAAGCTGGATCGTAAAATAACGTTGTAGTATTGTTGAATAAAGTAATATCTAGACCTGAACTGGTATCAATATATTGAATAAGTTCACTGCCCGATGATACACCAGGTGGAATATAAAGCTGGAAAGTACCATCTGCTTGCGAGCCCTCAGGTAGTGTAATTCTCAGGTGCCAACTATGATCATAACTTCCTCCACGTGCGATAAGATAGCCTTCAGCATTAACCGTTACCACCTGCAGTTCTTCATTTAAACCAAAGTTTACCCGGTATGCGACAACTAAATCATTAAAATCGTAATCACCTAATTGAGGATATTGATCTTCATATCCAACTATATAGTACGATGTAGACGATGGGTAATATACTTTACTAGCCACTGCTGTAGGGTTGTCAGTAAGTACCACTAATGGGGCATCTTCTCTTCCCGCAGCTTGTGTATCAAGGAAGTCAACGTCTGTAGAGGTTAATAAAGCCAAATCTTCAAAGCCTGCACTATAATCGTAGAACTCTTCTGGATCACCTAATTCCTCATTTGTTTCCAGCAATTGAATATCGAGTTGAATTGAAAGCGCGTTCGATAAATCTATATCTACCGGTATCTTCAACGTGTCATCAAAAGAGGTGCCATTTAAGTTACTACCTGTAATGCTGTTAGAGCCAGTACGGCCGAGTAACGTGTAGTAAAATTGACGGTTTTCACTATTGATTTTTGCCAAAGAACATTTTGTTTTTGTTGAAAAATCGGTAAATGTGTAAGTGTCGTCGTTGGTGATAACCGTTAGAGTTAAATATTCAATAGCGACTCCCTGGCTAGTGGCTTTTTCGCTTCCAGATGATGCTTCATTAATATCAACACCGAGCATCAACAACCCATTATTTTGAAGTCGCAATGTTTCTAAAACAGAAGGGTCAATTGCTTTATTACCTTGTGCTAATAATAAATTAATATCACCACTACCTTTAGAAATAGTATGCTTTAATCTTTTACTTTCTTCTTCAGCATTAGACGCAGCTGAAAATAAGATAACACTGACTAAACTAGTAAATACAAATAGATATTTCAAGAATAAATTAATCATAATAAACCTCGTAACTTATTGTTTTATCATTTTTTGATTCAGAATATAACTCAACTACTAAGGGAAACGAATCAGCAACAATAGTGAGGGGAACCTTAATATTGTCTTGAAGAACAACTTGCCCTAAAAAGAGTGCTTTTTTATGTTTATCGATAATTTTCAAAAAAAGATATTCACCTTCCATACTTATTTCTGTCAAATCAATATTTATTGAATGATTATCAAATACTTTTACTGTTGATACTTGGGAGTGTGGATTATCCTTTAATAATGTGGTGTCACCGTCACTTTTATTCTCAGTGGGGATTTGTGTTGATGGTGTTTCAATAACATCAGCACTACTATCTTCGTCTCCACCACTTCCACAGTTTATTAGTAATGGTAATACCAACGGGAGTATGAACAGTCTTAATTTATTCATCGTTATTCCTTATACGCAATTGTGGATATCTATAATTAATATTGGTTTATATTATTATCTTAAGTTGTAATGCATAATGCGAGCCGATAATTTTAGCGTTTAAAATCAATTAGATAAGTTATGGTAAATTGGTTTTTCGCGTTATGATTTTCTATTTTTGCAAAATAAAAAATAATTTTGTTTAAGAATATATAAACAAAAATCAATTGAGGCTCTTTAGAGGGGAGTGAATAATGTAGGTTAATTTAAGCGTGTAACGTCACCATTGGGCATTTCTCTCATTGAGAACAAAAGCATTAACAAACATTAACAAAGACACTCATTCTAAATTCTCATTCTAAATTGAAACCCCTAGTTTTTGCGCTAAGCTAAAATAACTAAGTGACTTTATTTTAGGTGAGTTATGGCTACGCCAAGGAAACAACAAATTAGTTTAGTAAACACCCCTTATTACCATTGCGTTGCACGTTGTGTTCGGCGCGCTTTTTTATGTGGTAAAGATGGCTTATCAGGCAAAAGTTATGAACACCGCCGAAGCTGGGTAGAATACAAGTTACACCTGCTCACGCAAATATTTGCGATTGATGTATGTGCCTATGCGGTGATGAGCAATCATTATCATGTCGTGCTATTTATTGATGAGGCAAAGGCCCAGCAATGGACCATGAGTGAAGTGATAGAGCGTTGGCACCGCTTGCACAAAGGCACGTTGTTGACGCAGCAATACTGTCGCAGTGAAACGTTAGCTAAACCGTTACTGGATATCGTTAAAGCAACCACTGAGGTTTATCGAAAACGTCTAATGAAAATTAGTTGGTTTATGGGGCATATTAATGAAAGCATTGCGAGAGCGGCTAATAAAGAAGATAACTGCACAGGCAGATTTTGGGAAGGGAGGTTTAAATCTCAAGCATTATTAGATGAAGCAGCCCTTGCAGCTTGTATGGCCTATGTTGATTTAAATCCCATTCGAGCCAAAATTGCGAAAACACCAGAAAGCTCAAAGTATACAAGCGTCAAGCTACGCTGCGAACAGGCAAAAAAAAGCCAACAGCCGCGTACGCTATTACCCTTTGTTGGTAACCCAAGAAAAAATAGTCCAAAGGGCTTACCTTTTGAGCTAACCGACTACCTTCAGTTAATCGAGTTAACAGGCCGCTGTATCAGAGAAGATAAGCGCGGTTTCATAGAAGACAGCCAACCGAGCATACTCAGCCGATTAAACATATCAGCTAAAAATTGGTTAATTATCACCACCGAATTTAGAACACAGTTTCATGGTGCTATTGGTCACGAAGATGTGCTCAGTGATTACTGCGAACATCAACAGTTAAAGCGACGACAAAACTTAAGCCATTGCAATAAACTCTTTGCTTGAGTTCACTACAGCCAATTAAAAACACCCATCAATTTAATTAGGATTTTTTGAGGAGGGTACTCGCCAAAAAATTGATATTTTAGAATAAGTTGAATGAAAATCTGTTACCGCGCTATCGGATATTATCAAAAGCCTTATTTAATTATGACGACTGACGATATATTGAAATATCGATGTTATGTTGTTAGATTTTATTTAGAGTGAGTGTCTTGTTAAAACTTTTTTTCCGTTTGAAGCACTTGTTATAACTCAATATTATCCAAATCAAGCAACTGACGGCTATTACGTAAAGTTAGTATTTTAATCTCAATTTCAATTTTATAGATAATACGATAACCACCAAATATTACTTCGCGATAATTTGAACCTAACAACTCTGGTACTTCTCGACCCAATTCAGGTTGAGAACCAAGTAAATCCGTACGATCAAAAACATCATTTACCCATTTATCTGCAGCAGATGGTTTATCAAGTGCAATAAACTTTGCTGTTGCTTCTAATTTCTCTAATGCTAATGGAGACCAAACTACTTTCAAGACTTAATACTCTGCAATATTTTTGCGCGGGCATCTGAATTAGAAATACCTAACCCAGCAGAAAGTTGAGCTTCTGCTTTTTGTACTTCTTCAAGTAATTCAATTTTTTCCTGCATCGCTTCATATTCTGAGACATCAATAACCACAGCAACACCCTTTCCTCTTTGGGTGATAACAATTGGTCGTCTTGTTTCATTAATTTGTCGTATAAATGAAGCCGCTCCAGCTCTAAAATCTGATAAGGGTTGAATATCTTGGTCAAAATGAAGTCTACTCATGGTGATACCTTTAGTTGTACTTAATATGGTACTGATTATAGTAAGAACTAGAAATAAGCACAAGACTTTGATTTTGAGTTATAGACATAATGACTCCCCACGAGGTGCTAGCCTCCAAATTCGTGGGTTAGTAAAACCAGAGCCATAATATATGTGTTAAACAATATAAATTGGAGGCTAGCATGCATAAACATAACATAGTTTTTA
>JBLIEW010000024.1:0-67201 GCA_047633255.1 Colwellia sp.
CGCTCAGTAACGAATTCGATGTTGCCATCGACAGTGTCAGAGTTAACAAACTGACGGAAACGTTTCAATTGCTCTTCACTTTCAATGGTGGTTTTCCATTCACATTGATAGGTATCAACTACATTTTTCATTTGTTTTTCTAATTCAGCATTAATACCTAAGTGATCGTCTTTAACGATTTTCTCCATGTAGGGTAAGCCACCTTCTAGGTTCTCCAACCAGACAGAAGTGCGCGTTAAACGATCCGCTGTACGTACGTAGAACATTAAGTAACGATCAATATACTTAACTAAGGTTTCATCATCTAAATCAGTCGCAAATAAGTCACCATGGCGAGGCTTCATTCCGCCATTACCACTGACGTATAAGTTCCAGCCGTTTTCAGTGGCGATAATACCTATGTCTTTACTTTGCGCTTCAGCACACTCACGAGTACAACCAGACACAGCAAACTTAATTTTGTGTGGCGAGCGTAACCCTTTGTAGCGGTCTTCTAAGAAAATGGCCATTGCCATGCTGTCTTGTTGGCCATAACGACACCAAGTGCTACCAACACAAGATTTAACCGTACGTAACGATTTACCGTAGGCGTGACCTGTCTCCATACCCGCATCAATTAAGCGTTTCCAAATAGCGGGTAATTGGTCAACACGTGCCCCGAATAAATCGATACGTTGGCCGCCAGTTACTTTGGTATAGAGGTTATATTCTTTAGCGACTTCACCAATAACAATTAATTTATCTGGTGTTACTTCACCGCCTGGCATACGGGGAACGACAGAATAAGTCCCATCTTTTTGCATGTTACCTAGAAAGACATCATTGGTGTCTTGCAGTGATACATGGTCTGGTTTTAATATATAATCGTTCCATACAGAAGCGAGAATAGACCCTACTGCGGGTTTACAAATTTCACAGCCTAAACCTGAACCGTGCTTTTCTACTAACACGTCAAACGTTTTAATTTGTTCTGCTTTAACAATGTGAAATAATTCAACACGGCTGTAAGCAAAATGTTCACAAAGATCAGTGCTAATTTCAACACCACGTTTTCCTAATTCGTGGTCTGTTACTTTTTTCAATAATGCGGCACAACCACCACACCCAGTACCGGCTTTCGTTGACGACTTAACTTCACCGACATCAACTGCGCCACAATCAATAGCTGCAATAATGTCGCCTTTGGTTACATTCAAACATGAACAAATGGTTGCTGTTTCTGGTAGGGCATCAACGCCTAATGTAGGCTTTTCACCTGAGCTTGGTAAAATTAAACCGTCTGGGTTTTCAGGTAATTCAATACCATTTAATGCGTATTGTAATAATGAATCGTATTCGCTGGTATCACCAACTAATACGGCACCTATCAATTCTTTACCGTCAGGGCTTACGACGATTTTTTTATAAATTTGGTCAGGTTGGTTTGAATAAACATAGCTTTTACAACCATCAGTACGTGCATGTGCATCGCCAATTGAACCTACGTCCATGCCCATTAACTTCAATTTAGTGCTCATATCAGCACCCGTGAATTGTTGCTCACCGCCAATTATATTATCTGCGGTAACCTTAGCCATGGTGTAACCAGGCGCCACTAAACCGAAGATGAAGTTATTCCACAAAGCACACTCACCAATAGCGTAAATGCTTTCGTCAGACGTTTTACAGTGGTTATCAACAACAATACCGCCACGCTCGCCAACCGCTAAATCAAATTCACGTGCTAAGTTATCGTACGGGCGAATACCTGCAGAGAACAGAATAACGTCAGTTTCTAAATGCGTTCCGTCAGCAAAATTCATCCGGTGAACACATTCTTCACCGTCAACAATTTCGCTGGTGGCTTTTTGCGTATGAACTTGAACACCAATGCCTTCGATCATTGAACGAAGTAAAGCGCCGCCGTCTTTATCTAATTGAACTCCCATCAATTGTGGTGCAAATTCAACAACGTGTGTTTGTAAACCCAATTCTTTAAGTGCGTTAGCGGCTTCTAAACCTAATAAACCACCCCCGACAACAACACCTACTTTGCCCGCTTTAGCTGACGCTTGAATGTCTTCTAAATCTTGAATAGTACGGTAAACCAAACAATGGTCACGTTCTTTACCAGGAATAGGGGGAACAAATGGATAGGAGCCTGTTGCCATCACTAATTTGTCGTAAGCGTAAGCTTCTCCCGCTTGTGTGGTAACCACTTTCGCTGCTTTATCAATATTAGTCACTTTTGCATTGGTGAAAAATTTTACACCAATTTCGTTGTAGTATGCGGGTGTAGTCATTGCTAAATCATCAGCAGTTTTTCCAGAAAAATACTCTGATAAGTGAACACGGTCATAGGCTAAACGATCTTCAGCTGATAATACTGTAATTTCATAACCTTCATGTTTCGCCATTTCATCAACAAAGTGATGGCCAACCATGCCATTGCCAACTACAACGATTTTTTGAGATTGTGTGCTCATTTTTTACAGCCTTACTTCTTTAAATTGCCGCTGAATTAGCGGAATTAGGTAATACCTTCCCATAGCAAAAAACGATCCACTTGATTTTTGTTAATTAAATCAAATGGATAGTGTTTTGTTTTTTTGTCTGAATAAGGTTTTTGCACTACTGTGAAGAAGTTAGCGCACCAAGGGTGTGCGCTATAATGATAAGTTGGTGTACAAGATAAGTTACTGTGTAATGCGTTAATTAAGCAAAGATATAACTAGCCCAATAAACAATAATGCCGATACCGATTGCCAAAAAAATACCGGGTTACGTTTTAATAAAGGCTGATTTTTGTATTCTTCAACTGCGTTTGAGCTTGGGTTACTTAAATCAGTAAAGAATTCTGAAAAGGCGTGATAGCGTAATTTGGGATCGGCTGCGGTCGCTTTTTGTAAGCTTAAATCTAACCATAACGGCAACTCAGGTCGAAACTGTTTAATGCTACGATAATGCATATCGTTATAACCCTTAATAGTTACTTCAGCACGTTGCATAGGTTTGTATGGCAGTTCGCCTGAAAGCATTTCATAACAAATAACGCCCAATGAAAATAGATCACTTTGATTATCTGCTTTCATGTGTAATAAGGTTTCAGGGGCAATATAGTTTAAAGAGCCGTGTGGTACTTCTTCTTTGAGTGTTTCTTGATTTTCATCAAGTGAAGCGACAAATACGGTGCCGTAATCAATCAATTTAATGTGGCCATATTGATCGATCATTATATTGTCAGGTTTTAAATCGCGATGGACTAAATCTAACCGCTGAAACGCTCGCAATGCGCTGATCACTTGTTTCATTATATCGCGTACTTGGGCAATGCTCGGCTTAGGGTTGTCATGCAACCATTCACCTAAAGTTTGCCCTTCGAGGTATTCACAGACATGGTATAAAAACTGGCTATTTTTTTTACCCGGTAGTACGCGCATTACATTACCGTGCTTAATACGTTGTCCAACCCAAGCTTCACGCATAAAACCTTGCAAATAAATGGCATCATCTGAAAAATTTGCTGAGGGTGCTTTTAACACATAAGGTTTATTTGTCTCAACATCGACTACTAAATACAAATGTGAACGAATACTGGCGTGGATCACTTTTTTAACGAGGTAGCCATCAAGCTTATGACCAATTTTTAATGCCGGTGGGATCGCTTTTGAACTAATATCACGTTGAATTTCAGATAGCTTACGATTGGGTATCGCATTAATATAGACTAATAAACAGGTGACATTATCATCACTACCGCGCTCAAGTGCCGTTTCAACAATTTTTTTAGCAAGGGTTTCTAAATCAGACTTTTCTGGCGCTAACGGCAATGAATCAAAAAGTTCTTTAAAAACTGGTTTCGTTATATAGTCATGAATACCATCGCAACTTAGCATATATAAATCACGTGACTGTAAATCAATTTGGTGCACATCAACTTCTAAACGATTATCTGCACCTAACGCTCGCGTTAATAAAGTCTGTTGCCCCATTTGCTTGCGGTTATGATCACGTGTAATGGTTTCTAACTGACGATCACGATATTTTGTTACACGGGTATCGCCAACGTGAAAGATATAACCCGTGGTTGATTTAGCAATAAATGCTGAAAAAGTGGTTAGCCATTGCGGTGAATTTTGATCGGCTAACCCCTCAACAAAGCCACTCTGTGAATATAACCAGTTATTTAAGCTGGTTAATACTTTTGCAGCAGATTTTTGCGTTGACCATGTTTCAGGGGTGACTAGGTATTCTTGAATAAATTGAGTTACTGCAAGTTGCGAGGCTTCGGCGGCTTTATTCGCGCTGGATAATCCATCGGCAATGGCCGCAACCGCACCTTTAGCACGTAACTCTAATTTTTTGGGAATAATGGCGGCAAAAGCATCTTGGTTTTCAGCTTTTAAGCCCTTAGAAGAAAAACCGCCAAAGCATAATTGCAAATCTGCAACTGTGTTTTGGCGTGATTGCTTTTCAGTGCTCATGTTTTTTTAATGACCAACTTTAATTAATTCGATAGTACCATCTTCACGTACTTCGGTAATAGTACCTTCTGGCTCTTGCATAAAGAGTAAGGTAGTAAAGCCTATCACAGCGGTACCCGCTATAACCATAAAGAATGTTGAATAATCAACCATGGTTAATACCGTTAAGTAAACTACCGCACCGACGTTACCGTAAGCACCAGTCATACCGGCAATTTGTCCGGTTAAACGACGTTTAATTAATGGTACGGCAGCAAATACAGCCCCTTCACCTGCTTGCACGAAGAATGAACAAGCCATTGCCGTGACAACAGCTAATGCTAAAGGCCATTCACCGGTTATTTCAGACATGGCAAAATAGCCAACAGCTAAACCTGCTGTTAAAATTAATAACGTTTTCTTACGTCCAAACTTATCTGATAACCAACCGCCACCAGGACGAGACATTAAGTTCATAAAAGCATAAGTCGACGCTAACATTGCTGCGTAAACCATGCTTAACTCGAAGGTTTCAGCAAAAAATAACGGTAACATCGAAACAACTGCCAATTCTGAACCAAAAGTAGCAAAGTAAAGAATGTTTAATACAGCGACTTGTTTGAACTTATAACGATGAATTTCTTCAACTGGTTTTGAAAATAAATGGCCGTTTACCTTAATCGTTTGTCTTACTTCAATGGCAAATAACACCACTAAACTAATGTAAGCGATGAGTGCACTTTGTTCTGATAATAAACTGACGCCGGAAGGTGATAATTTCCATGTTAATAAGGCTAAAGCACCGTACATAGGAATTTTCATAATTAATAACAGGAAGAAATCGCCTGTTGAAGTAACTTCCATTGCACCGGTTTGTTTAGGTTTAAAGTAAGTTGAACCTTTAGGCGTGTCTGTTACGTTTTGATACCAGATAATACTGAAAATTAAGCTTAATGCACCGGTAAAGGCAACCGCGTATCTCCAACCATCTTCTCCACCAAATGCCAAGGCAAGTGTCGGTAGTGACATGGCAGCAGCAGCTGAGCCAAAGTTACCCCAACCACCGTATATACCTTCAGCCGTACCGAGTTCATTAGCAGGGAACCATTCAGATACCATACGAATACCGATAACAAAACCAGCGCCAATAAAGCCTAATAAAAAGCGGGATAAGGCCGCTTGCTCAAACGTAGTTGAAAGAGCAAACATAAAACAAGGGATACTACATACCGCAAGTAATACCGTGAAGGTTAAGCGAGGTCCATATTTATCGGTAAGCATACCAATGATAACGCGTGCCGGAATGGTTAATGCTACGTTTAATAGCATTAATGTTTTTATTTCAGCTGTCGTTAATCCTAATGAGTCAGCAATTACTGACACTAAGGGGGCAAAGTTAAACCACACAGCAAAAGTAATGAAAAATGCTATCCAACTCATATGTAAGGCTTTCATCTTACCTTTGAATGAAAATATATTGAGACCATCTTGAACGCTCATGTGAGAACTCCTAAAAATTAAAATGCGTTTTCTATGAAATAAGCTAGCAGGCTTATTTGATATGAATAACTTTATTGAGCTGTGAAAAGCAAATGTAATGCCACCATCAAAGTTAATTTATATCTGTTTGTTTTAATTGTGTTTAATTTTTTTATTTAAAAATAAACCACTGTGATATAGGCTTGTGTGCACAACATAATAGCTATTGCGCACACATTGAGTGCACAAAAAAAATAATCACTGCACCATTCGAAATCACTTAATTTAACAAATAGTTAGTAGTAACGGATTAGATGTATCGACTGTTTTTTAGACCGTGTGATTTGGGGATTACAAAAAAAACCGAGGATGCAGTGTTTAAGGTATACCTACAACATTATGAAGATAACGCTTTAGTCAAGCACCACATCAGTGCAACAACCCATCTAACATCAGTATTATTTATTACTAACTTCATGACAGTTTTGTATCAATTCTATTTATTACAATGAGATAGAGGGAAATACCTTATCGAAAGTACGTGGCACGTTACATGCATTGGCAGTAGAGATAAAGTTAAGTAACGGTGTGAATAACATTTCCACCTGCGTAAATAACCTAACCACCACATACGTGAGCATTACCATGACAAATACCGTAAGCCCAACAGCTGATATGTTAACTGATCAACAATCTGAATCGGTTACTCAGATCAAATCATCATTGGTGATCATTGGTAATGGTATGGCGACCGGCCGGCTATTAGATGAAATCATTAAGCGCACACCAAACAAGTATCAAATTACCGTGATCGGTAAAGAACATTTCGGTAGTTACAATCGCATTATGTTATCAGCGGTTTTAGCTGGTGATGCAACGATTGATAGCATTATGCAAAAACCAGCAGCATGGTACAAAGAGCACAACATTCACTTTTTAAGTGGTAGTGAAGTCACTTATATAGACAAAGAAATTAAGGTCTTAGAGCTAGCCTCATCGGCGCAGATTAATTACGATGAACTGATCATTGCGACCGGTTCACGAACCGCAAAAATACCGGCTAAAAATCAAAATATTGAGGGTATATTTAACTTTAGAGATATTGCTGACACACAAAAAATTCAAGCCTTTGCTAAACAAGAAGGTTCAAGCTCTAAACAAGCTGTTGTTATTGGTGGTGGTTTACTCGGGTTAGAAGCCGCTTACGGCTTAGCTATTAGCGGTGTGGAAGTCACGTTAGTTCACCGTAATAAATGGTTACTTAATCGTCAGCTTGATAAAGTCTCAGGCGACATGTTGCAAAACATTATGGCGCAAAAAAATATTAAGTTTGCTTTAGGCCATGAAGTAGCTTCTTTTGAAAATAAAATTGAGCGTAACTCAGAAAGAAAAGCAAAAATTTTATCAGGTGTTACCTTAACTAACGGTGAATTTATTAGTGCACAAATGGCCGTTATCGCAACGGGCATTACGCCAAACAAAGAATTAGCTGAAACTGCCAATATTGATTTTAATCGTGCCATTTTAGTCAACGATTATATGCAAACCAGTGATGCCTCAATAAGCGCTTTAGGTGAGTGTTGTGAACATAATCGCGCCACCTTCGGTTTAGTTGACCCTATTTGGGGGCAATGTATTACGCTTGCGGAACGTTTATGTAACAACGTACAAAAACCCTTTCAAAACGCGCCTGTACCAACCAAATTGAAAGTGTCAGGTGTACAGCTATTTTCAGCTGGTGATGTTGAGGCATCAGCAGATAGCCAGTGCTTTACTTTATTAGATAAAAAAGCGCTTATTTACCGTAAAATCATCGTTAAAAACGGCAAAATAAGCGGTATCGTTTTATTTGGTGATGTTAGCTCGGGTATGGCTTATTTTGAGTTAATGCAGCAACAAACAACCGTGGATACTATGATGCCAGAGCTTTTAATTGGCGATGAATTTGTAACAACCATAGACGATGAAAAAAAAGTAAGTGCCGCTTAGCTTTCGTTTAATTTAGCCTTCGATTCAGCTTGGAGATGGCTAAACTAAACTTTTTATATTAATTAAATAACGTTATTAAAAATGTTATCAACTAGCACTTTACTAACAATAACTAAGGTTAGCTATTGTTAGTTAACGTTTGAGAACTCCATGACAGACATCATTTTTACCGATAAACAATCTCCAATTTTAGTAAGTAGCCAAACAACCTATAAAACAAATTGCCCCTATTGTGGCGTTGGCTGTGGCATTGAAGCCACTGTTGAAAACAATAAAATTATTGCCGTAAAAGGTAATGAAGAACACCCTGCCAATTTAGGGCGCTTATGCGTAAAAGGGTCTTCACTTCATGAAACACAAGGTTTCCATAATCGAATTTTAAGTCCTCGTGTTAAGGGTGAAAATGTCAGTTGGGATGAAGCAACATCAACAGTTGCTAAACACTTTAAAGAAACAATAGCGGAATATGGCCCTGAGTCTGTTGCCTTTTATCTATCAGGCCAGCTACTTACCGAAGATTACTATGTTGCCAATAAGCTAATGAAGGGCTTTATTGGCTCAGCCAACGTTGATACAAACTCTCGCTTATGCATGGCCGCTGCAAGTGCCGCACACAAACGTGCCTTTGGCGAAGATGTTGTTGCTGGCTGTTATGAAGATTTAACCTCAGCCGATGCTATTTTTATTATTGGCGCTAACCCAGCATACGCACACCCTATTGTTTATCAGCGTATGATTAAGGCGCGTGAAGAAAACCCAACACGTAAAATAGTGGTGATTGACCCACGTAATACTGCTTCAGCTAAAGATGCCGATTTACATTTAGCGATAAAGCCCGGCAGTGATGCCTATTTTTATAACGGCTTATTATTGTATTTAGCCGAACACGGTAAATTAAATCATGATTACATAGCAAAACATTGCCAAGGATTTGAGCAAACACTAGAAACAGCGAAAAGCCAATTTTCTGATATTGAGGCCGTCGCAGTGGCGTGTGATATTGAACTGTCATTATTGCTTGAAAGCTACCAAATATTTGCTGAAACTGACAATGTGGTGACTTTTTTCTCGCAAGGTATCAACCAATCATCGACGGGTGTTGATAAAGGTAACGCGATTATTAACTGTCATTTAGCGACAGGAAAAATAGGCAGAGAAGGGGCGGGGGCTTTTTCAATTACCGGACAACCTAATGCTATGGGGGGGCGTGAAGTCGGCGGTTTATCTAATCAACTTGCCGCCCATTTACATTTTGAAGATCCTAATGAAATAGACTTAGTTAAACGTTTTTGGCAAGCACCCAATATTGCGACTAAACAAGGATTAAAAGCGGTTGAACTATTTGATGCGGTTGATTCAGGCAAAATTAAAGCCATTTGGATTATGGCTACAAATCCCGTGGTCAGTATGCCAAACGCTAACCTGGTTAAACAAGCATTAGAAAAATGCCCGATGGTTGTGGTGAGTGAATGTTATGAAAATACCGACACGGTAAAGTATGCCGATGTCGTTTTACCCGCCAGTACATGGGGTGAAAAGCAAGGGTCAGTCACTAATTCAGATCGCACAATATCTGTGCATAAAAGTATGATTAAGGCCCCTGGTGAAGCTAAAAATGACTGGCAAATAATCACGGATGTCGCGCACGCATTGGGTTTTAAAGATGCGTTTAATTATCAGCACCCGGTTGATATATTCAGAGAGCATGCGGCGTTGTCCGGTTTTGAAAATAGTCATCCTTTCGCGTACAAAAGAAATGAAAATGATATTTATCGTGTTTTTGATATATCTGCCTTGGCAAATATTTCACAAGCGGAATATGAAAACTTATCTCCTATCAAATGGCCAATTAATAGGGCTAACCCAAAGGGGGTAAAGCGCCTATTCACTGATGGAATTTTTGCCACTAAAAATCAAAAAGCGAACTTTGTTCCTATCCTTGCACAGTTACCAAAAGTATTACCTGATAACAACCAAGTGGTCATGAACTCGGGTCGAATTCGTGATCAATGGCACACCATGACTAGAACGGGTCGTGTTGCTAAATTAATGACACATTCTGATGAGCCTTATATTGCAGTAAACTCTGATGACGCCAAACGTTTTCAATTAGAAGACAAACAACTCGCCGTACTTTCTAATTTAGGCGCTGAATTTATTGGCCGAGTGAATATTACAGCCGAACAACGTACCGGTGAAATATTTGTGCCTATTCATTGGAACGATAACTTTTCAGCTTCTGCCCGTGCTTCAGCACTGGTGAACCCCATTATCGACGCTATTAGCGGGCAACCCGAATTTAAGCACAGCCCCGTTAATATTAAGCCGTTTAATTCAGTGTGGTCTGGCTACTTAATTTCTTCACAAGCGATTAGTTGTCCAACCAATTACTGGAGTAAAATTCAACTTGAACAAGGTCACAAATATTTGTTATCTGACCAGCAAGCATTAGGTGATGATGAAACAATTTTAGCTAATTTATATCCGCAAATTGATGATTGGTTAGTATTAAAAGACGATCAACAAAACGTATTACGCATAGCGGGTTTTATTGACAAAAAGTTGCATTGTTTCTTTGCGGCGAGCACCAATTTAGATCTGAAATTTAATACTCGTTTTATTGAAGGGCAATTAAATAACACGCACACGCTAGCAACCCGCTTTAAATTAATGTCAGGACTTGATAGCGATGGTAAAAATGATGTGGGTGCCATGATTTGTTCGTGTTTTCAAATTGGTGAAAAAACCATAAAAGAAGCGATTGAATCAGGTCAATGTCAATCGGTAGAAACCTTAGGTGAAAAATTAAAATGCGGTACTAACTGCGGTTCATGTATTCCTGAATTGAAAACCTTCTTTACCTAACATGTATTGTTGTTTCAGCGTTTTTTCAGGGTCTTGCTTTAACAACTAAATCGACTGAGAAAATTTATATTATTTACGACGGGAGCTCTGCTACTTTTCGGGCTTTTTTCTTGGTTGTTTGTTCATATTCATACTCGAATGCAGACTAGTATAAATCAAGCAGACACATTATTTGAAAATGCTGGCGATCCAATATTAATTATTGATAGTAAATCAGGAGATATCATATCTGCCAATAAGTTAACCTCAAAACTTCTTAAATATAACCAAGAAGAATTATCGGGTCTTAACATTTCATCACTGCGAGAAAAATCGACTAGAGGAAAAGTGTTAGAAGATCTCAAAGATATAAATAAGGATGGTTTTAAATTAATTAAAACCTATTATTGTGATAATTATGGTCATGAAGCTGGAGATCGCTTATTAATTGAAGTGGCTAAGCGCATCAAACATTGTCTTAGAGAAGAAGATACTCTGTCACGTCAAGGGGGGGATGAATTTGCCATCTTACTTAATGACATTGAATCAGCGTCTCAATATGAAGTAACCATGAAGAGTATTCATCAAGCGTTGACACTACCTTATTTTATCAATGATGTTCAACATAATATTACCGCTTCCAGTGGAGTAACCTTATATCCATCAGATGATGGTGATATAGATACCTTACTGCGCCACGCTGATCACGCGATGTATCAATCTAAATTATCCGGTAAGCATCGCTCTCACTTATATAGTCCTGATTCTGATCAACGTATTATTCAAAAAAACCTTCAATTAGAGGAAATTGAAAAAGCGCATAATAAAATTCATGTTATTGCTCATGCAATGTAGCGTAAATATCAAGCGGGAGATGTTGATACGGCACGTGCTGTTTTAGCTGACCTCGACTTAGCTTTTGATCATATGAATAATGCGATCAGTTAATTTAAATGGTTAAACCAATATTGAATGTGTCGCATTGATCACAGTAACGTCTTTGATGTTATTACCTTGATGGTTTTTAATGCTTCTTGATAATCAAAAGTGGCTATTTGCTCGCCAAGTACTTGGATCTTTGATCCAAAGATAGATCCCAAAGAATTTTTAGAGTCTAAAAACACATTGTTTACTTGAGTATCTGACCTACTTAATAGTGCCTTCAGGTGTTCTAGTATTATCAGCCCCTCATTTTGTGAAATACTTTCTTTGTTGTCATTAATGGTTGAGTCTTCATCTTGAATTGTTATCAATGCTCCTTTAAGTGCAAGTAGTTCGGAATGAATATGGATAGTCAATGACGTAATATCATCAAAACAACTACTGCTATGTTTTTTTATTTTATTTTCAAGTTTCTGACTTAACGCTTCAATCTGCACTAGGCCAAGTGTACCTGAAACCCCTTTAAGGGTGTGTGCTATTAGCTTAACTTCATCAAAGTCACTATTACTGAGTGCATTATTAATTTTATCCATATCACAACGATGTCCGCGATCAAATTGGCGTAATAACGATAAGTAACTTTCTACATTTCCACGTAACCTACTGAGCCCCTGCGTAGTATCTAACCCCTTTATTTTTTCAAGCTGCTGCAATAGACCTATTGGATGATCGATCTCTTTAGGATCTAATGTTTTTGGCGCTACGTAGTCACGTTTAGGAAGCCATTTTATTAATGTTAAGTAGAGTTTTTCCGGTTCGACTGGCTTAGCTATAAAGTCATTCATTCCTGCTGCCATACAGGCATCACGATCTTCTGAAAATATATTTGCTGTCATCGCTAAAATAGGTAAGTCCTCTTTACCCTCTATTGAGCGAATCACTCGTGTCGCATTTAGCCCATCCATTACCGGCATTTGAATATCCATTAGCACTAAATCATAATCAGATCCGCGTACCTTATTCACAGCGTCTTGGCCATCTACTGCTGATTCTATAACTAAATTCATTCCTGACATCATATCTATTGCAACTTCACGATTAATAGCATTATCTTCAACGAGTAAAATTCGGGAACCTGAATGTTGGGTGGCTAATACAGTTTCAACATCTTTTATCGCTATTGAGTGAATCGTCATGGGTTTTTCCTGTCCATGAACTAATTTGACAGTAAACCAAAAAGTACTGCCTTTACCCACTTCACTTTCAACACCCACTTCACCTCCCATTAATTGAGCAATATGTTTGGTAATGGCTAAGCCTAGGCCTGTTCCACCATATTGTCGTGTTGTGGAAGCGTCAGCTTGCTCGAAAGATTGAAATAGGCGAGGAATTTTTTCAGCTTCTATACCAATACCGCAATCTTGTACTTCAAAGCGTATTAATATTTCATTCTCGGTCTCGTGTAGTTTTTTTGCTCGAAGAAAAATAGTCCCTTGTTTGGAAAATTTTACCGCATTGCCTGCAATATTAAGCATGGCTTGATGAAGGCGGGTTAGGTCACCTCTAAGCCAACCAGGCACGTCATCAGAATCAACATCAAAGACCAGTTTATTTTCTTTTGCTCTCTCACTTAACATCGAGCTAATGTGGTCAAAAAAACCACTGAGTGAAAAATCTATTTGATGTAAAGTGATTTTACCTGCTTCTATCTTCGATATATCTAAGATGTCGTTAATTACTCTTAGTAGATGGTTGCCAGACGACTCTACCTGCCTTAAGCGTTTGTCTTGTTCTAAATTAACGTTATCTCGCAGCATTAAATGTGTCAGTCCAATAATAGCGTTCATGGGGGTTCTAATTTCATGACTCATATTGGCCAAAAAGACACTTTTAGCCCTATTTGCCGTATCGGCATGACCTCGTGCGTCGATTAGCTCTGATGTTTGTTCTAATAGCTTATTGTTGACAGATGTCTGCTGTTTAATTCTCTCTTCAATTGCATCAGACATATTATTGATTGAAACGGCAAGTGAATCTAATTCACTTTCCCCAGTTATATTATTCTTAGAAGAAAAGTCGCCGGCGGCAATTCGCTTGGTAATTATGTCTAATCTAATAATGGGAGAGGATAGCGTTTTACTCAGAAAAAATACCATCGTAATAATCAAAACAAAGGCAATCAGAAATAAAAAGATAAAGTTGGTTAGCATTTCCCTGATGGGTTGGTTTAACTCATATAAGTCTTGTTTACTTACAAATCCCCAGCCTGTTTGGGGGATATAAGTATAGGCTGCCACAACCATCTCATCACGATAGTCATTTTCAATAATGACTCCCGTTTTTCCCTGTATCGCATTAATTGCCGGAGTTGCATGTATTTTAAACTGAAGTGGTGCATCGGCTCTCCACCTCAGTTGACTAATAGCGTAGCCATACTTATTCACAAGAAGGGTCTCACCGGTTTTACCAAGTCCCACGCTATCTGATAGTAGTTTATATAGTGAATTGTCTAGATCAATACTCGCAACCAAAATTCCAACTAAATGCTTGCCTTGATGTTTTTTACAAAATATAGGACGAGAGAAAGCCATGGTATTTTCGCCCATAATTTTCGAGTAATAGATATCCTTGATGTGATTTTTTTCTGATTGCAATATATCAGTAAAATGAGGGTCAACGGTTTTATCTACCCCTTCATGGCTTGCAATGGTTGATACCATCACCTTTCCTGTTAGAGGATGTACAAGAAACAGTTCACTGTATGAGTCATAAACAGATTTACGTGAATTTAACTCTCCTCTGATAATTGATAGCGTCTCAATTTCTTCATGCGGATAACTAGATTCGTTAATAATGTGTTCTATATTCTTTTCGTTTATATCTGCCGAAAGAAGCTCTAAATCTCCAACTCTTTCTGAAATCCAGCCTTGTAAACGACCGACTTTTAAATCTCTAATGGCTGATAACTTTTCAAGTGTACTTTCTTCAATTGCTTGAATTCTTTGCTCATAAGTGACGGTCAACACGACTAGTATTGGCAGCAGAGAAATAAGCATAAACCAAAAGGTTAGGGAGGCATTAATTGTTTTAAAGCGATAGAACTTCATTGCTGTTCTCCATGCTTGAAAATATCAGGTTCTAAGGCTAATAATCGACCTGTTTAAAAAAGGTTTGCGGTGTTAATAAAATCTGAACGTAAGCCTTACGTCATCGTAGTCTCAATTACCTACTGAGAATTTTTTCAGAGGCAATAATATTGCTACAACATCGATATGCTTGCCAATAAAATAAAACAGATGCACAGTAAAAAACCATCTTGTTTTTACCTAGCTTATCTAATTGTTTTTATTGTTATTACTAATTTTTTAGTTCAATAGTAAGAGCAAAAAAACACACTTAACAAAGCTGTTATAGGCAACAAACACTTTAATCCTTGTGAATTGTAAAGATTAAATATTTAATTCCTTACAAAATGTAAGTATTACACTTATAATTGACTTTAACACTCAATTATTTTAGATAAATAATTTATGTCTATAAGTGCACAGACAATACTCATTGTTGATGATGATCCTGCAAATCTAACAGTATTAAATACGCTACTAAGCCCAGATTATAAGGTTCGTGCCGCAAACTCAGGTATGCGGGCGCTAGAGATGGCTCACTTAGAGCCTAGGCCGGACTTAATATTACTTGATATAATAATGCCTGAAATGGATGGTTATACTGTTCTAAAAAGATTAAAAGATAATCCTATTACCAACCATATTCCTGTTATTTTTCTTACCGCAGTGGGGAGCGATGAAAATGAACGTAAAGGCTTACAGTTAGGCGCGGTTGATTACATTATTAAACCCATCAAACCTTTAATTATGCTTGCGCGGGTAAAAGCCCAACTTACCTTAAAGTTTGCGAATGATTTTCTTCATAATAAAAACGATTTTCTTGAAGGTGAAATTGCACGTCGGATGGAAGAAAACCAAATCATCCAAAATGCGAGTATTCGCGCTTTAGCTCATTTAGCTGAAACTCGTGATCCTGAAACAGGAGAGCATATAAAACGCACTCAATCATATGTTGAATTACTAGCTAAAAAATTACAGAGTAATCCTCGCTTTAAAAATATTTTAACCAGTCACTTTATTTCACTGTTGACTAAATCTGCACCCTTACATGATATTGGTAAGGTTGGTATCCCTGACAATATTTTACTTAAACCTGGCCCGCTTAATGATGAAGAGTGGAAAGTAATGCAAACACATGCAGCAATAGGGGCGTATGCAATAGAGCTTACGGAACAAGATATTAGTCAACCTATCGAGTTCCTTTCCCTGTCTAAAGAAATTGCTCATTGGCACCATGAACGCTGGGATGGGACCGGTTACCCCGATGGACTTGCGGGTGATAACATCCCACTATCTGCTCGTATTATGGCAGTAGCCGATGTATTTGACGCAATCATCTCTAAACGTGTTTATAAAGAAGCGATGTCATATCACGAGGCCAGAGAAAACATTATTGCTGGACGTGGTAAACATTTTGATCCTGACATTGTGGATGCATTTGTTGGTATATTTGATGAGCTCTGTGATGTAGCGCATCAATTTCAGCCTAAGAATTGATATCGATTCGACGAGTCATGCCGAACGAGTACTATCCTATGATGCGTTAAAAAATACTTAATATTACAGTGATGCATCTACTTTAATAATTTACAAAGAGTTAGCTATTAGAACCATAAAAGCACCAAACTTAACGGAAGGTGCTTTCTAGTATCTAATAAGCTTAAAAATTAAGACTGCTTCTTAAACTTTCGTGAAGCTAAACCCAACAGACCTAATGCAAAAACAGCAAAAGTATAATGTGATCCATTTTAAATCTCGATCAGGCAGTATTCGACTAAAACCACAAACCACAAACCACAAACCACAAACGTATAAGGGTAACCATTGTCTTAGATCAACTGATTGTGACAGTAGGTGTCTTTCACGCATCCGAAAGGCTTGAGCTCTATTAATCAGACCGTCTAATGCATAAATTCTTCGACGTGTTTTGACTTGAATATACTTATGAAGATTCCTGTGTGGCTATTCTCATTATGTTCTGACTATTTTTTATGAATGGTGCCGACTGCCGGAGTTGAACTGCCAAGCCTGCTTAGCTACTGATTCATCAGTAGGGTGATTTTATTTTTGACTTTATTACAGACGAAAAAAAACCTTAATATTGCTATTAAGGTTTAGTTTCTTCCTTTCGGAATGAATGGTGCCGACTGCCGGAGTCGAACTGGCGACCTACTGATTACAAGTCAGTTGCTCTACCAACTGAGCTAAGTCGGCACACAAAGCTGTGTGCAATATTACTCTTTTTCAAGGATAATACATTGGCACCGAAATAATGCTTAATATTACTATTGAGCACCATCTCTGTATATGGTGCCCCGACCCGGATTTGAACCAGGGACACGAGGATTTTCAATCCTCTGCTCTACCAACTGAGCTATCGGGGCATGTCGCTTCGAAGTGTTTTCGTTACCTCGTTAAGACGAGCGCCATTAGACTGTTTTTCTCTTTGTTCGTCAACTGTTATTTATAAGTTTTTTATAAAAAACAGTTTGTTCGCTGTTTTTTTATTCTTATTGCTGCTTATTTAACTACAACAGTGATTTTTTTAGATATCACTGGCATGTTATGAGGGATGTGGTGATGGTTCCCTAAAACAAGTTGTAAGGTGTGCTTACCTGGTGAAAGTGTTAATTGCGTTTCTGTTTGGCCACCACCAAAATGTTTTATTTTATCGGTTGCTGGTAATGGAGCAAGCATATTTGGCAAAGTGTCAGTATCAATTAATATATGATGATGGCCGGTATTTTTTTTCTCAATACCGGCTGGTGAGACACCCATGCCATTTAAACCAAATTTAATTGTAAAAGTTGAACTGACAGTTTGCCCATCTACAGGTGTTATAAAATAAACGCTGGCATTAGCCGGCGATGTAGACTTAACTTCATTGCTTAAAGCAATTGTACTAATACTAGTTAACACTAGTGCTAACGTAATAATTATTGTTTTCATATGTATTGTTACCTTTATGTTATTTAATTCGTACGCTATTTTGATGACGGAGGGACGTAACCTGCTATATCTGGCTCTATGCCGTCAAATAAATAGGCAACCATGGCATCTTCTAAAAATTTGCGATCATCAACATTCATCATGTTCATTTTCTTTTCATTGATTAACATAGTTTGCTTTTTTTGCCATAGACCCCAAGCCTCTTTGCAAATATTGTCAAAAATTCGCTTGCCAACTTCACCAGGGTATAGTTGAAAAGCTAAACCTTCACCTTCTTTATTTAGATTTTGGCAAAAAACTGTACGGCTCATAATACTCTCTTATTAATGTTAAGTAGTTGTTTCTGTAATTCATTATTGACGTTAATTTTCTTGCAATAAGCCAATCAATTTTTTTGTTGAAGCTGCTAGACCTACATTAGCTTCACTGCGTAAATCATACCATTTTTGTTTTCTAGGTTCGCTAACTTCTTGGTTATTAATTTGTGATGTTGAGCGTGCTTTTACTTGCGAACACTCAATGATGATGGGTGAAATATCAAGGTGAAAATGGCTAAAGGTATGTCTAAATGTTGTTAGCTCTTGTTGTGCACCTGGATTTGTTGAAGCTTGTAAATCTAATGATGCTAATAAACGGGTAATTTCACTTTTATTGCTGACTTCATAAAAACACCATAAACCTCCCCAAATACCTGTCGGAGGACGTTTTTCCATTAGAACACTGTCACTGATTGATGTTGTGATTCTAGGGATAACTACAATAGTACTTTTTTCTGGGATTTTTTTCTTTGGTTTCTTTTGTGGAAACTCAGTTTGTTGAGAGCTAGCCATAGCTAAACAACTTGTTTTTACTGGACATATTTCACAACTAGGTTTACTGCGGGTGCAGACCGTGGCGCCTAGATCCATCATCGCTTGAGTATAAAAACCAGTATCGGTTGCGGGAGTGAGTTTTTCACTTAATGGCCACATGGTTTTTTCAAATTTAGCTAAGCCAGTATATCCTTCTACTAAGTAATTCCGTGCTAATACGCGTTTAACATTACCATCTAAAATGGGGTGGTGCTGATTTAACGATAAACTTAAAATTGCCCCTGCGGTTGAGCGTCCTATACCCGGTAAAGCGATAACTTGTTCAATATCTTCAGGGAAAATACCCTTATGTTCACTGTCGATTAGTTTTGCAGCTTTATGCAAATTCCGCGCTCTGGCGTAATAACCTAAACCTGTCCAATGGTGTAATACATTGTCTTCATCGGCATTGGCTAAGGCTTCTATGGTGGGGAAACTAGTCATAAAACGTTGATAGTAAGGAATAACTGTTGCTACTTGGGTTTGTTGAAGCATAATTTCAGAAACCCAAACGCTATAAGGCGTTTTGTTTTGCTGCCAAGGTAAATGTTTTCTGCCTTGATGGTGATACCAAGTAACCACTTGTGTCGCAAATTGTTTAGCTGACTCAGCTGAGATGTTTATTTTTTGTAAGGAGGTAGTCTGCATTGGTGTATTAATGATTAAACTTCGTTTTGAGAACATAGTGCAGTGTAACTAATTAACTTCATGGACTCAAAAAATGTTGATTTTTTGTTTAACTCTCAATGTTTGTTATTATCTTAATCGTTTGATTGGACCGGAGGTTAAATAAATTGTTTTTTATTGCGTCTGTTTAAATCAGATACCCAAGCCATGTCAAAATGCTGAAACTCGCATATTGAGGTGGCTTGGGTATATAATAGCGACAATTATTTTTAGTAACTATTATGATGAGATCATGCAATGAAAATGAATGCAAAGAACCGAAGCGAACGAATACGTAAAAAATTGAGAGTTGATGAATTTCAAGAGTTAGGTTTTGATGTTGCTTGGAAGTTAAATGACGATATTACTAGCGACGAACTTGATGCTTTTATTGATAAGTTTTTCAGTGAAGCTATACAGCCTAATGGTTTAGGTTTTGGTGGTGAGGGTGATACCTTGTGGCATGGTTTGATTTGTACACAAAAATTAGGCTCTTGTACTGAAGAAAACCGTGCAGTGGTTGATAAGTGGTTAACTGACAATGGTTCAACAGCTGTCGCAGTAAGTGAACTTTACGATGTTTGGTGGGCTGAATAGTTTTATTCTAAATAAATCAGCGTTACACTTTATAGCATAAAGCGCTTTATTTAGAATTTAATGTAATAGCAGATAATCGTTACCGTCATAAGATCCAACTAATGTTTATTTTTTTTACCTCCTGCAACATTCGAGGTGAAAGTAAACTTTATATCATTGGCATAATATTTTCGAGTTAATAGTTTCGAGTTAAAAGATTAGAGATAATGACAGATAAAACTGAAAACACACATAAAACCATCGAGCAAGCTGAACAAGAAGGCAAGTACATTCGCAAAGTACGTAGCTTTGTTAAGCGAGAAGGCCGTTTAACCAAAGCCCAAGAGCGTGCTTTAAATGATCATTGGCAAACGATGGGTTTGAACCATAGTGATGGCTTAATTGATTTAAAAAATCTTTTTACTAACGATAACCCTGTAGTGTTAGAAATCGGTTTTGGTATGGGTAAATCCTTAGTGGAAATGGCGAAAGCCGCCCCAGAGCTAAATTTCATTGGCGTTGAAGTACATAAACCAGGTGTTGGCGCTTGTATCGCTTTAGCTATGGAAGAATGCGTGCCCAATTTAAAGGTGTTTGAACATGACGCCATTGAAGTACTTGCTGATTGTATTCCCGACAATACACTAACGACGGTTCAATTATTTTTTCCTGACCCTTGGCACAAGAAGAAACATCATAAGCGCCGTATTGTTTCGACAGAATTTGTTGAAACCATTCGTCAAAAGCTTAATGTTGGAGGTGTTTTTCATATGGCGACAGATTGGGAAAATTACGCCGAGTGTATGTTGGCAGATATGCAAAGTGCGCAAGGTTATAATAATTTATCCCAAAGCAATGACTATGTACCGCGACCTGACACTCGTCCGTTAACCAAATTTGAAAATCGTGGTCAGCGTTTGGGTCATGGTGTTTGGGATTTACAGTTTGCTAAAGTGTAAATCATCAATATCTATCTGATACTCCTCGAATAATTATCCGAAAGGTACCTTATACTCCCACGGTACCTTTCGATTACCCTGAATTTATGTATCCTATTGTCCTGAGCTTGCTGAAGGGAGGAAAGACTTAATTAGTGCAAATACTTTCTTTCAACATGAAATAAATGCTGAGCATTACGTAAATTACCTGAATCTTTTAGCCATTGTTCTGTGATTATTTCTCTTTGTAAAGCGGCATGTAATATGCGGCTTTTATATTGGCACCAATAAAACAATGTTGCGGCTTGATGACATTCATTATTAGGAAATATTTTGCTGCGATTGTCATTCAATTCTTCTTTAATTTTGGCGATCACTTTATCTTTTAATTCATCTTCTATTTTTTTCTTAAAGCGGGTAAAGCGTTTGGCTTTGATTAATTGCCAAATTAGCCACATTAAAGAAGCTAAAGCGAGTATTGCGATAATTTGCATTTATTTATCCTAAGAAACATATTCACTCATCATACTAACAATTTCACCGACAAAACACCTGATTAATTTATTAGTATTAGGTAAACTAACCAAATATTTTACACAAAAAGATTTTCTTTATTTATGATTGTTTTACGATTATGGTTTCTTGTTAGCTTAAGTTTTATTACTTCTTGCGCAAGTGCAGACAATACTATTCAAAAATTGTATAAGTCGGTTAACCCTGCGGTGGTTGAATTACATGTTAAAGCGTTAGCTGATCCAAAACCGGGACAAGCAACTTATAAAGCCAGTGTTGCGGGTTCTTTGGGATCGGGTGCATTGATCAATAAGCAAGGCCGTATTTTAACCGCTGCCCATGTTGTTGATAAAGCGACGTCTATTGAAGTCGTTTTTGCTGATGGCAGTAAAACTAGTGGCCATGTGGTTTGGGTTGAATCTATGATCGATCTTGCTATGATCCAAGCTGTCGATGTGCCTGAAAATATAGAGCCATTAGCGTTAGCTCAAACAGGTGATTATCAAATTGGTGAGAAAGTGATGGTTATTGGTGCACCTTATGGTGTGAGCCATAGTCTATCTGTTGGCTATTTAAGTGGTATTCGTGATAATAAAAAGATACCCGCAACGAATATTACGCCACGGTTATTACAAACAGATGCGTCGATTAATGTGGGTAACTCAGGTGGGCCAATGTTTAATGACAAAGGTGAGATTATTGGCATTGTTAGTCATATCTTATCAAAAAGCGGCGGTAGCAATGGTTTAGGTTTTGTTGTTTCTGTTGATACCATTCGCGAAATTATGGACAGTGATCCAGGTACTTTTTCTGGCTTTATTCCTTTTTTATTAAACAAGCAACAATCGTATGCTTTAAACAATACCGCAGGACATGGCATGTTAATTCAACATGTTGTACCACGCACTTTAGCGGATAAATTGGGCTTTAAAGGCGGGAATATAAATGTCACTATTGGTCACACATCCATATTACTTGGAGGCGATATTTTACTGGCAATTAATGGTCATAAAATTACTGATGTAGAGTCTGCTATTAAAATTAAACAGCGTATGGCTTCAGTTAAAAAAGGTGATGAAGTCGCATTTACTTTTTTAAGAAACGGTGAAGTTAAGACGGTATATTGGCAGGTAGAAACCACGCAATATTAAGTGTAAATAAAACCAAGTTAAACCAAACCAAGTTAAACCAAATTAAAAATGATGGCAAGTATAAATCAGTAATCATAATTCAGTTACTATAGCTGATGACTTGCCATTTTTTAATGTTGTTTTAGGGTTTAAATAAAGCACCTTCATGCATTAATAACTTAGCTTTTAACGCTAATCCCCCAGCGTAACCCGTTAGTTTTCCATTACTGCCTATTACCCGATGACAAGGTACAATTAACGCAATAGGATTGGCACCATTTGCACTGCCAACTGCTCTTACGGCTTTTTCATTGTTAATTTTTTTTGCTAACCAAGCATACGTCTTAGTTTCACCTTGTTTTATTGAACATAAAGCGTGCCACACTTTTTGTTGAAAGGGTGTGCCTATTGCCGCTAATGGAAGGTCAAATTCTTTCCGTTCACCGGCAAAATATTCGGTTAATTGTTGGCACACTTGGGTAAACTTTTCTGGATTCTCTTGGTAGCCTTCAGGGATTAGTAATGGGCTAGTCCCTTCAATTTTAGTCCCTTCAACTTTATTACTAGTAATGCCCCTTCCGTTCATAAAGGTTAATGCTGTTAAACCTTGATCATTAGCGGTTAACGCAATATCACCCAAAGGCGATTTATAATAAGTGTAATACATAATAATTCTCAACGGTTATTCGATAAATTGGGTTTGTTTTTTATTCTTAACTATCACCAGCGGAGGAAAATTTGCCAGTAAACGATTAACGATACATAAATTGTTAAATCGGAACTGTTCATGTCGACAAAGGTACGCTTTTTAATCTTTTACCAGCTAAAGCAACTTCTACAGCACCTTGTATTCGATTTATCATAATAGGGTTAGCATCAAGCGAGTTATTTACTTTAGTACTAAATTGATAGCTGCTAAACGATTGAAAGTTTGTTTCTTGATTAAAATCAATGTGAGTTGTTAGCTTACTTCCACAACTTAGCAGACTAATACCAATGGCAATAAATAAAATACATAGCGAGATTAATTTTTTCATAAAGTTATCTCTGTAAAGCAAGGTAATGCTAAGCCTAGTAAAGTCATCATATAATGTAAATTCTATTTTAGACATATAACTTTGTTGTATTTTTATCGCCTTACCTGAGGGCATCATTTTAAAGTTAAAGTACCTATTGCGCAGTTGAACAGAAAAAAGTTGCTGGTGAGTAATGTCTCCTAAGAGAAAAAAGTAGTGTTTTTATTTTGTTGCAAAAACCTACAAAAATTGACTTTTATTGATTAAATCTGTAGTATTCCCGCCCTCAAAATCGCTATGTTTTCTAATAGTCGCCTATACTCAGTTGGCCATTAGCAGCTAACTTCGCGCATGTATTTATTACTCATACCTGCGCAATAATATAATTAATAATATAACCAATGAGATAAAAATGTTTGAATTACACGCGAGTAAGGTGTCTAACCTGAAAAATGATGTGCTGTCGGGCTTAACTGTCGCGTTAGCTTTAGTGCCTGAAGCGGTCGCTTTTGCTTTTGTTGCGGGTGTTGAGCCATTAGTCGGTTTATATGCTGCTTTTATGGTGGGGTTAATTACCGCTATTTTTGGTGGTCGTCCGGGAATGATTTCTGGTGCAACAGGCGCTATGGCGGTTGTTATGGTTAGTTTGGTTGCTATACATGGGGTAGAGTACTTATTTGCTACCGTGGTGCTCACCGGCATATTGCAAATTATAGCGGGTATATTGAAACTCGGTAAATTTATTCGTTTAGTGCCACATCCGGTGATGCTAGGTTTTGTAAACGGTTTAGCCATTGTTATTTTCTTAGCACAGTTAGGGCAATTTAAAGTAACTAATAGTGCGGGTGAACTCGAATGGTTACAAGGCTCACCCATGATGATCATGGTAGGGCTTATTCTATTAACTATGGCAATTATTCATTTTTTACCAAAATTAACTAAAGCGGTGCCGTCATCATTAGTTGCTATTGTTGTTGTTACTGTATTGGTGCAAAGCTTAGGACTTGATACCCGTACCGTGGTGGATTTTCTACGTGATATGACTAATGATCCTGCTGCATCTATTGCGGGTGGTTTACCAGAATTCTCTATACCTAATGTCCCATTTTCTTTGGAAACATTAAAAATCATTCTTCCTTTTGCATTGGTACTCGCCGCAATTGGTTTAATTGAGTCGTTATTAACATTAACGTTAATTGATGAACTAACCGGTACACGTGGTAAAGGCAACAAAGAGTGTATTGCCCAAGGTGCAGCAAATACAGTTACTGGCTTTTTCGGTGGTATGGGTGGTTGTGCCATGATTGGTCAGTCAATGATTAATGTTAATTCGGGTGGTCGAGGTCGCGCATCAGGTATTACTGCCGCATTAGCATTACTTGGCTTTATTCTATTTGCTTCAGGTTTAATTGAAATGATCCCGCTAGCGGCATTGGTTGGCGTTATGTTTATTGTGGTTATTGGTACCTTTGAATGGTCAAGCTTTCGAATTTTGAGCAAAGTGCCAAAAGCTGATGCTTTCGTCATTATTTTAGTTTCAGGTGTAACAGTTGCTACTGATTTAGCTGTTGCTGTTATTGTCGGTGTGATTGTTTCTGCGTTAGTTTTTGCTTGGGAACATGCAAAACATATTGTTGTAAGCCGTAGTATCAATGAACATGGCTCTACGGTATATGAAGTAACTGGACCCATTTTCTTTGGCTCAGTTTCGACTTTTTTAGAGCAATTTGATATTGAAAAAGACAGCAATGATATCATTATTGAATTTAAGCGTTCTCGTGTTGCTGATCACTCAGCTATTGAAGCAATTGATACATTAGCTGAACGCTATTTAGCTAAAGGTAAAACCTTACATTTAAAACACTTGAACAACGAATGTAGATTATTACTTAAAAAAGCAGGTAACTTAGTTGAAGTCAATGTCATTGAAGATCCTGATTATCATATTGCGACTGATAAACTAGACTAAATATCGACTCAGTGCGTTGATAAGCTATACTTAGCTTACAGCGCACTTTTATTGAACGGTGGTTAGTATATCCCCGTTTCGTTTAAAGATGCACGATTCAGCTGGAATTAGAAACATCTTCAAGTGGAGTGGGTATAAGTGCAGTTAGAGTTTTTTGATGTTCCAAGCCCTTGTATGGGTATATGTCAGTCAAACGTTAAAGGCTACTGTCTTGGTTGCATGCGCACGCGTGACGAAAGGCAGAATTGGATTGATTTTGATAATGATAACAAGCAAAAAATCATTAAACGCTGTATTCAAAGAAAAAAACGTCAACAAAATAAGAATAAGCCAAAAACTGTTAAAGAGGTTATTTCATTAGAAATTATACATGAGGCGGAACAACCTTCATTATTAGACCCTCTAATTAAACCTCAAGTCATTCACGATAGTGATAACGATATGGATTTTGGGGATTTTGAACTTTAATGAGTGATTTTCATCAAGGGTTTAAAAAGTACAAGAAAACGGTTGCTAGCCTATAAAATTATAGCTATGATACGCGAGCTTTGAAACATAGTTCTTTTTAAGAATATGATTCTATGCCCCGATAGCTCAGTTGGTAGAGCAGAGGATTGAAAATCCTCGTGTCCCTGGTTCAAATCCGGGTCGGGGCACCATATTATGAACACCATAAAAACCTAACATTATGTTAGGTTTTTTTGTTTACGCTCCTTGAAATTTATCCCCTTAAAAATTTACATTCTCAAAAAACGTACACTCTTAAAAAATTAAACATACCAATAAATCATAAAGAAATGACATGCAGCACCACTTAATACAAACAAGTGCCAGATAGCGTGATTAAAGGGTATATTTTTCTGCACATAAAAATACACGCCGACTAAATAAACTAAACCACCGATTGCGAGTAAACTAACGGCATTAGTGGGCAGTACTTTATATAGCTCTCCTAAAATAGTGAAAGCAATAAGACCCATTCCGACATAAGTCGCTAACGATATTTTTTTGTATTTATGACCAAATTTGAATTTAAAGAATATTCCAGAAATAGCAATTAACCAAATTACTATCATCAAGCTATAACCTAATAGGCCTGATAAGCTAAGTAATAATAACGGGGTATAAGTCCCTGCAATGAGTACATAAATGGCGCAATGATCAAGTAATTTAAATACTTTTTTTGATTGTGAGTTAGTCGTCGCATGATAAAAAGTAGAGCTAAGAAAAAGTATTAGTAAACTTGAGCCATAAACACTAAAGCTAACAATACGCATCAATTCGTTATTGATCGAATAACCAACGGTACTATTGGTTACTGCGTTGGAGAGTAATAAAACTATCGCTACAAGGCTAAGTAACGCGCCCAATCCATGACTGAGAGTATTCGCTAATTCTTCATTCTTACTATAGGTTGGGGTTATCATATTTTCAGTGTACGCGTGTAAGCTATTTTGTGAACAATAACAGAGAGTGTTAGAAAAGTGAAGATAGCTAGCCGTAATCATTTAAGGTAATCATTTAAAATGGTCACGGTTATCAACTAGGGCATTTAGAGTCGGTTTTTTAGAGTGAGTTAGTGGAGAAAAGGTAAGTTCGAGAGATAAAAATAGAGTATAGCCCTCAGACAGAGAGCTATATAAAATGAACAGAGGGAACAGGTGAAATTATAACGCCAACTCTATCACCATTACTTTTAATTCATCTTTAGAAATAGAATTACTATGGTTAGTATCAAAACGGTTGAATATAGATTCGCACATGCGAAGACCTTTATCCTGTAGTAATACTTCAATTAGTTCTACAAATTCTGAGCGATTTATTACGCCATCTTTATCTTCATCAAACACTTCAAACAACTCATCTACCCACTGATTAATTTCCATGAGGATTCCTTTGGTACTTAGGGGGAGGTCAATAGCTAAACTTTATCTTTTATTAAGGCATTTGTGAATGGCTATTTATAAATATTTACAAATATACCTATGATACTTCAAAATACAGAATCCAGCTTGCATTAAAAACGTCTCTAAGCAAGACATTGGTTGAAGAGAATGGTTATTCTACTGTCGAAATTAATAACGTAGCATAAAACGTTTCTAAACCAGCCCTACAGGGAAAACAGAGTAAATAATGCCCATCGTTGGATCTGTTTTTAAGGTAATAATCCTTAATAAAAAGATGTGCCTTGATCTCGAAATCGCATTTTCAGGTCTTATGGGTATATAACATTCCAAAGGGTGAAAAAATAAAATAGAATACAGCTAATTCTGTAAAGAGCGTCTTAAAAAAAAGATGGAAGGATAAAATGATAAAAAGCGGGATGATTATTTCATTGTTGATTTTACTGATAAGCGTTGATGCTTATAGCCAGAATCAGCAACTGACACTAGAAAATTGCCACGTAGATGGAATTAAGTCTCAGGTTAAGTGCGGTAAATTGCAAGTACTTGAAGATTATAGTAAAGCTGACGGTGAACAGATCACGATAAATTTTGTGGTATTACCTGCTATTGATGATAGTGATGATAAAACTCCATTAATGTTTCTTGCCGGAGGCCCAGGACAAGCAGCTGCTGAATTAGCATCAGGTTTAACTAATGTGTTTTATGAAGTACGAAAAACACGTGATTTGATTTTAGTTGATCAACGAGGGACAGGGTTGTCTCATCCTTTACAATGTGAAGAGGCCGCAGAGCAAAATGTGTACGCGTTAACGCCAGAAGATTTCTCTATTCAAGACATCAAAAACTGTCTAAAAAATTTAACAGGGGATCTTAGTCAATATAATTCAGAAAATGCCATTCGAGATTTTGACGCCGTGCGTGAAGTATTAGGTCATCAGCAAATTAATATTTATGGTGGTTCATATGGTACACGTGCTGGCCTTGTTTATATGCGCATGTTTCCTGAATCTTTACGCAGCGTTGTATTAGACAGTGTTGGGCCAATGGAAGTGCCTATTGGCTTATTTGGTCAAAGTTCAGCACGTTCATTTAATTTATTATTAAAAAACTGTCAAAACGAAGAAAGTTGTCAACAAGCATTTCCTCAACTTGAGCAAGAATTTAAAACCTTATTAACACGTATTGAAAACTCTTCTGTAAAAGCTAATATTGCTCATCCGCGTTTGGGAACACAGACCCCATTTGTGATAAGCAAAGCAAAACTACTGGGTACTATTCGTAGTCAATTATACTCGGTAACAACACGTTCATTGGTACCTTTGGTGATCCATCAAGCTTATTTAGGCAACTATATGCCCTTAGCTGGCTTAATAGCACAAACAGACGGTGGGCAGGGCATTTACATCGGCTTATTATTTAATATTACCTGTAATGAAGATTACCCCAGAATATCACTTACTGATTTTGAACAAGATGCAAAGAATAATTTTGGCGGTGACGACAGTCATTCTACTTTTAAAATGACGTGTCCTTTGTGGCCACAATATCGTCCGAGTGAAGCATTTTATCAACCGGTAACCGCGGATATTCCAACACTTATTTTGTCAGGTGAACTCGACCCCGTCACACCACCAAGTAATGGTGAATATACTGCTAAGTCTTTGCCAAACAATCATCACATAGTCGTGAAAAATGCAGCACATACTGTTGCTCTGAGTACGTGTGCTAGCGATATTATTAATGAATTTTTAACCTCACTTAAACCTAAAGCGTTAGATGAATCTTGTTTAGATGATGTTCCTAATGAATCTTTTATGACTAATCTAAATGGCGGTTCAATGAGTTTTGAACCACTAACTGAAACACAAGGAGGTAGTGACTAATGATTGAAGTGACTAATTTACGTAAATCATTTGGTGGTGTAAAAAAAGGTTTTTTTAGAAAGCAAGAAAATCCGGTGATCGCCCTTGATGGTTTATCTTTTACGGCTAATGATGGTGAAATCACGGGTATCTTAGGTCCTAATGGTGCCGGAAAAACCACGTGTTTACGAACGCTTTATGGTTTGCTAAAAGCAGATGGCGGTAGTGCCACTATTGATGGTATTAATGTGGTTGATGATCCCCTTGGCGCTAGAGCTCGCTTAGGTATATTTCCTGATAAATTTGGTTTGTATGAGCGTTTAACTGCTTATGAACAAATAGATTACTTTGCCAGTATTCATGGTTTACAAGGTGATGCTAAACATCACGCGATAGAAACGGTAATTAACGATTTAGAGATGACAGAATTAGCACATCGCAAAACATTGGGTTTTTCTCAAGGCCAACGAATGAAGGTAACTTTAGCGCAAGCACTAGTGCACCAACCTAAAAACTTTGTACTTGATGAGCCAACTCGTGGCCTTGATGTAATGAGTACGCGGGTATTACGTCGTTATCTTGCGCGTTTTAAAGAGAAAGGCCATTGTATTTTGTTCTCATCACACGTAATGCAAGAGGTTGCCGCACTTTGCGACCGCGTTATTATTGTTGCTAACGGAAAATTAGCAGCACAAGGTACACCACAAGAGTTATGTGAGCTCGCGGGTGAAACTCATCTAGAGGAAGCCTTTGTTAAGATTATTGGCTCAGATGAAGGCGTCGCTGCATGATTATTTCTAACATAAGCCAGTTTAAAGCGTTACTAGGCAAAGAGTTAAAAGAAGCATTTAGAGATAAGCGTGCCATGATGTTGGCGATGACAATGGCGGTAATGGCACCGGTAATGATTTTTGCTATGTCTAAAGTGATGATCAAAGAAGCGGTAGAAACTCCCGCCATCTATCTTAAAGTATTAGGTGCTGAATTTGCGCCAAAACTGATTAACGCATTGAATGATGAAAATATACTAGTATTTAGTGATGTACCCAGCAATAAAAAAACTATTTGGGATGAACGTAACCTAACGTTAACTATTCCAGAAAGTTTTAATCAAGACATGCTAGACGGCAAAACCATTGAAGTTTACCTCAGTGCTGATTATAGCGAAAAAGCAAATTTATCACCTGTTAGGCGTATAAAAAACACCATTAACAACTATACGCGTGCAATTGGTTATAAGCGCTTATTAGTGCGTGGTATTGATGTGCGATTATTGCAAGTGGTTAAAATTATAGAGCAAGATACCTCATTACCAAATTCCAATGCGATGATTATTTCGATGATGCTTGGTTTGTATTTATTAATGGCGGCCTTTATGTCAGGTTTACCCGTGGCTATCGATGCCAGTGCAGGGGAACGTGAGCGTAATGTATTAGAAATGCTATTATGCCAACCGGTTAGTACGGTTAAAATTGTTTCGGCTAAGCTCTGTTGTGCCAGTTTAATTGCCTGTATCGGCGTATTGTTAACGTTAAGCTTAACCTCATTTTCAGTGAGCTTTATTGATTTAACTAAAATTGGGGCCAGTTTTAGTTTAGATGCTTTTACTATTTTAGCCTTGTTGTTATTACTATTACCTATTTGTTTTTTTGCTTCAGCATTACAGTTATTTGTCGCCTTCCAATCAAAAAACTTTAAAGAAGCGCAATCAATGGTTTCTATGATTATTATGCTGCCGGCGATGGTGCCAGTAGTGATGATGTTTGTTGATGATAAGCCTAAATGGTTAGAGTGGTTACCTATTTCAGGGCAATCACTTATTATGGAGGATTTATTTAAAGGGCTACCCGTATCGTGGTCATTAATGGGCTTTACTGGCTTAGTTACTATTAGTATGACCATTATATTGGTGCTATTGATGGCTAAGAAATTACGCTCTGAAACAGTTGTGTTAGCGTTAAGTTAGTATCGATTTAAATTGCGTTGTTTTTAGTGAACCACTTTTATCTGATTTTTTTTGCTTTACCGCTTTAAATTCAGTAATTTTAATTTTTTCTGTGTTTTATTTGTTGAAAATTATATTTTTATTGTTTATATTCATTTTGTAGGTAAAGTGATTTCAACACTAAAATTTTTATGGTCGTATTATTTTCCAATATTTATTTGTGATTTGCTATAAGTCAGCATAAGACAGGACAAAATGAGCTAAAACCCACTGCTTTTATCATATACATTTTGAGCAAATTCAGGCAAGATACTCGGCATTATTTTTAGTACTTTTATTGTGCGCTATTCTTAATTTTATAAGTTGAGGGTAACGTCAGAACTTGCAGCCATCATGGTTGTTTATTTGAGGATAAAACATGTTTACTCGTGATATGAATATTGCCGATTTTGATCCAGAACTTTATGAAGCAATGAGCAATGAAGTTGTACGTCAAGAAGAACACATTGAGCTTATTGCTTCTGAAAACTACTGTAGCCCACGCGTACTTGAAGCACAAGGTTCACAATTAACGAACAAATATGCTGAAGGTTATCCTGGCAAACGTTATTACGGTGGTTGTGAATATGTTGATATTGCAGAACAATTAGCTATTGACCGCGCTAAAGAATTATTTGGTGCAACGTATGCTAATGTGCAACCACATGCGGGTTCTCAAGCAAACTCAGCTGTTTTCCAAGCGTTAGTTACACCTGGTGGTAAAGTGTTAGGTATGAGCTTAGCTCACGGTGGTCACTTAACGCACGGTTCGCATGTAAACTTTTCAGGTAAATCATACGAAGCATTCCAATATGGTCTTCATCCTGAAACAGGCGATATTGACTATGAAGAGTTAGAACGTTTAGCTGATGAACACAAACCTGAAATGATCATTGGTGGTTTTTCTGCTTTTTCTGGCGTTGTTGATTGGGCGCGTATGCGTAAAATCGCTGATAAAGTTGGTGCCTATTTCTTTGTTGATATGGCCCACGTCGCAGGACTCGTTGCTGCAGGTCTTTATCCAAACCCTGTTCCACATGCCCACGTAGTATCAACAACTACGCATAAAACATTAGCTGGACCTCGTGGTGGTTTAATTGTATCTGCGTGTGATGATGAAGCCATTTACAAAAAACTAAACAGTGCTGTATTTCCTGGTGGTCAAGGTGGTCCATTAATGCATGTTATTGCCGCCAAAGCTGTAGCCTTCAAAGAAGCACTAGCACCGGAGTTTAAAGTTTATCAGCAAGCGGTATTAGACAATGCTAAAGCGATGGTTTTAGTTCTTCAAGGCCGTGGTTATAAAGTTGTTTCTAACGGCACAGAAAATCACTTATTACTACTTGACCTGATAGATAAAAACATCACAGGTAAAGAGGCGGATGCCGCGTTAGGTCTTGCTCATATTACGGTTAATAAAAATGCGGTTCCTAACGATCCTCGTTCTCCATTTGTAACTAGTGGCTTACGCCTTGGTACACCCGCAATTACGCGTCGTGGTTTTGGTGTTGAAGAAACTAATACATTAACAGGTTGGATTTGTGACATTTTAGATGACATCAACAATGAAGATGTTATCGCTCGCGTACAAGGCCAAGTCTCTGAACTTTGTGCTCGTTTCCCTGTGTATCAAAAATAGTGAATGAATAACAAACTAATTCACTAATGTAAGTGAATTTATATTAACATGGTCGCAATTAGCGGCCATTTTTGATCTGTACTACTGCTGATTTTTTACTAAGCCTGTGTCCTGAGGCAGGTTCAGGATAATCGGCCAATAAATCCATTCGTCCTGAGCTTGCCCTTCGGCAGGCTCAGGATATTCGGACAATAAATTTGTTCGCCCTGAGTTTGCCCTTCGGCAGGCTCAGGATATTCGGACAATAAATTTGTTCGCCCTGAGCTTGCTCTTCGGCAGGCTCAGGATATTCGGACAATAAATTTGTTCGCCCTGAGCTTGTCGAAGGGTCATAACTTTAATAGGAATAGGTAAATAATGTATTGTCCTTTTTGTACCGCAACGGATACCAAAGTTATCGATTCACGTTTAGTTTCTGATGGTCATCAAATTCGTCGTCGTCGTGAATGTCTCGCTTGTCATGAGCGTTACACCACTTTTGAGACTGCTGAATTGGTGATGCCACGCATTATCAAGCGTGATGGTACACGTGAGCCATTCAACGAGGATAAGATGCGAAGTGGCTTTAGCCGAGCATTAGAAAAACGTCCGGTGAGCATTGAGCAAGTTGAATTATCGATAAATAAGTTGAAGTCGCAATTACGTGCGACTGGTGAACGAGAAATATCTAGCGAGATGTTAGGTAACTTGACTATGGCTCAGCTAAAAGAATTAGATAAAGTTGCCTATTTACGTTTCGCGTCAGTGTATTTATCATTTGAAGACATCAGTGAATTTGCCGATGAAATCGCTCGCTTGGGCAAAGAAAGCCTTAACCGAGTAAAAAACACCGATAAAAAAAGTGATAAAAAAGCGATAAAAAATACCGGGCAAAGGAAGTAAGGTGTTTAGCCAACAAGATCATCACTATATGGCGTTAGCTATTAAGTTAGCAAAGCAAGGCCATTACACGACTTCACCCAATCCAAGGGTAGGCTGTGTATTAGTTAGTTATACCGCAGATCATACCGCAGAGAAAACGCAAATTATTGGCTCAGGCTTTCACCAAAAAGCAGGGCAAGGACACGCAGAGGTTAATGCACTAGCCGATGCTAGGCTTAACAACGACTCTTTAATTAAAGGCGCAACGGCCTATGTTACGTTAGAGCCTTGTAGTCATTTTGGTCGAACGCCACCTTGCGCCCAAGCATTAATAAACGCGGGTGTAAAACGTGTGGTAGCTGCCATGGTTGATCCTAACCCAGAAGTCTCTGGTCGTGGTTTAGCAATGCTAGAGCAAGCAGGTATTACCGCAGAATTTGGTTTACTTGAAAATGAAGCCAAAGCACTTAATCGTGGTTTTATTAAGTTGATGACGCAAGCTTTACCTTATGTTCGAATAAAACTGGCGGCAAGCCTTGATGGCAAAACGGCAATGAAAAATGGCGAAAGTAAATGGATAACATCGCCAGAAGCTAGAAAAGACGTACAACGACTAAGGGCCGAAAGTTGTGCCATCATTTCAGGCGCAGACTCTATTTTATCTGATAATGCTAAAATGACTGTCCGTTGGTCTGAATTAGGCGAACTACAGCAACGCTATAAAGAAAGCGATATTCGCCAGCCTTTACGTGTGGTTATTGATAGTCAAAACCGTTTAACACCGGAGTTGGATTTTTTTAACATTAACTCACCTATATTAATTATCAGAACTTTAAAAGAGCAACCCCTTGAAAACTTACCTAAGTGGCCTCATTTCGTAGAACAAGTGCAACTACCGACCATTAAAAATAATGTTGGTCAAAGTAAAATTAATTTAACCAAGCTATTAACTACGTTAGCAGAACGTGGTTTAAACGAAGTGTTGGTTGAATCAGGTGCAAATTTAGCGGGCGCGTTTATTGAACAAGATTTAGCTGATGAGTTGATACTCTATCAAGCACCTAAGTTGATGGGTGGCGATGGTAAAAATTTGGTTGAAATGCCTAATGTAATGGCTTTATCACAAGCTAAGTCGTTAAAAACTACTGATGTTCGGCTAGTGGGATGTGATATTCGTATCACGGCTAAATTGATAAAAACACCTAAATAATATTATCCAAATAAATCGTATCTAAATAAACAAAATCTAATAGAGAATTCATATGTTTACTGGAATAATTGAAGCAGTTGGTACCATTAAAGCAATTAATATAAATGCGCAAGGCGCACGTTTAGTGATTGCTACAAATAACCTTAATATGAGGGATGTTAAACTTGGCGATTCAATTGCTACCAATGGTATTTGTTTAACGGTAGTTGACTACGATCAGAATAGTTACAGTGTTGATGTTTCTAATGAAACCTTAAATCGAACAGGTTTTGCTAGTTACGACGTTGGCATGGCGGTAAATTTAGAAAAAGCGATGTTAGCTAGCACTCGTTTTGGTGGGCATATGGTTTCTGGTCATGTTGATGGCGTATCCGAAATTTTGTCCATTACTAATAATGGTAATAGTATCGAGTATTGGCTTTCAATACCGGGTGATATTGCTCATTATATTGCCGAAAAAGGCTCAGTAACTATTGACGGTACTAGTTTAACTGTTAACGCGCTAAGTGACGGTAAATTCCGTTTAACTATCGTACCACATACTGTAAAAGAAACTGTTTTTGCTCACTACCAAATTGGCACTAAAGTGAACTTGGAAGTTGATTTAATTGCTCGTTATTTAGAACGATTACTAACGAAAGACGGTACTGGATATGAAGCGGAACCTAAGTCAAATGTGACAGAATCTTCATTAAAAAAGGCAGGTTTTATGTAGCCCTTCCTTCGACAGGCTTCCTTCGACAGGCTCAGGACTAACAGGGCATAATATCCGTTCATCCTGAGCGCTAAGCAGTCGAAGGGCGACAGGCTCAGGGTAATAGGGAAAGATAAGCTCAGGGCGAAGTGGATTAATTGAAAAATTGGCTTAAATACAAATAAATAATCAAAGAGAATCTAATGAATTTACATACACCACAAGAAATAATTGACGATATTGCTTTAGGCAAAATGGTTATTTTAATGGATGATGAAGACCGAGAAAATGAAGGTGATTTCATCATGGCAGCTGAAATGGTAACCCCTCAAGCAGTTAACTTTATGGCAACTCATGGTCGTGGTTTAATTTGCCTTCCAATGACGCAAGAGCGTTGTGAAACTTTAAAATTACCTTTGATGGTTGACAAAAATGATGCTCAGTTCAGTACTAACTTTACTGTATCGATTGAAGCCGCAACCGGTGTAACTACAGGTATTTCTGCAGGCGACAGAGCTACAACGGTACTTGCTGCCGTTGCTAAAGATGCGACGCATTTGAATATTGTTCAACCAGGACATATCTTTCCACTAATTGCTAAAGATGGCGGCGTACTTAATCGTGCGGGTCATACTGAAGCCGGTGTTGATCTAGCTCGAATGGCTGGTCTTGAGCCTGCGGCCGTTATTGTTGAAATTTTAAATGAAGATGGCACCATGGCGCGTCGTCCAGATTTAGAAATTATTGCTAAAAAGCATGATATTAAAATGGGCACTATTGCTGATTTAATTGAGTTTAGAAATGCGACAGAAACAACCATTCAACGTATTTCACAATGTAAATTACCGACAGTGTTTGGTGAGTTTGACTTAACTGTGTTTAAAGACACTATTGATGGTCAAGCGCACTTTGCGTTAACCAAAGGTGAAATCAAGTCAGATGAACCTACATTAGTGCGCGTACATTTAGAAAACACTTTTAGAGACTTATTATTTAGCGAACGTGAAAGTGTCGCTAAATGGCCAATGGCTAATGCACTAGAAAAAATAGCCAAAGAAGGCGGTGTATTAGTTTTATTAGGCAAACATGAATCACCTACGGAATTGATTAATCTCGTTAAAAAATACGCGAAAGTTGATGCGGGTGAAACAGTGAAAGAAGTCAATCGTCATGTTGGCTCACGTAACGTTGGTGTTGGTTCACAAATTTTGTCTAACTTAGGTGTGAGTAAAATGCGACTGTTAAGCTCACAAACTAAATACCATTCACTGTCTGGTTTTGGTTTAGAAGTAGTCGAGTATATTGCAGAATAAAAACCTTCCCAAATGATTCCGTTCGTCCTGAGCTTGTCGAAGGGCGACAGGCTCAGGACAAACGTTAAATACAAACGGGTAAACGGATAATGGGAACGGAACACTCAGAATTAATTGAGTAGTGTTTTTACTGATAACGGCTAAAAAGCGTAGTTGACTGCAATGCCTAAGCTAAATTGCATGGCTTTATCTAAGTCAAATTTGTCTGTTGCAAAGACTATATCAAGCCACTGGTTTCGATACCTTATTTCTGGTGACAAGTGTTCTAATTCGAGCATTAGCGTCAATGAGCTCGTTTCAAGTAAGTATTCTACGCCCGCATAATAAAAGTTAACCTCTCCTTGTCGTTTATAACGAGCAAGATAACCCACAGCAAAGTTATCACTATTCAAGCTTTTTGCTTGGTAGTGGGCAACGACGTTGACTTGCTCAGGTAAGTCAAATTGATACTCTTTAGATCCAGCGACTCCTTTATATAAAGGTAAATAGGCTTTGCCACCAAGACTATTAATAAAAGTACCTTCTGTATTGACGTTCCCTTGGCTATAACCCAAACCCTTCAGTTTAAAATTCGAATATAAATCTTTAATATTAATATCTACTAGCAATTGCTCAGTAACTTGCCAGGCCATGGCAATATCGACAGTTACGCCATAACCATCGGTTTCCCAATTTTTATTATTTGATCGTTTTAAGAAATTTTTATCACTATAATATTCGGTAAGTTCAGCCTTGCCTGTAATATTATTATTATCCTCACCAAAAATTTCACCAGTAATTTGAGATTCTCTGGTGGCGCTAACATCCCAGTAGCCAATGTTAATTTCAGTAGAAAAGTGGTTAAACTGCCATTGATAACCTAGCCTAAAACCATTACTGCGTTGGTGATGTAATTTTAAGGCAAGTTGATAGCTATCTTGTGTGGTCAGTGGTTGATCGGTGCGCTCTAAATAAAAAGCTTGCGCGGTATCAGGGTTGGTAAAGACAAAGTAATCAAGACGATGGGCAACATTAAAAGAGACATTGCCCCAATAAGCTTTTACGCCTAACTCATTTTGAGTAAAGCCAATACTTGAACCTGCTGCGGGGGCTTGCCGCCAATCATCTTTAATTAGTTGTTTTATCGGTAAAATATTACTAAATGATTCGCTTGATATGTAAGTGGAAATATTATTGTTGAGCTGCCTATTGTCATCGTTATCGTTAGCGTGAGTTTTATTTGGCCAAATGATGCTAAATAAAAAAGTTAATGTAAAAATACAAAGTAAGTTAGTCTTCACTAATACCCCTTATTGAAAGAAAATATTCATCAGTTAGCAAATAAAAAATGCCAATCATTGCTGACTGGCATTTTAATTTAACCTAAATTACTACTGTTTAGTAGTTAATAACAAAGCAAAAGTTATAAACTTTCTTCGTCGTGGATGCCATCACCATCAATGTCACTATAAACAACGACAATTAAGCCATTCTCTCTCTTTTGAATAGTTGCGGCGACTATTGCTGTTGGGCCAACAAGTATTTGTCCAAGCACTTGAGTACCTGTTGCCTCCTCATCTGCGTCATTCATTACTAATACTACACCGTCGGTATTATTAGCCGTTAGACGACCTTCCATTTCAGTGTTGTAGTGTGCAGTAAATGAACGCTGCGTGTCTGCACCAGGTAAGCGGTAGCTCATATTAAGGTTAAACGTGCCATTCTCTATGGCTGTACGTTCACCTGAAAGTTGTAACTTAACTTGATAGTCACCCAAGATAGCTTCTAACGTCAAGGCAGCATTAATATCAAGGAAGGTATCTTCGTCTTCTAGTGAATCATTAGAATCAGCTGAGATGTTGATGCCATCAAACATCGTAGTGCTACCAGCCGTAATGCTATCGAGTAACTCCTCGTCTAGATCTATTTCAACTTGACCTATGCCTTCAACGAAGTTTGCACCACGAAAGTCAGCATCTTTCAACAAGAAAGCACTATAAACATCTAAAGCATTTTCAACTGTTAACGGGTTAAATGGTAATGGGTTCCAGCCATTCGTACCCCATGATTTAGTCGTCCAGTTAAAATTATCATAAGAGTCAATAGTCCTCCAGATATTATCGTCAAAACTAACGACACCATTGCCATCTATTAGGTCTCCATCATCATTGAAATTATTGCCATCGATATAGTGGACCTCAATTCTATCAGCAATACCAAAGCCATCTTCTCCCTCAAGCTGTTCATCAACAGGTACAAATTTAAGTCGCATAGCAAAGGTGCCCCAAGACTCTTGTACCATTGTGCTAACAGTGACTTCAGAAATATCTAAACCGTTATCAGAATTAACTTGAGACCAAATTAATGTAGTGTTTGAATCATAACCTTCTATATATTGTGAGCTATAGGTAAGGTCACTACCATTGCCGCCAGAAAAAGTTTGGGTCGCAATAAAAGCACCTTCAACAGTAGCCGTTACTGTATTTGCATCGTCACTGACTACAATAGTTAAGGCATCTTTGACTAATGGTTGAGTTAGGTAAGCTGCCGGATTTAGTTCAGTAAACTCTCCTGCAGCAATACTTGCTAACTCACTTTCACTAAAAAAGGTTGTTACCGTACCAACATCATCAACTAGAAGGGGGTATGACTCACCTAAGGTGCTTACAAAATATTTAGAGGTGCTATTTAATGTTAGTGGGTGGGCTATCAATTCCCACGGTTTGTCTTGTATAAAATCGTCAATCGATGGATAAATACCCAAGTTTATAGATTCAGCCCATACTTGAGTTGCACCATTGGCAGTTAGAATTTGACCGTCAGCATTAACAAGTGCAGTAAGCTCTATATTTCCATCGCCATCAAAATCATATTCAATACCGTTATCAGGGGACGCTTCAATTTTCTCAAATTGATAACCATCTATAATGCTATCATCGTTTTGATCAACTGGAGTAATGCGAATTGATTTAGCATAGAAATTATTTTCATCTCTATCAATAACATGAGCTGCAGTATAGCTAATTACTTCATCAAGAGAGTTTGCATTAGAGCGGCGGCTAAAATGTTGTTGTTCATAACCAGTCCCGCCCCAGTATAACTCAGGGTTTTTAGATACAGCCGATCTTGAACCTGTCCAATTACCTTCTTGTTCACCTGCGGTGAAACTATGAGTAATTGTATACTGCTGTGTATCAGAAACACTATCAGCCTCAGTTAACACAATAACATTATCTGTATGTGTAATATTAAGTATACTGGCAACTTCTTTACCAATATATTTAAATTCTGGTGCATCATAACCTTCTAAATTATTGATATTAACAGTCAGTGTCGCGCTAATTAAATCACCATCAAGTGAGCTAAAGGCTCCGCTTAAACTTAACATTTCAGGTAAAATGAGGGTGTCAATTTCAGGACGTCCATAAGTAATAATACCTTGTTGGTTGTTGTCATCCCAATCCCAACGCTCATCTATTACATGCTCATCAACAGGTAACAATTTAGTGTGCAACATGCCGATAAAAGTGATTGGATTAGTCATTGTATTCGTTGCTTTTTGCTCAAGGATCAGGTCGAGCGCTAATTCACCAGAAATGATTTCACCTTCAAAAGTATCATCTTCTAAAGATGTACGAGATACCACGCTATCTAAATTAATTTGTACAAAACTGCTGTCTTTTAAGGTAAATTTAGCACCGCCTGATTCAACTGAGCCATTGAGGCTTAACACAATACTTTTACTGTCGTTAGAAAACTCAGCTGATGCATTTAAGCTAATTATTTCACTACCTGCTGCCGTCGCATTAATATTGAATGAAATACCGCCGGTAGAGGTATTCTCAACAAAAGTAATACGCCCTGTTGCACCATCGATAAGGGTGCTTATATCAACACCTATAGTGCTAGCTTCAGGTGTTAACGTGCCGTTATCATGCTGCATACTTAAATCAGCTAACACATCACTGACTTGCGCGAGTAAAGTGAAGCTATCGGCTTCTGTTTGAATCATTACGCCCGCATCATCCATTAAGGCTAAATATTGATCACCTTGACCTGAAATACCTGCACCTTCAGTAGACGTACCGTCGAATAAATGAGTGAATAAGCGTACATCCTCAACCATCGCTTTAGCTTTAGCTACGGCGTCACCCTCGGTGAGTTTCTCAACGACAACTTCACTTAGGCCATTAGCGCCAACATTGCCCTCTTGGTAGGCTTGCTCGTTTGCTAACTTAGTTTTTTCTTGTGCGACATCAATAATTGACGTCAAGGTTTCATCAGCAGATATTTCATCACTCGCTTTTGATGCGGCAGCAGCAGCACCTTCTAACACATCGCTAATGGCTAATTCAAAAGCGACAGTTGTTTCGTCTTGATGAACTAACAAAGCACCATTATGTTCAATCAGATTGGCAGCAACTTCAGCAAGTTTAGTCGATAGCACATTCTCATCATCTGTTTCACCAGAGAACAACGCCGCCATAATACCGGCATTGATCAGACCAAGCCTTAGTTCAGCTTCATTGTCTTCACCTGCAACAGCACTGGCGTCAGTGGTAACAGTAGCTTTTAATTGCGTAATATCACCTTCAATACCAAAGGCGCTTGCTATTTTTATTGATTGTTCAGCTACCGATTCAACAGTAACAGCACCATCATGGGCTTCAATTAACTCTGCTGCTAAATGAGTTAGTGCTGAAACATTGATTTCAACTTCGCCTGCACTATCACTACCCACAACTGAAATTGCTGCAAGTTTAAAGCCTGGATCTACAGCGGTTAAATCAATAGGAACGCCAAAGGCCTTATCACCACAGCCTGCAGGAGCATCACAAATCATAGTAGTAGGATTAGCAGGATCGGTACTGGGTGATAACTCAATCTTGATAGGCCCTTCATAATCCAGCACGACGAAAGAATAGTTACCTAAACCGTCAGTAATAATCTCACCATCTTTTAATTCTGTTTCGGGATCTAATGCAACAGGTTCGCCAGCCTCATCAAATTTGTAAACAGTAACCTTGGCATTGGCTAATACCCCTTTAACAGCTTGACCTGCTACAGTCGTTTCTACAGGAGCGGCTGTCACAGGAGGAGTAACTGTGTCAGGGGTAACGGTTGAATTAGAATTATCTGAGCCACATGCACTGAGGGTTGAAACAAGTGCGAGTGTTATTAACGTTTTATTAAATTTCATTTATCATCCTTAAAAATTTCGAATTTTATTATATTTATGTATTTTGCGGATAGAGTATTGTCTAAATAGTCTACATATTCAATAAAGTATTCTTAATAAAGCTGAATAAATAGACTAATGTACTAATGTATTAATAAGTAAAAATCATCAAAACTAGATTTTTTTTGAAATTAATAATAGAATTACATGGTCTATTTTTGGGGATATTACGTTTTTGTAATCGTAAAACTATTGCAAGTTCTACAGAGTGAGATTAGGTGAGAAATACTAAAACCAAGATAATTATTATTGCACTGATGTTAGTAGCCTTTTTTGGTCAAGCATTAGCGAGCGTAACTATGTCTTGTACTCATGAAATGGCGATGGAACTGTCTGTGATGGATTGCTGCCAAGAGCAGTGCAAATGCCCAATGAGTGGCTGTATAAGCCTTTCTTTCCTAATTGATACACGCTTTAATACTGCTATTATTGCCGAGCAAAAAATAGTTCAGTTACCTTTAATACATCAATCACAAATACATACGTCTTTATATCGCCCACCTGTTTCGTAACTTCAAGGCACAGTTGTGTCTAAAAATCCTTTATACAACTCTCTATACAAGAGGGTCGGTTATGTTGTACTCAGCATAAAATGAATAATTCTCCGCATTTACAGAAGTAATACCAATGAGGTTAATTAATGGTTTAAATAGACCACTTAGTTAATTTGATTGCTATAAAGAGAAGAAGTATGAAAAAACCTAATATATCAGTTACCCGCCTTGCGGTGCTGAGCACTTTTTTAGCGACGTTTATGGCTAGCCATAACCATGCAGCAGAGCAGATATTAACCTTTAAAAAAGCAATTCAAGTAGCACAAAAAAATGATCCTTGGCTTAAGGGGAGTATGCACCGGCAACAATCTTTAACCCTATTAAGTTATGCTGCGAATACATTGCCAGATCCCAAAGTTTCAGTGGCTTTTGCTAATTTACCGACAGACGGTTTTGACTTTTCTCAAGAAGGTATGACGCAATTTAAAGTGGGTGTTTCGCAAATGTTTTCCCGTGGTGATAGCTTGAGTATTAAAAATAAGCAACTTAAATTGCAGTCGCAGCAGCAGCCATTTCAGCGCCAAGACCGGATAAATAAAGTTGCCGTTACTGTCGGTAGTTTATGGCTTGATTTATACCGTGTTCAACAAAGTATTACCCTAATTGAGAAGAATCGTAGTTTATTTGAACAATTGGCTGAAGTAGCTGAAGCTAGCTACAGCAATGCTTTAGGTAAAACGCGTCAACAAGATATTGTGCGGGCGCAGTTAGAATTGACTCGCTTAGAAGATAAACTAAACCAATTACAGCAACAAAATGATCGCTACCAAGGAATGTTGGGGCAATGGCTAACAAATTTTTCGCAAAACCCTCAACAGGGCCAATCAGATAGTAGCATATCGACTATTTTACCGTTCAATGTAAGTAAGCAATTACCACAAGTCGACCTTATTAATCATGCTAGTGTTTACAGCGAAAGATGGCTATCGCCAGAAAAACTAGCCACTTTATTATCTTTACACCCTTCAATTAAAAATGTTGATAAGAAAATTGCCGCAACTAAAACAGGCATTGAACTGGCTGAACAAAAATATCAACCACAATGGGGCGTTAATGCTAGTTATGGCTATCGTGGTGATACTGCTATGGGCAATAGTCGAGCCGATTTTTTTTCATTGGGTGTGACTTTTGATGTGCCTTTGTTTACCAAAAATCGTCAAGATAATGAAGTAAAGTCAGCCATTTCAACAACTGAAGCGATTAAAACAGAAAAATTATTATTGCTAAGAAAGTTAATGTCTACTTTTGCTAGTGCAAAGGGGCGATTATTACGCTTAACCGAACGAAAAACCTTGTATGAAGAAAAACTATTACCGCAAATACACAATCAAGCTGAAGCCTCTTTAACGGCTTATACCAATGATGATGGCGATTTTTCTGAAGTGGTTAGAGCACGTATTGCTGAGCTTAACGCAGAAATAGATTTTTTAGCGATTAATGTTCAAAAACAAAAAATAACATTAGAAATTAATTACCTATTTGTTGGTTCTGTTGTTAGTCAGCAAACTGGAGAGAAATAATGAGTTCAAAAAATAAAAACCTTTTTTTAGGTATCATAATTGGTCTTTCTTTGAGTGCTATCGGGTATTTATTGACAGCTGAAAGTTTAGTAAACAATGAAAAACCAGTAGAGAAAGCTGAAAAAAAACCAATATATTGGGTTGCACCAATGGATGCTAATTTCAAAAAAGATAAACCGGGTAAGTCGCCAATGGGTATGGATCTTGTTCCTGTTTATGCTGACGCTAGTGAAGGGGTAGATGAAGGCCCAGGTACAATACGTATTTCTCCTGATGTTATTAATAATTTAGGCGTACGTACTGTTAATGCTGAATATAAAAGTCTTCATAACCAAATAGATACAGTAGGCTATGTGACTTACGATGAGGATAAGTTAGTACATATTCATCCTCGTGTTGACGGATGGATTGAAAAACTTTATGTCACAAGTGTAGGCTCAGAGGTGATAAAAAACCAACCGCTTTATGATATTTATTCGCCCGCATTAGTGAATGCACAAGAAGAGTTATTACTGGCCTTAGAGCGAAAAAATGAACGTTTGATTAAAGCAGCAGAAAATCGCTTAGTCGCATTACAGCTTCCTAGGCAAGTAATAGCACAGTTGAAAAAATCACGTAAAGTACAGCAAAGTATTACTTTTTATGCACCGCAAAAAGGGGTGATAGAAAAATTAAATATACGCAGTGGTTTTTATGTTAAACCTGGCGCGACGTTAATGTCTATTGGTGACTTATCAGAAGTTTGGCTTGAGGCTGAGGTATTTGAGCGACAAGCGGCGCAAGTGTATGTTGGCACAAAGGTTACGATGATCTTAGATTATTTACCCGGTAAAGAATTTAGCGGTAAAATCGACTTTATTTACCCCACCTTAGATGCTAAAACTCGAACGGTAAAAGTGCGTGTACGCGTTGATAATAAATCAGGTGAATTTAAACCTAATATGTTTGCGCAAGTGGCTATTCATACCAGCAATAATGCACAAGCATTACTGATCCCCAGAGAAGCATTAATTCGTACAGGAAATAAAAATAGAGTTGTTTTAGCGCTTGGTGGTGGTAGCTTTAAGTCGATAGAGGTAACCGTTGGTCGTTTTGATAGTGATTCAGTAGAAATATTATCGGGCTTAATCGAAGGGGAAGAAGTGGTTAGTTCGGCGCAATTTTTATTAGATTCAGAGTCGAGCAAATCATCTGATTTTATTCGTATGAATCATGCGTCAACAGATGATGCTTCCATAGATCACGCTTTTGGCAATACAGCTTCTAAAGAGTTCAATGAAACTGTGATGGACATGTCACCAACCAGTGATGTGATATCAGCAACCACTAATGGAACGATTAATTCAGTAATGAAGGATCACCGTATGGTTAATATCTCACGGGCAGCTATTGATAAATGGCAACGACCTGCGGCAACGTTAGATTTTTTAGTTGATGATACGCTAAATATGAAAAACTTTACCCAAGGTAATGAAATTGATTTTACCTTTGAAATTAGCGGTGATGATTTTGTTATTACTAAGCTTAGTATCACTGAACCTAAGTTGCAGGAGTAAGCCATGATTTCAGCAATTATTCGTTGGTCAGTACATAACCGATTTTTTGTCTTATTGGCAACATTTATTCTTGTAGGTGTAGGTCTCTATTCAGTTAAAAACACCCCAGTAGATGCGTTACCTGATTTATCTGATGTACAAGTTATTATTAAAACCAGTTATCCAGGACAAGCACCGCAGGTGGTTGAAGATCAGGTAACTTACCCATTAACTACGGCGATGTTATCGGTACCAGGTGCAACGACAGTGCGTGGTTTTTCATTTTTTGGTGACTCTTATGTGTACGTGATTTTTGATGAAGACACCGACCTTTATTGGGCTAGATCGCGCGTATTAGAATATTTAAGCCAAGTTGCCCCTAATTTACCCAGCTCGGCAAAACCACAATTAGGTCCTGATGCGACGGGTGTTGGCTGGGTTTACCTGTATGCTTTAGTTGATCGAACGGGTAAACATGATATTAGCCAGTTACGCAGCATTCAAGACTGGTTTTTGAAGTATGAATTGCAGACCGTTGCTGGCGTGAGTGAGGTAAGTGCGCTTGGCGGTATGGTTAAGCAGTATCAAGTACAGGTTAATCCTGACAAGTTACGTGCATTTGGCATTCCATTATCGTTAATTCAAAAAGCAATAAAGCAAGGTAATCAAGAAATTGGTGCGTCTGTTGTTGAAATGGCTGAAGCGGAATACATGGTTCGCGCTACTGGATACATTAAAAATTCTGAAGACTTAGAAAATATTCCATTAGGGGTGAATAAAAATGGCACGCCACTGTTATTAAAAGATGTTGCCGATATTGTTATAGGCCCACAAATGCGCCGTGGCATTGCTGAGTTAAATGGTGAAGGTGAAACTGTCGGCGGCATTGTGGTGATGCGTTTTGGTGAAAATGCGCAGCAAGTTATTATTAAAGTGAAAGAAAGACTTGAGCAGTTGAAACAAGGTTTACCTGCAGGGGTAGAAATTATCACTGTTTACGATAGATCGGCTTTAATCGAGCGGGCTGTAAACAATCTGAGTTATAAATTATTGGAAGAGTTTGGTGTTGTCGCCTTAGTTTGCGTACTATTTTTATTTCATGTTCGTTCATCTTTAGTTGCTATTATTAGTTTGCCTGTTGGCATTTTAACCGCTTTTATTGTAATGCATGCCCAAGGATTAAATGCCAATATTATGTCGCTTGGCGGCATTGCCATCGCCATTGGCGCGATGATAGATGGTGCAATTGTAATGATTGAAAATATGCACAAACATATGGAAAAGTTAACCGCAAAAGGGGAGACCTTAACCAATGAAAATCGATGGCAAGTCGTCATTGATTCAGCCACCGAAGTAGGGCCTGCATTATTTTTTAGCTTACTTATTATCACCGTCAGTTTTGTACCCGTTTTTACCCTTGAAGCACAAGAAGGTCGAATGTTCTCGCCACTAGCGTTCACTAAAACTTATGCAATGGCAGCATCAGCAGCACTGGCTATTACTTTAGTACCGGTATTAATGGGCTACTTTATTCGTGGAAAAATTCTTCCTGAACATAAAAATCCTGTTAACCGTTTGCTTAGTGCCATTTATTTACCCGCGCTAAAAACCGTATTACATTACCCAAAAAGTACATTGCTTGCGGCATTAATGATGATAGGAGTGGGCCTTTATCCGTTAGATAAAATAGGTAGTGAGTTTATACCGCCTCTTGATGAGGGTGACTTAATGTATATGCCAACGACGTATCCGGGTATTTCTATTGGTCAAGCAAGGCAGCTATTACAACAAACGGATAAATTAATTTATACCGTACCTGAAGTAGAGTCAGTGTTAGGTAAAGTAGGACGCGCCGAAACGGCAACTGATCCAGCGCCATTAACTATGATCGAAAGCTTTATCCGGTTAAAGCCTAAAGATCAATGGCGAGAAGGTGTGACGACAGAAAGCTTAAAGCAAGAGTTAGACGCCTTAGTTAAACTTCCTGGTGTTACTAATGCTTGGGTAATGCCCATTAAAACTCGTATTGATATGTTAGCTACTGGGATTAAAACCCCTGTGGGCATTAAAATTTCAGGACCTTCTTTAACTGAGATTCAACAAATTGGCCAACAGATTGAAACGATTTTGGCTGATGTACCGGGCACTGCTTCGGTTTATTCTGAGCGAGTGGCCGGTGGTCGTTATATTAAAATTGATATTCAACGAGCAAAAGCAGCGCGTTTTGGCTTAAATATTAGTGATATTCAACAAGTGATCGCTACGGCTATCGGCGGCATGAATGTAACTCAAACTGTTGAAGGTTTAGAGCGTTATCCGGTGAATATACGTTATCCACAAGATTACCGTAATTCGCCTGAGCAGCTGGCTTTATTACCAATTATTACGCCAAATGGTCAACGTATTCCGTTAGGTGATGTGGCTAATATTTTTATCGAAGATGGGCCACCGGGCATAAAATCAGAAAATGCGCGTTTAAATGGTTGGTCTTTCATTGATATTACTAACGATACTGACATTGGACATTATGTCGAGAATGCTCAAAAAATATTACGCGATCAGTTGGTTTTACCCGTAGGTTATTCTATTGCATGGGCTGGACAGTATGAATACATGGAACGAGCAAAAGAAAAACTAACTTATGTGGTGCCATTAACCTTAGCCATTATTATTGTATTACTGTATTTGAATTTTAGAAATATGATTGAAGTGGCGATGATTATGGGCACATTACCTTTGGCTATGGTGGGTAGTATTTGGTTGATGTATCTTGAGGGATTTAATTTTTCGGTTGCCGTGGGTGTTGGTTTTATTGCGTTGGCAGGCGTTGCCGTTGAAATTGGAGTGATCATGTTGGTTTATCTAAATCAGGCATATCAAGCAATGCTAGCAGAGCATAAAGCGCAAGGCATTCCCGTTGATAAATCATCTATATTTGATGTGGTAATAGAAGGTGCAGGTAAACGCGTTAGGCCAGTTATGATGACGGCTGCTGCTATTGTTGTTGGTTTATTACCTATATTATATGGTACAGGTACAGGCAGTGAAGTGATGAGTCGTATTGCAGCGCCTATGGTTGGGGGTATGCTGAGTGCGATAATTTTAACTTTATTAGTTTTACCTACGCTCTTTTATTTGTGGCGAACGAGTGACTTAACAAAGCTTAATAAAACTTAGTTTTATCCGATTATCCTGAGCCTGTCGAAGGGCTGCTGCTCAGGCCCACGGAGACGATCAGGGTGAACGGTTTGACCTGACACTCGACTTACCCAAGTGGAGCGGGCATAGATGCCATTTATCTTTTTAATGATATTAATTATTATCCAAATAACTTGAATTTTAGGCAATAAAAAAGCGAAGATTAACATATGTTAATACTTCGCTTTTTTTGCTTTCTTTATTATCTATTCTTATTCTTTAAAAAAGGTAAGAAAGTAATAAAGTAGAAAGTTAGTTCTAATTAAAGAGCTACAACGTTCTCAGCTTCAGGGCCTTTTTGACCTTGTTTAACACTGAACGATACTGCTTGACCGTCAGTAAGAGTACGGAAACCGTCTCCTGTGATAGCGCTGAAGTGAACAAACACATCAGGACCACTTTCTTGTTCTATAAAACCGAAACCTTTAGTTTCGTTGAAGAATTTAACTTTACCAGTAACTGAATCAGACATATGTACATTTTCCCGTATTTTCTAAAAATAATATTAATGTAGCGTTTCTTAAAAGAATTAATCCATAAGAATTAACGCCGTTTTTACCCGAGTAAATGCCCTCTACCAAGTAGTACAGGAAGAGGAAGGAAACAAACCATATTCGTAACAAAGCGTATTTGGAACAAACAACTAGTTTGCATTGCCTAAATCCGTTTGTTAAAAATATCCAAATATAGCTATCTGATAAATCTAAAACAAAAGTTAGTATCAACCTTCATCTGCAACACAAAAACTCAACGCGGGGGCATAATAACATAGATATTTTTAAGATGCTTTATGAAAAGCACAAATAGTTCAATTTTTTTTAAAAAAGTTTCGAATATTAGTAAAAAATTTGGGTGATCTATTCAGTTACCTCTGAGAGGTACGTCATTCCCGTAGTCTCTCATCGGGAATCTTGGTTAATTATAACACTAGCCCTCGATGTAAATATTTTGAGGGTGACGATAGGTGAATAGATAAAAATTTGGAATATAAATAAAGAAAAGCCCACATAAGTCATAACTTATGTGGGCTTTATATCAAATGAACTTACTTTTATAGCGCTGCTATTTGCTGTTTTTGCTCTAACATTTTCGTTAGGGCTGATTCAGCTTCGTTTAGTTTGGCTTTTTCTTTTTCAATAACGGAAGCTGGGGCTTTACTAACAAAGTTTTCGTTGCTTAATTTACCACGCGTTCTAGCTGCATCTTTTTCAAGTTTATCGATAGCTTTGTCTAAGCGAGCTAACTCAGCGTCTTTATCAATAACCCCTGCCATAGGAATTAATACTGATAAGTCACCGACAATAGCCGACGCACAAGCAGGCCCTTGCTCATTTTCACTGAGCACAGAAATACTTTCTAATTTAGCTAATGAGCTTAAGAACTGCTCGTTTTCATCTAAACGGCGTTGATCAATTGCATTAACGTTCTTAAGTAATACCGGTAATAACTTACTTGGTGATATGTCCATTTCACCACGAATATTACGAATGGCAACAATAAACTGTTTAACCCATTCTAAATCACCAATCGCTTGTTGATCACATTTATTGGCATTAAACTGCGGAAATTCTTGTATCATAATCGAATCGCCATTTTTGCTAAAATCACTTAATGGCTGTACACGTTGCCAAATAGTTTCAGTGATAAAAGGCATAATAGGATGCATTAAGCGTAATAAACCTTCTAATACATTAACTAAGGTATGACGTGTGCCACGTTGCTGAGCTTCATTTACCTGCTCTTGATCCCTCGGAAATAATACCGGTTTAGTTAGCTCTAAGTACCAATCACAGAACTGGTTCCAAGTGAATTCGTACAAGGCTTGTGAAGCAAGATCAAAACGAAAGGTATCAAACGCTTCATGTACCGTTTTCACTGTTTGTTCAAACTGACCAATGATCCAACGATCGGCCAATGAGAACTCCATTTCGCCAGTCTTCCCATCAGGTGAAGAGCTGCCACAATCAAACTCTTCAGTGTTCATTAAGACATAACGACTAGCATTCCATAATTTATTGGTAAAATTACGGTAACCCTCAAGGCGTTTCATGTCCCAACTAATATCACGACCTGTGGTGGCAACTGACGTTAAGGTAAATCGTAGTGCGTCAGTACCATGGGCTTCAATGCCATTTGGAAATTCTTTCTTGGTTAGCTTTTCAATTTTCTTAGCAAGTTTTGGCTGCATCATGTTGCCAGTACGTTTCACTAATAAATCGTCTAAAGAAATACCGTCAATCATGTCTAAAGGATCAATAACATTGCCTTTAGATTTACTCATTTTATCGCCATTCTCATCACGAATAAGACCAGTCATATAGATTTTTTTGAACGGTATTTGTGCCTTGCCCTCTTCGTCTTTGTTAAAGTGCATGGTCATCATGATCATACGCGCAACCCAGAAGAAAATAATATCAAAACCGGTAACTAATACATCAGTAGGATGAAATGTTTTTAAGTCTTCAGTTTCTTTTGGCCAACCTAGCGTGGAGAAAGTCCAAAGGGCTGAAGAGAACCAGGTATCAAGTACATCATCGTCTTGACGCAGCATCATGTCACTGGCGATAACGTTATTGGCTCGCACTTCTTCTTCGGTACGACCCACATACACTTTACCGCTTTCGTCATACCAAGCTGGAATACGATGTCCCCACCATAATTGACGTGAAATACACCAATCTTGAATATTGTTCATCCAAGCAAAGTACATATTTTCGTATTGCTTGGGTACAAATTCAATTTGACCGTCTTTAACCGCTTCGATGGCAGGGCCTACCAGTTTTTCAACACGTACATACCATTGGTCAGTCAATAATGGCTCAATGATTACACCAGATCTATCACCATAGGGCGCAACTAAATCATGGTCTTTCACTTCAACCAATAAACCTAATTCATCAAACTTAGCAACAATTGCTTTGCGGGCAACAAATCGGTCCAACCCAGCGAATTCGCTTGGTAGTTCAGCACTATAGGCATCACAAATTTCGCCTTTGGTATCGTAAACTTCAGCACTAGCGAGAATAGCGGCATCTTTATCTAAAATATTTATTTGTGGCAGCGCATGACGTTTACCCACTTCATTATCGTTAAAGTCATGGCCAGGGGTTATTTTTACACAACCCGTGCCTTTTTCCATATCGGCATGATCATCGCCAATAATAGGAATTAAACGATTAACTAACGGCAATAATACCTGCTTGCCAATTAAATCTTTATAACGAGGATCTTCTGGATTAACCGCAACGGCGGTATCACCTAACACTGTTTCAGGGCGAGTAGTGGCAACAACCAAATAATCAAGGCCTTCGGCTGTTGTTGCGCCATCCGCTAATGGATAACGTAAGTGCCACATATGGCCTTTTTTATCTTTATTTTCAACTTCTAAATCAGAAATAGCCGTATGGAATTTAGGATCCCAGTTAACTAAACGTTTACCACGATAAATTAAGTCATCTTCAAACAAGCGGACAAAAACTTCTTGTACGGCTTCAGACATGCCTTCATCCATGGTGAAGCGTTCACGAGTCCAATCAATAGAGTTACCTAAGCGGCGCATTTGTGTGCCGATAGTGCCGCCAGATTCTTCTTTCCACTGCCAAATTTTATCAATAAAGCCTTCACGTCCGTAATCGTGACGGGTTTTATCTTCTTCAGCGGCAATCTTACGCTCAACCACCATCTGTGTGGCAATACCTGCGTGATCGCAACCAGTTTGCCATAAGGTGTTTTTACCTTGCATGCGCTGATAGCGAATTAAGGTATCCATGATGGTTTGTTGAAAAGCATGTCCCATGTGCAACGAGCCGGTGACATTGGGTGGTGGAATAGCAATACTATAGCTGTCGCCTTCACCTGTAGGGCTAAAGTAACCTTGCTCTTCCCAGCTAGTATATAAAGATTGTTCAATGTCGGTTGGGTTGAATGTTTTTTCCATCATGCTCTCGAAATAAAAGTGGTAAATTGTAGGTCGCTTCTTGAATAAAAATACGCTGGCTGAAACTTAATATCGCGCTATTTTATTTTATGTCGCACTTAATAGGTTGTCTTAAATAGGTCAGACTAAAAGTACGGCCTATATTATTTTGATTTATACCCGCTTCACCTGAATTATGCACTTTCAGGTGGAGCGGGTATAGATACTGCTTGGTTGTCAACTTGAAAACCTTGTTGACGACACGCTTTAAATCGTTCTCGGGCTAGCTGTTTCAATGTTTCGTCACTGGGTACAAAATCAACCATAAATTGAAACTGACTGGCAAAATTGGGCACAGTATTAGTTAAGTTGATTAAAACTGGGCGACGACCACGTGGTGCTTGGTGGCTAATTTCTACTGCTGCCCCTTGTTTAGGGCCTTCGCCAGATAAGTTGTGGGGTACAAAACTATCGCTGTCAAATGCCCATAACATTTCATCTATTTGTTCCGCACATTGTTGATCTTGAGTATAAATAAATACCCGTTTATTTTGGCGGTAAAAATAGCTAGCTTGCAAACAGGCATGATAAAGAGCCGAGCTAGCGTTAATATCGCTAGCATCGGCTTTATCTGTATTAGGAAGTAAATAAAACATTACCTGTGTTTGCATTGCTATTTATCTCTTCTTCTTTACTTAAAGCTTATAACTCGAAATTTGACACTCGAACTATTCGCCTTGTTCTTGTCCAGCTTTGTTAAGCAAGAATTGCGTTAACATACTAACAGGGCGACCTGTTGAGCCTTTATCTTTACCGCCACTACGCCATGCAGTGCCAGCAATATCTAAATGCGCCCAATTATATTTTTTAGTGAAACGAGCCAAGAAACAAGCAGCCGTAATAGTGCCGGCTCCTTTGCCGCCTATGTTTGCCATATCAGCAAATGGGCTTTCAAGTTGTTCTTGGTAATCATCCCATAAAGGCAAGCGCCATGCTCTATCACCACTTTGCTCTGACGCATTCAATAGCTCATGAGCTAGTGGATTATGTGAGCTTAATAAACCAGTAGCATGTTTACCCAACGCGACGACACAAGCGCCTGTTAAGGTAGCAACGTCAATAACGGCTTCTGGATCGAAACGTTCAACATAGGTTAATGCGTCACATAATACTAAACGACCTTCAGCATCGGTGTTTAACACTTCGACTGTTTGTCCTGACATCGTTGTTAAAATGTCACCTGGGCGATAAGCGTTGCTGCTTGGCATATTTTCACAGCCAGCTAAAATACCAATAACTTTAATAGGTAAATTTAATTCAGCTAACGCATGCATAGCACCTAAAACGCCAGCAGCGCCACCCATGTCGTATTTCATCTCATCCATGCCAGCGCCGGGTTTCAATGAAATACCACCACTGTCAAATGTAAGCCCTTTACCCACTAACACAAGTGGTTTAGAGTCATCATCAATACCATTATAAGTAATGATGCTCATCAGTGATTCGTTAACCGAGCCACGACCAACAGCTAAATAAGAGCCCATGCCCAATGCTTCCATTTCTTGCTCATCCACGATAGTGGTTGTGACGTTTTCATAGTCATTATCAAGACTTTTAGCTTGTTCAGCTAGGTAAGCAGGATTACAAATGTTTGGTGGCATGTTCGCGACATTCTTACAGGTAGTTATACCTTTTGAAATGGCCAATGCATGGTTAATTGCACGTTCACCAATAGGAAGTTCACGACGTGTTGGTACATTGAAAACAATCTTACGCAATGGTCTACGTGGTTCTTCTTTATGCGTTTTTAAGCTGTTAAAGCTATACAATCCATCTTGAGTTGCTTCGACTGCTTGGCGAACTTTCCAATAAGTATCACGGCCTTTAACATGTAATTCAGATAAAAAGCATACCGCTTCCATTGAGCCGGTTTCATTGAGGGTATTAATGGTTTTATTGATAATTTGACGATATTGGCGCTCATCTAATTCACGCTCTTTACCACAACCGACTAATAAAACACGCTCACTAAGAATATTAGGCACATGATGTAATAATAACATCTGTCCTGATTTACCTTCTAAATCACCTTTACGCAAAAGATTACTGATGTAGCCTTCACTAATTTCATCAAGCTGCTCTGCTGTTGCACTAAGACGGCGTGGTTCAAATACACCAACAACAATACAGGCGCTGCGTTGTTTTTCGGGGCTACCGCTTTTTATACTGAACTCCATGAGTTCTCCTCTTGCATAATAATTTAGTTTTTTCTTAGCTATTCATTTACTATAACTTGCTAAAATAAGTAAAAAATAGCACTTTTGCCTATTCAATTGATATCGCTAAAGGCTATAATTATAGCCGCTTCAATCAAGATAGCTTATTCACTGACTATATAGTTTACGTACTAAAACGGCAAGTCTACTGAATATTTGCTGTAATGTCAGAAAAAAACACAGTTTTTATGGGATCTTTTTGTGATCATCTTTCGTTATTTATTAAAAGAAGTAGCTAAAACACAACTTGCAGTATTTTTTGTGTTAATGACTATTTTTATCAGTCAAAAGTTTGTTCGAGTACTTGGCGATGCTTCTGAAGGAAGTATCCCCGGTCAAATGGTGATGATTTTCATTGCGCTAAAAATTCCGGATTTAGCCGGCATGATGTTGCCATTAAGCCTGTTTTTAGGAGTACTGTTAGCTTATGGGAGAATATATGCCGATAATGAAATGACTGTACTACATGCCTGTGGCGTGAGTGAGTGGTATGTCGTGCGTGTAACGCTAGTTTTAGCATTTATTACCGCTATTTTTACCGGTATTTTTACCTTGTATTTAGCCCCAATGGCATCGGAATATCAATATCAAGTAAAAGACGAATTAGCCGCTGATTCAGGCCTAAGTTCATTAGTGGCAGGGCGTTTTCAAAAAACAGGCAATAAAAAAGCCGTCATTTTTATTCATGATAAAAATCGTGAGGATAATAGCTTTGATAAAGTTTTTGTTGCGCAATTACCGGATGATAATCATAGCGAAGAAAGTGTTATTAATGCCAGTTTAGTTTATGCCAAGCAAGGCCAAGTGATTGAAGAAGAGTCAGGCTCTCAACGTTTAGTGTTATCGGATGGTACCCGTTATCACAGTGATGCTAGTAACGGTGAATTTCAATCGGTTGCTTTTGACCGGTATTATATTCAAATTCAAGATCAAGAAATAGAACAAAAACACCGGAAACTTAGTGCATTACCTACCCAAGATCTATTTTCGCCAACAGAAGATAAATTAGTCGCCGAATATGGCGCGACTATTCAATGGCGCATTGCCTTTCCTCTGGCTTGTATTATATTGATTTTTATTGCTGTGCCGTTAAGCGTGGTCAACCCTAGGCAAGGTAAGTTTGCTAAAATGCTACCCGCGCTAATGTTATTTTTAGGCTACTTTTTATTATTAACATCAATGCGTTCAGGTATAGAGCGACAGGCATTACCTGTAAGTGTAGGACTGTGGCCTATACATATTAGCGCCTTGTTTTTAGGTATGATTTTATTGATGAAAGAACGACGTAGCGGCAAAAGAATCAAAGCAAAGCTACCACGTTTTAAACGAAGTAATGCTAATAAACAGAATGAAAAAAATGAAAGTAGAGGACAAGTATAATGCGAATTTTAGATGCCTATATTGGCCGTATTATCGCCTCAACTACTTTTTTAACGCTAGCCGTTTTTGTTAGTGTTAGTGGCATTATTAAATTTGTTGAACAAATGCGTGCGGTAGGGCGAGGTAATTATGATTTATCTCACGCTGCACTTTATGTGCTTTATGCAGTGCCAAGAGACGTTGAAGTATTTTTCCCTATGTCTGCCCTCATTGGCGGACTTATTGGTATTGGTATGCTAGCGAGCAATAGTGAGTTAGTCGTGATGCAAGCTGCCGGCTTATCGCGGTTAGATATTATTAAATCCGTCATGAAAACCGCTGTTTTGCTGATTTTTGTCAGTATGGCTGTAGGCGAATGGCTTGCGCCAAGAGGTGAGGCAACAGCAAGAGAAATTCGTGCTCAGGCTATATCTGGTGGTAGTTTAATTTCGTCTAAAAATGGCGTTTGGGCAAAAGACGGTGATTACTTTGTTAATATTGGCGAGGTATTAGAACAAGGCCAGCTGAAAAAAATTCAAATTTATCGCTTTAATGAGCAATTAAAATTAGACAGTTGGCTTAGTGCTGACAGTGCTCTATATCAAGAGAATGCTTGGTTATTGTCTGGCGTAGTGAATACTCAGTTGAGTAAACAGAAAATCACTACTACCCATACAGGGCAACAAATTTGGGAGTCTTCATTAACGCCAAAAAAACTAGGCGTGGTTACGGTTACACCTGAATCATTATCGTTGAGAGGCTTGATTGACTATTTAGATTACCTTGAGTCCAATGATCAAGATCCTAGTCGTTATCAACTCGCCTTTTGGCGGAAAATAATGCAACCCTTTACTGTTGCCGTAATGCTATTGGTGGCGCTGTCTTTTATATTTGGCCCATTGCGGTCAGTATCAATGGGCGCGAGAATTATGATGGGAGTAGTGACAGGAATTATATTCTTTGTCTGCAACGAAGTCCTCGGCTCTTTAAGTTTAGTATATCAATTTCATCCACTTATCGGGGCTATGGCACCTAGCATATTGTTTGTTAGTGTCGCGTGGTATTTTATCAGTAAAAAAGCAACATAGCCGAGTGACGCTAAAACGTCTACAGTCTTCCTTTATTCGCTTCTAGTGATAGGACAACAACTTCGGTATTGGTTAATCTATCTTGTAAGCTGAGTTTGTTTTTGCGATCAAAAATAACGGTTAAATTACCTAAGCCAAGTAAAGTAGGTATTAAGCGCTTTAAACCTGTTTTTTTATTGATGCGTGTGCCATCTTGATTTTGTAGGCGTAATCGCCATGCTTGCATGCCTAATGTTTGGCCACTTTTCGCCCAGAAAAAAATAAAGAAAAAACTTACCCAAGCAAGCTTCCAAAATTCATTTGGCCACTTTAACCAGTAGGTATTTGAAATAGTATCTGAAAAATGTTTATAGCCTTGCATACCATACAAACCCATATAATAACCTAGATATATTAATAAAAATGATACCGCTCCTGCTACCATATAAACAGCAAAAGCAATGAGAACATCGTATACCCATGAGCCAAATCGGCGGCGAAAGCCTGCTCGTGGAAAATGCTCTAGTTGGCTATCGTTCATAAAGTTCTCTTAATAAAGTAAAGTACAGTGAAAATTTGCGCTAGTTTAACAAAAGACAGCATATAACAAAGTAAATAATTTTGTATTTAGACCATTTAAAAAATTAAGGTAGTCAGTTTTATTGGAATGAGACAATATTACCCAATAAAAACTAACTAAATGTCTGTGACAGTTCCTCTTTTATTTTACTTGGTAACGGGTATATCACTTTAGTTACTATAGTTAACTGATCACTTTGTTTAAATAAACAACATATAACCAAGCATACGATAAAAAAACTTGTGAACTAAGGTTATTCTCGTATAATGCCCCCACTTCTTTTTGGCTTTGAACTGTTATCGAAAGATAAAAAGTATGTAAATCCTAATAGTTTTACATAAAGTTATTATAGAAAATAAATTTAAGTTAAAAGTTGACGTGATAATCACGCTATAGCTTTTAACAAAAAAAGTTTATGCCGCAGTGGTGGAATTGGTAGACACGCCGGATTCAAAATCCGGTTTCGAAAGAAGTGACGGTTCAAGTCCGTCTTGCGGTACCAAAATACGAAAGCCCTGATTCGAAAGAGTCGGGGCTTTTTTATGTCCAAAAGATAAAGTTAAAAGGTTTTACATGGCAGCTACAGCACACGCACTTCATATATTGGTTAAGCACAAAGAAATTGCAGAAGATATTATTAAGCAGTTAGGTAAAGGTGCTAAGTTTCAAACGTTAGCTAAAAAATACTCGTCATGTCCTTCGGGTAAAAAGGGCGGTGATTTAGGCGAATTTAAACGAGGTCAAATGGTACCTCAGTTTGATAAAATAGCCTTTAAAGGCGCGATATTAGAGCCTCATCTTGTTAAAACCAAATTTGGTTGGCATGTTATTAAAGTGCTTTATCGGACTTAATCTACAGCTAGTGTTTTTTGAATGCACGTTTTTTTCAAAATCTGATTTCGAAAGAAGTGACGATTCAAGTCCGGCTGCTGGCATCAACTGAAGAGTAATAAAACTTAAGGATAGAGTTTGAAAAAAAAGTTATTATTTACAATGTTAACCATTGTAGCTTTTGTTGGTAGTTTCTTGCTGGCTAACCATTTTTCGCATAAGAAAATTGATTTACCTTCTCAAATGGCTCAAAGCATAAGATGGTTCGAGTCGTTATTTTTAGATGATCCCGAATTAGAATTACGCACGATACAAAACCTAAAAAATCAAACTGCAGGATCAGAGCCAAACGAAAAATTAGGCGAAGATGCAGAGCATAATTATTCACATGCGGAAGTCGGCAGTCGGTCTACTTGTGTAGATACATCATTAGGCGAATTGAAATATAAAAAGGTCGGTGATATATACACATGGACTGACAAAAATGATGTATATCACGTAAGCGATAAAGCTCCTACCGAGGGAAAGTTTGAATTACTTGATTACGCAGGTGAAAAGGTTTTCGATTACTTCACTTTAGATTTAAATACCGAAAGCCTACCTTATGATTTCAATCAAAAACTTACCGCAAAGTTGAATAAGCTATTTGAACTATACGGAAAATTACTTGATAGCTCAGCCTTAAAGAAAGTAGATATTAACCTGCGGGTATATCAATCGAAAATAGCCTTTCAGCAAATTAAAAAGCAACATAATATGCCTAGTGGTAATGAGTCTGATGGTTTTTATAGCCACAGTAATAACCAAGCATATTTATTATTTAAAAATAATGAACGTACAATGGAAACGGCAGCGCATGAAGCTACACATGCAATTAATCGAGCTATTATTGGTTATACACCTAGGTGGTTAAACGAGGGGCTTGCGGAATATAGTGAAAATATTCAAGTAGCAGGTAAGTCAGCTACAATTTACCCAGATAAAAGCTGGACAAATAAAAACTTTATATCGGCTCATTTATTACCTTTATCTACATTGTTTTCAGCTAAAAACAGTCAATGGAATTCAGGTATAAGACAACAATTGTACGCAACTAGTTGGGCATTTGTTTATTTCATGATGGAGCATCCACAACGTAAAACAATACTAGCTAAGCTGATTAAGATCGAACAAAGAAACCTTTGTAATATTATCGATAGAAATAAAGTTGAACAGCAATTGGAAGTACCATTAAACGCACTGCAAAAACAATTTTCAAGCTGGTCTAAGTCAAAGCTTAGAAGGCAATCAATATAGATTTTAAGCGGGCATATATGGGGTATATCGGTTTACTTCATTAAATAATAACTTAGGAAGCATAAGAGGTATGAGTTGCTATTTCTTACAACTATTTAGATGTGAAAATCACCAAACTACAAAAAGTTCAATAGTTTAATAGTTTAATTTTAAGCGGACTTGATTCTATGTATAAAATAGGATTGGATTATATTTATTTAAGGTGTTACTAAAGAAAACTAGTCTGTTAACTATTTAGGCGGATAATTTAATGGCTGTATAACTTACAATACAATGATAATATGCTCAGTTAATATTTTGGCTTTTTATGTAATATAGTATTGGTAAGTTGATGCAGGGAATTGATTTGTTTTGTGGTGCCGGTGGGATGTCTATAGGTGCTGCACTTAGTGGTGTAGATGTGAAGTACGCAGTTGAGCAGGATGAGCATGCAGCAGCAACTTTTGCGCTAAATCATTTAAATACGACACTGTTTAAAAAGGATATTCGAGAGTCTTGTGGATCAGAATTTTCTAAACTAAATAGTGATGAACAAGTAGTTTTATTTGGTGGCCCCCCATGTCAAGGTTTCTCGACATCTAATCAAACTAATAGAACTAAAGATAATTCTAATAATTGGCTTTATCAAGAATATGTCAGGCTTGTTTCTGAAGTGCGACCTGATTGGATTGTATTTGAAAATGTTAAAGGCATAATTGAAACAGAGAAAGGTTATTTTCTTGATGCTGTTTTGAGTGATTTTAAAAAACTTGGATATACAACATCATATTTCATTTTAAATTCTGCAGACTTTGGTGTTCCTCAAAAAAGAAATCGTCTTTTTATAATTGGTAGTCTAAATGGAATTGAAATCTCAGCCCCTAAGCCAACAGCTGAAAAATATGTAACAGTAGCGGAGGCTATCGAAGACTTACCTGATGTTGAAAATGGTAACTCCATTGATGTGATGAATTACTTAAAACCTGCAAAATCTGCATATGCTAAAGCGATGCGTAAAGGCAGTAAAAAAAGTTTTAATAACCTCGTCACAAATAACGGAAAACACATAGTGGAACGTTATGCCCATATTCCTCAAGGTGGAAACTGGGAAGATATACCGTTGAAATTTATGGGTAATTATACTGATGTATCTCGTTGTCATACCGGTATATACCGCCGTTTGATGGATAGTGAACCATCCGTTGTCATCGGTAATTATAGAAAAAACATGTTGATACATCCGTGGAAGAATCGTGGTTTGTCGGTAAGAGAAGCTGCAAGGTTGCAATCTATACCTGATAGCTTTAATTTTTGTGGCTCTATTGGTTTTCAGCAACAGCAGGTAGGAAATTTGGTTCCACCATTATTAGCAAAGTCTGTATTTGATTTGTTATTTTGATAAAAGGGAATAGGTAGTTATTAATGGCAAAACATTTAAAACTTGAAACTTTAATGATCAACTCATTAGAGACAGACTTTACAAGTGATAAAGCGGAAGAATTCCAAGCAAGGTATTTTTTGGCAAAAAGTAAGTTGAAAGCCGAAATTTGGGATTGGATTAGGTCAAATGAGCCAGATTTAAGTGATCATAGTACTGAACATATTGTGAATGTGTTAGATAACGCTTATAAACTTTTAGAGTCCGGCCTGCGAGATAACAAAGGAAAAAATTTCAAAGTATCAGAATATTCCGGTTTGGAAATTTACTTGTTATGTATGACAATCTTATTTCATGATGTAGGTAACTTTTTTCAACGTAAATATCATAACCAAACAATTCAAACCATACTGAATGATTGTTTCAAAGAGTTTTTTTTTGGTGCCTTCAAAAGAGAGAAACAGTTAATTATTAAAGCGGGTAGAGCCCACACAGGTAAAAGTGATGATGGAGCTTCAGATACATTAAAAGACATCAGTAACATAGAACACTGCGGAGGAGAAAAAGTTCGCCTTCAAGATATTGCTTCAATTGTTCGCTTGGCTGATGAATTAGCTGAGGGCCAACAAAGAACATCAAGTTATATGCTCAAGAAGAACAAGTTTTCATTGGGAAGTGTATTGTTTCACCGATACGCTGAATGTACACATATCATGATTGATGCGTTAAATAGACGAATAAATATCGCTTATGAAATAGACCTTAAATTAAAGGATGATGAAGGCATTTCAGGTGTGTCTAGAGACAATTTAGAGGAATTATTAAAGTTAATTCATCATAGGGTTTACAAATTAGACCAAGAAAGAAAATATTGTGGATATTATTGCTCATTATTGACTCCAATTAATGAAACACAAATATCATTTAATTTTGAAAATCATGGGCTACCACTAGAATACAAGATAGACCCTCTAACCTTAAATGACCTAACTGTTCCTGGTGATGATACCAAAGCGATTACTACTGGACGTGATGACCTGGCAATTGCAGTAATTATTGATAACTTGACTGAAGTACTTACGGCACAAAAAAGCGAACCGAATACTATTACGGTACAAAAAAGTGAACCGAATACTATGGAAAGTAAAAAAGAAGACAAAAATGATGAAACTAAAAAAACCAAGTTCGTTGGTTATATAAAAAGTTTGTTAGGGAGAGCGTAATGAACCCATTTGTATTTAGCGGTGCTAGCAATTTATCAAATGAACAAATATTGAACTTGTTTATTCATGATTATAATTACAGTAGGTTTATTCAGTCAAAGCGAAATTTTTTCTTTTGGGGGGAAAGAGGCGCCGGTAAAACAATGACGCTTTTGTATAATAAGCTAGTTATGCTAGAAAATGTAAAAACAGCTATCTCAAATAAATCTGCAATTGAGTATATACCTGTTTATGTCTCATGTATTACTCCCCTTGTGTTTAAACGCGAGTATCTATTACTTGATAATAAATTTAAGGCGTCTGTTGTTTCGGAACATTATTTAGCATTATCAATGGCTTTAGGTCTAATCGATGGATTACTTGAAATACCTGATATTTTTGAACTTATTAACCAAGATGAAGTAAAGCTTGAATTGGATTATCTGTTAGACGATGTATTACCGGAAGCGAGTAATATTTTAAAAAGTATTAAATTATTTTTACGTAAACAATTTATTCAAACACAACGAGAAATAAACTCACCTCAGTCAGATAACTTTTATTCAGATACGTATACATTTTCTTCATTATTAATTCCAATGATGGATATTTTTCGTTCTATGGAAAATATGAATTCAGTACATTTTGTTTTTATGATGGATGATGCGCATGATCTGAATTCAGATCAAAGAGAGTCATTGAATAGCTGGATTGCTTATAGGGATAATTCAACTTTTAGTTTTAAAGTATCTGCCGCAAAAGTGTCAGAATACAGTTTAGCTACAACATCTGGGGGAGCAATTCTCCATGGACATGATTATGTTTCGGTTAATATGGAACAAGCGTTTCAGAATAATGACTCCTCTTATGGCAAAATGGCTACGAAAATTATTTCTAGACGGCTTGAACTAGCTGGTTTTCCGAGTGACTTTGACCCTGCAATGTTTTTTCCTCTAGGTGAGAAAATTGATGAAGATATAACAAATTGTAGAAATAAAGCTCGTGTATTAGCAGTAGAAAAGTATGGTGATAGCGATAAGAAAAAAATAAATGACTATATTTATAAATATGCGAGAGCAATATACTTTAGAGAACGATCGTCAAAAGCTAATCGTGTTCAATACTCAGGGTTAGAAACGATAATTCATTTATCATCAGGAGTGATTAGAAATTTATTAGAGCCTTGTTATGTAATGTATGAGGATATGATCTCCGAAGTAGGATTGGATACTCATATATCTAAAATCACATCAAAAACTCAAGCATCTGTTATTTCTAGAATGAGTGATAGTTTTTGGGCTAGGTTGAGACATGGTGTAGATAAAGAATTACCTGATTGTACTGCAGAACAGGCAAAACAGGTTTCAAATTTATTCCATGCCCTTGCAGACTTATTTAGAAATAGATTATTAGATCCTAATTGCTCTGAACCACGTGCAATAGCTTTTACAATATCAGCTAAGACAGATGCAATTATGATGGAACTGCAACCTATCCTTAATTTAGGGCGAAGTGCTCAATTACTTTATAGCAGAAGTGGTACAGCAAAAGATAAGGGAGCGAAAGAAGATTATTTTGTTCCTAATAGAATGTTATGGCCTTCTAGAGGTTTAGATCCTGTAGGTCAGCATGCTCGAGTTTCTATTAAGGCCGAAAGATTACTTGAATCATTACAGACCGGAAAAATCGAATACAAACCTAGAGTTAATCAAGGAGAGCTTTCTCAAGCAAAAGTGATTGAAGAAGATAGACAAGAGGATATGTTTAGTGGCAGTTTATAATTATTTAATTACCTGTGCGGGTTGGGAAGAACGTTTTCTTGAAGGCTTTAGGAATAACTTTGATAAAAATACGATTAATAAAGTTATTATTTTTAGCATCAATGAATTTCAAGAGAAGACTTCAAGTAATACGCTTGAGATAAAAAAAATTGTCGGTGAAGATAACTACCACTTCATTGACCTTCAATTACTTGATGATGTTGATACGTGGAGAAAAATTGAAGCGTTATTTAATGAATTAGCTATATCAGATAAATCATTATGTATTGATATTAGTACAATGCCGCGTTTTCTAATTTGGTTTTTAATGCACTTTGCAAACAATCATAAAAACAATGTTGAGTATGTGTATTTTAAGCCTGAAAGATATGATACTTGTGAATGGTTAACGAGTGATGCAGAGCCTCCTCGTTTAATTTTTAAACATTCAGGTGTTTGTTTGCCAGATCAGCCGACCATTCTTGTTATTCAAACAGGGTTCGATATCGAAAGGGTTAATCAATTGATATACACCTATGAACCTGAAAAAGTTTATTTAGGTGCGCAAACGGGTGAACAGTTTAATAATGCGTTAAATAACCTAAAGAGACATAAAGAACAACTCCAATATCAGGAAATTGAATACTTTGAAATTAACGCTTTTGATGGTGATTTTGGCTATAAGAGTATGGAAAAAATTGTTCAAAGTAACAAATATACACGTAATATTATTTTGGCTTCTTTAGGCCCAAAACCAACGTCTTTAGCTATGTTTAAATTAAATGAAGTATATCCCGAGATTGGTTTAACTTATGTATTAGTAAAAAATTATAATGATTGTTATTCTCATGGAACAAATCTTACAGGTTTAATATCTGTAAACTATAACGATTTGTAGGAAGAACAACTTATCAGGCCACCCATAAAAAATTTATAAAAAATTTATCAGGCCACCCACACGCTCTGAGGTGGACAAACAACCTTTTTCACCTAATGAAGTGATTTAATTTTTACTATCACGTTTCTGTAATGCAAATAAATAAGTCGCTTCATTATAGGCCTTGTGGTCTTTCCAACAGCGATACATGATCCGGATCCATTTGTAGGCGAGTGCCCGAATGGTGGCTTGATGGGATTTTCCTTTCTCACGATGACTATCATAAAATTCCTTGGCCCAAAAGGAATGCCTGATTGATTGATTGGCGCATTCTACGAACGTTTGTCGTAAAAACTTTGGACACTTGAACCGCCAGTGTACCCAAAGTTTTTTTTCGCTCCGTACGACCACGGGTGCAATACCTGAGCACTTTTGAACCTCTTCGGCACTAGAAAAAACACTTCTGTCAGACCCAAAAGCGGTTAACAGCCTTGGTGCTAGGTGTGGGCCTGCTCCGGGGAATGAGGTGAAAATTTTAAAATCTTCATGCTGTTCAAAAATCGAGTCAATGTGAGTATTGTACCCTTTAATGGTTTCTAGGTGCGATTTCAACAAGTTAATTAATCCAAGTAGATATTGTTAATAAGGCTCGATAATGGCTACGTCATCAGTCAGAGAGATGGCTGTTTGAATTAATTCAAAACGTCGATTCATCAAACCCTCTCGCCCACTACGGTGAGACTTGAAAAAGCTTTTCAATGTTGCTTGTCTTGCACCTTTAAGTTTATCAAGGTTTGGCCAACGTTCAATGAAATCACAAAACACTTTTGTATCTAAGTCATTAAAAATATCCAGAGCCAAGGGGTAATAGGCTTTAAGGGCAACGGTGATCCTGCTGACCACCTTTACTTTTTCATTAACAAAAGATTTTCGATGGTGAGTTAACTGGTCAAGCATGCGAGTGTTGGGTTGATCAAGCTTAACTTCACGCAAATCTGAAAAGTGTTTAGTCATATAATCAAGCTGCAAAAAAGCATCGGTTGGATCATCTTTTGCGCCACTTTGACTGAATATTCCTCGATATTTGGCCAATGCCCCTGGAACAACAAAAAAAAGGGTGATGAAATCATATTTTAGTAAACATGACACAATTGGCCCTGATTTAAGTTCAAGGCAAATGGCAACAGGTTGATGGTTAAACCGGTCCTTTAGGCTAAGAGCCCATTTATCGATTAATGCTGGCGTGTGTTGAAAGACTCCGTATTGAATTTCTTGGCTGGTTGCATCCCTTAAACAGTAATCATGTTTGTCATCGGCCCAATCTAAGCCAATGTATGCTGTAAATTGTTTATCATTCATAGTCATTCACCAATCTAGTTAAATTGTGATATGTTTAATATTGGTATGCGATCTTACTTCTGCGAAAATATTATAGGTGAGTCGGTGTGACGACAACCTCTGAGTATTCGTTGACGGAGTAAGAGCACTTTAATGTTCGAAAGTATGGGTGTAAGCTTCGTAAGCTAGATAAATTCATTCGTAACATTAAGGCGCATACCACCTGCATGTCTATTGTTTCATATTCTAAAACAAAGTGTAAATTAGGTGGTTTGAAGGACTATAATAATGAATTGGTTGTATTTTAAAGGATGAACTAAACTTATTTACGCTTAGTTAGTTTGGTGATTGTTGACGTGGTTTAATGGATTCGACTACCCCAGTTAAGACATAATAGCCTTAACTGGAGAACTGAAATGACCAAACGTAAAAAATATACAAAAGAATTTAAACTTGATGCGATTTCTTTAGTCAGAGA
>JBLIEW010000025.1:0-64626 GCA_047633255.1 Colwellia sp.
GGTTTAACATTAATCTAAGGAATATTATGAAAACAATACTTTTAAGTTCACTTGCATTAGCAACGTTAGCATTCAGTTTTAATAGCTTTGCTGGGGATATTGCAGCAGGGAAAGCCAAGTCAAGTATGTGTGCGGGCTGTCACGGTCCAAACGGTAAAGCAATGATCCCTACTTACCCAAATCTTGCCGGGCAGAATCAACAATATTTGGTTAGTGCTATAAAGTCGTATAAATCTAAAGCCAGAAATGGTGGGCAGGCTCTTGTGATGCAAGGAATGGCTGGCGCATTATCAAATGAAGATATTGATAACCTTGCCGCTTATTTTTCCAGTTTAAAATAAGTAGGTAAGGATAAAAGAGTAAAGCCGATAATTGATTATTGGCTTTACTCTATTCTTTTGAAAGGAGTATCAGGTTAATCCTAAGCGTTTGGCCTGACGATATAGGTTACCTCTGTCAAGTTGCAGCTGACGAGCAGCTTTTGCCCAAACGTGATCATTATCTTCCATTGCTTGAGTGATTAGTTGGCGTTGAAAATCAGTCAATATCTCGTTAAACGATTTATTTTCAGTGGCAATTGACGGAGCAATACTGGTACTTACATTAGGGCTATCAGTAACAAAATCTAAACCTAAATGTTTAAGCTCTATAATACCTACTTTGCCGTCTGCATTGGCTACGGCTCTTAATGCTGAACGCATAAGTACATGTTGCAATTCTCTGACATTACCAGGCCAATCGTATTGCAACAGTTGATGCATAGCAGTTTTACTCACCCTGACATTATTAGTGCCTATTTTTCTTTTTAAATTATTTAATATGAAGCCGCATAACTGCGGTATATCATCAATTCTTTCACGCAAAGGTGGCACGTTAAGCGGAAAGACACTTAGCCGGTGATAAAGGTCTTCTCTGAATCTGCCTTGAGCAACTTCCTCGGTTAAATTTCGGTTAGTAGCTGCAATAATTCGTACATCAACATAAATATTTTTATCCGCACCGACCCGCTGAATTTCACCTTCTTGAAGGGCTCTGAGTAGTTTGGCCTGAATGTTTAATGACAATTCACCTATTTCGTCTAAGAACAAGGTGCCGTGATTTGCCAGTTCAAATTTTCCCATACGATCTTTATTAGCGCCGGTAAAGGAGCCTTTTACATGACCGAACAATTCACTCTCAGCAATATTTTCTGACAAAGCTGCACAATTGATTTGCACTATCGCTTCTTCACTTCTGCGTGACTGGGCATGAACCGTTCGGGCGACCACTTCTTTACCCACCCCGGTTTCCCCAGTAATCAATACCGATAGATCTGAGTTGGCGACGACTTTGATTTCATTTTTTAACTCTAGCATATTCGCGCTATCACCAATGAAATCCCCACCTTTGGCTTTATGCGCATCTTTCACTAATTCATTGGTTAAACACAATGCTTTCTCATTTCTTCTTTCTAAAACAGCAATACAGTTAGCATTACGAATTGTTGCTGCGGCAAGCGCAGCTAAAGTTGCAACGGTAATATCATCAATATTACTAAATGCACCCACTTTTAATGCATCTAACGTGAGTATACCAACAAGACTCTCCTCTACGTATAAGCAACACCCCATGCAGTCGTGAACGTCCAGCACTCGTTTGGGATCTATCGACAGCAAGCCATCATAAGGGTCCGGATAACTTGAGTCCGCATCAAAACGAATAGGCTTACGTGAAGATAAAATCGCTTTTAATCTTGGATGTTCATCCGGCGAAAATCGCATTCCTAGTACTTCTGGTGACAAACCGTCAACCGCGACCGGAACCAAATAATCATTTTGCAAAACAAGCAAAGCAACTGCATCACACGGCATTACTTCATTAACCGCTAGCATTAAGCGCTGATAATGGGCTTTTTTAGGGAGACTTAGACTCAGATCTAAAGCAATTTTTAGTAACGTTTTTTCAAGCACAAGAAAGGTTCCAACGTGAAAAGCAATAATGAATTATTCGTATAATTCATTATTGCTAGTTATGATTTTGAGTTATTAACAAAGCACTTTACGTGCATTTATTGTAAAAGTAATACTTCAGTACAATTGGCTCATTATAGCGCATTTAAAAGTATATGATGATGGCTAATATGATCGGAATTAAAATGGTGTAACTTAATAAAAACCACCTCCATTTAGCTTCTGCCTTATTTAATTCCATAAATATATCAACAATCTGCTGACCTTTTATTACCACTGACAAAGTAACCAATAGCGCAAGTAAATTTTCCTGAATATTTGATTGAGCTAATAACGTACTGATAAGCGTTAATAACACTAAAATAATTGCTGAAAAATGCACATTATTAATTAAGCGACTCATAATTTGCCCCTAGACTAGTGAATGATGTAAATAAGAAAGAAAACAATAATCCAAACCAGATCAACCATATGCCAATAGGAGGCCCCAGCTTCAAAACCACTACAATCAGATGGAGAATAAATATCTTTGCGCGCTTTGATACCCATATAGCCCACAATAACCATGCCTAATAAAACATGCATAAAATGGAAACCAGTAATTAAAAAATAAAGAGTGTAAAAAGAGTTAGTTGACAAGTCAAAACCAAGCTCAACCAAGGTTACATATTCAGTGAACTTTAATGCCAGATAAACAGTTGCACTAAGCATTGCCAGAATCAGTCGACGACTTGCGACTAAATTGTGACCTTTTCTAATAGCCTCAACGGCTAAGGCAACAAAATAACTACTAACGATTAAAGCCAGTGTGCAAAATAATCCGGTGAAAGCGTTAAGTGTTACTCTGCCCTCACTAAACATCTCGCTTTGTATGCGCTGGGTTACGGCAAAAGCAATAAAAAAAATAGCGAATACACTGAGTTCCATAACAATGAAAACCCACATGGCTATGTCGCCAGGCAGTTTATGTGCTGAAGTTTTTTCACTAACAGGAACATTGTTTATGGCATCAAACAGTACAACATTAGTCATTTATCTTCCTTTGCTTTAACTTAAAAACATCAATTTAAACACTGATCACTCACTCAAATTTGAGCAAATTTTTACTTTTTATTACTTTTAATTGGTATGACTCTAATACCTACTATTTTCACCTTATCGCCCATTTTAAAACTATAGTTTGGTGAGCGAATTAACACTTCGGTATCGTCCTTTTTCTTTATTACGTAAGAGTTACCACTTTTTCCAGAGAGTTCTTGCACATTGCCACCCGTCCAGGCGCCAACTAATCCACCCGCGATTGCACCTACAGGTCCGCCTAAAGCACCGCCAATTAAAACAGAACTCCAACCCCCAATAACTTGGCCTACACTATTGTCAGCTACTCTTTCGACCACTTCATCAGCATTAGAGCTACCACTCACTAAAAGCATTGAGACAAGAAGCATTGATTTTATTTTATTCATTTAACTATCCTATAATTTGACTTTAACTTAAATTTTGATTTAACGTCACTTACATAGCAAAAACAAAGCCAACAATAAAAATACATTTAAATCATAAAGATAGAGCAACATAAATATTTAAAATAAAATTTCGATGTCAAAACGTCATCAATATGAAACCAAATAGACATCACAAAAAACGTATTGTTAATTGCGCGACTTACCTGAATTCATGGCTCAATTAATAGTCCGCTTAATAATGGCGATAGGTAAAGTTACCCATATCAAAGGAGAATTTACGGAGGTAGTCGGTGATAAAAGAAGGTGTATTTCGTAAGGACTTAGACAAACAGTAATAGAACAAGCCTGCCGTCAATGCCACAAAGCTGGAATAGCACCAGCGATATCACTAGTCACGAAATGACCACTGAAAAAAAAGATGTACGTTTTCTCTTATGTTTAGCCACAAGAGAAAAACGTTAGTCGCTACGCTCAGATATATTATCTGATACTATTTTAGAGCCCTCCTGAGCATAAAAATCAACTTTAAACCTTGTATTCTCTGTTAAAAATTCCACTTTATGCCAGTACTCAGGTGGTGAAACCGCGAAGTCGCCCGCTGGGATTGATATTTCTTGTTCAATATCGCCCTTTCTTTGTGTAAAACCAAAAAATTTTAGAGTACCTGAAATTACACATATTTTTCCATATACGCCAGCACGAGTATTGTGCAGGTGAAGAAACATCTTTGGTACGCTATCTTTTTCAAAAACCGGAGTAGATTTATATTTTACAAAATTTTCAGGAATTTTATTCATTGTGTGTTCCTATGTTTAATACCAATGGGTGTATACCCGCGCCACTTGAAGATGCTCGTTTCAGGACGTCTGAGCGATTCATAATCAAGGTGCATTTTTTATTATCACATATCATCCATTCTGTGAGCCGAGTGTACAAGTTGATGACTTTGTTGTGTCTGTCTCTCAATTAAATCAAGCATATGTTCTTTCACTGTTTGATTTGTCGATACATCTACTATTATTAATAACCAATTATTGATTATTTCAATTATTTCAAGATTAATATTAAGTATGTCATCTACCGTAAGAATTTTTCGTTGCTCATATTCTATAAAGTTTTTTGTAATTTTATTTTCAATTTCTTCATCTACCCAGCTATCAATAACCTTGTGAGATTCTGATTTAATTAAATTTTTAAGGTAGTCATTGTTGTCATGCTGTTTTTTTAACAGAAAATAGATATACATACGTATTCTTTCGTCTTTAGTCTCGATTAACAGTTGTTCACATAAAGTTTCAAACCGTTTATTAACATTTAGAATGTGTTGATAAACTTCTTTTATTTGATGGAATCTCATGATTTTTCCTCATATTAAATTTACCGAACACAAGTATTTATATTTATATCCGTGATATTTCTTTCTCAAAACAACGCTAAATTCAAGCGTTATTTTATTTAAAACGATAAGGCTATTAGAATCTTAAAGTGCATTATATTAACTAGAGCATATATCATTCCAACTACGTCACATTGTTGCTGACATTAGAAATTCAAACCAAATTATAATCATATCGCTTGTGTATACGCCGCCAATAAAGGGCTGCTGTTTTATGATAAAATTGAAAGTTATTATTTTTAATCACAGATGACAAACGATATTACACACTTGTGTCAGTATGGCGTAGTCAGTTTGACATGAAGCGATATCGTTATGACAACAGATTTCTTATCCAAGCCATCAAGTTCTCTTCAAAGAGTAATTAATTCGTTTATAACTAAGGCTTAAAAAGAACGTACTAGATAAGAATATAATAGAAAGGTATATATCAAGCCACCATCACATTTGTCTGTGATGCCATGGCAACTTCCACAATGACTGTGAAATAATTGTTATGCTTTAACGAGCGCAAGTAAAGATCGAGGGCACGATAACGGTGGAGAAAATTTTATCAATACATGATGGAAAATACAGGGTATACACCCTGTATTACTTGAAGATTCAATAGTTTAAAAGATTTTATCTAATGCTTACTTACCATATAAACTTTTAATGTAGTCATGTGCGACATCACGCCATAAAAATCTCGCTTTTAAGGCATTAGTTGAGATGGTATCCCATTTCATTTTGTTATTTTGTTTTATATCTAATACTGACTGAAAACAGCTGAGCATATTTTCAGCTTGCTGCAACGGATTGTCACCATTAAAAGTAAAACCGTTTTCATTATCAATAATAGTGTCAGCTAATCCACCGACACTATGGGCTAAACAGGGTTGCCCTGCTCTCATTGACAACATTTGACTAATGCCACAAGGCTCAAATGAGCTTGGCATTAAGAATAAATCACCCGAGCTATACATGCTTTCAGATAACGCTTCAGAGTATCCTTTCAAAAAAATAAAATTAGTATTTTTTGATGCGATATCAGTTAAGAAGCCTTCTAATTTTTTATCACCGCTACCTAATAAAATAAAAACACCGTTATCAGATAAAATACTTAATAAGTGTTCAATTGCTGTTTGACCATTGGGCATTTTTTGCTGAAAAAGACGGACTTTTTGGTCGGTAATTCGCCCGACCGACGTTATGACTAAAGGTTGTTTTTTATACTTTTTTGCTACCAGTTGCGTTAAACGTGTCATCGCAATTAAATGTGCGTTATCAAGCAGATATTTGTCTGCTATCCATTTAATAACTTCTTTTTCAGACAGTTTCATTAAGGCTTTTAACGTAAGACGAACATTCACTTTATCAGGGTATTCACAGCCATTCAAAATGCCGTGCAACCTTTTGGTATCATTAGCATAGCGTAAATCATTTTCTAAGCCCTCGCCGCCGTATTGACCCTGTTCAACATGACTTGGGGATAATATTTCTTTGGCATAAGTTGGTGACACAGCATGCACTTTATCTGACAAGTTAATACCTGAACGCATAGGGTTAATACAATTATGATATCGGGGATCGCTGATCTGGTTATAATCAAAGGGTAAATAGGGGAACCAAGCTTTTAACGACGATTCATCGCCATCGATTGGTCTAATACCTTGTAAGGCCAAATTGTGAATGGTGTAAACTGTTTTAATAGCTTTTAATTTTTGATATTCAGGATCATAGGCTCGCAGCACTAGCACCATTGCGGTATGCCAGTCATGTAAGTGTAATACGTCAATCTCACCAAAAACATCACTAATAATGGCTTTAGCAACAGCGGCACTGAATAAGGCAAACTTAGTTGCGTCAGATGCAAAGGGTCTGTTGTCTGGATCATCACAATAGATTTTACCTGCACCACCGATAGCAAATAAAGGATGTTCGATCACCCATTGAGTAACTTTTTCTGATGAATCGTCTAATGAAACACTATAAATATCAATAGACTGAGACTGTCCACCGAACATCACTTGCAACGAAGTCACATGCTGGGCACCTGGAAGCTTAGAAAAACTACCATAGCCCGGCATTACTACGTCAACCTGTTGGCCAGCATTCGCTAAAGCAAGCGGAATATCACGAACAACATCGCCAATTCCACCCACTTTTCCACGTGGTAATGCATCATTTTCAGCAGCAGCCATTAATATCTTCATTTAAACACCTTCATTTTTTATTATTTTATGGCTCTGTTACAAAATCATCTTGAGAACCTATTTTGAAATCACATTATACCAACTGCATTAAGTTAGTGATCAATTTTTAGCGTGGATAAATCTTCAAGAACAAGGCGCTTAATTGAGCAATAGCTGGCTATTGTGATTGAAAGCAACGCCGTTATTGGATATTTAGACCGCCTTAAAATGATCACTTATTTAGTGCATTTGGTATTATACCCGTTATGTGATGACATCTGGCTTTTCTCTTCCGGTAAACTGTTTAATACCAACAACGGCTTCTGCCACTTGAATTAGCTCATTCAGGGCTTGTTGTGTTTCTTGTTCTAACAGCTCAGGATTATTTTCGTAGCGGTCTAAATAAACCCTTAAGGTTGCCCCTTTAGTGCCAGTGCCTGAAAGTCTAAAGACAATACGTCCACCATTTTTTAAATAAATGCGAACGCCTTGCGCGGTGGTTTTACTATTATCAACGGGGTCAATATATTGAAAATCATCAGCTGATTCTATTTCAACACCCGCAACTATCTGACCCGGTAACAACGCTATTTTTGCTTTTAACTGGCTGATCATCTCATGTGCATTTGCGCTGTCTACTGCTTCATAGTCATGACGAGTGAAGTAATCACGACCATATTGTGCCCAATGATTTCTTACAATCTCACTTACTGGCTGTTTTTTTACTGCAATTAAGTTAAGCCAAAACAATACGGCCCATAAGCCATCTTTTTCTCTGACATGATCCGAGCCAGTACCAAAGCTTTCTTCACCACATAGCGTTATTTTACCTGCGTCTAATAAATTACCAAAAAACTTCCAACCGGTTGGTGTTTCATAACACGGAATATTCATTGCTTTGGCTACGCGATCTACGGCTCGACTTGTTGGCATTGAACGAGCAACACCCGAAATACCCTTGGCATAAGCCGGAACACAATGAGCATTAGCGGTCAATATAGCTAAACTGTCACAAGGGTTAATATAAAAAGCTTTGCCTAACACCATATTTCGATCGCCATCGCCATCCGAAGCGGCACCAAAATCAAGGGGATCATCACCATGTAGTAAAGCGACAAGCTCATGGGCATGAACTAAATTTGGATCTGGATGTCCACCACCGAAGTCAGTTAATGGTACGCCATTAATCACTGTACCAACGGAAGCACCTAGTCGGTTTTCAAGTATTTCTTTGGCGTAAGGCCCATTAACGGCATGCATGGCGTCAAAACACAATCTAAAATCGCCTTTTGTGATCAGTGCCTTCATGGCATCAAAGTCAAACATCGACTCCATCAAATCAGCATAATCACTAACGGGATCAATAATATCAATTTGACACTGTGCTATTTGCAATGACCCTAGTTGATCCAGTTCAATATCATCTGCTTCTACCGTTTGATAATGCTCCATAGACAAGGTTTGTTGAAAAATAGCATCGGTAAGTTTTTCAGGCGCAGGTCCTCCATTTTCCCCATTGAATTTTATGCCAAAATCTTCGTCTGGTCCGCCGGGGTTATGACTAGCTGATAAAATAATACCGCCACACGCTTCATTTTTTCTGATCACACAAGAGGCTGCTGGTGTTGATAAAATGCCGCCCTTACCCACTAATATATGTGCAAAACCGTTAGCGACTGCCATGCGAATAATAACCTGTATGGCTTCACGATTATAAAAACGGCCATCACCACCTAATACTAATTTTTTACCCGTACATGGCGCAATAGTGTTAAATACAGCCTGAACAAAGTTTTCTAAATAACCCGTTTGTTGGAATTGAGTTACTTTTTTTCTTAACCCTGACGTACCTGGTTTTTGATCTGAATAGGCTTGAGTGTTAATTTGCTTAACTTGCTTAGGTTGTTTCACTTGCTCAGTTGTCATCACATATCCTTAAAAAATAATTATTACTTCTAATTGTTAACTTCTCATTTCTAATCAAATAATTTAGCTGTTTTCTTGCCATTCAAAAATCATCGTCGACAGCGGAGGAATCGATATAGACAGTTGATTTTCTTGACCCGCATAGCCTTCGTTTGTAGAGCCTACACCACCGCCATTACCAACATTACTACCACCATACTTAGCACTATCAGTATTTAAACATTCACGGTAATAGCCCGACAAAGGGACACCAACACAATAATTGTTGTAACTTGCTGGTGTTAGGTTAACCACAACTAATGCCGGAGCAGTGCCTGCTTGTCCTTTTCGCAAATAAACCAATATAGATTGTTCACTATTTTGCGAGTCAAGCCATTCAAACCCGCTACTATCGCAGTCAAGTTCATATAAAGCTGGAATATTTTGATAAGCGTGATTCAAATCTTTTACTAACGATTGAATACCCTTATGGCTGTCTTGCTCAAGCAAGTGCCAATCTAAGCTTTGATCATGATTCCACTCATCGCGCTGGGCAAACTCACAGCCCATAAACAGTAATTTTTTACCTGGATGGGTCCACATAAAACCATAGTATGCGCGCAAATTGGCAAATTTTTGCCAATCATCTCCAGGCATTTTATTCAATAATGAACCTTTTCCATGGACTACTTCGTCATGGCTTAATGGCAAAACAAAGTTCTCACTAAAACCATAAACTAAACCAAAGGTCATTTCATTATGATGATGTTGACGATGAATAGGATCACGTTCCATATATTTTAACGTGTCATTCATCCAGCCCATGTTCCATTTAAAACCAAAACCTAAACCACCACTATCCACCGGCTTAGAGACACCTGGCCAAGCGGTGGATTCTTCCGCAACCATCATCACACCAGGGTGTTTTAAATAAGCACGGCTATTCACTTGCTGTAATAATTCGATGGCTTCTAAGTTTTCTCGACCTCCGTGAATATTTGGTAACCACTGACCTGCTTCTCTGCTGTAATCTAAATACAACATTGAGGCAACGGCATCAACACGTAAGCCATCAATATGGAATTGATCTAACCAATAAATAGCATTACTGATTAAATAACTTTGGACTTCTGAACGACCATAGTTATAAATTAGAGTTTTCCAATCCGGGTGAAAACCTTTACGTAAGTCTTCATGCTCATATAAACATGTGCCATCAAACTTACCTGTACCGTGTTCATCGGTAGGGAAATGTCCCGGAACCCAATCAAGTAACAAGCCAATACCAGCCTTATGACAGCAATCAACAAAATATTTAAAATCTGCTGCGCTACCAAAACGTGCGGTAGGTGCAAAAAGTCCTATGGGTTGATAACCCCAAGAACCGTCAAAAGGATATTCACTTACTGGCATCAGTTGTAAATGTGTGAAGCCCATTTCTACCACATAAGGTACTAATTGCTCAGCTAATTCACGGTACGTTAAATAACTAGGTGAATGCGAAGTATCAGCGTTATTTTCATCAATGCCTTCAGAATAGCTTTTTACGTTTCTTTTCCAAGAGCCTAAATGCACCTCGTAAATGGAAACTGGACCATGATAAGGATCCGATGACGCGGCGCGCTCATTCATCCACTGATCATCTTGCCACTGATAGACATTGTTATTAACAACTTTAGATGACGTTTCAGGCGCAAGCTGCATAGAAGAAGCATACGGATCTGCTTTTAAAGGCTGTATCTGGCCATTTTTATCTGCGATTTCATATTTATAACGAGTATTTTCGCCAATATTAGGTAGGAATATCTCCCATACACCTGCCGCAGGATGTTTGCGCATAACATGAAGCCGACCATCCCAAAAGTTGAAATCACCCACCACAGAAACTCGAGAGGCATCTGGCGCCCATAAAACAAAATGAGTTCCTTGAACCTTACCTACCACATCATCTACTTCTATCTGGTGAGCTCCCATCCATTGATAGGTTTTTTCGTGAGTTCCTTCACAGAAAAGATAAAGATCATCATTATTTATCATCGAAGGATAGCTGTATGGATCGTCTACCACCAAGGTTTCTTCTTTATAGGATACGCGTAAACGATAACTGAACGCATTTCGTCGTCGCCCTAGTTTTCCTTCAAAAAGCCCTGCTGGATCGACTAAATTAAGTAACGCCACCAATTTATTAGTTTTGCTATCAATAACCTCAACACTAAGTGCATCAGGGTAAAACGATCTGACAATTAGACCATTTTCAGTTGGGTGCTTATGCATACCCAATACAGAGAAAACATCTTGATGTTTCGCCTCAAGCAAAGCCAAAATATCTTCTTTGGCTAACAAGCTAATGAATTGGTTTTTCATGGTTATTCCTAATTAACTTTTTTGACAACAACTATTCACTGTAAACATTACAGTAAATAATTGTTTTATATAAAATTATTTCTTTAAAATCAATACAACTCAATGACAAAGTATACCAAATAAAATAACTAATGAATTAGTACATTACTTTATTTGGTATTAGTAATGAGTATTAACGCGCTGCCAAGTCGGTAAGCATAGTACGAGTGACTAACACCACACCTTTATCGGTAACCCTAAAGCCATTTTTTCGATCGTTGTCATGATTAACACCAATTTCCATACCCTCAGGGATATCGCAACCGCTATCAACAATCGCTTTGATCACTTTACAGTGTCTGCGAATATTCACATTAGGTAAAATAACGGATCCTTCAATATGACAAAAAGAATTCACCCGAACCTCTGAAAACAATAAAGATTTTTTCACCATCGAACCAGAAACAACCACACCACCAGATACCGTTGAGTCAACAGCCATACCCCGTCTTCCGTCTTCATCAAAAACAAATTTAGCCGGTGCAGTTTGTTCCTGATAAGTCCATACAGGCCAGTTTCTATCGTACATATCTAACTCTGGCTCAGGAGTCACTAATTCCATGTTAGCTTCCCAGAAAGAGTCTAATGTACCTACATCGCGCCAATAAGGTTGTTTCTCAGAGTTTGGATCTTTAAATGGGAAAGCATATACATTATGCGATTCAATTATTTTTGGAATAATATCGTTACCAAAATCGTGGGTAGAGCCTTCTTCTGCTGCGTCTTTTTCTAATTGCTCAAATAAAAACTCAGTGTTGAAAACGTAGTTACCCATTGATGCTAATGTGATACCTGGCTTTCCTGGTATTTCAGAAGGATTAGCAGGCTTTTCATCAAATCGACAAACGCGACTACCTTCCTTTACAGTCATTACACCAAAAGCGCCAGCTGCTTCTTCAACCGGGACTTCAATACAACAGACGGTCATGTCTGCGCCAGTGGCCACGTGAGAGGCTAATAATGGGCCGTAATCCATTCTGTAAACATGATCACCTGATAAAATCATTATATATTTTGGCATTTCACTGCGGATAATATCAATATTTTGGTAAACCGCATCAGCGGTACCAACATACCAACCTTCACCATTTTGCTGTGATGCTGGCAGTACTTCAATTGACTCGCCTAATTCCTTTTTAAAGTGACCCCAGCCGCGGTTTACATGCCGTATTAGTGAGTGAGACTTATATTGGGTAGCAATACCGATACTTTTAATACCTGAATTAATACAGTTAGATAATGGAAAATCAATGATTCTAAACTTACCACCAAAATAAACGGCTGGTTTTGCGCGTCTGTTGGTTAATTCGTATAAGCGAGAACCTCTCCCTCCCGCCAGAACCATTGCATATGTTTCACGAGTTAAGTTACTGATGTTACGATTTTCATACTTGGGCATAATGCCTCCTTTTCAAACCTTTATTAACAAACACTGATCGCCAAATTGGTAAAAATAAGGCTAAAGCTTCCATATTTCATCTCGATACTGCCTGATCGTATGATCGCTCGAAAACACACCACTAGCCGCAGTGTTTAAAATACTCATTTTGGTCCACAACGTTTGATCTTGGTAAGCTTTATCAACACGACGTTGAGCTTGAAAATAACTGTCAAAATCATAAGCGGTTAACCACATATCTTGTGGGTCACGAATAGAATTAATGATTGAATCAAAAATTCTCGGTTCAAATAAATTAAAGTGACCACTTTCTAATAAATGCATTACTGACGATAATACATCAGAATTAGCAATGATATCGTTCGGTTGGTAATTTTCACGAATAGCTTTAATTTCATGAGCTTGCGCACCAAATAAGAAAAAATTATCTGCGCCGACAGCATCTCTAATTTCAATATTTGCGCCATCTAACGTACCAATGGTAAGTGCACCGTTCATCATGAATTTCATATTACCGGTGCCCGATGCTTCTTTACCAGCGGTTGAGATTTGTTCCGATAAATCAGTAGCCGGGCAAATAATTTCCATCGCAGAAACATTGTAATTTGGAATAAAGGCGACTTTTAAGTATTTAGACGCTTTAGGGTCTAAATTGATGGTGTCTGCAACATTATTAATTAATTTAATAATCTCTTTCGCCATCGCATAACCCGGCGCGGCTTTACCCCCAATAAGAACACAACGCGGCGTAAGATCAGCGGTGTCACCTTTTCGAATTTGGTCATATAAACCAATCACATGCAAAATATTAAGTAACTGACGTTTGTATTCGTGAATGCGTTTTACTTGCACATCAAACATCATATCAACATTAAATTTAACCCCTGTTGCTTGTTCAACAAAGTTAGCTAAAACGGTTTTATTCTGTTTTTTACTCGCTTGCCATTTTTTATGCAAGGCTTTCTCTTCTGCAAATGGTTGTAATTGAGCAACATCGGCGAAATCTGCAACCCATGTTTTACCAATTTTACTTGAGATAAGTTCAGCTAAACTAGTGTTGCAATGTGATAACCAACGACGTGGCGTAACCCCGTTGGTTTTGTTATTAAATTTTTCCGGCCATAGTTGATAAAAGTCGTTAAATAACCCGGATTTTAAGAGCTCGGTATGTAACGCCGCCACGCCATTAACTGAATAACTGCCGACAATGGCTAAGTGTGCCATTCGCACTTTGGGTTCATGGCCTTCTTCAATTAATGACAATGCTTGTTGCTTATGGGAATCGCCTGGCCAAGAAACAGCAACCTCTTGAAGAAAACGAGCATTAATTTCATAAATGATTTCTAAAATACGTGGTAATAAATTTTCAAATAATCTGACTGGCCACTTTTCTAACGCTTCAGGTAATAAAGTGTGGTTTGTATAGGCCATAGTTTGAGAGGTTATACTCCACGCGTTATCCCATGTCATATCATGATCATCAATTAATATGCGCATCAACTCTGCAATGGCAATACTTGGATGAGTGTCATTTAATTGAAAACTATTGAGTTCAACAAATTGATCAAAGTTATCACCACAATTGTCAATATAACTATTAACGGTATCTTGCAATGAGGCTGAAGATAGAAAGTACTGCTGTCTCAGACGAAGTTCTTTACCATTCTCACTGCTGTCATTTGGATACAACACCATAGTAATTTGTTCAGCTAAATTTTTTCTAGCAACCGCTTCGGTATAACTACCGGCATTGAATTCATCAAGATCAAATTCATCGGTCGCTTCAGACTTCCATAACCTTAGGGTATTAACAATGCCATTTTGATAACCAGGAATTGGCATATCGTAAGGTACGGCAAGTACATCGTGGGTATTATTCCATTGACGGTACTGCTTGCCATTACGTTCATTAATCACGTCGACATGACCAAAAAATTTAACTCTTATGGCTTTTTCAGGGGCAGCAATTTCCCATGGATTGCCATTTCGTAACCAATTGTCAGGATGCTCTACTTGATTACCATTTTTAATTTGTTGATTGAACATGCCATATTCGTAACGAATACCATAACCAATCACAGGTAAAGCTAAACTGGCACAACTATCTAAAAAACAAGCGGCTAATCGGCCTAAACCACCGTTACCCAATCCCGCATCATGTTCTGCTTGCTCAACATCTTCTAAATCACAGCAATACCCTTTGAGGGCATCACGAACAGTGTCATCTAAATCTAAATTTAAAATGGCATTATTAAGTGTTCTGCCCATCAAAAACTCCAGAGAAATATAACCAACTCTGCGTTGATGTCCTCTAGATTCTCGTGTTTGTCTCCACTGGGCTACTAAGCGATCGCGAATAGTGATGGCAAGTGCGTTATATAAATATAAGTGCGATTCTTGTACTTTGTCACGACCTAATGAAAAATGGAAATGTCGGGCTAAATCTTCAGTAAAGGTTTCTTCGTTCATTAAAACACTGCCGTTTGACGCAGTGATTTCACATGATTTATTATTCTTATTCATCAATCAGTCAATCCTATTATTTATTACTTATTATTTATCATTTAATAAAACAATCGTTGAAAATGGTGCCATAGTTATTATCCGCTCAGCCGGTATCAAAGGTAGTTCGCTTTGCTCTTCACTAGCGGTAGCATCACTGGCTGTAGTGTCAATAACTACTTGCCAATGATCTATGCTGTCAATTTCTGGTAATTGAAATTCTATCGGTTCTTTTCCAGCATGAAAAAGACATAAGATAACCGGTGAATCAGGTTCTTTCTCTTCTATCAAATACCCTAAAGTTGCAGCATGATGGGAGTGCCAATGCTCTTTTTGCATAGCAAAACCTGACTGATGGAACCAGGTAATATTCACAGCAGAGTCGTTATCGTCACTATGAATAAAACGATCATGTGCGAGCATAGAAAAGCGTTTTCTTAAGTTCGTCAAACTGGCTACAAAAGGTTTTAGGTCTTCTGCATATAACGCATCGCCTTCCCAATTAAGCCAATTAATGTCGTTATCTTGGCAATAGGCATTGTTATTACCTTTTTGACTACGCCCTACTTCATCACCGGCAAGTATCATAGGTACGCCTTGAGAAAGCATTAAGGTTGCCAGCATGTTTTTAATTTGCCGTAACCGAAGAGCTAAAATATCTTTATCTGTTGTTTCGCCTTCAACACCGTGATTATGTGCAAAGTTATCGGAATGGCCATCCCTGTTATTCTCACCATTGGCTTCATTATGGCGATCTTGATAGCTCACTAGATCATGTAAAGTATTACCGTCATGGCTGCAAAGGAAATTAATACTGGCATAAGGCTGACGACCATCGTGCTCAAAAATATCACTTGAGCCGTGAATTCTCCGGGCAAATTCAGGTAATATACCTTTATCACCCCGCCAAAAACGTCTAATGGTGTCCCGATAGCGATCATTCCATTCAGACCATGGTGCAGGAAATCCGCCTAATTGATAACCTCCTGGTCCAATATCCCAAGGCTCTGCAATCACTTTGACACTATTAAGAATAGGATCTTGTAAGATAGCATCTAAGAAGCCGTTACTTTTATCAAACCCTTGTAATTCACGTCCTAAAATAGTGGCTAAATCAAACCTAAAACCATCAACACCCATCACTTGTACCCAGTAACGTAAGCTGTCCATTACCATTTGTAAAACACGAGGATGGCTAATATTTAGCGTATTGCCACAGCCAGTATCATTGATGTAATAACGTTTTTCAGACGGATTTAAACGATAATAAGAACTGTTGTCTATTCCTCTAAAACTTAATGTAGGACCTAACCGGTTACCTTCACAAGTATGGTTGTAAACCACATCAATAAGCACTTCAAATCCTGCTTGATGTAGTTCATCAACCATACGTTGAAAATCTTTTATTTGATGTTGGTTTAAATAATCTTTATGGGGAACAAAAAAAGCAAGCGAGTTATATCCCCAATAATTAGAGAGTTTTTTATCTTCTAAAAACTGCTCAGAAACAAATTGCTGTACCGGTAATAATTCTATCGTTGTAATACCAATAGCTCGGTAATGGGCGATCATCGCCGGATGGCTAAGACCTAAAAAAGACCCTCGTAACTGCTCAGGAATTTTTGGGTTAAGTTCAGTTAATCCCCTTACATGGCCTTCATAAATAACCGTGTTTTTCCAAGCGATAGGTGTTTTGGGTACGAGAGGAGCAGAGGGGTCCATCACAATGGCTTTGAGCATAACATCGGCATTATCTCTAGCATCGAAGGATAAATCTTGCTTAGGATCATTAATGTCGTAGGCGAAGTGGCGATCAGACCATTCAAATGTTCCTTTTAAAGCTTTTGCATAAGGGTCTAATAATAATTTATGATGATTAAAGCGGTGACCAAACTCTGGTCTATAAGGTCCGTAAACCCGATAACCATAGACTAGGCCCGCTTTAGCGCCTCGAAGAAAACCATGCCAAATGTTATGTTCACACATGGGTAAAACAAAACGTTTTAATTCTTGGTCACCCTGCTCATCGAAAATACACAGTTCAACTTTTTCAGCATGCGCTGAAAATAAAGCAAAATTAACACCAAAGTCGCCCACAGTCGATCCTATTGGATAGACTCTTCCCGGTTCCATTCTATATTGTTCCATGTTTCTCCAGCCATAAAAAAGTTGATAACTACCATTTAACTTAACGTTTAGTACTACAAAGCCAACGACAAAATGGCAGTGCTTTGGCTAAATAAAGATAAAACATTAATTAGCAAACGACAAATAAATAATAGTCCTTTGGGTTTACACCATTTAACCACAAGTCAGTATAATGGCTTCACTTGAATCTGTTCGTTTCAGGAAGTCTGAGCGATTCATAATCAGGGCGCATAAATGGTATGTTACGGCGTAGTATTTACCACACTGTTTTCAGTGCCAAATTCATTAGGCAAATACTGATCAGCTTTATAATCATTTTCCCATTCAGTGTTGTTCAACAGATAACGAAAATGAAAAATACCATTTTTAGGTAATCTAACTTTGGTTTTAAACACATTAGCTTTTTTATTAAATTTCATTTCAATGGCTTGCCAATCATTAAAATCAGCAACCAAAACAGCCGATGTCACATCAGCCCTGGTAAACTCAAAAGTCACTTCAGCTTCATTTTTAGTTTTAAAAAATTTCTTTGTTAACATTGTTGTATCTCCAGTAATAATATAATTATTAATTTATAACTGTTCTTTGTGTTATATCAGTGCAGAACGGTATAAGTCACCGCCTATAATGATCATTTTCTATTAATAATAACCGTTTTGTATGACGGCTCAATAAAAAAGCAGAAATCAGACCGACTCTAAAAAAATTAGCAACATTGCAGTAAAGTAATGGTAGTCTTTTAATTGTGTAGCCACTCACTTACTGTAAGTTAATTACATTTTAGTCTAAAACAGCTAATAAAAGTGAAAGAAAACGCTTTATGTGTTTTAATAGTAACCTATATGTAGTTAAATTTACAACAAAATGTAATTTTATTTCACAACCGGAAAGGAATTTTAATGAGTCTCATTGCACAGTTAGCCGATATTGTAGGGTTTCACTCAAGTTACACGGGTACATTCGGTGACCAAGTGATTGCAACAGACGCTGCTAGGGGAGCTTTATTACAGGCAATGGGATTCGAGTTAGATGACGTGTCGTTAATTGAATCTATTGCACTTTTAAAGCAGGGTAAATGGATAAACATATTACCTACCGTTCATGTAGTTAAGCTTGAAGAAGAACATACCATAACAATAAGTCTCCCTAAAAAATCAAATCAAATAATCAATTGGAAGATCACTTCTGAAGTAGGTAGTGAAGTTTCCAACTCTATTAACGTTAACGACATGCCACTTATCGATGTAATAACGATCGATCAAAAACACTATTGTCAATATCAATTACCCTTACCCACGCTCGAGCAAGGTTATCACCAATTTGAAATCAACGTTGATAACACTCAAACTAGCTGCCCGCTAATCGTCGCGCCTAAAACGTGTTATAGCCCTATGGAAGCTTCACCTAACAAAGCGTGGGGTTATACCGCGCAGTTATATTCACTACGAAGTAACAACAACTGGGGGATGGGAGATTTTACCGATCTATGTCAACTTGTTGAGAAATCAGCTGAACAACAAGCATCCACTATCGGCTTAAACCCACTCCACCCGTTATATCAACACAACCCTGCTCACCGAAGCCCCTACTCGCCATCAAGCCGTTCTTTTTTAAACGCGCTTTATATCGACGTAACCAACATACCGAACTTTGAGCTTTGTGAATTAGCACAGACAAAAGTAAAAAATGAAACATTTCAACAAAATATTGCCAATGCCAAAGCAAGTGAATTTGTTGATTACCCTAGTGTCGCAAAGCTTAAATATGAAATAACCCAATTGTTGTTTGAAGATTTTTGTCTACACCAGACATCGACCAATAAAGCCGAACCTTATAAAGCAATGTCAGCAGAATTTGATGAGTTCAAACAAAAAAAAGGTAACGACTTACATCGTTTTGCCACGTTTGATGCGTTATATGAGCATTTTAATTTGGCGGATGAAAATGCCTATGGCTGGCCCGATTGGCCAACTAAATTTCAAGATCCAAGTAGTACAGAGGTGCAAAAATTTCAACATTCTCATACTACGCGTATTGAATACTTTTGTTTCTTACAATGGCTAGCACATAAACAATTAAGTGCGGTTACACAATGTACAATCGATAAAAAGATGGCTATTGGCTTATATCTAGATTTAGCCGTAGGCTGCGATGGTTCAGGTTTTGATGTGTGGTCTGATAAAGAGGTTTATGTTGCTGGCGCTTCTATTGGCGCACCACCAGATAATATGAACGCGCTAGGACAAAATTGGGGACTAACGCCTATTAACCCTGTTGCATTGCAAAAACAAGGCTATCAACCCTTAGTAAAAGCACTTCGTAGCAGTATGCAATATGCGGGGGCTTTACGTATTGATCATATTCTAGGCTTGATGCGTCAATATTGGGTAGCACCCGGTATGGAAGCCGGGGAAGGTGTTTATATTAGTTTTCCTTGGGATGATATTTTACGAATTATCGCCTTAGAATCTCGTCGTAATAATTGTGTTGTTATTGGTGAAGACTTAGGTAATGTTCCTGATGGGTTTAGCGAAACTATTCAAAATGCAGGCCTTTTGTCCTTCAAAGTGTTGTTTTTTGAACGATGGGACTCTGGCTTATTCAAACGCCCTGAAAACTTCCCCACTCAATCAATTGTAACCATTGCGACTCATGATACCGCCACATTAACAGGTTGGTGGCAGGGGCGAGACTTACAGTGGCGTCAACAACTTAATCTTTATCCTAATGATGAAGCAGGACAGGCTGACAGAGATGCTCGGGCCTATGAACGTGACAATCTCATTGCCGCTTTAAACGATTTACAAGTAATAGACATGAGTAAGGCGCCGGAATTGAATCCTGCAGTAATGAATACCGAACTGAGTATTGCCGTACAAAAATATTTGGCGGCTTCTCCTAGCCATATTCAACTGATTCCACTAGAAGACGCCTTGGAAATTCCAGAACAAGTGAATATCCCAGGTACTATTGATCAACACCCTAATTGGTTACAAAAGTTACCTGTGCTATTAGAGAATTTTTGGCAAATAAACTCGGTAAAGCAAATAGCGCAAGCCATGAATAAAGCGAGGCCTAAATAGAGTACTCAACAACTGTTATTTATGAATTTGTCTATATTCACATTGTTAAGTAAAATTGTTACTTAACAATGTGAATATAAATTACCAACCAAGATAAGCGCTTTGATGACATGGTTCTTTGGAGATTAAGCTTTTACTGCTTGCGAAATCATCAAATAACTTTTTCATAATTGACCTTAAGAGAGTTGGCTAACTTTCTTAAGGTCAATTATCCTATTTTTACAACGCAGGTAAATTTTGAGCTAGCCATTGCTTAAATTGTGCTTTAGGTAGAGCCCCTGACAGTCGCGCAATTTCTTTACCGTGATGAAATATCATTAAAGTAGGAATCGAGCGAATATTATAACCACTAGCGGTGTTTTGATTCTGTTCTGTATCTAACTTCACAAAACAAGCCTGAGTAGACATTTCGACGGCCATCTGTTCAAAAGTGGGTGCAAATTGTTTACACGGCCCACACCAGGAAGCCCAAAAATCAACAACCACGGGCAAATCATTATCTGTAACATAACGGCTAAAGTTTTTATCACTGCCGACAATAGGGCTTGTTGAAAGAACAGGTTTTCTACACTTCCCACAAACAGGGTTGTCATTAAGCTTAGCCTTGGCTAGACGATTTTTAGTACTGCAACTTGCGCAAACTATTTGAATAGGTGAATCAGTCATATTAAACCTCAGTAAAAAAGTATTTGAGAATTGTTTTTAAAATTGAAAGTAGAGTCCTGATATGGGTTTTACCAAAATCCAACCTGCGGCCATTAACCCATATGTCGTTGTTGTCGCTTTAATGACTTATTTTTACTTGTTGTCTCTACCTGTGGAACGGCATAAAGATTGAGTCCATTAAACAGGCTTTTTAATTTTGATGCCTCGTAGTCTAGTTCAATTTTTGAAATAACAAGTTGATGTTTTTCTGGAAATAAAGCTTCAACTGACTGTGAAAGTAGTTCAAATAATTTTTTCAGATTGATTTTATGTATTTGCCCAGTTTTATTAAAAATCCACTCGGTAATTGCCATAAAATCATCAAACGGTTTATCTGACAATATATGGGGTAATGAATACTTAAAGCGCCCTGAATTGCCAATCATGTCCCAATATCGAGCAAAGCGGTTAATACGTTGCATGGTGGTAAAGCTAACCCGGTCAGTACTTAATATATTAAAGGGGGGTAATGGATTAAAACGCAGATCAAATGCTTCGGTGTGCCTTATTATTGGGCTACCTTTTAAGCGCTTCAAAATACCCATTTGAATTTCATGGGGGCGACAATGATAGAGCTGGTTGAAGCTATCTTTGAATGTGTCAAAGGTTTCGCCTGGTAAACCAAAAATAAGATCGGCATGAATATGTGCATTGGTATTATCTTTTAACCAGATTAAATTATCTTTTGATTTGGCATTATTTTGCTTACGGCTAATATTCTTTTGCACTTCAACATTAAAAGTTTGTATCCCTATTTCAAATTGTAAACTTCCCTCAGGAAACTGCGTTAACAACTCTTTTAATTTTCTAGGTAGATGGTCGGGCACCACTTCAAAATGGAGATAGAGATCGTCAGTCATTCGGTCTAAGAAAAACTGCATAATTTGCATCGTAGTATTAATGTTTAGATTAAAAGTTCTATCGATAAATTTAAAGTTTCTTGCACCACGTTGATAGAGAACTTCCATTTGTTTAAGAAATAAGGTTAATTCAAATGGGTCAGATGTTTTATCTAAAGACGATAAACAAAATTCACATTTAAATGGGCAACCACGTGAGGCTTCAACATAGAGCAAACGGTGTTTTAAATCTTCATCAGTATAATACTGATAAGGTAATTCTAACTCGGCTAACGCAACAGGTGTCGAGTTGATAATTTTTCTATCTGGTGCCGTTTCATTGATGATGTCTTTACACAGTTGATAAAAACTTAAATCAGCCGGTCCCGTCAATACATAATCTGCATAACCAACAATAGCTTGCTGCTCAGTTTCATAACTGACTTCTGGCCCGCCCAATATAATCTTAATTTCTGGTGCTATCACCTTTAATAAACTCACAACATCGGTGGTTTCAACAATGTTCCAGATATAAACACCAAAACCAACAATATCAGGTTTTGCTTCTAAAATTTGTTCAACAATATCAATAGCGCGAGTTTGGATAATAAACTCTTTTATTTCACAACAACTCTGTAATTCTTTTAAATTAGCGTAAAGATAGCGTAAACCAAAACTGGTGTGAAAGTACCTCGCATTAAGTGTGGCAAGCACAATTTTAGGCGAGGATTTATCTATTTTATCACTGCTTTGACCAGTACTTTGATTGGTACTTTGATAAGTAATCGCTGTACTACTTTCTATCAGATCAGCTTTTATTGAATCTGGCGTTATTGGATCTGAAGTACGGTCTTCAGTTAGATCAATTTGCCTAACGGTGAGTTCCGGATGATTTATTTGCTCTGCCATACTGTGTCTAAATACCTTTGATTAACTATCTTTGGTGGTAATAGCGCAATTATACTTTGATTTATTACGTTATTCAGTAATCTTATTTTGTGCAGCGAAAAATCAACTAGTCATCTGCCTAGAAACTAATGGTTTACGTTATATATGAACTTTATGAAGTGACCTATACCCGTTCCACCTCAAGATGCAGTTTCAGAGTTAAGCTAGGAAACCAGATCAAGGCGCGATACGAAGATAATGGTTACTCCCTTATCAAGTAGTGCAACACAGGACTGGTTTTCTAGCTTAGCTCCCTACGGGCAAGCCTAGAGTTCCTAAAACAGAAAATAAAAGTGAGGCGCTTATACTAATCAAGCGCCTATGGCTATGACGTATCAGTTTCGAAAAAACACCGTGTTTTTTTGTAATTGAATGTCAGGTTGCTCGATAGATTGAATAGCAAAGCTAATCTCAGTTATTTTTTTCTTCAATAAGTCACCATTAATTACCAAGGTAATGGGGACTTCCTGCATCACTCCGGCCTCTATAAAAAGCTTTTTGGGCAACTTAATTTCTGGGTAGTCTAAATTGATTACATCAATATCAAAATGTAATGGAATTTGGCTTTTATTAAGAATTTTTAAGGTATAAGTATTTTCAACTATGCCTTCATAATTGACGCGATATAAAGCATTTCTGTCGCGAATGATGTTGACTTCTAATGGAATTCGATTACTCATCCATAAGCCTAATAACACGATAAATATTAGACTTAAGGTCCCGTATGAGACCAGTTTTAAATTAAAACGTTTAACCTCTTTACCTGCTAACTTTTGCTCACTGGTATAACTAATTAAGCCTTTTGGGTAGTTAAATTTTTCCATCGTTTCATCACAAGCATCAATGCACAGCCCACAATTTATGCATTCATACTGTATGCCATTACGAATATCTATGCCTGCCGGACAAACATCAACACATAAGTTACAGTCAACACAATCACCTAAGCCAAGTGCTTTCGGATCATCTTTTTGCTTGCGTGGCGCTCGGTTTTCTCCGCGCTTAGCATCATAGGCAACCAATAGAGTGTTTTTATCAAACATGGCAGACTGAAATCGAGAATAAGGGCACAAATGAATGCAAACATGCTCTCTCATCCAACCCGCATTAACATAAGTAGCTAAGGTAAAAAATAGCACCCAAAAAGTGACTACTCCACTCCAATCAAAGGTAAGCATCGTACTGTAGAGTTCATTTACTGGTACGAAGTAGGAGATAAATGTCGTGGCGGTAAATAATGACATTAACTGCCAAATCAAATGCTTCAGTGTTTTTTTAGTTACCTTGCTAAGTGTCCAAGGTGCTTTATCTAATGCAATTCGCTTATTGCGGGTGCCCTCTATTCTGTGCTCTACCCAAACATACGCTAATGTCCAGACTGTTTGTGGACAAACATAACCACACCATACGCGCCCAAGCCAAGTAGTGATAAAAAATAAAGCGAATGCCGCCACTAGAAAAACTCCAGCAAGTAAGATGAAATCTTGTGGCCAAAAAGTAAAGTTAAAAATTCTAAATTCTTGGGTAACTACGTCCAGTAATACTGCTTGTTGAGTGTTGAATTGCACAAAAGGCATGGCAATAAAAACAAACATTAAAAGCCAGTTGATATAACGGCGAAATTTTTGATAAAAGCCTTTTTGTTCCCTAACATAAACAGATTTTTCAGACTTATAGGGTTTAATGATAAGTTGCTCTTCTTGGATATTAAACTTCATGATTATTTACAAGGTAATAATTGAGTACTTACCCTACTTCAATAAACGAGCCAAGAAAAAATAAACATAAGCACTTGTATTTATTGATTAATTATTCCATATTAAAAAATAAAACCACGATATATCGCGATTTAACGATATATCGTGGTATTTTATTATGTGCTTTCATGAGTTGTGGTGAATATTTAGCTTTTTCATACATCAACATAAGGCTCTATTGGGTAAGACGAGTATTTTATTGCGCCACTTTTGCCGCCGATACGCTAATCGCATTCGTGACTAGCGTATGTGTCACCATTGTCATAACTGTAGCTATGATATTAATAGATTTTAATCTAATAATTCGTCTAAACCCTACCTTATGGCCTACTCAAAAACAGGATTCATAAATACCATATTGACGTCTTTATCAAAACCTTTTAACACCTTAGCCTGCGATATTAAAGGGTAATAAAAGGTAATAAAAAGTCAGCTAAAAACGCGGTTATATTTGCAAGCATACTCTGTTCTCTCTTCGTACAAATCAGATGCGCGATATATCGTGTCTATCCCCACAGGACGTTTCATTTAGAACCCATAATTCAAACCTTCTGGTTAGGGTTGTGAACCTTGATCTATCCATTTACTATTCAATGCTTGTTGAATGCCCGGTGTTTTCGAACTACGCCACGGATAAGCCCTTGCCATTCACTACTAGTTAGCGTTTAATAACAATAAGTTAAATAAATGGTGATCTTGCTACAGAAGACTTTGACCTCATTAGTTCATACCTATACCTTGCGTACACATGCTGGACGTACACAAGGTGTTAAAACGGACAAAAAACAGTTAGCTTTTGCTCGTGACTCATAAATTTTAGCCAAGTATTTTTAGTTGTTTATGGTGACGTTGAGGCGATAAACTTTCTCCAAAGTAGAAAGTGAGACGGATGAAATTTAAATTCATATAGCCTGTAAAAATTATTTTATAGTAAGATATTGCCTCAGATTTCACGTAGCAATACGTTTAGGGGCTTTATTTTCAATCATTTTTGAGGCTGTTTTTCCTAAAAAAGAAATTCTACAGCCTCGTTATATACCAAGGAAAAATTATGCACTCTCAAAAATCTCGTAGATTAAGAAAAAAGCTTTATTTAGATGAATTTGCTGTAATGGGGGTTGAATTAGATTGTAATTTAACTTGTAAGGAAGAGTCTGAATTAGCAATAATAATGGATGATTTTTTCGTTTATATTGACTCTTTAAACTTATGTATTGGCGGTGGTGGAGATCTGACTTCCTTCGGAGGGTTTATTTCTTCTTATGAACGTTATGGTTCAGTGACTGAATCTGACATATCGAATATCTCCAATTGGTTGAAAGACCAAAATATCGTTTCAGAGTTTAATATTGGCGAACTTGTCGATGCTAACTACGGCATATAATCGCGGAGGAGGAGGTATCTAGCCCCTAGGCTGCATGCAGCTCTGCACAGAAAGATAACAATTACATCCATTGTTATCTTTGAAATGGTAGAAATGCAGTAAATTAACCTCAAATTATTGATGCCTTAGTAAAAGCAACAGCCAACTTTACTAAGCTATGTTAGCTAAAGTGTTTCTGATCCTTTTTATGCTTGTATTACCCGTTTTTTTAAAAGGCTCTTTTATTGATATCCTCCCCCACCTCGCGTTACGTCTAAATAAAGTTAGACATGTAGCGGATAAAAAGTATATTTAAATATTTTTAGCGTATTGATGAAGCTCAACTGATGATAGATTGATTAACCCATCAAGTACATGTAACTGCTGCTTACTCAGAATTCTGGCTTGGCAATGTGATTCTAATTGCTGACATAAATGGTGTAATCTAACTAAACCTAAAGCGATAGCAGCACCTTTAAGTTTATGGAGTTTTTGTTCTTGTTGATCTGCAGATAACTTGTAAAAATCACTATATTCAGTATTAACTTGACGGCAAAATAGCAGAGCAAGCTGTTTGACTTTATCACTGCCTAGATATTCAACATCTTGGTTAAGGATAGTAAAATCGAATAATAATGAATGACGATAGTCATTTTTATCATCAGGCAGATCATTGCCCTCTTTAGCTTTCGAAATTGTAGCTATATTACTTTCATTTTTCTGAAAAATTGGTAATTTATTTTTTTTATGACTAAGGTTGGGCGAACCTACAACGTTTAACATAACTTGGGCGATACTTGGCTTTAGTTTTTTCATTTGTACAGGTTTTGCAACAAAACCATCAAAACCTGACGCGATAAACTTAGTGATATCTTCATTGAAAACATGAGCTGACACAGCAATAGTTTTAAGGTGATGCTGTTTTTCTTTAGCTATGGCCTTCAGTTGCTTGGAAAGCATGACCCCATCAATATCGGGTAAATTGATATCAAGTAGAGCTAAGTCATAATGGTTTTCTAACATGTGTTTACGTGCGCTAGTACCATCTTTAGCTGCAGTTACACTATGGCCAAGCTTTTCAACTAAGGCGCAAGCAACATCAAGGTTAATTTCATTATCTTCAACAATTAAGACGCTATAGCGTTGTGATAACGCATTTGATGGCATCGTTATTATTTGTTGTTGTGCCTGAATTTCCTCAGCAGATGCTTTATCAACAGATAGTGTAAACGAAAAGCAGCTACCTTTATTTTCTTCGCTTATCAAAGATAAACGCCCTTGCATCGCACTAACCAAACGCTGACATATTGCCAAACCTAAGCCAGTACCCGTTGATGTTTGTAAATTTTTTACTTGGGTAAATGCTTTAAAAACTACTGCTTGTTTATCTTTGGCGATACCGCAACCTGTATCCGTCACCGAAAATGTAATATCTGATGAACCTGCGTTGTTTTCATTACTAGCAGATATAGATAAAACAATACTTCCTCGCTGAGTGAATTTAATCGCATTATTAATCAAATTGATTAATATTTGTCGTAATTTTCCAAGGTCAGCATGATGCCAAGCTTCAATATTAAGTCCCATTTCAAAGCGTAACAACAGCGCCTTGTTTGTCGCTCTAGCTTGCATCAAATGGATAACATCTTGCCCTAACCTGACTAAATCAATAGCTCGGTAAGAAAGCTCAATATGCCCAGCTTCTATTTTAGAATAGTCAAGAATATCATTAAGAATATCGAGTAACCTTTCCCCTGAATATAAAATTGTTTCAGCATACTTTTGTTGTTCGAGTGTGAGTTTTGTATCAGTTAGCAGCTCTAAAGTGCCGATCATACCACTCATCGGCGTGCGTATTTCATGGCTCATACTCGCCAAAAATACTGACTTAGCCCTGTTGGCTTGTTCAGCCTGCTGCTTAGCGATATCATGTGCTATAGATTTATTATTTAATTTCTCATTGGTAAGCCTTAACTCTTGAGTTCTCATATTCACCAATTGTTCAAGGTTTTCTTTGTGCAACCGTAATTCTTTTTCTGTTTGTTGCTGCTGATATTCAAGCTGTTGCTTTTTAATGGCTTGTTCTCGAAAAACATCTAGCGCATTAGCCATGTGTTTAAACTCTTCATCATTTGAAGACTCTACAGTAATTTCAAGATCTCCTGCTGCCAGTTTTTCAATTGCATCCGTGTGTTTTTGCAATTTAAAAACGATACCTTGATAAACAACTTTCCACATGACTAAAACAATAATAATCAGTGATAACAAGGTCGTTATTAAGAAAACATTTTGTGACCAAGAAACGAGTTTTTGATGTTGTAAACTCGTTTGCTTTGCTAATTCACCTTGACGCTCAACTAAGCTTAAAATCCCTTGGTTTAATTGATCTAATTGATTTGAAATATGCTGATGTAATAAATTTTTTTTCTGCTCTAGTTCAATGGCCTTTTGTTGTTGAGCAATAAAGTCATCAAATAATTTAAGCTTGCCCAACGCTAAACGAGCTAGATTAACTCGATAGGGATCTGTAATGGCATTAACCAAATGATGTATAAGCAACAAGTGTTTATTTTTTTGCTTAGCAAGCTCATGTAATTGTTCATATTGCCGTGTAGACAGAATTAAGTTGGCTATTTGTTCAAGTTCCAACGCATGGCGTTCTAGCGCTGACATTTTATCAAGTAAGTTTAGATCTTCTTCAATAATTAAATCAATATCTTGCTGCGCTTGTTCAACTTTATTCCTTTGGTCTATTAAATCATAAAGCCCTGATAAACGAACTAGAGCAAAGGTACTGGCATTGGCAACTTGTGATTGAGACAAATCTGAAATTTCATGTACAGATGTCTTTACCATCCAAAAATTTTCATCTCGTTGCTTATTATTTATAATTTTATCTTTTGCAAAACCATCAAGGCGTTCTATTTTTCTACTGATTTCGTTTTTAAGTGCTAATAAGTGTTCTAAATTACTGTTGTTAATATGAAGTAATTCAAGAGATATAAATTCTTCTTCAATCGTTAAATTAAGCTGCTTAAGTTGCAGACTATTTTCTTGTCGCTGCTCTTCATTAGTGGTATTTTTTAATAACGTCGTTGCATGGGTTATTTGTAAGCTAATATTTGCCAATTCTCGAGCACTTGAAAGTATGGGTAATGTTTGTTGCGTTATAGTGTTACCCGCATTAGCAATTAGATTGAGACCATTCCAAGCAACTATGCTAACAAACAAGAGTAGACCAGCGACAAAACTAAAGGCAAATAATAGTTTGTTCCCTATACTTCGACGAAAGTGCAATGTAATATCCTCTTTTACTGAGCGACTAATGAGTTTCTAAATAGAGTTGGTTTTTGTGAAAATATTTTTAGCTTTACTACTAGCAATGGTTAATTTTTTACTTTGTTTATCATTAGCAGCTCATCCTGCTCTGGAAATTACCGAGTATCAAAAGCCGATACATAACATCAAAGTTTGCGCAGTTTATCCTCACCTAAAAGATTCTTATTGGCTTAGCATCAATTTTGGCATGACTGAACAGGCAAAACAAAGATCAATTGAATTAAAAGTACTTGAAGCGGGAGGCTATCAAAATACGGACGAACAATTAAGACAAATTGAACAATGTATTCACTGGCAAGCAAACGCTATATTAGTTGGTTCAGTTAATTTTGAACAACTAAGTCAAAAACTTATACAAGTAAATCAGCATACGCCAATTTTTTCCCTAGTAAATGAGATTGCCACCAAAAACATTACCGGAAGAACAGGTGTTTCTTGGTATGAAATGGGCTATAAATTGGGTAAATACTTAATTAAAAAAGATATAATAAAATCTAATCAACAGCCTGCGCAGCTTGCTTGGTTTCCTGGCCCTAAAAGTGGCGGTGGCAGTTTACAATCGACAAAAGGTCTGCAAGCGTCTTTAGCACACAGTAATATTGAAATAATAACTATACAACATGGTTTAAATGAAAAAATAGCGCAATTCTCTTTACTAAAAAGCACCTTGAAAAAGTATCCAAATATTGATTATTTAGCCGGTAATGCCGTCATGGCTGAGATGGCTATTAGTGAAGTAGCGCAATTACCTAAAGAGCAACAACCAAAAATCCTTAGTCATTATCTTAGCCATGGGGTATACCGAGGCATAAAACGTAAAAAAATATTGATGGCAAATTCAGATCAAATGGTATTACAAGGTAAAATGGCCATTGATCAGGCTGTCGATTATTTACAAACAGGGAAGCTGAACGTAGAACAAGCACCTAAAATAATATCCATCGACCAGAGTAATATAAATCAATTTAATGCTGAGCTATCCTTATCACCTAGTCACTTTAAACCTATTTATTGGGTTAATAGTCTCTCCAAAAAGAAAGTACTTTAATCCAGCTTAACTTATATCTGCAGCAAATAAATATCCTTCACCATGAATAGTGATGAAAATTTGTGGATCTTTGGCATTATCTTCAATCTTATTACGCAATCTTCGAACAAGTACATCGATAGTTCGGTCATTCGGCGCGTCAACCCGATGGTCAATAAGATTAAGTAATCGGTCGCGACTTAACACCCGACTAGGATTTGCCACAAAAGCGACTAACATGTCGTATTCGGCTTTAGTCAGTTTTACTGGGTTATTGTTTTTGAGTAGTTTACGTTTGGGAATATCAAAACTACATTGACCAAAGCGGAACAGATCGTCATCCTCTTCAATTTGAACAGTTTGTGTTGTTATCGCAGGCATTTGTTCAGTTAGAGACATTCGCCATAGAATGTTTTTTACTCTAACTAACAACTCTCTTAATTCAAACGGCTTAGTGACGTAATCATCAGCACCCATTTCTAAGCCAATGATTTTATCAATAGAGTCAGTACGCCCTGTCACCAGAACAATACCGATAGTAGAACGACTGCGTAAGTTTCGCGTGATCATCAAACCATCTTCATCCGGCAAATTAATATCTAACATGACTAAATCAATGTGATGATTTTCTAATACCGCATTCATTTGTGTTTTGTTTTCTGCTTCACTCACCTGATAGCCCGAGTGCTGAAAATAACCAACTAACTTAGCTCGCGTTATCGCTTCATCTTCAACGACTAAAATATGTTTTCCGTTCAAGCTTTGATTCCTATTCGCTTGTTATCAAAAAAATCTAATAACATTTTTATATATTGTGTTCATCTAACTGCACAACGCTGTTCATAACTGGGCGATATAATAACAGCATCAAAAATAATTGATCTGATTCATATCAATCTTGGAGTACTACCTTATGAATAAAGTAATAAAAACAGTAAACCGTCTTCTTGTTGGCACAATGTTACTATCTTGCCCTTTTTTAGCATGTAGTGAACAAAGTAAAGAAAAATTATTTAATGGTACCTTTAGTGGATCTTTAGAAATGGCCACTGATTATGTATTTCGTGGTGAGTCAGAAGTGGCCGATGGCGATATTCCAGCCATTAAAGGTAGCTTCACCTGGACACATGAAGACGGCATATATGCCGGTGTATTTGGCGCAACCAACAAATTTGAATCATCACCCGATGTCAGAGCCGTGCTTGCACCTTATATTGGAAAATTTGGCACCTTTGGTGATACGGGTATTCGTTACAACATGTTTGTATTTCACTACAGTTACCCTGGTGTAGACAACATGGATTACACTGAACTTTGGATGAAAGTTGCTAAGGATTTTGGCCCAGTCGATATCGAACTTGAAATAACACCCACATTAAATGATTGGTTTGGTGTTGAAGGTTGGAGCGGTGTTAACTATGCAATTCATCCAAGTAAAGCGTTTGATAATGGCATAAAAATTTCTGGCTCTGTTGGGTATCAAGAGCTATCAGGTGAAGGATCTGAAGGTTGGACACACTGGAACTTAGGGCTGAGCAAAGACTTCTATGGCTTAACTATTGATGTTCGTTATCACGACTCAGATATTGATAGTTCACATAAAGTCTACGGATCTAAAGAAGGCCAAAGGATATTTGATCAACGCTTTGTTTTTAGTGGTAGTAAAAGCTTTTAAGTCTTAACTTTTCATAATCAATAAATGACTTGTCAATAATTTTATTAAGAAACAACTAAATCTGATGATTTAGTTTTTTTTCACTTTTAGCGTCTAAAAAACCAATTAATATACATTAACCAATCATACGTTAACCAATTGAATTATAGTTATTAAATATTTACATATCATACTGTTCATATTTTTTCACAACTTAACGCAAGCTGTCATTTTCACCTTCATCGTCATTCACATCACTTATGTACTATAAGCCTATCAAACCAATTCCTCTAATTAATGATAGGAGTTTCAACATGACAACAAAACAAAAAAACAAAGAAGAAAGTAAAAAAAATAAACATAAGGAATTGAAAGCATTAGGTTTTATTGTCGTAGTGCTATTTCCCATATTAAGTGTCTTCGCTGTCGGCGGCTATGGTCTGATTATTTGGTTAATTCAGATATTTGGCGGTGTAGTACCTCATTAACATTACGATAGAACTAAAAGAAATAAGGAATATAAAATGAAATGGTTAATGAACCTTTGGCAAACACTCAATAAGCCTGCCAAGTACTTAACATTAGGCTCAATTAGTCTAACCGCTTTTATCATGGGCGTTATCTTTTGGGGTGGCTTTAACACAGCATTAGAAGCGACAAATACAGAAGAATTTTGTATTGGCTGTCATAGTATGGAAAGTAAGCCTTATCAAGAATTACAAAAAACCGTGCATTGGTCTAACCATTCAGGTGTTCGTGCCACCTGCCCAGATTGTCATGTTCCGCATAATTGGGGACGTAAGATAGCTAGAAAAATGGAAGCATCAAGTGATGTTTGGGGTTGGGTATTTAATACCGTTAATACCAGTGAAAAATTCGAAGATAAGCGTTTAGAAATGGCGTCTCGTGAATGGGCTCGCTTTGATAGAGATGACTCATTGGCTTGTAAGAATTGTCACAATTATGACTCGATGAAATGGGAAGATATGTCAAAGCTCGCGCAAAAGCAAATGAAGCGTGCAGCCGAAAAAGATCAAAGTTGTGTAGATTGCCACAAAGGTATAGCTCACACATTACCCGATATGGGTACAGCAAGAGCACCACAATTAATTGCTGAGGTAGGCACTGGACCAAGTAAATTTAACGATGGTCAAACTTACTTTAGTGCATTAACTAAACCACTGTTTTTTAGTGAAAAAGGTGATGTAGAAGCAGGTACATTAAATGTTGCCACTAAAGTAAATATACTCGAGAGCAAAGGCAGTCGAGTGAAAGTTGCGATTAAAGGTTGGCGTAAAAAAATTGGTTTAGGTCGTGTCATTTATTTTGATTTTGGCATTAATATGTTAACCGCGCAATTATCAAAAGAAGCAGCAAAAACAGAGGGAGTCATCAACGGTTTTGAAGAGAAAGAAGACGATATGACCGGCCTTAAATGGCAACGTGTTGAAACGGAATTATGGACAGATGCGAAGTACCTTATTACCGAGAAACAGCCACTTTGGGATTATGCCCGTACTACCTTTAGAAGCAGCTGTAGCGTTTGTCACACGCAACCAGACGAAGCTCACTTTGACGCTAACACTTGGCCAGGAATGTTCCAAGGCATGATAGCTTTTGTCAATATGGATCAAGATACCCAAGCATTAGTACAAAAATACTTACAACAACATTCATCTACTTTTGTTAAAAAAGAGCATTAATCGGAGCCTATCCCATGAAAGAAATAATCATGAAAAGAAGAAATTTTTTAAAAGGTATTTTAGCAACCTCTTTTACTTTAGTAAGTACAGCCTCGGTATTAACACCACTAAGTGCATTAGCAAAAGTGGGCGCAAAAAATCGTGATGATTGGTTAACCACAGGCTCTCATTTTGGTGCCTTTAAAATCAAACGGAAAAATGGTGTTATTGATCAAGTAAAACCGTTTGATTTAGATAAGTATCCAACCGATATGATCAACGGTATTAAAGGGCTAGTGTATAATCCATCACGCATTCGCTACCCTATGGTGCGCTTAGACTTTTTACTTAAAGGTCATAAAAGTGATACTAGCCAACGGGGTGATTTTCGCTTTGTGCGAGTGACTTGGGATCAAGCATTAACACTATTTAAGCAATCATTAGATGAAGTTCAAACTAACTATGGCCCTTCCGGTTTGCATGCGGGGCAAACTGGCTGGCGTGCTACCGGACAGTTACACTCTAGCACCAGTCATATGCAACGTGCTGTTGGTATGCATGGTAACTTTGTTAAAAAAATTGGTGATTACTCCACTGGTGCAGGCCAAACCATTTTACCTTATGTTTTAGGCTCAACTGAAGTTTATGCGCAAGGCACCTCATGGTCATTAATTTTAGACAATGCTAAAACAATCATATTATGGGCTAATGATCCTTATAAAAATTTACAAGTGGGTTGGAATGCTGAAACACATGAAAGTTTTGAATACCTTGCCCAACTAAAAGAAAAAGTGAAGCAAGGCAAAATTCGCGTAATCAGCATAGATCCCGTGGCATCAAAAACACAAGATTACTTAGGTTGTGAAAAAATCTATGTTAATCCACAAACTGATGTTGCCTTAATGCTTGCCATTGCCTATGAACTGTACACTAACAATTTACATGATAAAGGCTTTATTAAAGGTTACAGCTTAGGTTTTGATCGCTTTGTGCCATATTTAACTGGCGAAGAAGATGGCATTGCTAAAACAGTTGAGTGGGCAGAAAAAATTACCGCGGTTCCTGCTGATGTTATTAAAGAACTGGCTACAACCATGGTCGCTGGTCGGACACAATTATTGATGGGCTGGTGTATTCAGCGTCAACAACATGGTGAGCAACCTTATTGGATGGCGGCTGTATTAGCAACAATGATAGGCCAAATAGGTTTACCTGGTGGCGGCATTAGTTATGGTCATCATTATTCAAGTATTGGTGTCCCCTCTTCTGGTGCTGCAGCGCCAGGCGCTTTTCCTCGTAACCTAGATGAAGGGCAAAAGCCAATCTTCGATAGTAACGATTTTAAAGGTGCCAGTAGTACTATACCGGTAGCTCGCTGGATTGACGCTATATTAGCGCCAGGTAAAGTTATCGACGCCAATGGTGCTAAGGTGACTTACCCCGATATTAAAATGATGATTTTCTCAGGTAATAACCCATGGAATCATCATCAAGACAGAAATCGCATGAAAAAGGCCTTCCATAAACTAGAGTGTGTAGTCAGTATTGATATCAACTGGACAGCAACCTGCCGTTTCTCAGATATTGTACTACCCGCCTGCACAACCATGGAACGCAATGATATCGATATATATGGCAGTTACGCCAACCGTGGTTTGCTCGCGATGCAAAAAATGGTAGAGCCTCTGTTTGATAGCTTATCAGATTATGAAATATTCACTCGCTTTGCCCGAATATTAGGTAAAGAAAAAGAGTACACCCGTGGTATGACCGAGTTTGATTGGCTCACAAAATTATATAATGACTGTAAAAAAGCCAATGACGGTAAATTTGCTATGCCAGAGTTTGACCAATTCTGGCAAGATGGCTACGTACATTTTGGCGAAGGTAAACCTTGGACTCGTCATGCCGACTATAGAGCAGATCCTGAAATCAACCCCTTAGGTACGCCATCAGGTATGATTGAAATACACAGCAGAAAAATAGAGCGCTACCAATACGATGATTGTAAAGGCCACCCAACCTGGATGGAAAAATCCGAACGTAGCCACGGTGGTCCAGGCTCTGAAAAGCATCCTATTTGGATGCAATCTTGCCACCCTGACAAGCGTTTACATTCACAGATGTGTGAATCAAAAGAGTATCGCGATACTTATACTGTGCAAAATAGAGAGCCGGTGTACTTAAACCCAGACGATGCCAAACACCGTGGTATCAAAGATGGCGATGTAGTGCGAGTATTTAACGATCGCGGTCAATTACTTGCGGGAGCAGTGGTAAGTGATAACTTCCCTAAAGGTGTTATTCGTATACATGAAGGTGCTTGGTATGGGCCTGTAGGAGATGATGGCGCGGTAACGGGTGGTGCTAAAGTTGGCGCGCTTTGCAGTTATGGCGATCCAAATACATTAACCCAAGATATTGGCTCATCTAAATTAGCTCAAGCTTGCTCTGCTTATACTTGTTTAGTGGATTATGAAAAGTTTACTGGTAAGTTACCACAAGTGACATCATTTAACGGACCATTGGAGATTGGCGCATGATTAACGTAACAAAAGAAGTGCTACCTGCAGCAGTATCAGAGGTTATGCCAGAAAATCAGGCCAGAGCTGTCGTGTATAATTTCCTTTCTTCACTCTTTGCTAAAGAAGTGAACGAAGACTTAGTCAGCCAATTAACTTCCACGCAAGGGCAAAGTTTTTTAAGATCTCTTGCACTTGAGCCAACTTTAGCACCTAGCATTAACGTAATATCGACTGAGTTAATAAAACTTAACTCAAAAGAATCACTGCTTGAGCTAGCTGCTGACTTTTGTGGTTTGTTTTTAGTTGATGGTAAGACGAGTGTTTCACCTTATGCGGGACAGTACATTAATAAAAACGTTACCAATACCGATACAATTAAAAATAAGAAAAGCTCTGATAAAACTCTAATTTTTGGTGAATTACATCAATTGATGATGACGTTTTTAACAAGAAGCAATATACAAATACATAGCGAGTTTCCAGAGCCCGCCGATCACATTGCGGTGATGCTAGCCTATCTTGCCCAACTGAGTTTATCTGCTAGTACAAAAAATCAACTTGATTTCATAGAGATGTATTTAATGACTTGGTTAAATGATTTTACTCAACAAGTAATAAAACATGATCCTGGTTGTTTTTATGCCGCATTAGCAGAGCTAACATTTGAGTGGATAACATTAGATATAGATAACTAAATATTTTTATCGCACAACCCACAGAGAACCCAGTGGTATTTAATCGCTGGGTAGCTCACAATAATGAATAATCAGCAATGAAATCGCATAAAACCCCTTACGCAAGCCGATAACGGGTCATCTCCTGCGTGATGAATTTCGGCAATAGAACAATTATTATCTTCAGTCCATGCCTTGTACCTAACCTTTTCTCGACTTGCTGAAACCTTAACCTTGAGGTGGAGTAGGTATATATATTATTTTAAAGGAATGGCTGAGGAGTGCGGTGTTCATTAACATCACCTAGTCGTCGTTTACCGGCACCTGAGAGCACATCCTTGTGTTGGCTCTCATTTAAGATTTGAGTTTCAATGAAGCACTAATCTTCTTCCACTAACGTCATCAGTGACGTATTACCACCCGATGCTGTAGTATCAATACTTATTGTTTTTTCAGTGAGTAAACGCTGAATTAAACTATCAAGGTATTCTGAACTGATCACCGGTAATATCGCGCCTTGACGTTCTGCTAACTTCTCACTGATATAATGTTTACGATCACAATTACTATCAATAACCACGCCTGCTAAAGCAGGATGTGCCAACATTGTTGATAAATGACGTAATCGTGCAACTTGAAAAACCCCCTTCTCTGCGCCTGTCGCAATAAACTTATCTCTAAAGGCTAATGCCTCATCATAGTACAAATCAGAAACAACACTAATAACGGTATTACCCGTCGCCAATGCCGTTACAATAGAAAGTACCCAAAAGTGAAAGCTAACCGTTGCATCAGCAAAACATATAATATTACCGCGATTTTCCAAATAAAGAATATTAGACTCACCTGTAGGACCGGGTAAAAATGTTGGCTTTTTCAAACGTTTTTCAATATCAATTAATTGCGAACGAGCCGCTGTTAAAGTTCGGTTTAAATTTTCCGCTAAATCATCAACAATACCAACATGGGCAATTTTTGCTAACAATTGACGAACACAAGATATACGGGTATTTAACTCGGTTAAACGCCAAGTTTTCTCTGTTGCATTCGCTTTATTCATAAACACAACCGCTTCTTTATCCGATTGTTCATCGCCGTCTAAAGCTCTAACTTGCGATGGCAACAAGTTAAATTGCTCAGCATTGGGAGTTGCCTTCTCTTTAACCAAACGCGTTAGATAATTTGGGCCACCCGCTTTTGGCCCTGTACCTGAAAGGCCACGCCCCCCAAAAGGTTGTACGCCAACTATCGCACCAATGGTATTACGATTGATATACACATTACCTGCTCGCGATAATCTGGCTAAATCAAAAGCTCGGTGTTCAATGCGAGTATGAATACCCATGGTTAACCCAAAGCCTGTAACGTTAATGTTATCAATGACCTGTTCTATTTCGTTGCCTTTAAAGCGAACAATATGAACACAAGGGCCAAATACTTCCTGCTTTAATACGCTAATATCACTAATTTCATAAAGTCGTGGTGCAAAAAAGAAATGCCCGTTGTCTGCTGATATATCATTAGAAATAGCACATTGGTACAGTAGCTCACCATGGGTTTTCATATAGTCACTGTGCGCATTGAGTGCATCGAGTGCTTTTTGATCGATAACCGGACCAACGTCAGTGCTTAATTTTGCCGGATCACCCACATGTAATTCTGCTAAAGCCCCTTTGAGCATAGTGATCACATTATCAGCGATATCTTCTTGCAAAAATAATACGCGAAGTGCCGAGCAACGCTGGCCTGCCGATTGAAATCCTGATGAAATCACATCATCAACAACCTGCTCAGGTAGCGCTGTAGAGTCAACAATCATGCAGTTTTGCCCCCCTGTTTCAGCAATTAATGGCACTTGGTCACCACCACGATCAGCCAAGGTTTGCGAAATGATAGTGCCGGTTTCAGTAGAGCCGGTAAACATTACAGTTTGAATGCGATCGTCGGGAACAATAATGCTACCCACTTGACTACCCCTAGCAATCACCGCTTGCACTACGCCATCAGGTAAACCAACAGACTTCATTAATTCAATCGTGCGCAAGGCAATTAGGCTTGTTTGTTCAGCCGGTTTTGCCAATACCGTATTGCCAGTGGCTATGGCAGCAGCAACCTGCCCTAAAAATATAGCTAATGGAAAGTTCCAAGGACTGATACACAACACCACACCACGGGCTTCTAGGCGATCATCTGCTGCTAGTTCAATGGCTCGCTGAGCGTAATAGCGACAGAAATCAACCGCCTCTCGTACCTCATCAATACCATCTTGAGCGACTTTACCTGCCTCTTTTATACACAAGGCAATAAGCTCATCCATATGACGTTCAAGAATATCGGCCACACGACATAATAACGCAGCGCGTTCAGATACAGGTGTTTTTGACCATAATATAAAGGCCTTTTGCGCGGTATCAATCATCGCCAACATGTCATCTTTGTTGTGATGGTGGTGAAAGCCGATAATTTCATAATGGTTTGCTGGGTTTTTGACGGCACTCGCCCCTGCTGGTACGTCATTACTATTTAGACGTTGGTTGAAAAACCAGTTATCTAGTGATGCTTTTAACGGGATGATTATATTAATATCGGTTAAATCCAATCCTTTAGAGTTATCACGATCACTGCCGTTTTCGCTATGGTATAACGCTATAGGTTTAATTATTTGATTATTGTATTTCTCTTTTAAGCGTTGTGTTCTCTCAACAGGATCTTCAAGTAATGACTCTACTGGTTTTGACTCATCAACAATGGCATTAACAAAAGAAGAATTGGCACCATTTTCTAACAAGCGACGCACTAGATACGCTAGCAGATCTTCATGATGACCAACGGGGGCATAGATGCGACATTGAATATTTTCACCTGACACGATTTGGTCATACAAAGAATCCCCCATGCCGTGTAAACATTGAAATTCAAAACCGTCTTTATCATTTCCTGCAAGTTCAACAATAGTCGCTGCTGTGTAGGCATTATGCGTAGCAAACTGAGGATAAATAGTATCTCTATAGTCTAATAATTTATTCGCACAAGCATGGTAAGAAACATCGGTAGACGATTTACGAGTGAATACGGGAAAATGCTCATGGCCGTCCTTTTGTGAATTTTTAATTTCAGTGTCCCAATAAGCACCTTTGACTAAACGCACCATCATTTTTCTATTAACACGCATCGTTAATTCACGTAACCAATCAACGACAAAAATCGCACGTTTTTGATAGGCTTGTAATGCCATACCAAAACCATTCCAACCATCAAAGTCACTATCACTAAATACCGCTTCAATCACATCAAGCGATAGTTCTAAGCGCTCAGATTCCTCAGCATCAACGGTTAAACCAATATTGTAGTATTTTGCTTGCAAACAAAGTGCTTTAAGCTTTGGCACAACTTCAGCCATTACACGTGTTTTATGGGTAAATTCGTAGCGTGGATGAATAGCAGAAAGCTTCACTGAAATACCGGGAACTTTTCTAGGATCATTTTTCCCCGAAGCTTGAGCCACCTTGCCAATGGTCTCTATGGCATCTTCATATGCTTTAAAATAACGATTCGCATCAGCCATGCTGCGCGCACCTTCACCCAACATGTCGTAGGAGTAGACATAACCTTGCTGCTCTTTGGTGGCTGCACGCTCAGTTGCCGCTTTAATAGTTTCGTCCATTACAAACTGTTTGCCCATAATTTTCATGGCAAAGTTCATTGATTTACGAATAATAGGCTCACCTAAACGGCCAATAGTTTTCTTTAGTAGACCAAAGCTATCTTGTTTGCGTTTATCAGCATAATTAACCATAGATCCAGTGATTAATAGCCCCCATGCAGAAGCGTTAACGAACAATGAATCACTGCTGCCTAAATGGCTACTCCATTGTCCTTGGGAAATTTTGTCGCGAATTAACGCATCTTGAGTATGTTTGTCTGGCACACGTAACAATGCTTCAGCCAAACACATTAAGACTACCCCTTCTTCACTTGAGAGTGAGTACTCTTTTAATAATGAATCTATCGCACCATTACCGGATTGATCTTGACGAATTTTTAGTACCATTTGACGGGCTCTTTCCCATGCCCTGCTTCTAGCACTCACATTAACTTCTGCTACTGGTAGAATATGATCTACCGCGGTATTTTCATCAATACGATAAAACTTACGAATGTTCTGACGAATGGGACAATCAGTGATAAATGAATCATTAAAAAGCATAGGTTTGATCTCAAAAATTATTAAATAGTGCTTTGCAACTATTTAGAGTTAATTACAATTGTAGTTATTCTACTGCTATATATACCCGCTCCACCTCAAGATGCAGGTTTCAGCCAGTCGAGAAAGGGTTAGGTACAAGGCATGGATTGAAGAGAATAGTTGTTCTATTATCGAAATCCATAACGCAGGAGATGACCCTTTCTCGGCTTACCCGTAGGGAGCTAAGCTAGAAAACCAGTCCTGCGTTGCACTACTTGATAATGGAACAACCATTATCTTCGTATCGCGCCTTGATCTGATTTCCTAGCTTAACTCTGAAACTGCATCTTGAGGTGGAACGGGTATAGACATATAAAACTTAGCGAGGTGTTAATCGCCAAGCGCCCACAAATATTTTAGAATGCAGTAGAAAATTCAACTACTTAGACATGATGCGTTAACATTTCATCATGCTTGGCTAAAACATTCACATCATCTTGTGGTGCCATTTTACTTACCACATAGATAACTAAGGAACATAAAATAAAACCGGGTACTATTTCATACATCACTGAACTTAATGATTGTCCATTAATAGTGAAAGGCAGATAAATCCATAACAACACAGTGACAGCTCCTGTTACCATGCCTGCTAGGGCACCATTTCTAGTCATCTCTTTCCAATACAAGCTGCCGATAACAACCGGACCAAAAGCGGCACCAAAACCTGCCCAAGCATTACTTACTAAGGATAAAATAGATGCGTTTCTATCGTAGGCTAAGGATATTGCAACCAGTGCCACTAAAAATACAGATATTCGTCCAACTAACACTTGTTGTTTGTCACTCGCGTCGCGATGCAAAAATGTTTTGTAAAAATCTTCAGTTAAAGAGCTTGATGTAACTAAAAGTTGAGAAGAAATAGTACTCATAATGGCCGCTAAAATTGCCGCTAATAAAAAGCCTGCGATGAGTGGGCTAAATAAAATTTGCGAGAGAACTATAAAAATAGTTTCGGCATCATCAAGCTCGATACCTTTTTTCGCAATATAAGCAATACCCGCGAGGCCTGTTGCCATAGCGCCAATAATAGAAACTATCATCCAGCTCATACCGATACGACGAGCGGCTGGCATATCTTTAACACTGCGTATCGCCATAAAGCGCACGATAATATGAGGCTGACCAAAGTAGCCTAACCCCCATGCCATCGCTGAAAGAATACCAATGAGACTTACGCCATTAAAAATATCTAATAAGGCAGGGTCTATGGTATTAATGCTAGTGTGCATTGCTGATACCCCACCTACTTCACTAATAGTGACTACAGGCACCAATACCAAAGCGATAAACATAATACAGCCTTGAACAAAGTCAGTTAAGCTCACCGCTAAAAAACCGCCAAATAGTGTATACGCAACAACTACACCCGCAGTAACGTATAAGCCTACTTCATAATTTAAGCCAAAAGAGGTTTCAAATAGCTTGCCGCCTGCAACAATACCGCTTGAGGTATAAAGCGTGAAAAACAACACAATAACAATCGAAGAAACCACTCTTAATAGGCGAGAATTATCATTAAAGCGATTTTCAAAAAAATCAGGTAACGTTATAGAGTCATTGGCAACTTCAGTATACGTTCTCAGACGAGGAGCAACGATTAAGTAATTTAAAAATGCACCCAAAACAAGGCCAATTCCAACCCATAAACTACTGACACCTGAAATATACATAGCACCGGGTAAACCCATTAACATCCAACCACTCATGTCAGATGCCCCTGCAGAAAGCGCTGCAACACTCGGGCTTAAACTTCGTCCACCAAGCATATAACCTGAAACATCACTAGTTGACTTACGATACGCATACAAACCAATACCCAGCATTGCGCTGAAATAAAGACCTAAAGAAAAAAGAGTTTCAAATTCCAAAATTATTTCCACCGTTATTATTTTTATCGTGTAAGTAAATTTATTAATTATCAAAACTAAAGAGTGTGACTGCAGGTTAATCCATAAACATTTATTAAAAAATGATTATTATTATTTTTTTAAGCAGAAAACAGATAGGTTTCAACTGTTTTTTACTCATGTAGAGCTAGCTTAGCTGACAATAAAGATGAAACAATAAAGATGAAACAATAAAAAATGCAATGATGCTTGAACCAGTAGATATAACTAACACGAGTTGTCCACTTTAGGCATGCAAAACTAGACAGTAAAGGAGCAGTAGTTAGCATAGATGTATGGGCTGCTAGGAGGGGGAATATCGGTCTGGGTAAAGTAGATATTTACCATAAAATCTATCTCGCTAATCCCCCAATAGCCCTATAGAAATATGATTATAACGTTACATAAAGACTAGCGAGCTCTATACAATTTAATTAGTTCGTTCGTTGAGCCATCCATATCTAACGCTTGAGTAGGATCAGATATTTTTGTTAATACTTTATTGCCCAGCGACTTACCTAACTCAACACCCCATTGGTCAAAAGAATTAACATTCCAAATGACACCTTGAACAAACACTTTATGCTCATACATCGCAATTAAACTGCCAAGCACTTTAGGTGTCAGTTTTTCAAATAGGAGCGTATTACTGGGTTTGTTCCCTTCCATCACCTTATGAGTAGACAACTTTTGAATTTCTGATACATCACAGTTAGCCTTTTTCATCGCCGCTTTAACTTCTTCAAGACTCTGCCCTGCCATTAATGCCTGACTTTGACCAAAACAGTTAGACGCTAACATGTCATGATGATTTTCAATGTCGTGATAGGGGAATAAAGGCATTAAAAAATCGACCGGAATAGGCGTTTTACTCTGATGAATAAGTTGATGAAACGAGTGCTGACCATTAGTGCCTTCACTGCCCCAAATTATTGGGCCAGTGTCATAAGACATCGACTTATTATCAAGTGATATTGATTTACCATTACTTTCCATATCCAGTTGTTGAATATAAGCGGGTAAACCCCGTAAATAATGATAATAAGGCAGTAATACTTGCGATTGCGCCCCATAAAAATTTCGGTACCAAATACCTAATAAAGCCAGAATAACAGGTAAGTTTTTTTCTAGTGGCGCCTGCCTGAAATGTTCATCCATTTCAAACGCCCCTTGTAAAAAGTCACGGTAATTATCAAACCCTATCGCTAACGCCAACGGTAATCCAATAGCAGACCACACCGAGTAACGACCGCCAACCCAATCCCACATTGGGAAAATATTTTCTTTCTCAATGCCTAATTTTTGCGCCGCTTCTACATTAGATGAAACACAAGCAAAATGGTATTTCACCTCTTCCTCTGATGCGGTGGCCACAAACCAATCTCGTGCAGTGAGCGTATTGCGTAATGTTTCTTGCGTTGTTAATGTTTTAGATGACGTGATAAACAGCGTTGTTTCAGGGTTAACTTTAGCCAGCACATCGTGAATATGACAACCATCAACATTGGCAATAAAATGTACATTTAACTGAGATTGTTGATACGGTTTGAGTGCCTCTGACATTATCTTAGGCCCAAGAAAAGAGCCACCAATACCAATACTGACCACATCAGTAAACGCTTTGCCGGTATAGCCTACTTTTTTACCTGATGAAATATCGTTAACAAAACCTTTTAATTTAGCCAGCGTTGTCTGTATTTGTGGCATGATATCAACCCCGTCAACATAGACAGGTTTACCTGAAAAGTTACGCAGCGCGGTATGCAATACCGGACGGTTTTCAGTGGTATTAATAGCTGAGCCATTAAACATTTTTTCGCGCTTAGTTAATAAACCGGATGATTGTGCCAAATTCATTAGTAAATGCATGGTTTCGTCAGTAACACGGTTCTTAGAATAATCTAGCATTATTCCCGATGCAGAAAGCGAAAAATCATTAAAACGCTCACTATCTTGAGTAAATAAATCACGCATCTGTACCTGTATATTTTTATTATAATGATTGACGAGTGATTTCCACTCAGGGGTACTTGGTAACATACACGTTAATTCCTAATGCTAAAAAATGAGACTATCTAAATGATTACCTTACAGAGCAACAGTTAGACATGAGCGATATTTTATTAATCAAACACTTTTATACAAGGGTTTATAGAAGGCTCATGCTTGAGCTTTATTTAAAAGTTCAAGCAGACCCAACTTTTTTAATTACTTATTAAATTGCTCATTAAATACTGCTTTTTAAATACCCTAAGCATTCATCTACTTCGTCAGTTGAACCCATAATCACGGCAACACGTTGATGAATATGAGAGGGCGCGATGTCTAAGATACGCTCTTGCTCAGTAAAAGCTTTACCGTTAGCATTTTCAACTAACATGGCTAAAGGATTTGCTTCATACAATAAACGTAATTTAGCTGGTTGCTCTGGTTTTTTAATGTCATTGGGATAACAGAATATTCCGCCACGAGATAAAACACGATGGACATCACCCACCATGGCGCCATTCCAACGCATGTTATATTTTTTAGCACGCACTCCTTCATTACCCAAAAGAAGATCGTTAATATAATGCGTGAACCCTGATGACCATTGATTAAAGTTTGACATGTTCACCGCAAATTCTTGTGTGTCAGTTGGAATATCCATTTGTTCGGTGGTCAGTAAATAGCAACCCTGTGTTTTATCTAAGGTGTATAAACGAGATGGTCCACCGGTTGTCAGCGCTAACATCGTAGAGGGGCCATATAAAACATAACCGGCACACACTTGCTCGGTGCCTTTTTGGGCAAATTGTAATTCACTGCCCGCAGGGACATCATCTTTCGCGCGATAGATAGTAAAAATGGTGCCTATTTGACCATTAATATCAATATTTGAAGAGCCATCAAGGGGATCAAAAGCAACAATATAGGGTGCACCTTCAGTCGCTGCAACCACATAGTCTTCTTCTTCAGACGCGATAGTTCTTACTTTGCCACTTTCTAATAACATGTCTTTGAGTAACTGATTACTGATGATGTCTAATTTCTTTTGAGTTTCACCTTGAATATTTTCATCTAAGGTAGAGCCAAGCACATTTGACAATGCACCCTGACCCACTCTAAAGGATATTTCTTTACAAGCCGTTAAGATTGTTTTAATCAACAAAATCAACTCAATTTCTACATTGTCCTGCTCTAAACAGGGGATTAAACGCTTCATACTTATTTTTATTCCTTATATCTATCAATGCAATTAAGCTCTTTAAATGAAAGTGCTAAACGCTCGGTCATCGACTGCTCTACTTTACGTAACCACACACGTGGATCGTAGTATTTTTTATTGGGTACGTCGTCACCCGTTGGGTTACCAATTTGGCTTTGAAGGTAGGCTGTATTGTCTTTATAATAATTAGAAACCCCCTGCCAGCTTGCCCACTGTGTGTCGGTATCAATATTCATTTTTATCACGCCATAGCCAATCGCTTCGCTAATTTCAGCTGGTGCTGAGCCGGAGCCGCCATGAAAAACGAAGTTCAACGCGTTGTGCCCTAAACCATGTTTTTGTTCAACAAATGCTTGCGAGTTTTTCAATATTTTTGGCGTTAATTGCACATTACCTGGCTTATAAACGCCATGTACATTGCCAAATGAAGCCGCAATAGTGAATGAATCACTCACTTGCTTTAATTGCTCGTAAGCGTAAGCAACATCTTCGGGTTGGGTATAAAGTAATGAGGTATCAAGGTGTGAATTATCAATCCCGTCTTCTTCGCCGCCAGTGCAGCCAAGCTCAATTTCTATGCCCATATCAAGTTTTGACATACGCACTAAATATTGCTGACAAGTCTCAATATTTTCAGTTAAGCTTTCTTCTGATAAATCTAACATATGCGAGCTAAATAACGGCTTGCCATGTAGCTTATAATACGCTTCTCCTGCGTCTAATAAGCCGTCAATCCAAGGTAATAATTTTTTAGCTGCATGGTCTGTATGAAGAACAACAGGTATACCGTAATGTTTTGCCACCTCATGTACATAATTTGCTGCAGCAATAGCACCTACAATTGACGGATCATGTCCTGTTAACGGTGCGCCCTTACCGACAAAAAATGCGGCGCCACCATGGGACAACTGAATAATGATAGGTGATTGACATTGATAAGCCGCTTCAAGGGCTGCGTTAATCGAGTTAGTGCTAACAACATTTACCGCTGGAAAAGCATAATTATGCTCACGAGCAACACGATACAATGTAGTTAAATCTTCTCCACTCACTACACCAGGCGGTACTAAATTCGTTAAATTTGTCATGAATAATCCATATATTGTGAAATGTTAAGTTGATAACGATGAAAAGCTATAATAACTAAAACTATCAATTCTTTTCGCCTATGTACACCGCAGGCTAGCATTTTTAATAATTGATTTTTGTTTTCAACTTTTTAACTGGTTTTCTAAACCCTATACAGGTATCGCATATTTATATTTTTTAATAACCGTTCCGGCTTATTTGGGAGAGTAGTTAATTGTAATTCATTCATTTAACTGATAATTAACAAAACAGCATGTAGCGTCATAACCTTAAGCTAACTATGACGGCAAGCGTTGTTAATCTTGCGGGTACCTAAATGAGCTGATACTCAGTTTGGTTAAATCTAGTTTAATTATGAAATAAAATCCCACATTATCTATAATTAGCTTAAATCAGCCTGCTAAATTAGTATTACCAACGCAATATCTAGTAACTTTACTACAAAAAATACAATAATCAAATGAAAACATTAATTATGTAATAAACTTTCATAAAAATCGTAGTTGCGCTTGCAGGTGAATCATTCATATTTAAGTGAAACGGGTATCTCTAATGTATCTTGAAGCACAGATAAGCACTCATCAACATGGCTAGTCACTAAAGAATGACTGGCGTCTTTAATTTCATATGTTTTACTATGAGGTAACTCCCTGTGTAAATGGTTTACAATGGCGTGAGCTACTTGGTTTGAACGACTGCCACAGACAATACGAGTGGGGATAGAAAGCTGTGCTAGATCAGCACGTAAGTTATTTACTTGTGAACATATTTTCCAGTGCCTAAGGTTATTACCTTGTAGCAACGCCATAGTATCCTTAATAAAAGTAGGTAATATTGCAAACTCGTTACCTCCCCCCCAAAAATCAATTACCTGGCCGCAGGCATAAGGGGCATTATTCATAGTGTCTTGATTATATTTTTTAAGAAATACTTCAACATTAGACAACATTTCTTTGTCACTCAATAAATCTAAGACCCAAGTTGCAACCGGTTCAAACAACGTTAATTGACCAATAGATAAAGAGCCTTTAAGCGCTTGTGCCAATGCCACCACCCCACCATATGAATGACCAACTAGGTGTATAGGCTGATCGGTTAGTTGAGTCACTACACTTTCAATAATTGCTAGCTCTGTTTCTACGCAGGGGCTAGCAAAATCTTCTGGGTCTGGTGTTCCACAATGTCCAGGGAGCTTTATAGCAATACAATGATGGGTTTTAGATAGCTGTTCAATTATCCTCTTCCATGTAGAAGTTGTTGCATAAGAGCCATGAATAAAAACTATTGGCTCTCCCGTCCCTTTTTGTACAAAATAATTATCTATATTCATGTAAGAACTCATCGGTATTTGATTGTAATCGCTTATGTTCAATAGCTTTTTATTTTGGCTACGCGCATAAATAGAAAGTGATAATAACTTATAATACCAATCAGTCAACACTCTTAAAGCCCACATTTGTATTAGAAAAACTAAACTATTTACTTAGGAAACGTCATTTTACAACTGGCATTGTCTGTCATAGTATGAGGTTTAAATTAATTAATAAAAAAGGTTTCCAACTATGTCTGTACATACAATAAATTAAAGACGCAGGATGAAAGGAATTTAAGGGGGAATGAAAATTACTCGTAAAATACCAATGGCAATAAATATGATGAGCCACAACGCTGGCGAAGGTATTGATGCATTTCTAACGAAACGTACTCCCACTTAGGAAAAACAGTACGATGAATGGTGTTTATTAACTGACAAACTGATAAGTTAATTTGACTAAGTCTGACTTAATCTGCTATCAAAGCGATGTTTAATGATTAGATTTGGCCCCATAGCTGAGCCTTATTTATAAAAAGTGAATACTCAGCCCAAATAAAAATGGTAGATTAGTCATAAAAAATAAGAGTGGAATAAAATGACCGAGTTATGTTCTTTTAATCAAGTGTTGGAAAAAAATGCGGCTAATTATGTATCGCTTTCTCCACTAAGTTTTATCAAGCGGGCTGCGATAGTTTATCCTGATAGAGCCGCTGTTATATACGAAGATAAAACCTATACTTGGCATCAAACCTACAGGCGTTGCTGTCAGCTAGCATCGGTTTTAAAGGGGTTTGGTATTTCTAGGGGCGATACTGTCTCGGTTATGTTGCCAAATATCCCCGCGATGAATGAGGCGCATTTTGGTGTCCCTATGGTGGGAGCAGTACTCAATGCAATTAATACTCGCTTAGACGCTGAAGCTATTGCCTTTATTTTTAATCATAGCCGTACCAAGCTTCTACTGATGGATTCAGAGTATGCAGATGTTATCGAACAAGCATTGTTATTGGTTGAAGGCACTAAGCCGATAATCATCAATATTTCCGATCCTAATTACGGTAAAGGAAAACCTATCGGCGACTTTGACTATGAAACGTTACTGGCCGAGCAGCCCGAAGATTCAAAATGGGGACTGCCAGCCGACGAATGGGATGCCATTGCGTTAGGCTATACATCAGGGACAACAGGTAACCCAAAAGGCGTGGTAACTCACCATCGCGGTGCCTATCTAAATGCAATGAGCAACGTGCTTTCTTGGAACTTAGCGTCTAACGTGGTCTATTTATGGACATTACCCATGTTTCATTGCAATGGCTGGTGTTTCCCTTGGACACTTGCAGCAATAGGGGGAACAAGTGTCTGTTTGCGCAAAGTAGATCCCGAACAGATCCATCATCTATTAAGAAAACATCATGTCAGCCACTACTGTGGCGCACCCATAGTACATTCGATGATTGCCGACGCCGCAGAAACTCAGTCTACGCCGATAGAGCATAAGGTTTCAGCATTAATTGCAGGAGCTGCACCGCCAACTTCTTTGTTAGAGCGCATGGAACGTATTGGATTTGAACTAACCCATGTGTATGGGCTTACCGAAACATATGGTCCTGCAACCGTTTGCGTTAAACAGGATGACTGGGCTGAACGCCCGCTGAAAGAGCAAGCTGAACTCAACGGCCGACAAGGGGTTAGTTATCCATCGCAAGAAGAGGTTATTGTTCTTGATCCAGACACACTAATACCGGTTCCCTTGGATGGAAAAACTGTTGGCGAAATAATGTTCCGCGGGAATATTGTTATGAAAGGATATCTACGAAACGAAACGGCAACCCACGAAGCATTTGAGGGCGGCTGGTTTCATACTGGCGATTTAGCAGTTGCGCATCCCGATGGCTACATCAAGATTACAGATCGCTCTAAAGACGTTATTATTTCTGGCGGTGAGAATATTTCGTCCTTAGAAGTTGAGGATATAATTCAACGTCATCCTGAAGTCGAACTTGCTGCAGTTGTCGCCATGTCGGATGAAAAGTGGGGAGAAGTACCCGCAGCATTTGTGCAGCTACGTCAAGGCAGCGCATTGAGTGAAAAAGCGCTGATCGATTTCTGTCGGGAAAATATAAGCCGCTTCAAAGCACCAAAGAAAATAATTTTTGGCAACATACCAACCACGTTAACAGGAAAAATACAGAAGTTCGGATTGCGCCAACTCCTCTCAGCAAAGTAGTCTGGTTAAATATACCAAGGGGCAGAGTGAATATAGCGGCCTGTAATTTTCTCACATGCTCTGCGATCAAGCTTATGATGCAGTTAGTGCTGGCCTGAGGGATGAACGCCTTATTGCTAGAGAATTTCGAAAATAGTTATTGGCTGAGGTCGTTAAATCTGAGCCTGAATAAAATAACTTAAATTCAATTGTTTTTGACGTAAACAAAAAAAACAGCACATATACTGATTTTTAAAATATAAAACTAATAAACTGATAAGCTTACAACATAATCATCCTTGATACATTAGCTCAAAGTTTGGAATATTACATTCCCAAATTGGAATATCTTTTCCAATGTGCTCACGCACCGCATCAAAAAACAACCGTGTTCTTACCGGAAGATCACGGTGAGGATATATCGCGTACATTGCACTGTAGTCAGACAGTCTAATGTCTGTCAGCAATGGAATAAGGCGCCCATCGGCAACCTCATTACCCACTATACTCGCCGGTACTACAACAAATGCGGTACCTGAAAGAGCTTTTAGTAAGAGTACTTCAATGTCATTTGCACGAAATATACTTTTAATTCTTTTCTCAACTGCCTGACCCTTTTCGTCAACATAATTAATACTGTTTATGCGTATCGAGTTACTGGTATAGCTTGCTGCAGGTAGTGCCGCAAGGTCATTAATATTTTTAGGTAAACCATAGGTATTGATAAATTCAGGCGAAGCTAAAATGATCATGCGATTACGAGCCAGTTTACGCGCAATAAGCGTTGAATCTTTAAGTTCTCCAATACGAAAGGCTAAATCAAAACCTTCTGAAACAATGTCAATAACACGCTCATCTAAACGTAATTCAACTTCAACCTGCGGAAAACGTTTTTGAAAGTCATTTATTACCGGCTGTAAATACAGTTTTGCGATAGTAGCCGGAGAGGTTATTTTTAGCACACCACGGGGTTCTTGATGATAGTTTTCAGCCAATCGCACTGTATCTCCCAATAACTCACGCAGTTCTCCTGCTTTTTTGACCATCTCGGCGCCTGCCGCCGTTAGTGAAAAAGAACGTGTTGTTCTATTTAACAGTCTAACGCCTAAATCATCTTCTAATCTACTCACCTGCTTTGAAATAACAGAACGATCAATATTTCGACTTTCCGCCGCTTTAGCAAATGAGCCTCGCTCAACTACATCTAACAACATTAATAGCCTACTTGTTGTATCCATTGTTTACTCTACCCTGCCTTAATTGGTGCGATAATGGCACTAATGAATTTAAAAAACCATCCTTTTTCACCACTAATTTATTCCGTATCATGGCCAACATAATCCTAAGGAGTTGCATTATGAGTAAAAAAATTATTATTGCCGCCATCATCACAATAAGTTTGGTGATAACCGGTTGTACACAAGAACCCATTAAAAATAAGGCTCAGCAGCCATTACAGCCCATTGATGTTGCACAAGTTTTAGTTAAACCTGTACAAAATTGGTATATATACACCAGTCGTTTAGAATCACCACAAGAAGTGGCATTAATGCCAAGAGTGTCAGGTGTTATTGAACAAATCACTTTCAACGAAGGTGATGAGGTAAAAGAAGGTGATTTATTATTTCAATTAGATGACCGTCCTTTTACTGCAGTTGTTGCGAGCTTAGAAGCACAAGTTCTCAGTGCAAAAGCCGCATTAAGTCAGGCTAAAAGTGAAGAAAAACGTGCAATACGTCTAACTGAACGTAAAGCCATTTCAACAGAGCAAGCAGAATCTCGTACGTCAACGTTACTTCAACGTAAAGCACAACTGGCGGCATTACAAGCCCAGCTTACATCAGCCGAGCTTGATTTAGAATTTACCGCGATACGCTCTCCTATTAATGGCGTAATATCCCGTGCCAATATCACTCGTGGTAATAACGTAGCCGCAGGTCAAAGTGTCTTAACATCTATTATTTCCAATCGCGCAATGTATGCTTATTTTGATATTGATGAACGTACGTGGAATAACGCATTTTCTCATGTCACCGCGGCAAGTAAACAGCAAGTAATGATGCAAAAAGTAGGACAAACCAGTTTTCCTTATGAAGGCCATATCAATTTTATTGATAACCAAATTAATCCAACCACTGGCACATTACGTGTCCGTGCTATTTTTAAAGAAACAGAGGATCAGTTACGCGCAGGCTCTTTTGCCCGCATCAAGTTAGCGGCAAATGCGATTAAAAACCAAATAATTATACCTGACCGCGCCGTTGGAACAGACTTAAAAAACCGCTTTGTACTTACTGTGGGTGAAAACAACATCCTTGAATATAAATTAGTTGAATTGGGTGAACGCTACGGTAACTTACGGGCAATAACATCAGGCTTGCAACAAGGTGATGTTATTGCTGTTAATGGCCCCGCACGCGTAGGTCCTGGCATGCCAATTGCCCCGAACAATGTCACTATTGATGCTAGCGGCATCGCATTTACTATGCCTGCTAACTCTAATAATCAACTTGTTGCAAAACGCTAGGAGCAAACAGTGAAATTTTCCCATTTTTTTATTGAACGTCCAATATTTGCGGCTATGTTATCGCTGATTATCTTGATCGGCGGTGGTATTTCTATTTTCCAATTACCTATTAGCGAGTATCCAGAAGTAGTTCCTCCAACGGTTGTTGTTACTGCAAGTTATCCGGGTGCAAACCCAACCGTTATTGCACAAACCGTTGCCACGCCTCTAGAGCAAGAAATCAACGGCACAGAAAATATGCTGTATATGTTTTCACAAGCAACCAGCGATGGCCGCATGACATTAACAGTCACCTTTGCTTTAGGTACCGACTTAGATCGTGCTCAAGTACAAGTACAAAACCGTGTGAATAGTGCCCTACCGCGTTTGCCACAAGAGGTTCAACGCTTAGGAGTAGTCGCAAAAAAATCCTCTCCTAACTTAACGATGGTAGTACATTTATTTTCGCCTGAAAAAACACATGATACTGCCTATCTGTCTAACTATGCCGATCTTTATATTAAAGACCAAATAGCAGGTATATCTGGTGTAGGTGAAGTCAGAGTTTTCGGTGGTGGTAAGTACTCAATGCGGGTGTGGTTAAACCCTGACGCGCTTGCCGCTAGACAACTAACCGCGAGTGATGTAGTTAAGGCACTACGTGCACAAAACCAACAAGTTGCTGCCGGTAGTTTAGGCGCTCAACCAACATCAAATGAGAATCAATTTCAAATACTATTAAACGTTAAAGGTCGTCTAAATAGTGTTGAAGAATTTGAAAAAGTTATTATTCAAGTGGGTGAACAGGGACAAATAACTCGCTTAGCCGATGTTGCACGTGTAGATTTAGGGCAAGATACTTACGCGCTTAGAGCGATGTTAGATGGTCAGCCTGCACTTGCCATGCCTATTTTCCAACGCCCAGGCTCTAACGCTATTGAATTGTCTGATGAAGTTCGTGCCCTTATGGTTGAGGTGTCAAAAGATTTCCCCGCGGGTGTTGAATATGAAATTGCCTATGATCCAACAATTTTTGTTCGTGACTCTATAGATGCAGTTATTACCACATTATTAGAAGCAATTGTTTTAGTTGTTATTGTTGTTATTTTGTTTTTACAAACATGGCGCGCTTCTATCATTCCTCTAATTGCGGTGCCTGTTTCATTAATTGGTACCTTTGCCGTAATGCAATGGTTGGGCGTTTCAATTAACACCCTATCTTTGTTTGGTTTAGTACTTGCTATTGGCATTGTGGTTGATGATGCCATTGTTGTGGTTGAAAATGTTGAACGAAATATTGAACGAGGATTATCTCCGCTTGAAGCAACACGTGTTGCTATGACTGAGGTGACGGGCCCAATTATTGCTATTGCGCTTGTATTAAGTGCTGTATTTATTCCAACAGCATTTATTACCGGGTTATCAGGTCAATTCTACAAACAGTTTGCGTTAACCATTACTATTTCAACAATAATTTCAGCATTTAATTCATTAACCTTATCACCGGCATTATCTGCGTTATTGTTGAAACCTCACGATGCTAAACCAGACAAATTAACACGCCTACTAGATAAATTATTTGGCCGCTGGTTATTCACTCCATTTAATAAAATATTTAATCGCGGTGCTAAAGGTTACGAAAAAGTAGTCAAAAAACTGATCCGTGTCAGTGTTGTCGTTTTAGTGGTATATGTTGGATTATTAGGAAGTACAATCAAGCTCTTTGACGCCGTCCCTGGTGGCTTTATTCCAGCACAAGATAAAAAATATCTGGTTGCGATGGCCCAATTACCAGACGCTGCCAGCTTAAATCGTACGCATGCGGTTGTTAGAGAAATGGAAAAAATAGCACTACAAATACCAGGTGTTGCTCATACTATTTCATTTCCCGGTCTTTCTATTAATGGCTTTACCAATAGTCCTAATAGTGCGGTAGTGTTTATTCCTCTTGATGATTTTGATCAGCGAACAGATCCTAGCCTATCTGCTAGGGCAATTGCAGGTCAATTGAATCAACGCTTTGCTATTTTAGACGAAGCATTTGTTGCTGTATTTCCGCCGCCGCCAATTCTCGGCTTAGGTACAACAGGTGGTTTTAAATTACAAATTGAAGATCGAGGTAATAAAGGCTTTGAAGCGTTGTTTAGTAGCTTACAAGCCGTTATTGGTGAAGCAAGAAAAGATCCTGCGTTAACCGGTTTATTTTCAAGTTTTCGTATTCAAGTACCACAAATGGATATTGATATTGACCGTGAACAAGCATTACTGCAAGGCATTCCTTTAGAAGAAGTATTTGATACCTTGCAAATTTATTTAGGCTCAGTGTACGTTAATGATTTCAACCTATTTGGTCGTACCTATCAGGTAAATGCCCAAGCTGACACCGAGTTCCGTCAAGATCCGGAACAGATTTTAAACCTTAAAGTACGTAACATACGTGGCGAGATGGTACCACTTGGTGCGATATTAAAAGTGACTCCAACAAGAGGGCCAGATCGTGTAATGCACTACAATGGTTATCCAAGTGCAGAGCTTAATGGTAGCCCTTCGCCTGGCTATAGCTCAGATCAAGCACAACAAGCGATTGAAAAAATTCTTGCCAAAACGTTGCCTAAAGGTATTGCCTTCGAATGGACAGAAGTTACTTACCAACAAGTATTGGCAGGTAATACCATGATATATATATTCCCATTAGTGGTGTTATTGGTGTTTATGGTATTGGCGGCTCAATATGAAAGCTTGCGTTTGCCATTGTCGATCATTCTAATCGTACCAATGACTATTTTCTCAGCATTGTTGGGAGTTTGGCTAGTGGGTTCAGATAACAATATTTTCACCCAAGTCGCGTTAATTGTACTGGTTGCGCTGGCATCTAAAAATGCGATTTTAATGGTGGAGTTTGCGAAAGATCAAAATGAAACCGGTATGTCCCATTTTGACGCAATAATTTCAGCATGTCGTATGCGACTACGTCCTATTTTAATGACCTCAATCGCCTTCACTGCCGGTGTTATCCCCCTAGTTTTAGCAACAGGTGCAGGGGCAGAAATGCGTCATGCAATGGGCAATGCTGTATTCTCTGGTATGATCGGCGTCACTGTATTTGGTCTGTTGTTTACACCTGTATTTTATATGCTAGTAACCAAAAAAGATAAACAAACGTTGGAGGTGAAGTAATATGAATACTGTATTTACGTTGTCTAAAAAAATTAAACTCATGCTTAGTACTGCTATTTTAACAACCGTTATATCCGGATGTGCAACCGGTATTAACGAGCAGCAATACCAGCAAAAACTTCAAACGTTTATTGAAGAAGCCGAAATAGCACCCACCTTGGTTGGTGAAGATGAAATAAATTGGTGGCAACAATTTAATTCAAGCCAACTTAACCAGTTAGTCGATGACGCACTTGCCATGAATCATGATTTAAAAACAAGCCAACTGCAATTAGAAAGTGCTATTGCTCGCCTCGGCGGACAAAAAGCGCAATATCTTCCACAAGGCGGTATAGAAGTTAATTCGAACAGGAATAGCCTTGGCGATACCATTAACAGTCAATCAAGTGCTAATCTTGCCATGGATTGGCAACTCGATTTGTTTGGTCGGATTACGGCGTTAGTCGATGCAGCAGCGGCGTCAACCATGAGCCAAGCAGAGCAATTACGTCTTTTAAAAATTGAAGTGATTTCATCCGTTGTTTCAGGTTTTGTTAGTTACCAAGGAAATAAGCAAAAACAACGTATTATTAGCCAGCAGGTAGAAGCCTTGCAGCAAAGTATTGAGGTATTAGTTGCCCGTGTAGAAGAAGGTGGTGCCAATGAGCTTGATCTTAATCGTACCAGGGCGCAGCTAAGTCAACAGCAGTCGATATTACCCGAGATTGAATATCAACTTTATCGTGATTTATCAACGCTGGCCATTTTAACAGGACGTTTAGCAAATGATATTAATGTAGAAAGTGAACAAGCACTCGTTGATATGCCGCTTAATGTTACGCTAAATGAACCAAGTACTGCCATTGCATTAAGACCAGATATTAGTCGCGCCTTGTATGAGTTTAGCCAAGCCTATTCATTGAGTATTGCCGCAAGCAAAGCATTATTACCTGACATTAGTTTAACAGGATTTACCGGCATATTAAGCTTAGGAAATAATCGATTGTCGGATACTCAGCAACAATGGCAAATTGCCCCACAAATCAACTGGTCACTGTTAAGTTATCCCGCGCTGTTAGCACAACGGGATGCTCAACAAATACTAAGTGAAGCGGCCTATAGTGACTATCAACAAGTTGTACTGAATGCCATTAGTGAAAGTGAACTATCTTTGCAATTACTGATCAAGGAAAGTGACCAACAGCGTTATGCTAAAGACCGATATTTACATGCTAACAATGCTTTTTCACAAGCGGAAGCTATGTACGAGGAAGGTCAAATTCCTTATTTAGAGTTGTTAGATGCTAGGCAGGATGTTTTAATGGCAGAAGAAAATGCTGTTGATTCCGCTATTTCGTCATTAATCGCAAAAATAAGTATTTATCATGCCTTTAATGGACGTTGGAGTTACGCTTTAACAAGCTTGTAATAGTTGAGTTTATTTATGTTGAACACTGATATTTTACAACAAATAAATGTGCCAAAAACAATGAAAGCTATTGTTTTATCAGAGCCAAATGCACAAATTCGTTTAGATGAAATTGCGCTTGATGTGCCTAACTGTAATGATAACGAACTATTAGTAAAAGTTGAATATGTTGGCCTTAATCCGTTAGATGCGCAATACGCGAAAACTGGCTTTTATCAATGGCAATACCCGCATGTACTTGGTTTAGATGCGGTAGGTATTGTCGTGAAAGCGCCAAAAGGTATTTACCCTAATATTGGTGCAAGAGTTATGTGGCATGCAAGCCTTGGTGAGCAAGGCGTGCTAAGTGAGTACGCCAAGGTACCTAACTTTGCCGTATCTGTTGTGCCTGACGGTGTTGAACCTAAAGTCGCCGCAACATTACCGTGCGCGGGTATGACGGCGTTAATCTCTCTCGATAAATTACAAATTGCCGAAGGCGATACCTTGTTTATTGAGGCTGGGGCTGGGGCAGTAGGTCAATTTGCCATTCAATTTGCTAAACAACGCGGTGCCGATGTATTTACCACGGCATCTAAGCGTAATCATAAGCGGGTAAAATGTTTAGGTGCAGACGTCGTTTTTGATTATCACGATAAAAAACTTTGTGAAAAAATTCGCCATGAGTTAGGGCCACAAGGTTTTGATGCTGTGCTTGATTCAATCGGTGGAGACGTTACCGCGCGTAATATTGAACTAATGCGTTTTTGTGGACGCATTGCTTGTTTAAAACCCTTACCTAAATTTGAACAAGAACTTTTGTTTAGAAAAGCACCTAACATCAGCATTGTTTCGTTAGGTGGGGCTTGGTTAGCCAATAGTTTATGCGCACAACAACGTATGAGTTTTATGAGTAATTTATTACTTAGTAGCGTAGTAAAAAAAGAACTACAAGTGCCGGAAATAAGCCTCATAGAATTTACTGCAGAAACTATTTCCACTGCACTAAAAAATCAGCATGCAGGTGGTTTTACTGGAAAACACGTGGTGAATTTAACCAATTTTTTGAATGGTTAAATCCATTAAATTATTACTTTATCTATTCGAAGGTTTGGCACTATAAACAAGACTGAACATAACGTTATTTTTAAAATACTTATTTTCATGGACTTTTATGGCGTTGCAAACCTCGTCATTCAGATCTAATATTTAGCAAAGCGATACCGGCACTTTAGATTCACAACAATCCCTATGCCGTTATTGATTTCAACAATAGAATAACTAGCCTCTTCAATCCATATCTACCACATCAACTATAACGAAATGTAATCAATTTAATAATATTTGATAATTTTTAATTATGAAGTATTCGTCGTAGTATTACCTCATCGAAACGAAGTACGAACTAATTAATACATTTTGGAGTAAGTTATGAAAATGAATCACGTAGGTCTGATGGTTGGCGATATGGATAAAGCCGTTGAGTTTTATACTAAAGCACTTGGTCTCAAAGTTGTAATGAATAACACTAAGGTAAAAGAAGAGCGCGAAACTGCAATTGGCCGAATGTGTGTAGCTGTTTTTGGTGAAGGTTTTAAAGGCTTTAATATTGCACACCTGGTAACAACTGATGGCATTGGCGTTGAAATGTTCGAAATGAAAGAACGTCAAGAACGTCACGAAGTTGATTTTACACGCCTGGGTATCTTCCATTTCTGTCTTCAAACAGATGACTTCGAAGGTGCTATTGCACGTACAGAACAATATGGCGGAAAAGTGCGCATGGACGTTATGCGCTACCATCCAGAAGACGACACTAAACAAGCAAAAATGGTGTATTTAGAAGACCCGTTTGGCAACTTGTTTGAGCTTTACTCGCATTCTTATGAAGAAACTTACGCATCTGATTACGAATAGTTTAACCGTCACGTATTACCGGCTTGGTTGAACGACCAATACTGACTCAATACGATATTTTTCTGAATTACCAACTGTCTAGAGCAAGCGTAATAATTAATTGCGCTCTGAATCACGCCATTGATGTTTACAGCTAACACAAAACAGTAGCTTAAGGCTCTTTTATAAAAGACACCTTAAACATTAATTCAATTTTACTTATACCAGTTTCATTAATTAGGTGATCTACTTTTTACGAAGGAAAAATGGCCAAATATAAGGTGGTTATTTTAACCAGTAGAAATGATCCCATAGTTAGTGAAATTGGTATTACTAGCCATTAAGGGCCATATTATGTTTATGAATCACCCAAGCAGAAGAAAGTTTATGCAACTTGCTGGTGCCAGTTTAGGCGCCGCCGCTTTAACTAGTCTTCCTTCTTCAGCTACACCTAAATCATCCCCAATCGCAGAGACTGCCGCAAACCTGCCACAGGCAAATATGCCCTATCCAAGAACCTTTTCTCATATTGGCATTTCTGTTCCTGATTTGGAAAAAGCAGTTAAGTTTTATACCGAAGTATTAGGTTGGTATTTGATTATGGCACCAACCGATATTACCGAAGATGACAGCCCTATAGGGCTGATGTGTACAGACGTATTTGGCGCTGGTTGGGAGCGTTTTAAAATAGCGCATCTATCTACGGGCGATCGAATTGGTATTGAACTCTTTCAATTTAAGAATCAAGAAAACCCTAAAGATAACTTCGAATATTGGAAAACAGGTATTTTTCATTTCTGTGTTCAAGATCCAGATGTTGAAGGTCTAGCTGATAAAATAGTTGCCGCGGGTGGCAAGAAACGAATGAAAGCACCTCGCTATTATTACCCAGGTGAAAAACCTTATCGAATGATTTATATGGAAGACCCATTTGGTAATATTCTTGAGATTTATAGCCACAGTTATGAGCTGACGTACGCAAGTGGTGCGTATAGCTAAGTCGGTCTATTTTAATATCAATTACAAAAAACAGATTTTTGGCAATGGGGTTACTTCAGGTGACCCCATTTTTTATGTCTGAAGCGTTCTATGTCTTATAGCTTCTTAGGCGACAATTAGCTTGGCCGGTCATACAAGCTAGTTGTCGCCTAACAATAGTTGTTAGTAATAAAAATTACTTACTTAAAGTAGGTGCTTCTACAACAGAATTTTTAACAAGATTAACCACTTCTTCAGACGTTTTAGTTACCACGTCATAAGCTTCTTTCACTGATGCTGTCACTTTTGCTTGAAGCGCTTCAGTAAATACTTTTTGAGATTCAATTGCTGTAGCTAAATCTTTTTCAACAGATAAAGCTTTAGTTTGAGTCATACTATCGTTCATGATTGTAGTAATTAATGCCGTTTGTTGGCTAATTAATTGCTCAACAGTTTTTGTATTGATCTCAACAAGCGTGTTGAAAGGCTTCATAGCCATAGGTAATTGTTCTGCATCGTTGAAAGATTTCATTGCAGTAGTAAATTGTTCAGTTAATTGAGTAAACATAGTGAATATTTCCTTTTGTGAATTATACTGCACTGCAGCAATTTGATTATAGCTAGTATAGTGAGTAGTATCGGGTAGGTCAACACTTATTTGCTGCACCGCAGCAAATAAGTTGAAACATCCACTTATCCTCATCAAAAATAACCTGTTCAGGAAAGCGTTTCACGATAAAAACCTCAAGACTAAAAGCCTAGTCCCTTTGAACTAATACTTATTATCGATTGTTAGTTGTTACTATATTAGTGATATTTGTTGTATGAGTATCACTAATGAGATTAAATTTGGTCGCTACGTTAATTTTTAAATTCGTCTCATCTACACTTACGTCATGCCTTTACTAATACCAAATGCCTATATAGTGATCTGAAGTTATTGGAATTTAATAAATCACAAAATGACCATAATTTTCCCTATGACCTTACAACATTGTCATAGTCATAAACTAAAACTTGGAGTATTAACTTATCAAGATTTTTTCTAACTTGAGTATTAAATTACGATTAATCGTAATGTCGACCATTCTGGTCAGTATTGTTTTAATTGCTAAAGGGGTTTATGACTATAAAGTTGTAAAGTCATCTTTATTAGTTGAAGCAAATAAAAGTATTACCCTGGCGTCTGAAAGATTGAAACTAAATTTACCCGCAGCCATTTGGATGGATTTATCTGAACAGATAGTCAAAATAGGTTCATCTGAATTAGAAACCCCTTATGTTTACGGTATTGAAATAAAAACAGTCGGTGGTGAAGTTAAATATACCAAACATAATCAAGGAATAAAGGGAGCAGAGATAAAGCAACCTTTGGTTAATATTGATTATGGTGAAAAAACTATTGTTGGTGATCTTGTGATTAGTATTGATCAACAAGCAATTAATACTAAAACTCAGGCAGCATTGCTACAAATTATCATCGGTGTGGTGTTAGTAGATGTTTTGCTTGTACTTATCTTATTTATTCTTACTCGTATTATTGTCACTAACCCATTACAAAAGGTTATTGTCGCTGTGACAGATATTGCACATGGTGATGGTGATTTAACTAAAAGGTTACAAATAAACACTCAGGATGAAATGGGTGAATTAGCGGGACAAATCAATCATTTCTTTGATAAAACTCAGTCTATGATTAATACTATTATCACCACGACTCAAGTCATAAGTGATACATCAAGTGCAGTAAAATCTGATGTCAGTGAAGCTAACACATTATTTGAAAAGCAATATATTGAAATAGATATGCTAGCAACAGCCATCACTGAAATGGCGGCCAGTACAGAAGAAATTTCGTTAACATCTCAGCAATCATCACAGTCAGCATTTGAAGCAAAAGAGCAAGCCAATGAAGTAGGCCTAGTGGTCAACAAATCGATGTTATCAGTGAGTGAACTTTCTTCTGACTTAGATAACGCCAGCCAAGTAATCAGTGTGCTCGCTACGACGGTTGATCAAATGGTTAATGTTATCGATGTCATTAAAGCCATTGCAGAGCAAACAAATTTGTTAGCGCTTAATGCCGCTATTGAAGCAGCGCGAGCCGGTGAGCAAGGACGTGGTTTTGCGGTAGTTGCTGATGAGGTAAGAGCGTTAGCCAGCCGAACTCAGCAAAGCACCAAACAAATTAGCCAAATGATTGCTGAATTACAACAAGGAACGAGCTCGGCAGTTGTGGTCGTACAAAACAGCAAAACCAAAGGAGAAAATACGACTGAAATGATGCTGCATTCAGTGGAATATATTAAAAAAATCATTTCAGCAAGTGATAACATTAGTGATACATCATTACAAATTTCCACTAGTGTGCAAGAACAAAGTACTGTGACGGCTTCTTTAGACGTTAATATCAATGGTATTGTCAGTAGTGGTCAAGAAAGTAATGAACTGATCAATCAAATCAAAGCTAAAGCCAGCAAGCTAGACGACCATGTTAATAATTTAAAAACATTAACAAGCCAATTTAAAGTTTAACCCTTTGTGAAAAAATTAAAATTATCAATTGTAGCCTATTATTTTAGGTAAATTTAAGCGTTGAAATAATTATAGGTTATTGCATGATTTTCACCGAACATGGTTTATTTGAAGTCAAAATTGTAGGCAAGTTATTACTAGTCGATGCAACAGGGCCTTTTAATGAGGAATTGTTAATACAATATCAAAAGGCCTTAGAGTCGTGCATCCAAACTTTAGAAGTATCTGAGTGGAATCAGATAATTACACTACATCAATTAAGCTTATTTACTCCTGAAGCAGAACAGATGTTAACTAATACACTGATAAATAGAAAATCAAGAGGGTTAATGGCAAGTGCAATTGTATTGATGGATGCTGAAGGTGAATCTTTAATAAAAACGCAAATGAGTCGCTGCTATAGCCGTGCGGAGGTAAAACACAATTTCACTACATCAATTGATAATGCAAAGAAATGGCTTACAACGATATAGCATAGCTCAGGAGTCAACATCAGCTTAATAGAAGAGGATAAGCCCTGAGGTTCTTCATACGCTATATCTTTAGTTGATGGTTCATACATATTTACTACGCCGCTACATATCTATGTGGCGGTTAGGTAGCAGTTTGAACTCTACTCGAAGGTTTAATGCTATAAACCCTCTTTCTCAAGACCTCAAGACGAAAAAAAACCGCGACTTATTAAAGTAGCGGTTTTTTAGAATTTGGCGGGAGGAATGGGACGAGTATGGACACTGGTATTAGGCGACAATTGGCTTGGCCGGGGTATTGAGCAATCGGCATCATGGTATTACGCACCTCTTGTGTTGACCATAACTTAGCAGCGCTCTCGTCAATAAAGAACACGATATGGGTATGGTTACTCATAATCGCATACGCACAAACATCAATGGCAAAGACCTGACTTAACGCCAGTAATTTATCTTCTACCCAGCCACGTCTGTGCTCATAATTTTGACCTGTCGCATTATCTTGACCACAAAGATAAGCGCGCCGTACGCAACGAGAAATACAGTGATAATAAGCGGTGTCGTTCAAACTAATGAGTTGTTTTCTAGCGGTTGTCATAAAAATCCCCTGCATCAAGGTAATAAATTAACCTTAGTACAAGAGTTTATTTTTTCAAATAATAGTGGATGATGAGATGGACGCTCCCGCCAAGCGGCGTCAATGCGCCAAATTAATGTAGTGTTCTAAACTTGCATTAACAATAATGAAAAGGAAGCGTCCATCATGAAAACTACCACAATATCAAT
>JBLIEW010000026.1:0-64602 GCA_047633255.1 Colwellia sp.
CCGTTGCCCCGAAGCAGGATGCGTATCATACGCTTCCGAGTTTTGATGTCAACGTTTTTTTGAATCTTTTTTTAAGGTTTTTACAAACTCTCAAAAATTGAACTTTAAAACGTTAAGTTAGCTGATTCACTTCAAAAGCAATGAGTTAACTTATCAAAACGTCCAGTTGGTTAAGCTTTTTGGCTGAACCCCTTGGAACTGAAGCGCATGATATAGAGTTTTCATTTTAGATCAACAGTTATTTCATAAAAACTTCACATTTCCTTTTGATTGCTCAAAATTCATACAGACCACAGCCTTGTTGGTGTTAAAGCCATCATTTTGGTTGATTTTTAACTGTCTTTATAAACAATCAGTAGCCATCTATATACCCGTCCCATTTCAAGATGCCATTTCAGAGTTAAACTAGGAAATCAGATCAAGGCGCGATACGAAGATAATAGTTATTCAAGAGAATATGCTGCATCCTCTAATAAGCTACACCCGTATAGCGTCCTTATCAAGTAGTTCAACACCGGACTAGTTTTCTAGCTTAACGCCCTATGGGCAAGCCGATAAAGGGTTATCTCCAGCGTTATTGATTTCGACAATAAAGTAACTATTTTCTTCAATCAATGCCTTGTAGCTAACACTTTCTTGACTTGCTGAAACCTGCATATTGAAGTGGAACGGGTATATAGTATGTTGATTTGATTTAATTCGAATTATTTACTTCCTATTCGTTATTTCATTCAATTTAACTTGTCTTCTCCAGCTAAAATAATCTGGGTATCAAATCAATTAGTTTGACTCTGTAATATTTAAGCAAAAAAAACGCGCTTACTTGTTGCCAAGAAGCGCGTAAAACATGAAATACATAACACTAAGGGAATAACATTACTATTAAGTAAGAGTGTCATTTAATAAATAGGTTCAATTTAATTATGCTTTAATTTTAAATAACAATCAGAGTATTACAAAGGCTTTTGACTAGACGCAATTCCTCTGCCCTTATATATTAATCCTGAAGTTTGAAAATTCCAAAATCATCAAACATTTACTTACGTTTTGCAATCAACAGAGCAGCCGCAATCAACAGTGATCCGATAGCAAGCCTAACAAGCTCTTCTGATGATCCCCCTTTCGCTTCCCCAAAAACAAACAAGGACGCAAACATAGCTAGTGGCACAACCGCATTGTTAAACGTTGCTAATACACCGACACTTGTTTGGGTTCCGCCTTTATTCCAGAGGAAGAAGCCCAGCCCTGATGCAATTAATCCCATATAAACTAAAACGAACCACTGCGTTGGGCTTGCGTTTAAAGGTATGGGTGACTGCTGAGAAATCAGTATCGTAGCAATGGTGGTAAAAACGGCAGCACCTAGGTATAAAAAGCCAAAGACAGAACTATCACTAATATGTGGTCGTTCTTGTTTCCAATCTCGATAATAAATTTGCCCAAAAGCAAAAGCCATATTAGCTATTTGCATAAGGCCAAATCCTATCCAGATATCGCTTGAATCTATATTGCCCATTTTTATTATCGCAGCGCCAATAACGGAAAGAATAGTGGCCAATAAATACCAAGGGGTAAAACAACGCTGTCGGAGATCGTTGAAAATAACAATGTATAGTGGTGTAAACACACTAAATAACGCAACCAGATGTGATGGTAAGAAACGAAAAGCGGAAAGATAACAGGTGTACATTACACCGTACTGAAGTGCGCCAAGCAAAATGAGTTGCCATTTTTCCTTCCCGTTAGTGCTACGTAGTTTTATAAAGGGAAGAAAAGCAATTAATGCAAATAATAAACGGGTATCTGCTATTTGCAGTGGGTCAATACCTTTGAGCGTATTGCCAATAAGACCAAAGGAAAAAGCCCAAATCAGCGTAGGGATCACTAGATATATCATGAAACGTCTCTAATAATTAATGTCAATTTGACCCCAGCTAACTAGGTGGGGCCGATTTTTACCGTTTTACCAGCGGTAAGTGGCACTGATAGTGTATTGTTCTCCCCGTCCAGGTGTACCAGGTACTTCTTCAAAAGATTCATCCCAAATATTGTCTGCTGCAAGCATTATATCAAGACCTTTAAACTGTGAAGGAGAAATTTTTACCGTAAGGTGGGTGAATAAAGCATCGTCGTCACCGTTTCGAAGAATATTTTCTTCTTGTTTACGCCACTCGTTATCAACACGGACTTCAACTATGTCGCTAGCACGCCAAATAACACCTAATGTTATGCGATGATCTGGGAAGTTTAATGCATAAAAGCTAGCATCAATATCCGCAGCGCCATAATTCTCCGATTTTTCAAGGAAGGTATAGCTAGTGATTATCTCTGCGTTGTCAAAACGCTTTACCGCAAGTAGTTCTAAACCTAACGTATCAATATCGACTGGATTTGCAGAACGAGCAGAAGTTGAATTTAAGCTATAGGTCCAATCGGTTAAATCATTATCTTGTCGATAAAAAATAGCAGAATCAAGACGCCAAGTCTCGCGATCTAATGCCAAACCTAACTCAATATTTTTAGTCGTTTCTCGCTCAAGATCATAGTTACTCCTAAATAGTCCACCGGTATTGCTTCCCCCTATAGCGGTATAACCTGCCACTTGACTAGCTTCTGCATAAGAAAAATAAAGTGTTTGCGAGGTATCATCAGCATTTGTTGTGTACCACGATATATCACCAATCAGTGACGCTTGTGAATCGTCTCGGTTAGTATCGTCAAAAGTAGCGCCAAGACGAAAAGTTAATTGTTGATCATCTTGTAAATTCATTCGGTATTCGGGTAATACACTGAGTTTATAATAATGGCGAGAGGTAAAATTATTTTCTAGCGTGGTTGATTCAATGTTGTCTGCTATAAATTGTGTTGAGTAATTCAGTGCAAATGACTCTGTTTGTGCATGGCGACCGGATAACGCTATCGATTTAACCTCCGTTTCATGGAAGGCTTGGAATATATCAGGGTTTTCGCGGGAATAAATATAATGATCTTTGTTATGACGATAGTAAGTAGAGATTTCAAATGTGCTGTTTTGTGCATAATCTTGTTTATGATTAAGTATTAATAGTTTCGTTTGCAGATCTTCAGTTTCATTAACATTAAATGGCGTGTACATATTTGGCCAGCCAAAGAATTTTTCTTGAGAACCAAAAAAAAGATCGGTCTGCGATGATGGCCCAACTAATTGAATACGACCAGAGGCACGTTGAAAATCGTGATCGCCATTTTCTATTGTACCGTCACTTTCAGAGCGAGAGTATTCCCCTTCAAAACCGATAGTCCAATCAGTATAGTCAGCCAGTGCCATACTGACACCACTGTGAACTCGTTGTAGATTAAAGTTGTTATTGCCTGCGCCAAGTGATGCACTACCTGACGTTTTTATTGGTGTCCAATCGCGGGAAACAGTTCCTACTGAACTGTTAACACCGAGAAGCGCATTATCTGCACCCGTAAGTACATCAGCATTACTTAACATTTCCTGAGCAATAGGAATTTCCGCAAAGTAATGTCCGGTTTGAGGATCAAGTAATGTCGCGCTGCCAATCCTAAAGCCTGTATTTTCAAAAATACCACCACGAATAGTTACATCAGCTTGCGCTTCAGCCATATTGCGCGACTGTAGGTCAACACGCGGATCATACTCTAGGTTTGAAACCGGCGAACCAAAAGTTCCCACAGGTTTAGTATTAGCCGTGGTTGAGCCATTAACTGTAATTTTCTCAATACCATTACTGATTTCTTTACTTGCATCATGATTCGCATCATAAGTATCGTCTGATGCCGATGAAAAAGGCGATAAACTAAATAGCAAAGCGGGCAAAGCAATTTGTACAACTCGAATCATGTTAATGTTCTCTATTTCATTGTTTAATCTATTTGTAAAACGATTTTTTATTCACTTCACCACTCAAACAACCACATGACCAACAGGCAGAAAGGATTATTCCTGATATGGGTCTATTTAGCGGGGCTCAACAGATTGGATCAACCAAACCTAAATATTGTAAGATAAGGCTAAGATCTATTTGAAAGGTAATAATCGTTACGTTAATCAATATTGTATCTTAGCAGGTAAGGTATTACACATGTAAACCATTCTCAATTGATAATGGTTTACAACCGAACACATAATAAACACATAATAAACACATAAAAACATAGTAATAACAGTTTACTCGCTACGTCAATTATCAATAGAATAACGTTTAGAACTTAATCTATTTTTATTAAGGCCAAATATGAAAACACAACAGCATAATGAGACTGCTAACAACGACCGTGAAATTATTTATTTTGCCGGTGGTTGCCTTTGGGGAGTGCAAGAATTTATTAAGCATCTATCTGGCGTTTTTACCACCGAAGCCGGTCGAGCTAATGGCTTAACTGATAATACCAACAGCAGTTATGATGGCTATGCAGAGTGTGTAAAAGTAACCTTCTGCCCAAGCGTAGTTTATATTGATGAACTTATAGGTTACTTTTTTGAAATAATTGATCCTTACAGCATCAATAAGCAAGGCGAGGATGTTGGCAAGAAATACCGAACCGGAATATACAGTGAACAAAGCAGTCATATTAAAACAGCTATTGAGTATATTAAACGCCGTGACGATGCCGATAAGATTGTTGTTGAAATTTTGCCGCTGCTCAACTACGTGAAAAGCGATGAAGAACACCAAGAAAGATTAACTCGGTTTCCAGATGATTATTGTCATATTCCTCAGAAGATATTACATAAATATAAGTAGTGTTGGAAAGCTGATTTACAGGAAAATATTTCTGCGATTATTGATATGGTATACGTTGGGTGTTGAAGACGAGTTTTGAAATGAAAAGTATTTGAATAAGAGGATATATAAATATTGGGGAAGCAAACCATAACCTGTCTTTTTAGACTAAGTTATTTAGCTAATTTGGAAACCCTCAAGAAAGAGACTGGTAATCAGTTATTTCTTGAGGGGCTTTACATTGTATGGCGGTGAGCGAGAGATTCGAACTCTCGAAAGGGATAAACCTTTACACGCTTTCCAGGCGTGCGCCTTCAGCCACTCGGCCAGCTCACCGTATAACTTTAGTTTCAAAGTTGCGCTATATTAGTTAAAAACCTTTTAACACGCAAGTATAAATCAGTGATAAGTAGATAAAAATTAAGTTATTGATTAAACACTATTCAATGCTCAACTATCTACGCATTGCCTTTAACTTTAAGTTGGTTATCCGCGGCAAAATTTAACATTCGATGTAAAGGTATCAAGGCTTTTGCAGCCAAGTCGACATCAACACTAATTTCTTTACCTAATGGGTTTTCTAATGCCTCTGAGATAGACTTCAAACCATTCATAGCCATCCAAGGGCAATTAGCACAACTACGGCAAGTAGCACCATTTCCGCCTGTTGGTGCAGCAACAAAGGTCTTAGTTGGGTTAGCTTGCTCCATTTTGTAAAAAATACCTTTATCTGTGGCAACAATAAAGTGCTGATTTGGCATTTCTTGACTGGCTTTAATTAGTTGGCTAGTTGAGCCAACTGCATCAGCCATGTCAACAACACTGGCTGGTGATTCAGGATGAACCAACACACCAGCGTCAGGGTATTGAATTTTCAGATCATGTAACGCTTTAGCTTTAAACTCATCATGAACAATACAAGCGCCCTGCCACATGAGCATTTTGGCACCTGTCATTTTTTCAATGTATGCCCCAAGATGACGGTCGGGCCCCCACAAAATAGGTTTACCTTCACTTTCAAGCATTTCTACAATTTCTAAAGCGATGCTTGATGTCACAACCCAATCGGCTCGCGCTTTAACCGCCGCAGAGGTATTAGCATAGACTACAACGGTGTGATCAGGGTGTTGATCACAAAAGGCAGAAAACTCTTCAATAGGACAACCTAAATCTAATGAGCAGGTTGCTTCTAGTTCTGGCATTAACACTGTTTTTTCTGGTGTTAAAATTTTAGCTGTTTCACCCATAAACTTAACACCCGCCACAATAAGTGTTTGTGCCGAGTGTTGATTACCAAAACGGGCCATTTCCAAGGAATCAGCAACACAACCTCCTGTTTCTTCTGCTAATGCTTGAATTTCGGGATCAGTATAATAATGAGCAACCAACACAGCATTTTTTTCAATCAACAAGGATTTAATTTTTGCTTTATATTGTGCTTTTTCATCAAGACTTAATAGTGTTGGTTTAGCTGGAAATTCAAATTTAAAATCAACGGCGGCATTGGATTGGCTCATTCTTACTCTCTATTTATAAATACGTTGAGAAACTCGGCAATTATAAGACAAAGTACCAAGAATGTGAAGGATTTGAAACTTCGAGATGATTTTGCTTAACGTTTAAGAGTCTGGCTTAGGAGATTGTGTTTAATATAAATCTGAGAAGTGCTCGGCCGTGAAGGATTTGAACCTTCGAGATGATTTTGGCTTAACGGTTAAAAGCCTTGGCTTGAAGTATTCACTTTGAATATAAATTTTAGAAGTGGTCGGCCGTAAAGGATTTGAACCTTCGAGATGATTTTGGCTTAACGGTTAAAAGCCTTGGCTTGAAGTATTCACTTTGAATATAAATTTTAGAAGTGGTCAGCCGTAAAGGATTTGAACCTTCGAGATGATTTTGGCTTAACGGTTAAAAGCCTTGGCTTGAAGTATTCACTTTGAATATAAATTTTAGAAGTGGTCAGCCGTAAAGGATTTGAACCTTCGAGATGATTTTGGCTTAACGGTTAAAAGCCTTGGCTTGAAGTATTCACTTTGAATATAAATTTTAAAAGTGGTCGGCCGTGAAGGATTTGAACCTTCGACAAATTGGTTAAAAGCCAACTGCTCTACCAACTGAGCTAACGGCCGACATATTGTTTTATTGGATATAAATTCCAACCTATGCATTTAGACTCTCTAGTAGAGTTATTCTGTTTTAAGAGATTTTATTAAAATCTTTTAAAACTTTTAAAGTCGTCGCCCGTCAAGGATTTGAACCTTCGACATAAGTTTGGCTTAACGGTTAAAGCCTGCTTTGACATAACGCTTTTTGTTATCTATAAACATCTATAAAAAAGTGGTCGGCCGTGAAGGATTTGAACCCTCGACATAAGTTTGGCTTAACGGTTAAAAGCCTGCTTTGACATAACGCTTTTTGTTATCTATAAACATCTATAAAAAAGTGGTCGGCCGTGAAGGATTTGAACCTTCGACAAATTGGTTAAAAGCCAACTGCTCTACCAACTGAGCTAACGGCCGACATATTGTTTTATTGGATATAAATTCCAACCTATGCATTTAGACTCTCTAGTAGAGTTATTCTGTTTTAAGAGATTTTATTAAAATCTTTTAAAGCTTTTAAAGTGGTCGGCCGTGAAGGATTTGAACCTTCGACAAATTGGTTAAAAGCCAACTGCTCTACCAACTGAGCTAACGGCCGACATATTGTTTTATTGGAATAAATTCCAATCTATGCATTTAGACTCTCTAGTAGAGTTGTTCTGTTTTAAGAGATTTCATAAAATCTTTTAAAACTTTTAAAGTGGTCGGCCGTGAAGGATTTGAACCTTCGACAAATTGGTTAAAAGCCAACTGCTCTACCAACTGAGCTAACGGCCGAAACTGCGTTAAGATTGGTGCCTCAACGCGCCGCATATAATACTCACAATTAGATTTAGTGCAACAACAAAATTCACTTTTTACCTATTATTTTTTTATATGCCTAAAAACCCATCAAAGCGCTACTTTTGTCTGCAATAAAAAGTTATTTTATTACTGTAGACTTTCTAGACGCGGTTTAGCCAATTGTGCAGAAGTTGAGTTTGGATATTCACTCAATAACTGACTGTACAATTTTCCAGCTTTATTTTTGTCGTTTTTTTGCTGCGCGACCATTGCTAGTTTTAACAAAGCATCAGGTCTTTTACTCGAATCTTTAAATTGTTGAACAACAATAGTGAATTCTTGTTCAGCTTCATTCAAATTACCTTTATTAAATAACAATTGTCCTAACCAGTAATGCGCATTAGGGGCATAGGTTGATTGTGGGTATGTTTGATTGAAGTGACGAAATTCAGGGATCGCTTCTTCATAACGCTTATCTTTAAGTACTAAATTAAGTGCTTTATCATAAGCTTCATTTTCCGTTAAATTATCACTGTAAGTTTTCGACACTGTTGTAGAATCAATGGCAACAGTGTTAGAAGCTTGTACTGCTGGCTTTAATGCTTCATTAACGCGCCTATCAAGCTCTTGATACAACTCTCGTTGTCGTTCTAATACTTGTGACAGTTGATGTGTGTGCAGCTCAGTAACACCACGTAAGTCGTTAACTTGTGTTTGTAAGTCATCGAGTTGTCGCTGAATATTAACCTGAGAACGATTTCGAGAATCTAGCTTACGTTCAACATTAGCTAATTGATCAGTAAGTGACATCGGAACCGTAATTTGCCCAGCAGCTACTGTTGAGTTTATATCAACCACTGGCGCTTGCGCTGCTAACACTATCGAAGTGCTAGCAGTTAACATCAAGCCAAATAAAGCCGTTCCATTTGAAAAGGTTTTTTTCATTTATTTTTCCGATGTTAATAAATGCATTTGTAATAAATGATTTTTAGTAAACAATTACTGCACGACGGTTTTTAGAGAAAGCGTCTTCAGAGCGATCTTTAACCATTGGCTTTTCTTCACCATAACTTACTATAGATAATTGGCCTGACATTACGCCCATGTTTTCTAAATAAGTCACTACCGCTTTTGCACGACGTTCGCTTAAGGCGATATTATATTCTGGTGTACCACGTTCATCAGCATGACCTTCAACCAGTACTTTAACGTCTGAATTAGCATTCAAGAATTTTGCATGTGCATCTAAAACGCTAGCAAATTGCTCACTAACACTTGAGACATCAAAATCAAAATAAATGATATGTTCAGAACGTAGTTTTGCTAATTGTTGACGTTTTTGCTCTTCGATTGCAGCAACACGTTTAGCGGCAGTTACTTGTACGCTATCTTCAACAACTTGTTGTGTTACTTCAGTATTAGCATTGGTATCAGTATTGCTTTGTTCATCACTGTTATCATTAGAGCTACAAGCTGCTAACGCTAAAAGAGGTAAAGCAATGACTACATTCTTGATAGTTTTATTCAAACGCATGTTGTTTTTCCTTATTATACAAAAATTATAATGTTAAAATCATATTCAGTTATTACTGTCTATCCCAAACCACCTCAAGGTCGCTTGGGAGTAACTTATAAAAATGGTGACCAAGCAGGTGATTTCACTTGACCATCAAGTGCTGGTAAACGTGCTTTAAAGCGTCCATCCACCGAGACTAAACCTAATACCTGCCTATTATTATGTAAAGTGCTGTATATGATCATACCACCATTAGGTGAAACACTAGGTGATTCATCCAGGCGAGTTTTAGTTAACACCTGAAATAAACCTGAATCGACTTCCTGCTTAGCTAAACGATATTGACCACGTGTTCTGTTAACCATAATTAATTGTTTACCATCAGGGGTAACTGAGCCACCCAGGTTCACTTCACCATTAAAGGTTAGTCGTCTTACTTTACCGTCGATTAAATTTACGCGATAAAGCTGAGGTTTACCACCCCGTTCTGAACTAAATACTAAAGAATTACCATCAGGTAACCAACTTGGCTCGGTGTCGATAGCTCTATTACGTGTCACTCGACGTAATTTCTTGTTTGCTAAGGTCATAACGTAAAGATCAGGGTTACCGTCTTTAGATAAAACCATCGCCATTTTTCTGCCATCTGGTGAAAAACGAGGTGCACTGTTTATGCCCTTAAATGAACTAATTAATTGACGCTGACCGGTATATATATTCATACTATGAATTTGTGCTTGACGATTTTCAAAAGAAACATAAGCCAATTGTTCACCGTCTGGATGCCATGTTGGTGACATCAATGGTTCATTAGAACTTAACAATACTTGTTCATTAAAACCATCATAATCTGCAAATGCTAGCTGATAAGGATACTTCCCTTGATCACGCACAATAACATAAGCAATTTGTGTTAAAAAAGCGCCTTTACTACCCGTTAGTGATTCATAAACAGCATTACTAATGGTGTGAGCATAACGGCGAAATTGTTCGCTGTTAATTTGAGCACTACTTTGACTGAGGATATGATCTTTTGTACTAATCAATTCGCCATTACTGAGCATAGACGCTTGACCGCCGGTGATTTGACCACGGATCACATCGATCAATTGATAGCTAACTTGATACTGTCCCAGCGTATTTTCTTTAATTGTGCCAATAACAATCGCTTCTACGCCAGTACTTGCCCATGCACTGTAATCAATGTTTGTCGCAGAAGTAGGAAACTGTGGAAATTTGTCTTTACTGATAGGACTAAACTTACCACTTCGTAATAAATCGTCACTAATCACTTTAGATATTTGCTCAGGCAACTGTCCAGTGCCCTGCCACTGAAAAGGGACTACGGCAATAGGGCGAGCACTATCTATACCTCCGGTTATCACTATTTCAAGTGCCGCCATCGTTGAGGTGGAAAGTAGGGTGATGAAAAGTCCAAAGAGTAGTTTAATTTTCATTATTCACTTCTAAATCAATTTTACTAGTTAAATATTAATAGTTATTGGATATTATCATTTAAAATTCAGGTACGACGATAACATCAATATTACGCATTTCTTTGAACACTTCTGGATCTTTCGATACAGGTAATGTTCCCGCTTTATAAACAGCTCTTTTTGCGGCTTCACAAACAACTGCATCGCCATCAACCACTCGTGCTTGAGTGACGAAGCCTGATGGTGCAAGACTTATCAATAATTTACAAGACTTTCCTTCCATCGTACTACGATCGTTAATCATATTCTGATCGATAATACTGGTGATCAGTGCGGCAAAACGCTGAATTTCAGACATCATTTGTTGCTTACGCGCTTTATTTCGCGTGGCCATTTCCGCTGCCATTTGCTCGGCGAGTTGTTTTTCGCGAACGGCTTGATCTGCTGCCGCTTTCTCTTGACGTTTGCGTTCAGCAATTTGCTTTTTACGTAAATCATCTGATTTCTTGGCGGCTGCTTCAGCTTTAAGTCGTTTAGTACGCGCTTGTGCTGCTGCATCTTCAGCTTTTTGCTGTTCTTGCTCTTTTTGCTTTCTTATTTTGTCAGCCTTAGCCGCTTTTGCCGAGGACTCTTTTGCTGCACTATCAGCACGTTTCTTCTCTTGTTCTTTTTTCTTAAGCTGTTTTTCCAATTTTTTGATGCGCGCTTCTTCTCTAGTTCGACGTTTCTTCGCATCACTGGCACGTTTTTCAATATTTTGAAGTCGCTTTTTTTCTGCTATTTTGTCATCAGCTTTTTGCTTTTTAATTTTATTAATCGCTGTTTGCAATTTAGCCGAGTCAATTACGGTGGCTTGAATAGGTTTTACTTCTTGAGCCATAGCCGTATTTTTTATCGGTTTTGTTTCGGATGTAAAATCACCAACAAATAACACAACAACCAACACTATATGCAAAAAAATACTGATAATTAATGCATGAAGGAATTTTTTTTCCACCTTAATTCTCCACAGGATCGGTCATCAAGCCAACCGAAGGTACGCCGGCAACATCTTGTAATAACACCATTAACTGAATAACCGCGTTATATGAAACAGCGCCATCACCGTTAACTACAACGGGGGTATCAGGGTTAACCGCTAAATGCGCTTTAACTAAAATGGCCACTTCTTCTGCAGATAATGGTTCTTTGTCGTTAGTCCCTAAGGTTATATAATATCGACCTTGAGCATCGACCGAAGCAACTAATGGTGGCTTAGTATCTTTATCTAACGACTCTGCTTTTGCTTGGGGCAAATCAACTTTTACCCCCTGAGTAATTAGGGGGGCTGTTACCATAAAAATGATCAATAACACCAACATAACATCAATATACGGGACAACATTGATTTCGGCCACTTTACGACGTCTAACTCTTTGATACATAGTTTACTTCCCCAATTAACCTTGCTGCTCTATTGCGGTTTGACGTTGCAAAATACTCGAAAATTCTTCCATAAAATTACCGTAGCTATTTTCAAGCTTTTCAACTTTATGACTAAAACGGTTAAATGCGATAACGGCAGGAATAGCCGCAAATAATCCCATTGCTGTGGCAATAAGTGCTTCAGCAATACCAGGAGCAACCATGGCCAATGTTGCTTGTTGAACTGAGCCTAAACCAATAAATGAATTCATAATACCCCAAACAGTACCAAACAAACCAATATAAGGGCTAATAGAACCCACCGTGGCCATAAAAGGTAAATGAACTTCTAAACTGTCTACTTCACGTGATAGCGCAACGCGCATTGCTCTATGTGTTGCATCAACAATAATTTGTGGATCTTCTATTTTGCTTTTTCTTAAGCGAGCAAACTCTTTAAAACCGGCAACAAATAAACTCTCAATACCTTGTATTTCATTTTTTACCGAGACTTCATTGTATAGTTTACTTAAATCAGCACCACTCCAAAACTTATCTTCAAATGCTTTTAATTGTAGTTCGGCCGTTTTTAATGCTTTCCTACGCTGAAAAATCATCGCCCAGCAAGCAACTGAAAAACCGAGTAAGACCAACATAACAAACTTAACTATTAAACTGGCTTCTAATACAAGTTCAAAAATTGAAAATTCAGCAGACACGTTTAAACGCTCCTAATATAGATTCTGGAATAGCCATAGGTTTTACTTTTTTAGAGTCATGACTTTGAAAATTAACACAAGCAACCCATATTGTTGCAGTACATAGTACTTGTTGTGCTTGGTTGGTTATTTTTTGATGAAACACCAAACTAGCGCGCTTGAGCACCGTAATAGTGGAGTTAACATTAAGTAAATCATCTAACTTTGCCGAAGCAACATTATCCATTTCAACTCTTCTGACCACAAAACCAATCTTTTGTTCTAAAAACTTCACCTGATTTATACCAAGCTCTCGAAGCCACTCGGTGCGAGCACGTTCAAAAAACTTTAAGTAATTGGCATAATAGACAATCCCACCGGCATCAGTGTCTTCATAATAAACTCGTAAAGAATAATTTTGGCTTATATTTTGGCTTGTATTGGGCATTTAAAACAGATTTTTAGGGTAATAAATTTGGGTTAATCTATAGTAATAGATAACCTAGGAGACAAACAAGGTGAAGTTCATGAATAATTACCTTTTATAGAAAAAAATTCATTAGACCAAGAATACCCTCACCTTACTGAAAAGCCAAATAACGAATCTTTAATCTATTTATTCACTACCGCATCTTCAAGTGGAACGGGTATAGTTATAGCTCCATCGCCTTTGTGCTTTTTAGTTGACCAGGTCAGCGCCTACAAATAGGCGTATAGGTCATTCAACCCATATGAATAAAACTTAGTGTTTGGTATGTTCGCGTCAATTAGATTAACCAACAGGTAGCAGCACTAATGTCTTACAGCAAAAAAAAATTTTACTCATTGAATATAATTACCGCAACACTGCTCTTTGGTTGCGGTGGCTCTGAAACGACTATCACTCCAGATATCCAACCAGCAACTATTTCAAGTTCACCTAGCTTAGTCTCCTCTACTGGTGTCATTACTGGCTTTGGCAGTATTTATGTTGATGGCGTACGATATATTACTGACAATGCTGACATCAATATCAATGGCAATAGTGGTTCTGATGTCTCGTTGTTGAAGGTAGGTATGCATGTGACTATTGCTTCAAACGACGATAATAGTGAGACCCCAGAAGCCTCAAGCGTGAGTTATGAATCTGAAGTAGAAGGCATGGTGAGCTCGATAGATAGGGATAACCAAACCATCATTGTCGCAGGCACGTTAATCTCCTATAACAACCTCACTCACTTTATTGATATTACTGAAGCTAACTTGTCTGTGGCTCAGCGAATAGAAGTTAATGGCTATTTAAGACAGGATAATTCTTATCTAGCAACTATGATCAAACTTGACTCTGATACCAGTAATGACCAGGCCGAATATACCCGAGGATTAATTGAACAGCTCAATACAACGGATAGAACTTTTCGCTTAAATCAATTGATTATTGAATACAGTACCGCCTTAATTGAAGGGGAACTGAGTAACGGGGCTTTAGTGAAAGTTGAAGGTGTTCTAACCAATGAAACGATTATCGCATCTCACATTGAAACCGAGATGTTTGACGGCAATAGCGACTCTTCATCAGAAGAGTTCTCTCGTTATGAAGTTGAAGGCATAGTCTCGGCGTTCGATGCCACGAACAACACGATAACCGTCAATGGCTATACCTTTACCCTTGCTGATACAGTTCAATACCAAGGTGGCACAGCAGCTGCGTTAATAGCGGGTGTATTTGTTGAACTCGAATTATCGACTAGCAGAGCAGTCGTACGTATTGAATTTGAATCAGACAAATATCGTTCTGATGGCAAAGTTAAAGGCAATATTGAGCAAGTTGATTTAGATAATCAATTAATTACCCTGTATGGTCAGGCTTATAAGCTAAGTATTAATACCCGATTTGAAGATGATGACGATCAATATATTAATTTACAAAAACTACAAGTTAATGATGATGTTGAAATAGTGTTTGCTCTGATTGATGGCGTTAAAGTCATACAGCGCATTGAGCGCGAAAACAGCCGTGAATTTAACGATGAGTGGGAAATTGAAGGGGTTGTCAGTGCCTTCGACGCTTCATCAATCACGATTAATGGCGTCAGAATTATGTTGAATAGTAGCAGCCGGTATCTTAATCAAGATATTATGGTTGCAATGGATGATTTCATTAATGCGCTAGTATTAGGTATCTCTGTCGAAGTGGAAGGTTACTACGATAGTAATAATCAATTAGTCATTAACAAACTTGAACTAGAGTCGCCTTCACAAGGCGATGACTCATCAGACGACCAGGACGATTCATTCAACGATGATGCTCGCCAAGGTTACGTAGAAATCGAAGGTCGTGTATCGCAACGATCCGAAACTAGCTTTACGCTTAATGGCTATGAAATACGTTTAGATAATAGCGCTAGCTTAGAACTCAATGATCAAAACGTTAATTCAGTTGACTTTATGAATGCAATATCCGTTAATACCACGGTAGAGATTGAAGGTGTATGGGAAAATACTTATATTCGCATATTAGAAGCTGAAATTGAATCGAATGGAAACGATGATTAAATTCTAAGGAGTGTAGCAATAAAGCGAGGTTTACCCTCGCTTTTTTATGGGATTAAAATGAATAAAGATAAAACAATATCACTGGCCCTTTCACTTATCATTGGCTTTAAACTGGTAGATATTTATGTCGATTTTAAAAGTGAAGTTAGCTACATTCATTTAGCACAAGAGATCACTCTGGTTATTATTTCGTTATCACTTTTTATCTTTCTCATGAAAGATATTTTTACCCGCAGTAAGCAAACTAACTATTTACTACGACAATTAGACTCCAGCCAACACCAGCAAAAAATACTCAATAAGCAATTAGAAAGAAGTAAGCACAGTTTTTTTGATGCTATTAACGCTCAATTCGCTATTTGGGAGCTCACTGCTGCAGAACATGATATTGCTCTTTTTCTCTTAAAAGGATTAACGATTGCTGAAATTGCTTCGCTAATGCAAAAATCAGAAAAAACAGTGCGTAACCAGGCTTCGTCGGTTTATAAAAAATCCCAAGTAAGCGGCCGGCATGAACTGGCAGCAATTTTTTTTGAATTTTTAGAAGTAAATTCCAAGCATTAATCTTAATGCCCTGAGTAATAACTAGTGTTAATACTTAGAGTTAATGCCGATTACTAATACTCGTGCCGATAACCAGTAAATATAAAAGCCGCTATCGGAGGTGATATAAGCATTAGTTTTTCTAATGCCTACGTGTATTTTTTTTAGTTTGTGACCAAGTGATATTTTATCTACACTGTATTTGTTTTATGGTTTAGCTCATTTAGCTACAGCAATGTTTATCTCTTTCTCCCCCTAGAGATATCATTAACCAGATAACGTTGAATAGATGATTTTTAGTATGCACTTTGTGTGAAGCAATTTATTATCTTTTCCCTTTGACATGTTTTTTGGAGCTTTCTCTTTGAAAAAGACTTCCTTTTATCAACTTCATATTTAAGTTGGCCCGTAATAATTTACGGGCTTTTTTTTGCTTAAAATTTAACAGTTAAATGATAATAAAGTCGACTACGATTGGCCAAGAACTTGTGCAGGTTCTATCTTAGTCGCTCGCCAAGCCGGATAAATAGTGGCTAACAATGACATAATAAGTGCGGTTATTACCGTTATATACACATCAGGCATATTTAGGTGACTCGGTATATGATCGATAAAATACACATCAGCCGACAACAGTTTTAGGGTAAACAAACGCTCGATAAAGACAACAATTTCAGCAAGGTTCAACGCTAACACCACCCCCAGAAAACCACCAATAATACTGCCTAATAGCCCATTAACTAATCCTTGATAAATAAAGGTTAGCATTATTAATTTAGAACTGGCGCCCATAGTTTTAAGAATAGCGATATCACTCCTCTTATTATTTACCGCCATAATTAACGTAGAAACGATATTAAAACTTGCGACCCCAATAACTAACACTAAAACAATAAACATAACCATACGAACCAGTTGAATATCGTTAAACAAATGCCCTTGGGTTCGAGTCCAATCTTTAATATAAACATAATGATCAAACTTAGCAGCAATATCTCTGATAATGTTTGGGGCCTCAAAGACATCATCGAATTTCAAACGAATACCTTGTGTTTCACCTGGCTTGTAGTTTTTAATCTCCGCAGCTTGACCTAATGACACATAAGCGAGAGTGTCATCTATAACACCACCAAACTTAAAAATACCGACAATTTTCACATAACGTTTTAGCGGTGCAGAAAACACATTTTGTTTGGCTGCATTGTTGTTAGAGGGTAATAGAATTTGAACATTATCGCCCAATTTCACCGCTAATTTTTTGGCTACGCCAGCGCCAATAACAATGCCATCAGCGATACTTTCATTATTATCTTTATTGTTACTTTTATTACTTAGGGCTTGCCAACTCCCCTCAACAATATAACTTTCTATATCGGATACTAATGTTTCTAACGTGACATCAACGCCTCTTATTTCTAATGCCTTTAACTGTGTTTTATGTTGCATCATGCCGGTCAAAACAATAACGGGTGCTGCCGCAACAACTTGAGGGTTATTTTGTATACGCTTAATATTTTCAGGCCATTTTGAGATAGGCTGATTCACAGACATTAATTCAGCATGAGGTACTATAGATAAGAGCTTATTAGCTAACTCTTTCTCAAAGCCGTTCATAGCACTCAATACCACAATCAGTATCATAGTGCCTAATGCGATACCAATAGTTGATGAGGCCGATATAAAAGTAGAGAATCCTTGCCCATGACGGCTACGAACATAACGCAATGCTAAAAAAATACTGAGTGGCGTAAATATTGACTCTGACGTATTTTCGTTACTAGACATTTGTTGTTGGCTCAAAATGGTTAGAGGGGAACTTATTTAAAGCAACTTGCTCATTTTCAACAAAAGGCATTAATTTCCCATGATCTAATTTCAGTTGTCTGTCCATACGCATAGCTAAGGTAATATCATGAGTGACGATGACAAAACTAGTTTGTACACTTTGGTTTAAACTACGGAGTAATTGATAAATTTGTTCTGCAGTATCACTGTCTAAATTACCGGTCGGTTCATCGGCTAAAATTAATGAGGGTTTAGTTACCAATGCTCTTGCAATGGCAGTGCGTTGTCGCTCTCCCCCTGATAACTCACTTGGTCTGTGATGACCACGATGAGCTAAACCTACTTGTGCTAGTACTTCAGTTGCCATAGCAATGGCGTCTTTAGGTTTATCACCGCGAATAAGTAAAGGCATAGCCACATTTTCAAGGGCGGTAAACTCCATCATTAAATGATGAAATTGATAAATAAAACCAATATGTTGATTGCGAAAAACAGCTCTTTGCTTATCTGATAAGGTTAAAATGTTCACCCCATTAATAAACACCTGTCCCGAGCTAGGTAAGTCTAAAGCCCCCGCCAGATGTAAAAACGTACTTTTACCACAACCTGAACTACCCACAATAGCAAGCAACTCCCCCTTTTCAACCGTCAAGTCTAAACCGTCTAACACTTTTGTTTCTATATCGCCTTGCTGATACGACTTAGATAATTGATGACAGTGTAAAGCCTTACTCATTTCGAAGAACCTCTGCTGGTTGAGTTTTTGATGCTTGAAAAGCAGGATATAAGGTTGCAAAAAAGCACATTGCTAGTGCTGACAACACAATAACTACCACATTATAAACGTCAAGCTGAACAGGTAATGATTGTGCCGCATAACCTGCTCCTAAAATATTAAGTCCAAACGTCGCTAATATTTCATTGAGGTTTAACGCAATTAGTACCCCAAAAAAACTTCCTAGCGTAACGCCCCACAATCCATTCACCATACCTTGAGTAATAAATATTTTCACAATGCCCATTCTAGATAAGCCTAATGTTTGCAAAATACCTATTTCACCTTGCTTTTCTACCACCACCATAACCAGTGCCGACACAATATTAAACGCAGCCACCGCTACAATTAAACTGAGCATTAACCACATCATTTTTTTCTCCATATTAACAGCAGAAAAAAGTGCACCTTGGCTATCATTCCATGTGGTGAAAGTGAGCGGCTTAATCGGGAAATCAGCTTGATTAGCCAATGTTAAGGCGTTGACCACTTGCTTAGCATTAAAAGCATCATCTAGATAAAGGCGTAATTGATCTATGCCGTCACCTTTTCTGCGTAGTAATTTTGCCCCATATTTACTGTGTACATACACCATTGCATCATCAACTTGTGAACCCACATCAAAAATTCCGCTGATAATAAAGTTACGTTGAACTGGCACTCTACCCATAGGGGTAAAAATAGTTTTATTTGGCAAAACTAAACGCACCGTATCTTGCATCGACACTTTTAACTTATTTGCTAAAGAGCGGCCAATAACAATGCGGTAAGCTTGCTCAGATAAACTGGATAAAGAGCCGGAGACCATATGACTGCTAATGATATTTTGTTGTTCAAATTCAGGAATAATCCCCTGCAATAATACACCTTGCAGATTCACTGATGATTGGATAAGTGCTTCACTGCTTAGAAAAGGGGTAACTTGCTGTATATGTTTTTGTTTTAATAGCTGCGTTCTAAGTTTCGGCCATTCACTGAAAGAGCTCGCTTTTACATTACTTTTTTGTGTCACCTCTTCTTGCGAAACATGCTTTTGTGTCACAATAATATGCGGCACGATACCTAAAATTCTTTTTTTAAGTTCACCTTCAAAGCCATTCATCACAGAAACAACCGTGATCAATGAAGCCACCCCAAGCAAAATGCCTACGGTAGAGAAAAAAGTAATAAAAGAGATAAAACCTGCACGGTTTTTACTGCGACTATAACGTAAACCAATGAATAGACTAACAGGTTGAAACATTTAATATTATGACTAAAAGTGACGAAAAAATTCGTGTTGATATAAGATGTTTAGCATAACACAATGTATCTAGTACTCTGTGCAAAATAAATAAAAGATACTTAAACAACGTCATTTCTGCTATAACGTTGTTATTAAATGAGATTTTATTAAACCAGTTAAGTATTAGTAAACATGACAGAAATGAATAACGAAACAATCGAAGAAAAACTCGCTAAATATCATGAATTCTTTTCAATTGATCATAACTTCAGCATTAATATTTTGCCACTTGAATCAACTCAAGTAACCAGTTTCGAGCAGTTTTCAGCCGACATGCCGACGCCTTTTAAAATGGCAAGTGACATGAAAAGTATAGACCAATCTGCATTACGCCCATTACAGGCTCTTTCTGGCGTGGCAGGTCAACTAGTGGAATTTTTAAATCATCAATCGGCAAAAATAGATTTACTTATTGGTTATATCTTAAGCCAACAAGATGATGAAGAGCACCGATATCAAGGTATTGAATTTGGTGGTGGCGGCTTATTATTTACCGCCAATAAAACGTTTAAACTAGCACAGCTATTAGAAATGAAAATATTTCTCCTCAATCAAAATTGTGCCGTTTACTGTTACGGCGAAGTGATTGAAGTTCAGCAAGATCAAGAATCGTATTTACACAAAGTAATTTTTCATTTTATCCGCGAAGATGATCGAGAAATACTCGTTCGAAATAGCTTACACGAGCAATCTAAACAATTACAAATACTCGCCCAACAAAGGAACCAAGAAGGGAAAAAATAAAATATTTCAACTGAATAAAGTGAACGGAGGATTTATGTCATTAAGCGTTATAATAGTCATTACTTTAGCCCTTGGAATCATTGTTGGTGGGGTTTTAGTATTAAAAAAATCAGCCAGAAAATTTGATTTAACGACAGAACAGCTCGAAAGTATTAAAAAGCGAAATAAAGAGTTAGACAAAAAAGAACAAGAAGATAAATAAGAACGCCTTCATCGTTAAGTCTTTCATACGTGAACTGATTAATCCCCCTGAGCCTTGGTCAATAAACAACATGCCTATGTAGATCAATCAGGAAGCAAGCTTGGGTAAGTAGAGTGGTTAATTCTGACCCTTCGACCCTTCGACCCTTCGACAGGCTCAGGATGAACGAGATCAGGATGAACGAGATCAGGATTAACCTTTAGTTACGATACAAGGTTTTAATTAAGTGGTAGCCAAATTTTGTTTTTATCGGTCCATGCACTTTTAACAATTCTTTTTTAAAAACTACATCATCAAACGCTTTGACCATTTGACCACGACGAAATTCACCTAAATCCCCGCCTTTTTTCTTTGATGGACAAATTGAAAATTTTCTCGCTAGTTTTGCGAAATCCCCACCATTAGCTAACATTTCTTTTAACTCAAACGCCTCCTTTTCTGTTTTCACTAAAATATGTATTGCTGCGGCACTAGCCATTATGAATCCTTAACTCCCTATTCAACGATATAAATGATTATACCAAGATTTAATCTACTCGTAATATCATATTTTTCTTTTACTCTCATCACTGTTGACATAAAATTTCACTAGAAACTTTTAATGTAACGAATTATTTATACTTATGAGCACAATCGAACATCTATTTGAAAATAATAAGAAATGGGCTGACAAAATAACAGCAAAAAACCCTAACTTTTTTCAAGGACTTTCAGAACAACAATCACCAAAATATTTATGGATAGGTTGTTCTGACTCTCGCGTACCGGCTAATGAATTATTGGGGATGCAACCAGGGGAAGTATTTGTTCACCGTAATATTGCCAACCAAGTTATTCACACTGATTTAAACTGCTTATCTGTTATTCAATTTGCAGTAGATATTTTAAAAGTTGAAGAGATTATTGTTTGTGGTCATTATTCTTGCGGCGGTATTAATGCGGCTTTTGATAATAAAAGCCACGGTTTAATTGATAATTGGTTACGTCACATTCAAGACGTCTATCGTTTTAATAAGCAAAAATTAGATGCCGTAGACGACGAAACTCAGCGAATGAATTTAATGTGTGATTTAAACGTGATTGAACAAGTGGCTAACGTATGTAATACCACCATATTACGAAATGCTTGGCTGAATAAGCAAAATGTTACTGTGCATGGTTTAGTTTACAATTTACATGACGGTATATTGAAAGACTTAAATGTATCAGTTAATCGTAATAAAGAAAAATAATAAGTAACTAAGAAAAATTTTCGTATTGAGTTGCGAAAGCTTCGCAACTCGCTTATTTACAGGCATTAAAAAAGGCGCTAAAAGCACCTTTATAATAATATTACAATGATTAAAAATTAGTTATTACGTTGTGGACGTTCAGTACGACGAGGAGTTTCCTGTCTAACTACTTGTTCATCTGATGTAGTAATAGCAAGCGGTTGACGACGAACACGCACACCTTTCAACTGTTTAAACAAGTCTTCAGGAATACCTTTTGGCAACTGTACAAAGCTGTGTTTTTCATGCAAGTTGATCGCGCCAATATAGCTACTATCAAGTGATATTTCATTAGCAATAGCGCCAACAATATCACCAGGACGTGCACCATGCTCTTTACCCACTTCTAAACGGTAAGTCTGCCAATCAACGTCGTTGCGATTTACTTTAGCTTTACGTGGTTTGTCATCACGAGCAGCACGTGGGCTATTTCTATCACCTCTGCTTTCACCGCGATCTCCTCGGCTATCAGCACGAGAATCACGACGTGAATCACGACCGCGATCACTACGATCGTTGCGGTCATTGCGGTCACGACCATTACTAGTACGTTCACGGGTATCACGACGTGGCTTAGGATCTTCTTTTGGCTCTAATGGCTGTTTTAATTGTTTTTGATACAACAACGCTGCAGCCAAGTCTACCATTGATAATTCAGATTCTGCAGCCATCGTTTCAATAATAGTACGCATGCTAGCTAAATCTTTTCCGCCAACAATTGAGGCAATCTCATCACGAGCACGTTCAATACGTTTTTCACCAAGTTCTTGAATATTTGGTAATTCATACATATTTACTGTGCCAGATGTTAAACGCTCATAATGACGAATTGAGTACATTTCACGTGGGCGAACAAATGCAATTGACATACCTTCACGACCAGCGCGGCCTGTACGACCAATACGGTGAACATAGGCTTCGTTATCACCAGGTAAGTCATAGTTGATAACTAATGAAATGCGCGGAATATCTAAACCACGAGCAACAACATCAGTTGCCACTAGAATAGACGATTTGCCTGATTTCATTTGTTCAATACTACGTTCACGTTGTGCTTGGTTCATATCACCATTAAGCGCTAATGCAGGATAACCGGCACGCTCTAATTTTTCAGCAACATCAACAGTATCATTACGGGTACGTACAAAAATTATCATTGCATCATAATCTACAATTTCAGCAATACGTTCTAGCGCGGTCATTTTAGTAATGCCACCTACTTTCCAAGCGTATTGAGTAATGTTAGCTTTTGATTGTTTAACTGCGGCAATTTTAACGTGCTCAGGATCTTTTAAGAAACGGTTAGCAATTTTACGAATGGCTGCTGGCATAGTTGCAGAGAACAAACACATTTGCGTGGTTTTTGGTAAGTGATCCAAAATCCATTGAATGTCTTCTAAAAAGCCCATGTTTAACATTTCATCGGCTTCATCAAGAACACATACTCTTAAATCAGCTAATTTTAGACTCTTACGACGTAAGTGATCCATTAAGCGACCTGGTGTTCCAACAACAACTTGCGCGCCGCGCTCTAATTGTTGAAATTGTGGACCGTAAGATTGACCACCATATAAAGTAGCAACACGTAAACCTTTCATGTTTTTACCGAAAGATTCAATCGCTTCAGCAACTTGCATTGCTAATTCACGCGTTGGTGCTAGTACCATTAATTGTGGTTTTTTAACTGAGGTATCTATTTTTGCTAACGCAGGTAAACCAAACGCGGCAGTTTTACCTGTGCCTGTTTGTGCTTCACCTAAAACATCTTTACCAGATAATAATAGTGGGATAGTACGTGCTTGGATATCGGTAGCTGCGTCAAAACCAATTGAGGTAACGGCCGATAATAAATCGTCAGGTAAGCCTAATGTATCAAAACCGATTGCTTCATTGTTTTGTTCAGTTTTGTTTTGTTCTGTATTTTTTTGTTCAGTCATAGTTAAATATCATCTTCTCTAGGCAGGTATTAACTAAGAGCACAGAAAAATCACAAAAGAATAGGCCACCTTCAAACGACCTATTGATCTTAAAAAGATCTGTGGTGGAAAGTGTACTGATAAATAATTTTTAATTGCTAAGTCTTAACCTGCGTACATAATACGAGGAAACCACCAGGAAGACTTAAAGCGCATAGTGTAATTGTCACACTATATTTCTGCTGGAAACGAAATGTTCAGCTGGGCAAGTCTATTGGGCGGTATGAACCCCACTCATTTTCGATTTATTTACTTATTGTTCATTCTAAATAATGACATCAATAAATAATGCACGTCCTTATAAATTTTAGTGCAATTGTTGCTTCTGTCGAAAAAAACAACATCCCTTCATCGAGGCGCGCATTATACATAGTTTTAGAAAAGACACAAGAAGTTTAACTAATATCAATGTGTTTTTTGTAAGATAAGATCAATAGTGTGTAAAGTAGGCTGTTACTTAATCCCGTAGCCTCGAATAAAAAATGCCACGCTATCATGCAAATACGCTTCAACTTCCTCAGCAGAAATACGCTCTTTAATATTAAATTCTGTTTGCATCCACAATTCCCCTTTCATCATATTTAGAAACTGCGACGCAGCATGTCTGGGATTTTCAATATCGAGAATTTTCTGTTGATGCAACTTGGCCATCAAAAGAGTTACCTCATTAATTATTCTAAGTGGCCCTGCTTTATAAAACATCTCAGAGACTTGTGGATAAGTAGTTGACTCAAACACACATATTTTATGGACCGCACAGGCTTCTTTTGACGTAATGAAGTCGGTAAAGCTTTTCGCTAAAGTTAATAAAACATTTTGGGGATCAGATAAGTCATTAAGTGATAAGTCGAGAATATTCAGCGATTCACATTTATATTCAACAGAGGCTGAAAATAGTTCATCTTTACTACCAAAATGACTATAGACAGTTTGTTTAGACACATCAGCATTTTTAGCAATCAAGTCCATACTTGTGGCCGCATAACCTTGGCCGGTGAAAAGGCTAACCGCTGCATCGAGTATTTGCTTGCGCTTGACTTCGTTTTTACTTCGCTTATTTTTACTACGCTGAGTAACCATTATGTCTCACTATGTCTATTTTTCATTCGCTTATTTTACCACTTTAACAAAATAGACTAGACAGTCTAGTTTGTTATCATTAAACTGAATTTTACTGGACTCTACAGTCTAGTTTCAGTTTATACACATTTGTTAGTTTTTGTTAAGCACTTTTATTTTATTAGGTACAGATAAATGATACAACACAATAAAGTTCATTCTTTCAGGTTTAAGTTAGTCAGAGTTAAATCAATCTTGTTAATTTTTCTTGCTGCTTCCACATTAACTGGCTGTTCAAAAGCTATAGAAAAAAAAGAAGCTAGTGAGAGTTATCATCAAAGTGCTTCATTACTCACCATTTTCCCAGAAAAAAATTATACCATCGAAAGACAATATTTAGGTCAAATCACCGCTAAACAACATACCAGTCTTAGCTTCGAATACCCAGGAAGAATAAGCAATGTATTGGTAGACAGTGGTGATGTAATACAGAAAGGCCAATTGCTCGCCCAACAAGATACCCAATTACTTAGCTATAAAACAACGGAGTTACAAGCACAAATAAAACAAGCCCAAGCACAAGTCACATTAAATCAAGCCAATTTGAGCCGGATAAAAACCTTGATAAACGATGGCTACAGTTCTTTGCAGCGCCTAGATGAACTCAATAGTGAAAATGAAATACTTCGAGCGCAAATAAGCGGATTGAATGCCCGTATTAGCACGTTACAATATCAAAGAGAAAAGTCGGCATTAATTGCGCCATTTGACGGAGTAATCACCGAACGATTTATTTCAAATGGCGAAGTAACTACCGCCAGCCAAACAAGTTTTCGCTTCATAGAAAAAGCGAATAATGAAATTAATGTCGGCATTCCTAGAAAAGTAGCGAGTACCTTAGTTTTAGGACAAATTTTTAACATCAAAATAGATAATACAACGCTGGGTGATGAAACGAAGCAGGCCAAGTTAATTGCTATTGGTCAGCAAATCAACGCGGTAAATAGAACAGTACAGCTGCGATTAAAAATGCTCAAAAAGTTAGATAAAGGCAACAGCTATAACGGCCAACTCGTCAGAGTATCCATTGAACAAAAAATTATAAAACCAGGTTTTTGGTTACCTATGAATGCCATTACGGATGGAGTTCGTGGTCAATGGCAACTATTTATAGCCTCCCCTACTAGTGATTCAAACAATACTTATCAACTACAAGCTGCAACAGTCAATATTTCACATACTAGCGAACATAAAGCCTATATAAATGGTTTATCACTTGAGCCACATAAAATAATTGCTCAAGGTGTACATCGATATGTCGGCGGGCAAGTAATCAAAGCATCAACACTGGCATTAGCTAATATTTCAGGTAGCCAAGTTGCAGGTAGCCAAGAATGATCCGTTCATTTGTTAAAAATGGTCGGTTAATGTCCCTTGCTATTATTCTGTTAATTGTTACAGGGCTAGGTGCATTATCCACGATGCCGAGGATGGAAGATCCACGGATGGAAAATAGGCATGCAAGCGTGTTAACTCGCTTGCCCGGCGCCAGCGCTGAACGCATTGAAGTGCTTATTACCGAAAAAATAGAGCAAAAATTACGTAAGATTTCTGAAATAAAAAATATTATTTCGGTATCACGCCCTGGTATTTCAGCGGTAAAGCTTGAACTGCACGATGAAGTCACTGACTCACTACCTATTTGGTCTAGGGTTAGGGATCTAATTAATGATGTGGCGCCTCAATTACCGCCCAATACACTAGCCCCCACATTAGAAGATGATAGAAGTTATGCCTTTACCCAACTGATCGCCTTAAATTGGCAAGGCGATGGTCCAAGTGATATCGCCAGTTTAGGCCGCTATGCTAATGATCTTCAAAACCGTTTACGTATTGTCACCGGCACTGATTTAGTCAGTATTTTTGGTCATGGGCAAGAAGAAGTTTTAGTGGAAATAGAACAAGGACTTAGTAGTAAGTTAAATCTGTCCAGTAAGGTGATAGCCCAAAAAATTCAACAGTCAGATGCCAAAGTATCTGCAGGGCAATTGGTTAACCAACAAAGCCAAATGCAAGTAGAACTACATGGCGCTTTTAATAGCGTAACGCGCATTGAAAACATCCCAATTAAAGAAGGAGGATCAGGTACGATCCTGCGCTTAGGTGACATAGCAAAAGTAAGTAAAAGCTTAGCTTGGCCTGCCCAAGAAATGGCTATTGTTAATGATAAACCCGCTGTGGTGGTTGCAGTACGTATGCTGCCAAATTTACGTATAGATCAATGGAGCGGGAATATAAAAGAGGCGCTAGCTCAGTACGCTAAAAAATTACCGCAAAATATTGAGCTGGAAGTTTTATTTGATCAAAATACTTATACCGAAAAACGTCTTGGTGATTTAGTCGATAATATAGCCCTTGGTTTTATTTTAATTTCTACTGTTTTGTTAGTTACATTAGGCTGGCGATCGGCTTTAATTGTTTCGGCTTCTTTACCTTTAACGGTTTTATTTACGCTTTCTGTAATGAACTTTTATGGCATACCTATTCACCAAATGTCGGTTACGGGTTTAGTTGTTGCTTTAGGTATTATGGTGGATAACGCCATTGTGATGACAGACACTATTCAAACTAAACGCCAAGAAGGGTTTCGTCGACTTGACAGTGTTAGCTTTGCAATAAAACACTTATGGCTGCCTTTACTTGGTTCAACCATCACTACTATTTTAGCCTTTATGCCCCTTATTTTAATGCCTGGCTCTGCCGGAGAATTTGTTGGCGGTATCGCTTATAGCGTTATTTTCTCACTGATAGGCTCTTATATCATTTCCCATACAATAGTCGCAGGTTTAGCTGGCCGTTTTATTCCAAGAGGTATCGCGCCAAGAGGCGCTATCAAAGACGATAGCCACTGGTATCAAGTAGGTATTCACTTACCTAAAGTAAATGAATTATTTGAAAAAGGACTGCACTGGGCATTAACCTATAAAAAAATCACCATAATCTCCGTGTTTGGTTTACCCTTGTTAGGCTTTGTTCTGTCAACGCAGTTAAGCGAACAGTTCTTTCCCCCTTCTGATCGCGATATGTTCCAAATAGAACTATTTATGCCAACACAAAGCAGTATTATTAATACTCAAGTGACTAGCCAACAAGTCAGTGACTACCTTTATCAACAACAAGGGATAGAAAAAGTCCGTTGGTTTATTGGGAAAAATGCACCTTCGTTTTACTATAATTTAGCACCAACAAAAGATGGTTTGCAAAATTACGGTCAGGCAATGGTCACCACAACTGACTTTCAAACCGCTAATAATTTAATTCCTAAACTACAAACAGCCTTAGATAAATTAATACCACAAGCGCAAATATTAGTTAGAAAACTAGAACAAGGACCTCCTTTTAACGCACCAGTTGAATTACGCGTATACGGCCCTAACTTAGACACCCTAAAAGTTATTGGTGATGACATTCGAAAAATAATGACACAAACCGATGACATTATTCATACCCGTGTTTCACTGCAACCTGGCACACCTAAAGTGTGGGTAAATGCAGATGAAGAAGCCGCAGCTTTACTGGGTTTATCTTTAGTTGATATTGCAAAGCAATTACAAGGCAGTTTAAGCGGACAAGTGAGCGGCTCTATTATTGAAGCGACTGAGTCTATTCCGGTACGAGTTCGACTGGCTAATGAAAACAGATCGACGATCAATGATTTAGCTAATATCAATTTACTTAGCTCAAGTATGGGCAATAATGCACAGCCTATCCCGTTAACAGCAATCGCTGATTTTTCGCTAAAACCGAGTCGCGGTGCAATTCCACACCGTAATGGCTCTAGGGTAAATGTTATTGAAGGGTATATTCGTTCAGGGGTTTTACCCAGCGTAGTTTTGGCAAAAGTTAACGCGAACATCACTGCAGAAAATTACCAGTTACCTGCGGGATACAAAATCGAGATTGGCGGTGAGTCATCCAAACGCAATGATGCGGTGGGGAAATTACTTGCCAGCGTAGGGATTATATTTACATTATTAATAACCGTGGTGGTGCTGTCATTTAATTCATTTAGACTTGGCGGTATTATCTTTTTCTCTGCAATGCAATCTGTCGGCTTAGGCTTACTAACAGTGTATTTGTTTGGTTACCCATTTGGTTTCACCGTGATCATTGCCTTACTAGGCCTGATGGGACTAGCCATTAATGCTGCTATTGTTATTATTGCTGAATTGAAAAGTGATACCCAAGCAGTGCAAGGTAATCCAAACGCTATTATTAAAGGCGTACAAGGTTGTACTCGCCATATAACCTCAACCACAATTACCACTGTGGGAGGTTTCTTACCGTTAATTTTAGCAGGGGGAGGCTTTTGGCCACCTTTTGCTATAGCAATAGCAGGCGGCACCGTATTAACAACCTTGTTATCGTTCTTATTTGTACCCGCAGCATTTTCATGGTTCAGTCAGCGCCGCGCTTTTGAATTAAATGAACAGGTTTAGAATAAATCGCCAAGGGCGAGTAAATTATTGTCGATGAGAAGACGTTTTTGAGTTGGTTTGAATATGGTAACTTTCATCGATTTTTCTTATGCGCTCTAAGTGCTTTAGATGAGCACGGCGAGCGGCATAAAAAAAAACACCAATAATAATAACGATAGGGATTGCTAGAGAGAAAGGTTGTTGAATAAAATATTTATTGACCCATTCCATGGTTCGTATTCCTTTGGCTAAAATTACTTATGTATTATATTTGTTAACATAATAAACATTCTTGTTAACATAATACACATTAATTTTCGAAAAATTTGTTTTTATATACTTTATTCTTCGAAGTAAGTTCCCCATCCATCGTAGTCTACTTTACATTTTTTTGCTAATTCATACATTTCTTTTGTTTCAGCACGTAACAATTCAGCACTTAGCATTTGCTCAGTAATAATATCAAAAGCAAAAATTTTATCACCATTTTCTAATTCAGCTTCTTCTGGATCTTCTATTTCTAATCCTAGTTTAAATGCTGTAATAGCGGCTTTCTCTAATAAATCAAAGTTTTCACTGGCAAAGTGGTGTTCAATCGTATGGTAAACTTCTTCATTAGTGCCATCTTCAAGTAATTCATTTACCAATGCTTCGGTATGCTCAAACCATTGCGTTAATTCTTCATCAATCATTATTTATTACCTTTTTGATTATCAATTATAGCGCTATTTGCAATTTCTTCATCTAGTTGCTCAATTTTAGCTTTCATCAGTGTATAAGCTTGATCAGCAGCGCCCCGAGCACTAGCAGGAGTGTTATCTGATATATAGATAGGATCTAAGAATTCAATAATGATCTTGCCATTATTCCAACGGCCTAATTTAATTGTTCCTTCTTGATTACTTGCACAAATAGGCACAATAGGAACATTAGCTAGTGCTGCAGTTCTAAATGCGCCAGTTTTAAAAGGCAGTAAACCACGTCCTCTACTCCGTGTTCCCTCAGGAAACATCCATATAGAAAGTTTTTTTTCTTTAATTTTATTTGCAGATAAATTAATGAAGCCCATTGCTTTACTGGTATTTTTACGATCAATTAATATGTTTCCAGTTAACCAATACATTTGGCCAAAAATAGGGATCCATTTTAAACTTTTCTTACCCACACTTACCGTACTGGGTTGCACCGCATTAGCCATAGTGAAAACATCATAACTATTTTGATGATTGGCAACATAGATTACCGGACCAATATTTTTAACTGATTCAGGTATTCTCACCTCAACATCGAAACCTAATATTTTGGTTATTTTACCTAAATACCTAGAAGTATGATGAACATTGTCACGATGAAAAGGCCTTAATAAACAGTAAAAACAGGAAACTGTACAAATAAAAAGAAAGGCTACAGACATCAAAATAAAGCGGATGATTGTTAACAACAGGAAAGTCCTAGTAAAATTTTAGACGGCGAGTATATAGACAATACTATATAAGCGCAAAGATATTACTCTTTTTAGCTGCTGACCTTAACGAGGGTCTGTTTCTTTAACATCATCATTATTAGTATTTACCCGGTGGAACTCAACTAAATCAGTAAGGGAACTAAAATCATAAAGCTGACGAAATTCCACCCAATCCAGTAAGCAATATAAACAAATAGCAGGATAATGCCATTGTTCAAATTCACCATTTTTGACAGCCTGATCTAAAGCTAAAAATGTTTTTTCAACTCTTTCATGTTGTAAGTTAAAAAAGAACCGATCTTCACTCGTATCTAAACCTGAACGCTTTAATAAAAACAAACTAATTAAAGAGTCATTTGCTGCATCAATTACTGTTAGTAAATTTTCTTGTGGCCAAGTGAGTGAAGGCTGTTGATATTTTTGCGATAAATATCTAAAAATCACTCTAGAATCAGATATACATTGCTCTTCATCAAGCAATGCAGGTACTTTTTGTGCCGGATTTTTTTCAGTTAATAATTTTCGATCTTCACTACTAGCAAAAATATCTAAATTGACGAAGTCGAAGTTAGTTATATTGAGTTGCACGGAATATAAACGTAAACGCCGAACAAAGGGGGAAGTAGTCGAACCTAATAATTTCATGTTATATCCAATAATTAAAAACAGAATTATACTATACCTAAACTACCGGTAATTAATAACCAAACTGCAAAAAAAAGCTTAAGTCTAGTCGCTGACATGTGAGTGACTAACGTTTTCGCAAAACCCCCACCGATTACCGCTCCTGGGCCGGCAAATAAAAGTACCTGCCAATACACATCTTGAGGTGGAACGGGTATATAGCAAAGCTAGTCGTAATAGATTGTTGCTCAGTAAAATTTAATTGGGTAAACATAGGAATAAAAATCACCCCACCGCCTGCACCCGTAGCGTTAGCAAATGTAGCCCCTAATACCCAATAATAAAACAAGGCATATAATCGCTGATATCCAATATAAAGCAATACTGATCATAACAAGATAAAAACAGCAATAAATTTAGGGTTTGTTGGACGAATAGGGTTCATATACCCGCTCTACTTGAAGATGCAGTTTCAGAGCGAAGCTAGGAAATCAGATCAAGGCGCGATACGCTGATAAGGGTTGTTCCCTTATCGAGTAGTGCAACGCAGGACTGGTTTTCTAGCTTAGCTCCCTACGGGCAAGCCGATAAAGGGTCATCTCCTGCGTTATTGATTTCGACAATAGAATAACTATTCTCTTCAATCAATGCCTGGTAGCTAACCCTTTCTCGACTTGCTGAAATCTGCATCTTCAAGTGGAGCGGGTATATATTCTAACGATTGATTTTATTTACAATATATTCTTGGGCTGAATTTGATAAACAACCTTTTGATAAATAACTTTTACTCGTGCTTTTTCCAACAGTAAAGTACAACACAAAACCTAAACTGGTTTCTTTAATCTCACAAACGTCTGACCACAAAATACGGCCCGTATGGTAAAAAGATTCACTTAATACACCTCGTTCATCGATGGTTAAAGTCACCTCACTTCCAGAGGCTTTACTAAGCATTTGTCTTAACACCCACCACGGTTGACTATAATAAATGGCTACCGCTTCCAATATACCTAACGCAATAACAAACCAGGCAGCATATCCATTAACAGGGGTGAACAGTAAAATAATCAAACCAAAAATCATCAACACGGCCGCTTTAAAATAAGCATTCACAGAACGATCTGGCGTATTTGATTGACTATAACACTCACTAAAATGAGGTTTGTCTAAAATAAATTTACAAGTAAAAGAAGTAGGTATATTCATGGGGGAAGGCTGAGACCATTATTTAAAAGTGTTTAAAGAACAATTATAAAACTAAAAGTTTGAGTTTATCAGAAAAACTAGACTAAAGGCATCAACGAAACATAATCATGGTCAAACAGACATTAAGGTGGTCAATTAAAGAACAAAGCTGCTGAAAGTCATCCGCGGTAATAATTCTTTTTTTTGAGCTGTTTTTTTCTACTTTTTGTTGGTTAGAGAAATATTGAGCACAAACAACACCTATCGCTTTATCACCAATTTTAACGGGAATAATAGCCAATGAGCCATCCTGAATAAGTTCAGCAAGTTCTTTAGTAATAATGTCTCGCCACTGCCTATGGCTATAATTATTAATTAAAGCCGGTATTTTAGAATCAAGCACTCGCCCAATAGCATTATCACTTTTTCGTACATTAATCGTTATTTTTGTTGGATCATTTTCTGCTTTACTATTAAAAACAAAACGAGATTTTACTTGAGTTTTATCATCAGACAACATAAAAAAACTACAACGTTTAAACTCAAAGATATTTACAACATCAATCAAGGTAGTTTGTAAATACTCATTTATGTCACGACTAGACTTTATCAATGTTGTTAGCTTCATAAAGGCAGTAAGCAACTTTTTCTCTTTACTCATCTGATTAATGGATGCAAAGCGAACAGGTTGATTGAAGGCACTCGCTTTAGGCAATGCTTTAATTAAATCAATTAGGATATCTGCGCCATACGAACTCAATAATTGAGCAGCTTGCTTTCTGGCGTGAGTAATTCTAACCTTTAATTGTGACACCGAAATTTTCATTATTTTGGCAATATTTGCTAATAATTGATTAAAGTCCTCTTCATTGTCACCTGGTTGGGCAATGCTAGTACTCAATTTATCAGCAAAAAATACAATTTTAACTTCATCGGTACGACTTTCGGGTTGATCTAACGTTTTTAATAATAAATCACTTAGACTCCAAGTATGAGCTAACCCTCGACTTAATGAATTAAAACTGGTGCCAATTTCTTGCTCACAATATTCTTTAAAGCCGGGACTACCTACATCTGCAGTACAAACTAGTTTATCTGCTATTTCACCTCCACTACTCCAAAATGCAGTTTCACCTATACCGTATAATAAGGCCGCTAAATAAACCTCTTCCTGTGTCTCATCACTGTAATTGGGTACCATCATTTTAGCTAGCATCGCAGCAAAAAAAGAGTTTGCCATCAACTGCATTAATTTTTCATAGACACGATAATCTACGCTTTTACTAACTAATAAGCTGTCGACTAACTTAGCGGTCAAACAAACATTTTTCACCGTTTTAATACCAAGTACCACTGTTGCACGAGAAACAGTAGTTACCTTGTTTACTCCCATATGCTGTGCATTATTGGCAATTTTTAGCAGGCAAGAAGAAAGCGCTTGGTCGTGTAATATAACCTTACTAAGTTTTGGTAGAGAAGATTTGTCATCATTGGAAAATTTATCAAGCATTTTCACCGTTGACGTTATTGCCGGTAACTCCTTATTGGCAATCAGTTCAATCCATTGTTCTGTTGTGTTTGGTATTGACTTCAACATTTCAATATCCGCTTTATTGCACCCATAATTAGCTTAACTATGCGCCCAAACGCCTGTTTTATCTAAAGTTACTTTATGAAGACTCAGTATTTAATTGCTAGAAACTACTTCTATCAATAAAGTCTTTTTTATCGCCCGTTTTACTCAAACCATTTTTCATTGCGATACGCTGGTTTTTTCTGCCCAGTAAACGTAGTTGGGTAATTCGCTCCCAAAAAAGAGCCGTGCGAGTACCTTTCTTCCACGTTTTTTTGAACAAGTATTTAGTTGCTGCTATGGCATCGGGGCTTTGCTGGCATATTTTCTCAGCCAATAGTGTGGCTTCGGCTAAAGGATTATCACTCACTTTCGAAACAAGGCCATATTCTAAAGCGTCATCACCAGAAAAAAATCGACCTGTCATCGTTAATTCTTGGGCAATATCAATTCGAGTTAGCTGCGATAAAGTTGCCATACCACTCATATCAGGTATTAATCCCCACTTCATTTCTAAAATTGACAAGTTAGCATCGGGTGTTGCAATACGGTAATCACACGCTAAAATAATTTGCATACCCGCGCCAAAACAATTGCCATGTACAACAGCAATAACAGGCACAGATATATCACGCCAAATATGGGCAACGCGCTGAAACATGTTATCTTTATTCCAAGGAAGCTTTAGAAAAAAACGAAAAATCATTGATGGATTTTTAGCAACATAGTTAAAATCTAAACCGGCACAAAATGAAGCCCCCTCACCTTGTAAAATAACGCAACGAATAGCACTATTTTTATTGACTTTTTTTGCGATTTTCACCAAATCAATAATCATTTTTTTATCTAAACCGTTATGTTTATCAGGACGATTAAGGGTGATATAAGCAATTTTCTGTTCAAGTTTGAAGCTAACTCTGGCACTAGTCATAATTTCACTATCATTAAAAAATGGGAATTGAATCGTGTACTGAGTGTGGCACAATCTAACTGGTAGAACCAGTTATTTTATGACCAATCAATAAATATTGAACGATAAGTAATTTAGTAATCAAGACGACTTATGCAGCGATCATTTATATTTTTTTGTGCTAAAATTCCCTATTACACCTTGATTAACCTCATTGCTAAGATAATAAATTAAAGGCGACTCGCAAAGTAATGTTCTATTACAAAGCACTTTGGGATAATAATATAATTTTATTAAGGAAAAAAATGCAAATTATTATTTTGGATGACGCGCAACAAGTGGCTAAAAATGCTGCAGAATGGGTAGCTGAGCTCATTAATAAAAAATATAATCCTGTACTGGGGCTAGCCACAGGTAATACACCTATTCGCCTTTATCAACAATTAGTTAATAAACACCAAGCAGGTCAATTAAGCTTTAAAAATACCACTAGCTTTAATTTAGATGAATACTTAGGTATTGACGTTAAAAATGAACAAAGTTATCGTTATTTTATGAGTGAAAACTTATTTGATCATGTTGATATCGATAAATCTAAAACCTTTTTACCGACCTGTAACCAAGGGGAAAACCCAAGAGTACAGGGCTTAGCTTATGAAGAAAAAATCAAACAAGCCGGTGGCGTTGATTTACAAATATTAGGTATTGGTGCTAATGGTCATATCGGTTTTAACGAACCCACATCAAGTTTAGCTTCACGAACACGTATTAAAACACTGAGTCAACAAACACTGCACGATAATTCTCGCTTATTCAAACAAGGTGAGTTTCAACCCACCCTCGCTATGACGATGGGTATTGCCACTATTTTAGATGCAAGGTATGTATTATTAATGGCAACAGGTAAGAAAAAAGCTCAAGCAGTAAAAGCCATGATCACAGGTCCACTTTCTGCCATGTGTCCTGCCTCAAGTTTACAAATGCATGAGAATACTATTGTGTTGTTAGATAAAGCAGCAGCGAGTAAATTAGATGATCAAGAATACTACCAGTGGGCTCATGATCAAAACATGATGATAAATCAAAAGTTTGGCTTATATCGTAATTATTAATGATATAAATCTCACAAAAAAGGTGGAGCTATAAAGTCTCCACCTTTTTTATTCACCTTAACTTCACCATATAAAATGGATATTACACCGAGAAGGGGTATTTAATGGCTTCATGGCATTGATAACCTTCAATGGCAAAGTCATCCATAGTCACCCAGGTTTCTAAATCTTTTAACGATTTAATCTTAGGGTTTATGATTAATTTAGGTGATGGTAAAGGTTCACGCTTTAATTGAACATCTTTCATTAAAGGTAATTGATCTTCATAAATATGAGCGTTAACAATTTTATGATAAGCAATGCCAGGTTTAAGCCCGGTAATTTGTGCCATAATCGCTAAAAAGAAGAACACTTGAACTTGATTGAAATTAAGCCCTAGAGGAACATCACAAGAGCGCTGAAAGCTGGTTAAATAGAGAGTATCGCCTAAAATTGAAAAGTTATGAGTGTGCATACAAGGTCTTAAACAACCCATATGAAATTCACCTGGGTTGTAAAAACTGAGTATTTCTGCGCGATCATCAATACCTTTACTTAAGTTGTCTACTATTTTTTGCAGTTGATCTATTGTACCCCCATCAGGTTTAGCCCAAGCACGACCTTGAACGCCGTAAACCCGGCCCATGTCGTCTTCACCTTTTCGGTAATCGTTATTGAGCCAAGCATCATTTAAATTAGCGTTAGCATTCCATGTTTTAGTGCCTAATTGTCGAAAATCAGCGGCATTATCATAACCACGGATATAACCAAGAAATTCAGCAATAGCTGATTTAAAAAAGCTTTTGCGTGTGGTTATCATTGGAAATTTATTTTCTGCAACGTTATATTCTAAATCAGCATTAATAACAGTTAGACAGCGCTTCCCGGTCCGCTCATTCTCTATCCAAGTACCTTGTTCAACTATACGTTGGCATAAATCTAAATAAGCGCGCATTATACTTTTCCTTTCTTAATAACCGCTTTTTGTTTCGCAGTTTTTTTATGAATTTTACCACCCGTAATGGCTAATTTTTGTTGACTTAAATAACCCAAATATATAATTAAAAATCCACCTAAAATCATTGGAATACTTAAAATTTGCCCTTTTGAAATAAAAGAAAAATATAAACCTAAGTTAGCATCTGGCTCTCTAAAGAATTCCACAATGCTTCTAAATACGCCATAGCCAATTAAAAAGATACCTGAGGCTAAACCCAAGCTTCTTGGTTTACGGGTAACCACATACAAAATGATGAATAAAACCACCCCTTCAAGAAAGAATTCATATAGCTGTGATGGATGACGAGGTAATTGTAATGCGTCAGTAGGAAATACCATCGCCCAAGGCACATCTGTTTCGCGTCCCCAAAGTTCTGCATTGATAAAATTACCTAAGCGTCCCATTCCCAGACCAACAGGTACTAAAGGCACAACGAAATCACCCACAGTTAAAAATGATTTATTAGTTTTTCTAGCAAAGATATAAACAGCAGTAATAACACCCAGTAAACCGCCATGAAAAGACATCCCCCCTTGCCAAATTTGAAATAAGTATAAGGGATCAGCTAAGAAATACTCCCATTGATAAAAGAGAACATAACCTATACGTCCGCCGAGTATCACACCCAGAAAACTATAAAATAATAAATCGCTCACTTGATCACGTGTCCACTCACCCGCACTTTTGTCTGCAGCCCTATTAGCAAGAAACATAGCAACTAAAAAGCCTATAAGGTACATCATTCCGTACCAACGAAGAGCGATAGGACCTATACTAAAAATAATAGGGTCAATAACGGGAAATTGTAAAAACTGTTCTTTCATTTTTCATCCAAAAAATATAAACACTCAATCCTCTATTAATACTCTACGAGGATGATCATCATTATAAAAATTATATAAATACCATTTTAATTGCTACTAGCATAAGAAAAATGGCAAATGCTTTTTTTAACGTTTGTACGGGTAATTTATTCGCATATTTAACCCCAATAGGAGCAAATAAGGAGGACGTCAGCACGATCCCTAATAAAGCAGGTAAATAAACGTAACCAAGACTCCACGGCGGCAACAATACATTATCAAAACCTGAAATGATGTAACCTAAAGAGCCAAATAATGCCACCATTACACCGCATACTGTGGCAATACCAATACAGTGACGCAGTGGCATACCAAAAAAAGTTAATACTGGCACTAAAATAGCGCCTCCAGCCATCCCCATTAAACTTGCAACAACTCCGGTAAATAAACTAATAAATTGTAATTTAACCGTGGATGGCATTTCCTTAGACCGTTGTGAACGTATCGAAAGCAACATATAAGATGCAAGTAAAAACACCGTAGCCGCAAAAAAATGGGTTAATATTTCTGCCGATAAATGATCAGCGATAAAAGCCCCTAATAAAGCGCCAAAAGCGACCGTAAACATTAGCGGCTTAGTAATATGCCACGGGATATTATTGTTTTTCTGGTGGGCAAAAGCCGCACTAGAAGAAGTTAAAACGATGGCAGCAAGAGAGGTTGCCAGTGCCATCGGCATAATAACTTCAGTACTCAATGCTCCTTGACCAATAACATCATTAACGACACTAAAATGCGGTAATAAATAAACCAAAGCCGGCACCACAATTAAGCCGCCGCCAATACCTAATAAACCGGCTAGAAAACCAACCAGTGACCCCAAGAAAATACAGCTAATAAAAATAATTAACATTATAATCCAGCACGAGTAAAACCGCCTAAGCCTAGTTGCTCAAGTTGCTTATTCAAGTAATTATGCACCTGTTTAGCGGTAGTGAGCTTTAAGGTGTGGGCAAGGATTATTTTTGCTCTTTTAAAATCTACATGGCGAATAACCCATTTTATTCGCGCTATATTATGCCCATTCATACTGAGTTTATCAAAGCCCATTGCTAATAATAATAATGCGCCCGCAGGCTCACCCGCTAATTCACCACAAAGACTTAATGGCACTAAATATTTTGCCGACTGTTCAGCAATGCTATTTAACGCACGAAGTACTGCGGGATGATAGGCATCATGCAAGTTGGCCACTTGAGTATTATTTCGATCGACAGCTAGTAAGTATTGCGTTAAATCGTTACTACCCACCGAGAAAAAATCAACACGTAACGCTAATTCTTCTAATTGAAAGATAACAGCAGGAACTTCTAGCATTATACCTATTTTAGGACGAGTTAACTTTTCCATTTGAACAATATTTTTTACCGAGACTCTGTTTTGTACTTTTTCCGAACTATCGGTATTAAATTCGGCATTTAACTCGGCATTTACTTCATAATAAGCTTGATTGATCAGACGAATAGCTTCATCTACTTCACTAACATTTGAAATCATAGGCAGCATAATTTCTAAATTTTTATGGTGGTGATTGGCTCGCAACATCGCACGTACTTGTACCAAGAAAATTTCGGGATGATCTAAAGTGATACGGATGCCACGCCAGCCTAAAAAGGGGTTATCTTCGACAATAGGAAAATAAGGCAAAGATTTGTCACCGCCCACATCTAAGGTACGCATGGTCACCGGTTTTTGTGGAAAACCTGCTAAAATATTTTTGTATAATTGTGTTTGTTCCGACTCTGATGGAAAGCAATGACGATTCATAAACGGAATTTCAGTCCGAAATAAGCCAATACCTAAAGCACCTAAATTTTCTGGACATTCAAACTCTGCCGATAAGCCTGCGTTTAACTGTAATTCAATTGTGCGTCCATCTTTTGTAATCGTGGGTAAGTGGATCACTTGCTGAATTTTTTCTGTTAATTCACGCTCTTGAGCAATTAAATGTTGGTACTCGCGCTTTAATGCTTCATTAGGGTTAATAAACAACTGACCGCTATAACCGTCAACAATAGCTTGTTGCTGGTCTAATTGCGCAATAGGAATATTACTTACGCCCATAATGGCAGGAAGATCAAGTGCATGGGCTAAAATAGCCGCATGTGAGTTAGCCGATCCTGATAGCGAAACAATCGCCTTTAAGCCTTTGTGTTGATACTCAGCCAACATAACGGCGGTAACATCTTCAGCCAGTAAAATAAAACTTTTAGGTAAGTTTAATGGTGGTGTTTGTTGCTGTTGTAAATTAAATAGCAGCCGATTGCCTAAATCACGAATATCGCTTGCTCGCTCTTTTATATAGCTATCATCAATCGCATCAAACTGCCCAATGTAATGTTCAATAACTAACTTTAATGCACTTTGTACTTGCCAGCCTTGGTTAACTTTTTTTGCTATTTCTCGACTAATATCTGCTTGCTTAAGTAATTGCTTATAAACATCAAAAATAGCTAAACTGTTGTCAGTAACAATAGTGCTAAGCTTATTACTTAAGTATTCAAAGTCAGCTAATGTTTTACTAACCGCTGCTTCATAGCGCGGTAATTGCACCGCTTGCTCTTCTACGGGCACTTTTTTCAATGCCAACGTTGATAAATTTGCTTTTGGCTGACAAACGACAATTTGACTTAACGCGATGCCCGGTGCACCTGCGATACCCAGTAACTGTTTTACACCCGGCTTTTGTTCTTCTTGATTGAGTACGTTATTAGCCTCAGCAGTGGCCAATGCATTCGCTAATTGTGCCGCAAGCGTAACTAAAAAAGCTTCTTCGTTTTCATTAAAGTTTCTTGATTGCTTTTGCTGGATAGATAGAATGCCCAACACTTTACGTTGATGAATAATTGGCGTACCTAAAAAGGCATAAAAATCATCCTCTTCTACTTCAGGCGCGTGCATAAAGTGTTGATGGCTACGTGCGTTAGCTATATTTAGGGGTTCTTCTCGTTGCCCAACCAAACCAACTAACCCTTCAGAAAAGCCAATAGTTGTTTGCCCTAGGGATTTTGATGCTAAGCCATCTGAGGCCATTAATATGAAATGTTGTTGTGAGTAATCCGCTAGATAAACAGAGCAACAATCAGTTTTTAACGCTTTCTTGGTGTCGATAACCAGTCGTTCTAGCGCTTTTGGCAACTGAGTCTCTTGACTGAATTCAAAAACAATATGGCGTAGCGTGGTTAACATAAAATCCTTATTTACGAATAAAAATGAAACGTGCCCATCAACTTAGCTCAGGGAGTGATTAATCTTTAAAGTTACTTATACCAATGGCAATAAATATGTGATCATTCTAAATGGACTAAATATTCCAATAACATCGTTGCTTTCAATCCCATAAGCCAGTGATTGCTCAATCAAGCGCCTTGTTCTTGAAAATTTATCCTCATTGAGATTTGATCACTAACCTATTGCCATTGGTATTATCAACGATCCATTGTCTGTAGCTTAGGTTATTCCAACACATCGCTAGAGTGACATTCTTGTCACTTTTTCACACTTTTATCATCGTTCTACAAGCGTAACTAATAAAATGAAAGGCAGTAAATAAAATGACCCACAATAAAGTAGGTCATTAAAAAAATCATAGTAATAATTAAGAACTGCGTTCTTTTCGATTTGGCCTTTGGTTAGGGCGTTTATCGTGTCGTTTTTCATAAGAAAAAGATAATGCCGCAGAGGCAAACTCTTTCATTACTTTTCGATAAACATCGCGCTTAAATGACACAACTTGTCGAACTGGATACCAGTAAGTTACCCAACGCCAATCATCAAATTCAGGATGAGAGGTATGAAGTAAATCAACCGATGATTCAGGAGCAGTTAATTTTAATAAAAACCACTTCTGTTTTTGCCCAATACAAACAGGTTTACTGTCGTGTCTAATAAAACGTTTTGGTAATTTATACTTTAGCCAATGTTTGGTTGAAGCAACAATTTTTACATGTTCAGGTCGTAAACCAACTTCTTCATGCAACTCTCGATACATGGTTTGTTCAGCCGTTTCCCCTTCGTCAACACCACCTTGTGGATATTGCCATGAATGTTGCCCAAACCGCCTTGCCCAAAATACTTGTCCCCTGTCATTAATTATTACTATGCCGACGTTGGCTCGGTAGCCTTCGGCATCGATCACAGGAACTCCTGAGAAACTAAAAAATACTTATATAGATTCAATCATATTAACGGCTAGTGAGCAAATGATTACTTTGATTTTTTACGCTATTAACCAGATAATAATACTTTATTTAGATACTCAACAATGATTAGAGCACAATGAGCATTCCTTCATCTGAACAAGAGTTACTTGAAAGAGTACAAAACTTAGCTGGATTAACCTTAGCAGAGGTCGCAAATGAAGCCGGTATTGAGGTACCTAAAGATTTAAAACGCAACAAAGGCTGGGTAGGATTATTACTAGAGCGCGTACTTGGCGCTACGGCCAGTTCTCGACCCGAGCCTGATTTTCCTCACTTAGGTATAGAATTAAAATCATTACCTATAAATAACCAAGGTAAACCACTTGAAACAACCTTTGTTAGCGTTGCTCCCTTAGTTGGTTTAGTGGGTATTAATTGGAAAAACAGCTGGGTTAGAAGAAAATTATCCCGGGTATTGTGGGTTCCTATTATATGTAAAAATCTTAATAATGAGTCCGATGAACAAAATATCCCTTTGGCACAACGACAAATTGGTAGTGCGTTTATTTGGTCTCCATCGGTCGAAGAAGAAAACTTATTAGCCATGGACTGGCAAGAATTAACCGATATGATTACTTTAGGTAATGTTGAAAAAATTCATGGCAAACACGGTCAAGTATTACAACTTAGACCTAAAGCAGCAAATAGTAAGGCTAAAACCCAAGCATTTGATCGATACGGAAAACCCTTTATGACGTTACCACGCGGCTTTTATTTAAAAATCCCCTTTACTCAAATGATACTAAACAAGCATTTACGTATTAATTAACCTTTTTAATTTGTATTCGGTTGCACATAAGTCATTTGAACCGTACAGTTAAGTTATATTTGTTAAATGCTCAAGTTATACCCGTTCCACTTGAAGATGCAGTTTCAGAGCGAAGCTAGGAAATCAGATCAAGGCGCGATACGCTGATAATGGTTATTCCCTTATCGAGTAGTGCAACGCAGGACTGGTTTTCTAGCTTAGCTCCCTACGGGCAAGTCGAGAAAGGGTCATCTCCTGCGTTATTGATTTCGACAATAGAATAACTATTCTCTTCAATCAATGCCTTGTAGCCAACCCTTTCTCGTCTTGCTAAAATCCGCATCTTCAAGTGGAACGGGTATAAGTAATATTTATAAGGTAGAATGCTGAAGTGGCGGCTATGAAGTTTATTAAAAAATTTGATCATTATATTACTGCAATTTTTGTTATCACTATCGTTGTTATAATAGCGACTTCTTACTTTACCTTTAAAGAGTTTTTTAACGCAAGTAATCAAAAACAACAAGAAGTAGTTATGCCACTATTTTCATTAATCAATAGTGAGATAATTAGACCATTAACTGTTTCTCAATATATGGCAAACGATCCTTTTTTACTCGATTACATTGAACAAGAAACAATAGATAAAGAAGTTATCTTCAATTATCTAACTAGTGTTTCTAATCAGATAAATACGATGTCATTTATAGCGATAGAAAAACATCTATTACTTATTGATTCAAATAACAAGACCACGAGTTTATCTGGCAAAGGTGCTGAATGGTACTACCGCTTAAAAGCCATCGATAAAACAGAATTCACTGACTTTGGTGATGCAGATAACCCACACCTTTTTTTTGATGTGAAGATGTTTAACAAGCAGCAAGATTTTCTTGGTTTTATCGGTTTAGGTATAGATTTAGATCACTTTGCTAACAAATTTGCTAAATTTAAAAAAGACTATGGTTTTGAATTATATTTTGTTGATAGTAATAACGATGTAACGCTTAGTTCTGAGCAAATAATGCAAACAATGAGTCATCATAGAAAAGATGTCGTTACCAACATCAATGAACTCCCTTGGTATAAACAATACAGAAGTAAATATCAAGCCAACAACGATAACGGCGAAAACCAATACTTCTTTGAGCCTTCAAGCGGTGAATTAATTATTTCACAAATGCCATTAAAAGAACTTAATTGGCGAGTTTTTATTATTGCTCCGCCAGTCACGGATCAAAGTGTTTATTGGCAATTATTCATACAAAACCTTGTTATCTTTTTACTCGTTTCATTAGTGTTATATTATTTATTTACCTTATGTATAAGTAAATTTAGATCAGACTTAGTAAAAGATTCTGAAACAGATTACTTAACTCAATTACCCAACAGAAGCTTTATCCATTGGAAATATTCTCAATTAAGCGAGAAATATGATCATGTGAGTGTAGTGATTGCTGACATTGATAACTTCAAAATTCTCAATGATACATACGGCCATCTATTTGGTGATGATGTATTAAAAATAATAGCAAAAAAATTAAGTGAAAATCTAAGAAATATTGATCTAGCTGGCCGTTGGGGTGGAGAAGAATTTATTTTGATATTACCTGATACTACCGCAAAACAAGCACAAGAAATAATAAATAGAATTAGGAAAAATATCGCTAAAATTCCTTTTACGTCTTCATCTACTAGTAAAAAATTTAATGTTACTGTTAGTTTTGGTATTAGTGACAGTAGCTTAAAAGGTATTACCTTAGAGAAAATATTAGCGAAGGCTGACCAAGCACTCTATAGTGCAAAAACTAATGGCAGAAACCAAGTTGTTGTTCATTTAGAGTAGTATTAGCCAAATAAAGTCATTAATCATCATTCGGTATTTGTTGTCACCGTAATGTTTTGTGACATAGACACACTTTGACCCGCCCCAAGCAATTGCCTTTGGGTATTTGCTGCTTCTAGGCAAATAAACTCTTGTTCGCCATTGTCATGAATATCAGCCATATTATTCGATAACTCAACACCTGGGTTCCAAAATACCCACTGTTTTGTGTTGGTCGTTTTAAGCTCGATAGTACGCTGCCAATCACTATCAACAACCCTCATGACTTCATTGCTATGATAAACCCTATCCACTTCATCAATGCCATTGGCTAACGTGGTAACTAAAGGTTTCGCGGTACAAACCTTACCTGTTAATTTATCATTAAAAGGAGCTTTAGCTAATTCAGATATAGTGGTATTTCTTGGGGCGCTAACCGAGAGGTAACTATGTAATGCACCGGTATAATAGGCATCATCCTTACTCAAATTTGTCATGGTGAGTACTTGGTTGAATGACTCTCCAAAAAATAGAACTTGCGTTAATCGGCATGCAAATGGCCACAAATCATTCATATTTTGTCCCTGCCAACTTAGACTAACTTCAACACCCTGTTCATTAATGTCAATGTTATCCACTTGCCATAATTGACACCGAGCAAAACCATGATTACCTGATTTATTTTCACTATCGTTTGGATGTACACCAAACCAAGGCCAACAAAGTGGAATCCCCCCACGGATCGCTTTTCCTTGCTCATACGCTGAGTTTTCTGATAACCAAAAAACCTCTCTTTCATCTGTTGGTTGCCAACTAAGCACCTGTCCACCATACAAACTAATTTTAGCTTGCGTGTTTTTATGCTTAATGATTAACGCTGATAAATCGGAAGCTAATTTAACGTGTTGAACCTGACCAAAATTGTTTTTCATTACTGGAGACATTATATTACTCGTTATTATTAACTTTAAGTTAAGCTATTTAAGTTAAAGAATACATTACAAAAAAATAAAGATGTTTGAAAGCTTAAAAGCTTTTACCCAAGGATAAAAATACCGTACTTCTGCCACTTGAAGCGAAGCCTAAACCAAAAACTGCGGGGCCAAAGCTAGTATCAGTTCCTAAATATAAGCTACCTGAAGTAATCATATCACCCACTTTTACAGATTGGGTTAACGTCCAGACATTACCGGCTTCAACACTGGTGCCCACATATAGCGGCAAACTATCATCGCCAAATAATTCTTTACCTAAATCATATTGATAAACCACGGCAACAAAGGCTTTATGAGAACCGATCAACGCATCTTTTTGATAACCTGATAAATTTAAAAAACCGCCTAATTCAGTAACATGAACAGAGAAATCAGTTTTATTATCGACTGTTGCCAATGAAGCGATACCCACAAAGGCATGACTTTTAAAACTTAACGCACCACGCCAATCAAACGTAACTTCCACTGAGGTGTCTTTTGGCGCAATACCATCAAATTCTTGGTAATTATTATTTCGCCAGAAAACATTAAAAGAATATTTATTTCCTTGGGTAGGGAAATTCATACTGTTTAAATTATCATAATCAAAAGATAAATATCCCCCAAAAGAATCATAATCTAATGATGTTCCCTCAATATTATTAAAGGATAACTCGCCTTTTTGACCAATAATCCCCAAAGCTACAGCGCCATTATTGGTGTAGTTATAACCTAAGCCAATATTTGCGTTAAAATATTTATTGGTCAGCTCTGATCGATCATTCGTAGGCTCCCATTTATCTTGAGAGTACTCAACTCTTGCGCTGGCAAAATAATGCTGATTTTCTACTAAGGGCTGATAGAACTCACTAGCTAAGGTAGTCTCCCAACCTATTTTCACTTCATTAAGCCATTCGCCACCATAACGGGTGATATTGTTGTGGGTATAAGCAAAATCTAGCGCTACAATTGATCGATAAGAAAAATCAGTTTGTAAATTAAAGCCAAAACTTAAATAATCAGGCCCCCAACTCTTTTCCTGTGTTACCACTATCAATTTTCGCCCATTAGGTAAATCAACAAACTCAGCATCAACATGCTCAAATTCATTCAACGCATAAACTCTATCAATAGCTGATTGTAGCTGCTCTTTTGTGACAACGTCACCAATGGCTATAGCAAATTTTTCTTTAACAACAGCCGTACTAATTTGTGAGTGATTTTGGTATTCAATTTCAATAATAGGCTGTGTAAAACTATCAAACCAAGCACGTTTCTTTCTTTGCTTATCCTGCTGATACTGACGATATTTTTGATCACTTACCGATAATAACATTAACTTTTCTTTCGCCATTAATGCCGATTTTTCACCTAAAACCAATGCTTCAGGCATTACAGCAAAATCAGTGGTGCTTAAATTATCAATTTCTGGTCGAATTAAAATATCTTGCGTTGATAAATACTTCATTTGAGCCAATGTAGTATTATTGGTCAAAATGGTTGATAACTGATTAAAAACATCAAGTGTATCGTTAATATTAGCTTTAGCTAGCAATGGCGAGCCAATATCTACCGCAATAACTATATCGGCCCCCATCGACTTCACCACATCAATAGGCATGTTATTAGCAATACCACCATCCACCAATAGTTGACCATCTATTGTCACCGGTTCAACCACCCCTGGAACTGCAGCCGAAGCCCGCATCGCTTTGGTAATACTTCCTCGATTAATAACCACAGCCTTTGCTGTCGCCAAGTTAGCTGCAATTGCTCGGTAGGGAATAGCTAAATCATCAAAACTATTAACCTTAGCGACAACATCGGTAGATAGTTTAAGTAACTTACCTGCTGATTGCCCTAATAACAAACCACTGGGTGCTTTTAACTGGCCATCACTATAGCCTAGACGAAAAGATATATTATATTGATCTCTATGGTTTTTATCTTTTAATGAGAGTAACTCTCGGGGAATAAAATCAGAATAACTTTCACCCCAAGGAAGGTTAAGCATTATTTTTTCAATTTGATCTGATTGATAACCTAACGCATATAAACCGCCGACATAGGCACCAATACTAGTGCCAACCACGTAATCAATTGGAATATTGTGCTGTTCAAGTACTTTTAATACACCTATATGAGCGGCACCTTTAGCGCCACCACCACTAAGAACTAAACCAATTTCAGGACGTTTTTCTGTTATATTTTCTGCATTAACAACAGAGGGAGAACAAAGAGAGAGGAGAATAATAGATAAGGAAATAGTGCGCATAAGTAATAAACATGAGTATTTGTGATAGTGATTTTACAAGATTATCCTATCAATACCATCATTATTTATAGCTGGAATAACTTACTTTTGGTTAGATTACCTATTCAGTAAACGAGTATAAAGTGATTGATATATCAAACCACTACTCTATTTCGCCCATGATTTTTAGCCTGCTAAAGTAACTTATCCGCATTAGCAACGAATTCTTCAGCGGAAGAAAATGAGTCTTTTTTCCATTGACTAACACCGGTACTCACTGTTAGATCAATTTTATTTTCATCGATTACTACCTCAAGAATAAGCTAATTGCATTTCGCTAATTTCATCAGAGCCAAGAGTCTCCTTAAACTGTATGTTTTTATCGCCTTGGGCCATCTTATTTAATGCATTAGTTATATGCCTAATGGGATTAATAATACTATGTTTTAATATTAGCGAAAATAAAATAGTACTTCCCAAAAAAACAATTAGTAAAGCTAGGATTAAATAGTTATTTTTTCTAATCGTTGACTTTCTAATGTTATTTTCCTCTTGAAACTATCAGTTAATTCATCTGTTAATTTTTTCAGTTCATCAATATCTGTCGACATTAAATAAAACCAATATTCTCTTGCACCGAAGGGGCTAATTTAGTTGTAAGTGACGTTGAAAAATTTGTGATCGCTTGATCCGTAATTAAACGTCTTGCCAATAATTGCTTGTTAAAATTTTTATAACGTGTACTTGTCAGCCCACTGGCAAGTCCTCGCTCAGCTTGAAGTGAATGGCTAATATGGCGATAATCTATTTATGATCTTTGTCAATGGCATCAATACCAACACTCATCCCTTCATTCCAGATTAATTCTGTCATTTATTTGTCTAATATTTGAAATACCAAGCGTATTATAAAAAATAAAACTGTTATGGCACTACTATCGAATAAAATTTAAAGAAATATATCTTAGATCAAAAGTTTAAGTTTATTATAGTGAAAAAATCAACCTAAATACTCGGTAAAATAAAGGCTACCATGCCAACAGTAATATACGGACGTTCAACCAATTAACTAAGAAAAAAGCCCCATCAAAACTATACTTCAAACGCGAAGAAATTGAGTAAGTGGAACGGGTATAAGCGCCTAATAACTATACCGTAAAGGTATGAACTAAAAAGTTTATTGAAGCATTAGACACTTATTAATCGAAAAATAATTTTAACTAAACTATTTGTTAGGGAGTTAAATTATTAAGCTGCTTTAACTAACGTTTGCAAATGAGCAATAACATCGTTTGACTCATATAACCATTGCACCTGACCATCAGATTTTTCTATACGTAAACAAGGTACTTTTCTTTTGCCCCCTTCACGAATAAGCTCTTCACGATAATCATTTTTTTGATTAATATTTCGCAATTCAATGTTCATGCCTTCACGCTTCATTGTACGACGCACTTTGACACAAAAAGGACAGCTAGGTAATTGATACAAACTTAAGCTTTTAGTTTTATCATCAACCTTCGCTTGCTCTGTTGCGCTTCTTTTTGGCGATGTAGGTGAAAATACAAAGTTCACAAGTAAGATAAGACGACCAATAGGCCAACGTATAAGGGACATAATCATAATTTTCACTTCTGTGTTTAGAGAATAACTCTTCGATCAAACGATCAAATTCGGTGGAGGATTTTAGCACAAAATGCCTAAAAACGCCTATATTATACGCGTCTATTTTTAGGTACAAAATTTAAAATAGAAACGGGTACTACTTTTTTCACTGGAAACTCTTCAAATTCTTTTCGCTTAATAACATGCCCTAATCGTGTCTCGATAGCACACAAATTTCTGAAGTTATCTTTTGCAACAAAAGAAATAGCCTCACCACTAGCGCCCGCACGACCCGTTCTGCCAATACGATGAATATAATCATCTACCTTATCCGGTAAGTCATAATTAACCACACGAGTAAGATCACCGATATCAAGACCACGAGCAGCGATGCCTGTGGCAACTAAAAATTTAATTTTACCTAATTTAAAATCTTTAAGGATTTGTTCACGAACTTCTTGCGTTCTTCCACCATGAATTGATTCAGCAGTGATACCGCGCTTTTCCAACTGGCTTACTAGCTTAGCTGCCCCATGCTTGGTTTCAATAAAAATAAGCGCTTGATGCCATTGCTGCTCTTTTATTAAATGACTAAGCAATGCCGATTTATTACCTTTGTCTACCGTAATTAACCATTGTTCAATTTTAGGTTTTGACACACTATTTTGAGCAATTGAAATTTCAACTGGATCAGTAATAGTTCTTCTAGCTAAAGAACCAACATCTTCAGAAATAGTGGCTGAAAAAAGTAAGTTTTGACGCTGCTTAGGTAAGCGCTCAATAATTTTATTAATATCCTCAATAAAACCCATATCAAGCATTCTATCGGCTTCATCAAGTACTAATACTTCAAGTTCATCAAAGTGCAGCGCACGTTGATGGGCCATATCTAATAGCCTACCTGGGGTGGCAACAATAATATCAACTCCCCAAATTAATCGTTGTTTCTGAGGCTGCGAGTCAGTGCCACCATACATCGCCATTGAGCTAAGTTCTAAGTTTTTACCATATTGACCAATACTGGCTTCAACTTGCACTGCCAACTCACGGGTAGGTACTAAAATTAGTGCACGAATACGCTTACCGCGAAGGGTATGTTGATTATGTTCAGCACTCAATTTTTGTAGAATTGGCAAAACAAAACTAGCCGTTTTACCCGTGCCGGTTTGAGCCGAAGCAATCAAATCTTTACCCGATAAAACAACAGGTATCGCTTTTTTTTGAATAGCCGTAGGCTCGCTATAAGCTAGGTCAGTTAGCGCGTCTAGAATTGGATCACATAATCCAAGTTTTGAAAATGACATTAAGTGTCTCAGGCAGTAGGTTAAAACAGAAGGTAGAAAAAAATTGAATTAGTGTGATAATTTAATTTTTAAGCCCTTTAAAAAGGTAGATAATACATCATCGCTACAGTCTCTATAGTGCTTATGATTTACACTCCTAAAAAACGAACTTAATTCATATTTTCCTAGACTCAACTCAGCCAATTCTAAAATAGAAATTACTTCATCCGCTTTTAGTGCTAAGGCTATTTTTACTTTATTAAAAATAATATTATTGCTCAACTCTTGTTCAGTTTCACGTTGAGGGCCATCTTTTGGGCCTCTTTTTTCAATAATAAGACCATTTAAAAAACTTGCAAACTCAACATCTAATAGTGGTTTATAGCTACTGTCATCTTTTTCTTTAAAGGTGTCAGCTAATTGCTCTGCAGTAATTAAGCCTTGCCCTAACTTAAATACAGAAAGGATTTTTTCATCATTAAAATCAAAAATGGTGCTGATACGACGAAGAAGATCATTATTTATCATTAAATTACCTAAAACTATTTGTTGTTATATAGTTATTTGTTGTATGGACGATTGTTTATTTCACCGCTTTAAAAGCTTTTGCAAGCATCAAAGCGTAATTGGTGTGTAGTATAACCGACTCTTATCAATATTTATCTACACTAAAGTTAAGATAAGCTATAATTTGATATTATTTGGTAATTAAATAGATATAAGAATATGAGAAACATACACCAGCCCCCTCAATGTAGCGAGATCTCACTTGGTAATGTTTATGTTATGACACATTCTTTTTTTTCTGATGTCATTAGAATTGGCTGCACGATTGAAGATCCTAAAACCTATGCGAAGACACTTTCAAAGAAAACACCGGGGGAATACACGCTAGCTTTTTCACTACAATGCTATAATCCATGTCAGGTAAAAAAACAAATACAAACGTATTTAAGCGCAGAAGAATACGTTAACGAATTTTATCAAGTCACAACGGATGTTGCAGAGCGTTTACTTAAAAGAGAGAGCTTAAGAATTCCCATGTTAAAAGCATGATGAGCTTTATAGCTTAATATATTTTGAATTTTTATTCATCATTGGACACTCATAGGTAAGCTGTTGATATATTTTATAGATTAAATCTTCTTGGTAGCTTTTTTTAACCGCTAAGTTAAGTTGCGATTGGATATTGTTAACACTAGAGTTTTTTGACAAATGCAACCACCACTCTTTTTCACCCAACACATAGGCATTGGTTAATATATTAACATCAACATTTTGCATTCTTAATTGATAATCTAAACCAACAACCGAGCCAACGACACCGTCAACACGCCCAAGTTTAAACATTTTAATTGCTTGCGCATAACTTTCCACTGGTACTTTAGGTAACGAGTTATCGTTATCAAATTTATTTTCAAAATGAGCAGAACGAATAACAGCAATTGCCTTTAAATTTGATAAGTCAGCATAGCTAGTAATCGAATTTTGGCTATTGACTAATACCACTACCTTAGATTTTGATACCGGCCCGATATAATCAACATGTTCGACTAGCGCTGAGTTTTTAAATATCAAAGCGATATCTAATTGCCCTGTTTTTAAGCTGTGTAATACTCTTGCGTAGGGATAAGGAACATAGTTAAAGAGTAAATTTGTCTGTGCAACAATTTGTGTAAAAGTGGTTATTGCAACGCCTTCACACAATTTATTATTGCCTGAAAAATAAAAAGGCGCAAAAGAAGGTGTACTGAAAGTTATTTCTTCCTGACCCAAAGCTAACGTTGGGAAAGATAAAAATAATAAAATAAAAATACGCTCTATTTTTAATAAGTTAATCATTAACCTGATCCCCTTATTGGCTTTTTTCAACATAAATGAAAATGGTTCCCCAAAGGGTAATATTAGACTGCGTTCTTGATTTTAACAAGCACGTTGATATATTTAGCTTGTCGAAAGAATGCGGACGGTACAGGGAGTACCTTATACCAGTTTCATTAATTAGGTGATCTACTTTATACGGAGGAAAAGTTGCCAAATACAAGACATTTATTTTAATAACTAGTTGTTCAGGACATCTCCTGCATTATCTAATAAGCTAAATCCATGCAGCGTTAATTATTAAATAAATAACGAAGTAGTTGGTTATTTTAACTAGTAGAAATGATCACATAGTTAGTGAGATTGGTATTATTAAATAATGCAGGAGTAACTATTCTGAGAGTATTATCCTGCATTTTATTTAATCAATAGTGATATTTAGCTTATCGGTTGATATCAACAACCACACGGCCACGAACAGTACCTGCCAATAACGCTTCAGCCGTAGAAATCACTTCACTCAAACCTATTTCAGTAGAAATATCATCAAATACTTCTGGATCAAGAATATCAGCAAGACGTTCCCAAGCTTCAATGCGATCTGCAATAGGTCGCATCACACTATCAATACCCGCTAGTGTAACACCACGTAAAATGAATGGTGCAACTGAGGCAGGTAAATCCATACCTTGTGCTAAACCACAGGCTGCAACAGCGCCGCCATATTGCATGCTGGCACAAACATTCGCTAGTGTATGGCTTCCTGCAGAATCAATTGCGCCTGCCCAACGTTCTTTCGCTAATGGACGACCTGGTTCTGACAATAGTTTACGATCAAGGATATCTGAAGCACCTAATTTTTTAAGGTACTCAGCTTGATCTACTCTACCTGTTGAAGCAACAACGTTATAACCCAATTTTGCTAATATCGCGATTGAAAAGCTACCAACACCACCGTTAGCGCCCGTGACTAAAATTTCACCTTTATCAGGAGTAATGCCATTTTTTTCAAGTGCAATAACACAAAGCATCGCAGTATATCCTGCGGTGCCAATAGCCATTGCTTGACGTGGAGAAAATCCTTTAGGCAATGGAATTAACCATTCACTTTTTAAACGCGCTTTTTGGGCTAGACCACCACAGTGAGTTTCACCTACACCAAAACCGTTAAGTAGTACTTGATCGCCAACCTTAAATTTATCACTTTCACTGTGTTCAACCGTACCAACTAAATCAATACCCGGAACCATAGGAAATTTTCTGACTACAGGTCCTTTGCCAGTAATCGCTAGCGCATCTTTATAATTAATAGTGCTGTGCGAAACGTTGATGGTAACATCACCCTCAGGTAGTACGCTTTCATCAATATCTTTAACCGCTGATCGGTAACCTTGGTCATCTTTTTCAATTAAAATACCATTAAACATGTTGCTCTCCTGATTTAGACTGATCGTCTATAAATAGTAAAAAAAATTATCTCGTCTTTACCTAGGTAAGGCCGTGATAAAATGGTTAAAATAATTTTCTAATGGCTTAGTATCTTGTACCAGCTTTGTTCGACTAACTGCACCCTCCCAGCCAATCCAAAAACATTCGGCTAGTTGCTCACAATTTGCCGTCTTTGATATCTCACCTAGCAATTGTGCCGCTTTAAGGCAGTTTGCTACGCGCTGCTGCCAGCACAATAAGATATCAATTAATTGCGGTCTAAAGCTTTCGGGCAGTAACTCAACTTCTTGGCCAAGGTTACCCACTAAGCATCCTCGTTTAAATTGATGGCGGATCATGCCTATTTTGGCATCTTCCACAAAATTACTTATGCGTGTCAAAGGTGTATAAGATTCATCTAACAAACACACGTCTAACTTATTCGCAAAATACTTAGCATAGTTTTCAATAACAGCCTGACCAAATGCCTCTTTGCTAGCAAAATAATGGTAAAAAGAACCTTTGGGTACGCCAACTTTTTTCAATATCTGATCAACACCTGACGAGGCAAAGCCTTTTTCTGTCAATTGCTCCAAGCCGCTGCGAATTAATTCAGCTTTAGTATCATGATTTTCTCGCGATACTTTCGGTGGCCGACCACGACGTGGTTTTGTTATGGGTAAGTTCATACCTACATAATAGACCGATCGTCTATTTAATTGCAAGCCTATTTTAAAAAAGTATTGTAAATGCCGATTGTTGCTACGTTTACAATCAGAAATATACCTATTTTATTGAACGGGAATTTTCAAAGCTAATACAGATGTTCAAAACAAACGGAAATAAAAAACAAAAAGCCTGAATAATTGCTTATTCAGGCTTTTTTTAGTCGTTTTGCTAAAGCAAAATTGGCTTAAAAAGAAATTATCTTTTTGCCAATTTTTCTTTAATACGTGCTTTACGGCCAGATAGCTCGCGCAAGTAGTAAAGTTTAGCTTGACGAACATCGCCACGGCGTTTAACTACAATTGAGTCAACAATTGGGCTATGTGTCTGGAATACACGCTCTACACCAACACCGTTCGAAATTTTACGAACAGTGAACGCAGAATGTAAGCCACGGCTCTTAACAGCAATAACAACACCTTCAAATGCTTGAAGACGTGATTTTTCACCTTCAGTAACTTTTACTTGAACTACAACAGTATCGCCTGGGGCGTATGTTGGAAGATCTGTTTTCAATTGCTCTTGCTCGAGCATTTCAATAATTTTACTCATAATACCTTCTTCCTAGTATGCACAGACTAAGTGGAGCGTGTTTGCTTCTTAATAGTAGCTAACATTTTCTCCTGCTCAGCTGTCAGAGCTAGGTTTGTTAATAATTCTGGTCTTCTGGTCCATGTTCTCAATAGAGATTCATTTTGGCGCCATAAGCGTATATGTTCGTGATTTCCGCTTAGCAAAACTTTCGGTACAGACATTTCATCCCCGTTAGAGGTAGTCAATACGTCTGGCCTAGTATAATGCGGACAGTCCAATAAACCATTAGAGAAGGAGTCCTGCTCTGCTGATTCTTTATGTCCTAATACACCCGGCACTAATCGTGCTATTGCATCTATTACATTCATTGCAGGGAGTTCACCACCACTTAAAATGTAATCGCCAACCGACCATTCTTCGTCAATATCTGACGCAATTAATCGTTCGTCTATGCCTTCATAACGACCTGCTATAAATATCAGGCAGTCATCTTGCACTAATTCACTTACACCCGCTTGGTCCAACTTTCGTCCCTGCGGTGACAAATAAATAACACGAGCTTTTTTACCTTCACTTTCTGCTGCTTTACGCGCAGAAGCAATGGCATCACGAAGTGGTTGCACCATCATCAACATGCCTGGACCACCGCCATAAGGACGATCATCAACAGTGCGATGTCGATCATGAGTGAAGTCTCTTGGATTCCACTTATGAAACTCAATAAGTCCACTACGAATCGCTCGGCCTGTCACCCCATACTCGGTAATAGCGTCAAACATTTCGGGAAAAAGGCTTATCACCCCTATCCACATTTTGCTTTTCTTCACAGAAGAATCAACACTAGTCACAAGCTAGAAACCTGGGTCCCAGTCAACACAAATTTGTTTATTTTCGATGCTTACCGATTCAACAACTTGTTCTAAAAGATACGGGATTAACCGCTCTTTTTTACTAAAACCATCGTTAAGGTTAGCTTTCACAACCAGTACATCATTAGCGCCAGTTTCCAACATGTCAGATACCACACCAAGATCGTAACCTTTGGTGGTAACAACAGCCATACCGATTAAGTCACGCCAGTAATAATCACCTTTCGATAATTCTGGCAATGCACTTTCATTGGTTAATATTTCTGAACCGACCAATGCTTGCGCATCATCTCTGTCATCAATACCACCGACTTTAACGACCAAGCCTTTGTTGTGCTTGCGCCAATCAGTAACATCTACTGTTCGCGTATTATTTCCTAATTTTAATGACCAAGGAAAATAGTCAAGTATGGCATCGGTTTCATCGGTGAATGAATGAATTCTCAACCAACCTTTGATACCGTAAACAGCGCCTACTTTACCTAGGATAATTTGATTTTCTGTACTCATAACAACTCACTAATTACTTCTATTGCCTACTACTTTTACTTACTAAGAAAAGCTATTAAGCTGCTACTTGAGCATCTTTAACTAACTTAGCCACACGATCAGATACACCAGCACCTTGACCAACCCAATGGTTGATACGGTCAAGATCTAAGCGTAACTTTTCTGCTTGACCTTCTGCTGTTGGGTTGAAGAAACCAACTTTCTCGATGAAACGACCATCGCGAGAGTTACGGCTATCTGCAACAACAACCTGATAGAATGGACGCTTTTTAGCGCCGCCACGAGCTAAACGAATGGTAACCATATCGTCCTCTTTTATATTTAAGTGTTAAAACGAATTTTCCAGACACTTCCTGCCGAACCGACAGAAAAGCTCGCGTATTTTACGTTATTAAGAGATAAATACAAGAGGAAACTTGAAAAGCATTAGAAAGAGTTAAAATTAAGGAGTAAAAGAATGTCATACAATGAAATAATCAGGGATAAAAAAAGTGCGGGTAATAAAAACACCGCACTTATATTGTATTAGTTTGAAATGCTAATAGGCTTAGCGACCAAACGATCCACCGCCGCCGCCCATTCCACCACCGGGTGGCATCATACCTTGCATGCTGCGCATCATTTTTTTCATGCCGCCTTTCGCAGACATTTTTTTCATCATCTTTTGCATTTGAGTGAATTGCTTTAAAAGTTTATTCACATCTTGAATTTGTGTACCTGAGCCCACAGCAATACGTCGTTTACGCGAGCCTTTAATGATGTCTGGACGTTCCCGCTCACCTGGTGTCATGGAATTAATAATAGCTTCCATGCGATTAGTCAGTTTGTCGTCCATTTGGTCTTTAACTTTTGCTGACATATTGCCCATACCGGGTAATTTGTCCATCATGCCAGCCATGCCACCCATGTTTTTCATTTGTCCAAGTTGGTCACGAAAGTCTTCTAAACTAAAACCTTTACCACTTTTAACTTTTTTCGCTAATTTCTCAGCCTTTTCACGATCTACATTTTGCTCTATTTCTTCAACAAGCGAAAGTACATCGCCCATTCCTAAGATGCGAGAGGCTATTCTGTCTGGATGAAATGGCTCTAATGCTTCAATTTTTTCGCCAACACCCATAAATTTAATAGGCTTACCGGTAATATGACGAATTGATAAAGCTGCACCACCGCGGGCATCACCATCAGTTTTCGTTAAAATAATACCCGTTAGTGGTAATGCATCATTGAACGCTTTAGCCGTATTCGCGGCATCTTGCCCCGTCATTGCATCAACAGTAAAGAGTGTTTCAATGGGGTTAATTGCTGCATGAAGGTCTATGATTTCTTTCATCATATTTTCATCAACGTGTAAACGACCAGCAGTATCAACAATAACTACATCGAAGAAATTTTTCTTCGCATGATCAATTGCCGCATTTGCAATTTGAATAGGTTTTTGCGTAATATCACTAGGAAAAAAGCCAACGCTAATTTCTTCAGCTAACATTTCAAGCTGTTTAATAGCCGCCGGGCGGTATACATCAGCACTAACGACTAATACTTTTTTCTTTTCTCGTTCAGTTAAAAATTTAGCTAATTTTGCAACAGAGGTAGTTTTACCTGCCCCTTGTAAACCAGCCATTAGAACTACCGCGGGTGGAGCGGCTCTTAAATCTAGGGTTTCGTTAATGCCACCCATGGCAAGTTCTAGTTCTTTTTGAACAATTTTTACAAACACTTGCCCAGGCGTTAGGCTTTTTGATACATCTGTACCTACCGCTTGCTCTTTAACTTTACCGACAAAATCACGAATAACCGGTAAAGCAACATCGGCTTCTAATAACGCCATGCGAACTTCACGCAAGGTGTCTTTAATATTGTCCTCAGTTAAGCGACCGCGCCCACTGATATTTTTAAGGGTTTTACCTAATCGTTCGGAAAGATTATCAAACATGAATAACTCGAATAAAAACTATTAACAAAAATTATGACGCTATTATACCCACGCTAAAGATAATCTAAAGAAGAAAATGTTAACAACATTATATATAGTGGAAATTGGCACGTTAATAATGATTCAATTTTGCATTCTGAAACTCGCATAGTAAGGTGGTTTTAAGGTATAATAATGTTGTTTTTTATAGTTATTAATTTGGATAATACTGTGGAACAGTTAACCTATTTTATCAAAAATTTTATCGACCTAAGTGCAGAAGCAAGCCCTTGGTTATTACTCGGTTTATTAATTGCCGGTTTAATGAAAGCTTGGGTACCCACTAAAATCCTAAGTAAGCATTTAGGCAAAGGAAAATCTGCCATTGTTAAAGCAGCATTAATAGGCGCACCATTGCCATTATGCTCTTGTGGCGTAATTCCTGTAGCTACCGAATTAAGGCGTAGCGGTGCATCGGCGCCAGCAACCGCATCGTTTTTAGTTGCTACGCCTGAAACAGGTATTGATTCTGTTTCTGTTTCTTATGCGCTGCTAGGTCCAATTTTTGCTGTGTATCGCCCTTTTGCCGCGATCATGTCAGCAATTATCACGGGGTTACTGGTGTCAGGTATCAAAGAAGAAGATATTAAATCGCCCATTACCGATGTAAAAAAAAGTGATACGAGTTGTTGCGCTAGCAAGCAACCTAAAACTGAGATTTTACCAACTAAGCCTACCGTGAGTAGCTGCTGTAGTACAAAACAGCCCGTTGAAGAAATAAAGATTGAAGCTAAGACAAGCTCATGTTGTTCATCTACCACGACAACTAACACCACAACGGTGTCAGAAACATCCCCTATTCCCTCATCAGCATCAACTGAATTTTTTGAAAAAACTAAAATGGGCGTCTATTACGCCGCGACAAAATTAATTGATGATATTATTGTCTGGTTAGCTATCGGCCTTCTTTTTGCTGCAATTATTCGTACCTTTTTACCGCCGGAGTTTCTATTAAGTTACGGTAGTGGTTTACCTGCCATGTTAATTATGATCGTTATATCTATACCTATGTATATTTGCGCTACGGCTTCAACGCCAATAGCTGCAGGGTTTATTATGGCAGGCTTATCACCTGGTACTGCCTTAGTATTTATGATGGCAGGACCTGCAACTAATATTTCGACTTTAGGTGTCATTAAAAATGAAATGGGCGGCGCGGTATTAATTCGTTATTTATTAGGTGTCGCTTTATGCGCTATCGGCTTTGCTAGCTTACTTGATTTCGTTTTAAATTATTACGCCATTAATATTAGCGAACAAATGCAACATTCTCATGAATTATTACCCTTTTGGTTTGGCTTGACATGTGCCGCTTTAATTACATTTTTAGCGATTAAACCCTTAAGAAAGTTAGTGCTGTAAAGTTGAGTTGATAACCAAGCGACTACAAGGTTTTAGTTTCACAGAGCCTGAGAGAGTTTGAGTAAAACGAACCTTTAAATTCATGATTAGATAATATTTACTGTTTATTTTTTAATTTAAATCAAAGCTTTTACTTAATTGCATAGTATTGGTAATTTTATCTGATAGAATCATTTTAATTGTATTAAGTAGGAATTTAGTAGTGAATTTTTTGGTTATTGGATCTAGCATCGCATTTATTGCTTACATGCTTGCCACCTTGGCAATTTTATCGCGCTTATTTCACCCTAAAGGCCCTAATATTAACCAAGTGTTAGTACTCGCCGTAATTGCTGTGATAACACATATATTTAATGACGCGCAATTATTATTTGGTCAAGACACTGTAAACTTTAGCCTGCCCAATGTTATTTCTTTGGTTAGCTTAGTTATTACCATTACTATTTCGCTAGTTGCACTGCGGATGAAGGTTAATTTATTACTGCCGGTAATATACGGTTTTGCGGGTATTTGGCAATTAGTGATGATTTTCATCCCCAAAACAGAATCGATCCCACTGGTAGCAGAAAAAATTATTTTAGTGGGTCATATCAGTATTGCATTAATAGCCTATTGTATTTTGATCATTGCCACTTTATACGCTTTTCAGGTGGCTTACATCAACCTGAAATTGAAAAATAAAAACTTAACAGCCGTAGTACATTTACCCCCATTAATGCAAGTTGAAAAACAGCTATTCAACATTTTAATGATTGGTACCGTTTGTTTGTTTTTTAGTCAACTTGTTGGTCTTCTTTTTCTTGATGGCTATTGGGCCAAAGAGAATCTACATAAAACAGTACTTTCTTTAATTGCCTTAGTTATTTACGTTATTATATTAGCAGGGCATTTTCATCAGGGTTGGCGGGGGCATAGAGTATTATTGTTAACAATAACCGCAAGCGCTCTATTAACCTTGTCATACTTTGGGAGTCGATTTGTTAAAGAGTTTATTCTGTCTTAACTTTATAACTCTAATTTTACTACTTTAACTTCACCATTTTAGCGTTACCAATTGAATAAAGGATCCCTTTTTTGGAAAACATATCAACTCAGATGCTTTTTATTATTCTAGGCATACTGATACTTATTTCAGCTTATTTTTCAGGCTCTGAAACTGGCATGATGTCACTAAATAGATATCGACTAAGACACCTTGAAAAAGAAAAACACAAAGGCGCAAAACGCGTCAGTAAGTTACTCAAAAGGCCAGACCGTCTTATAGGCTTGATCCTAATTGGTAATAATTTGGTCAACATTGCTGCCGCCTCTATTGCTACTGTGATTGGTATTCGTTACTTTGGCGATGTCTATGGCATGCTAGTTTCAACTGTTGTGCTAACCTTAGTCATTTTAATTTTTGCCGAAGTTACGCCTAAAACCCTTGCCGCTTTATACCCTGAAAAAATAGCTTTTCCTAGCTCCATATTATTGTCACTGTTGCTTAAAATATTATTTCCATTAGTTATCGCGGTAAACTGGATCACCAATGGTATTTTGATGCTTCTAGGTATTAGTTCTGACCAGCGAGAACAACATAGTTTAAGCTCCGAAGAATTACGTACTGTCGTAAATGAATCAGGTGCGTTATTGCATGCACAGGATCAAAGTATGCTAATGAGTATACTCGACTTAGAAAAAGTGAGTGTTGAGGACATCATGATCCCTCGAAGCGAGTTAGTCGGCATTGATGTAAATAACGACTGGAAAAAAATTCTAAAACAATTAACTCAATCTACCCATACACGTGTTTTACTTTATCGCGATAATATTGATGATGTGGTTGGCTATATCCATGCACGTGATGCATTAAAACTGCTTTCAAGAAATCAATTCACCAAAGCCACATTACTGCGCGCGGTACGTGAATTATATTTTATTCCAGAGAGCACACCGCTTAATATTCAACTATTAAAATTTCAGCATGCAAAAGAGCGCTTAGGCTTAGTTGTTGATGAATATGGTGATATTCAAGGCTTGGTAACTTTAGAAGATATTCTTGAAGAAATTGTTGGCGATTTCACAACTACGATGACACCCACGCCAAGCGAAGCGGTAACTTTACAGCCTGATGGTAGTTATTTAGTTGATGGTAGTGCCAGTATTCGTGACGTGAATAAAGAGATGTCTTGGCTGCTACCGACAGATGGCCCAAAAACACTCAATGGTTTAATTATTGAGCATTTAGAAGACATCCCAGAAAATAACCTTAGCGTTCGTATTGCCGGCTATCCAGTAGAAATAGTAGAAGTTTCAAATCACAGGATAAAAATAGTACGTGTTATGCCCGAATTTTTTGTCAGTGAAACGCCTGAAGAGGATTAATATTTATACAATAAAGTTAATAACAAAGTTATCCACAGCTAAAATATCAAAAAGAGCTTTCCACAATTTCTGTGGATAACAATCCCAAGCCCTACTAGCCACAGCTTTTTGCTATATCAACCGTTTTCTTAACAAATATTTTATCCTTTTTTTAAATAAATCATTGCAAAATCACTACGCTATAGTTTGCTTGGTTTTGCTAGTTGTCTACATTTAAAAGAACAAAATGGCAATATTTATGCGTTATCAAATTAACGTGTATTTATAGTCAGTCTATTAAGTTTATTCCTACCTCTGTACTAACTTAATAGACTTGGTATTATCATTAACCAAAGAATAATCGCCATAACCAGCCATGGTTTAAGTCAGCTTCACAGCTTTTCAATTGTGATGAGTAACGCCTGGCTCTATTGTCTACTTTTCTTGATACTTTAACTAACCATCCTTTCTTTTTATAACTTTTACGCTTAAAGCCACCCCAACCTTCATGATAGTTTAAGTATTGGTTGTAAGCATCCCACTTAGAAACACCATTAATTTTTTGTGTTTTAAAAATAAACCACCCCATAAAATCGATGGCATCATCAAAATCATCACGATCAGCTCCAGAATTATCTGTTTCACGCACGTAGTCATCCCATGTCATCGTTTTAGCCTGTGAATAACCATATGCACTACTTATCCTACCCCATGGAATAAAACCCAGTAAATAATCTCTAGGGGGCTGTGCATCATGCCTAAATGAACTTTCTTGATACATCATGCTCATAGGCACATGGATCGGGACTCCCCAACGCTCTCTGACATCTTTTGCAGCAAAATACCAATCTCTGTGTTCACGGAATATTTCACAAATATTTTCAGGATTTTTTGGCGGGGGTGTTGCACAGCTAGATAAAATCAAAGCACTGAGCACGATAGAACAAATAGATTTAACTTTAGGGGAAAGCAATAATGCCATAAATAATTCAGTGAACTTCTTTTGATTTAATAATTAAATTGATAATGCCAGAATTCTCAATCAATTGGCACTATATAACTAATTTATGGCTAATTTATCAGAAAGTACGATTGTTAGGTTCTTAATAATAAATAAATTGAACTTATCTAGTAATTTGCACTCTTACTTGATAGTTACGTTATTCCTTTAATGTTTCATGTTATTCCCTTAGTGTTTCATGTTTTTTTATGCGCTCCCTTAATCGGCAGCGCATTTTTTTTGCCTGTGATAATGTTATTCCCACCCATTTAGATAAGTTTCATGTTTTTTATGCGCTTCCTTAATCGGCAGCGCATTTTTTTTGCCTGTGATAATGTTATTCCCACCCATTTAGATAAGTTTCATGTTTTTTATGCGCTTCCTTAATCGGCAGCGCATTTTTTTTGCCTGTGATAACCCTTCGACAAGCTCAGGGCGAACCGAGGTGGGGTAAACGAGTTCAGGGCGAATAGCGTATATGCTCAGAGCAAATGAAATCACCCCGTTCATCCTGAGCTTGTCGAAGGAAAAAAAGCTCAGGATGAACGGTGATTAATGAACTGTTGACTAAATCACATAAGCATGTGATTTTATTTCAAATAAAGTTGAACTTATCTAGTAATTCGCACTCTTACTTAACAGTTACGTTATTCCCTTAATGTTTCATGTTATTCCCTTAGTGTTTCATGTTTTTTATGCGCTTCCTTAATCGGCAGCGCATTTTTTTTGCCTGTGATAATGTTATTCCCACCCATTTAGATAAGTTTCATGTTTTTTATGCGCTTCCTTAATCGGCAGCGCATTTTTTTTGCCTGTGATAACCCTTCGACAAGCTCAGGGCGAACGGAGGTGGGGGAAACAAGCTCAGGGGGGGGAAGAAGATCAGGGCGAACCGAGGTGGGGTAAACGAGTTCAGGGCGAATAGCGTATATGCTCAGAGCAAATGAAATCACCCCGTTCATCCTGAGCTTGTCGAAGGAAAAAAAGCTCAGGATGAACGGTGATTAATGAACTGTTGACTAAATCACATAAGCATGTGATTTTATTTCAAATAAAGTTGAACTTATCTAGTAATTCGCACTCTTACTTAACAGTTACGTTATTCCCTTAA
>JBLIEW010000027.1:0-61433 GCA_047633255.1 Colwellia sp.
ATTATTGTTAATGCAAGTTTAGAACACTACATTAATTTGGCGCATTGACGCCGCTTGGCGGGAGCGTCCATCTCATCATCCATTGTATTTACGTTCAATAAACAGTTCGCCACAATCGCCTTATTCGACAAACAGGGGCTAATAAACATTGAGCATTGGAAAAGCTACTGATAGTTTTCGATTGGGGCTGAAAGCTCTGTATTTAGTGGGTTTCTAGGCATGAAAAATCGCCAACAACTTGAAAAAACAATAGATTGATAACCAGTGGAGGAGTTACGCTAATAACTTCTCACAACAACGTAAATTTTGTCGGCGCTTTAGGTGTTGGTTTTGACAGTAATCGGTTAGTGCTGCTTCACGACCAATAGCCCCATGAAATAACTTTTTAAAACCCTTACTTAACGTGAGCCAATTATCAGGGCTGATGTTCAGTCGCGTTAGCAAGAGGGGTTGCTTTGCTTCAATATAACCAACTTTGTCTGCTCTAATACAGCGCCCCGTTAAGTCAATTAACTCAAGATAATCTTTTAGTTCAAACGGTAAACCTTTAGGCATATTTTTTCGTGGGTTGCCAATAAAGGCGAGTAAGTTGCTGGGCTGGGTGGCTTTTTTAGCGTGAATAACACGTTGTTTAACACTGGTATAATCTGAGCTTTCTGGTGTTTGCGCCGTATTCGCTCTTACTGGGTTTAAATCAACATAGGCCATGCAAGCAGCAAGTGCTGCTTCATCAAGTAAAGCTTGTGATTTAAACCGGCCTTCCCAGAACCTTCCGGTGCAGTTATCTTCTTGGTTGGCTTGTCTGGCAATGCCTTCATTCAGTAAACGCATAAACCAACTGATATCCATCAATCGACTGCGATATTCTTTCACGGTATTTTCTAAGGTTTCTTGCAAGTAATCGGCAAGTGTTTCACCACGACAATATTGTTGTGTTAACAACGTACCTTTAAATAATTGATGCCAACGTTCAAGCACTTCTTGTGTTGACCATAACTTAGCAGCGCTCTCGTCAATAAAGAACACGATATGGGTATGATTACTCATAATGGCGTACGCACAAACATCAATGGCAAAGACCTGACTTAAGGCAAGTAATTTATCTTCTATCCAGCCACGTCTGTGCTCATAATTTTGACCTGTCGTTTTATCTTGACCACAAAGATAAGCGCGTCGGACGCAACGAGAAATACAGTGATAATAAGCGGTGTCGTTCAAACTAATGAGTTGTTTTCTAGCGGTTGTCATAAAAACACCTAGCATTAAGGTAATGAATTAACCTTAGTACAAAGGTTGAATATTTTCAAATAAAGATGGGTGTCCTAGTTAAATGCTTTAGTACAAAGGTTGAATATTTTCAAATAAAGATGGGTGTCCTAGTTAAATGCTAGTTAAATGTAACAGTAACCGATTACATTCTTACTTAGGCTATCAAAGCCCGAATGATTTCGAATTAAAAATTAATGAGTTAGAAAAAGTAGCTTAACTGGGGTGACTGAATTTACTTGACCAGGTCACATTTCAGATAATAAATACAATTCAAAATTAGCTCGATTAATATTAATTTTTATTTATCTTTGGTTAGCTAATTCCATATAAATGACCAAGTTTATTATGTTAGAAATATAGCAATAGGTTATTGGATAATTAAACACTACCTGTTATTGTTATCGGGTTATTTTGACGTTGTTTTGAAAGGAAAAATATGGATCTCAATCATCAAATGGAACTCATGAATGTTTCAATGGCCGCAGCTGTATGCTCTGCCGTTGGTTGTACTTGGTCTCAGCGAATACAGGATTTTGGAATTGACCTACAAATTCATGGTGATTTATGGGATCTAGATCCTCAAATAAATGCTCAGCTCAAAGCTACCACTGATTTCTCAATAATAAAGCAAAAAAAAGGATATATAAAATATCCTTTAGCAGCTAAAAATTACAGAGATCTCATAAAAAAAACAACTAATCCACGCATATTAATATTAGCAATATTACCTAAAGATCCAGAACAATGGGTTAAACAGACCGATTATCAGATGACATTACAGTATGGCTTATACTGGTTTAACCTTGAAGGTATGGCACCAACAGACAATACTGATAATAAAACCATTACAGTACCCTTAGAAAATAGGTTTAATAATGTTGCGCTGAGGAGCATGATGGATCAAATAAATGAGTGTGGAGGGCTGTGCAAATGAATTACCTAGATGTTGATACTAGTGAAATTACTCCAGCTATGCTTGAAAACATCATGCTTTATTTTGGCTGGTCAAAATTAAAATCATTCCCAAAGAAAGCGGATGTATGGAAATCCAAAGATAACACTAAAAAACAATGGGTTCCAAATATTATTGAACTAGCTGATTACGATGAAAAAATCTATGAAATAATTAATTCAATAGCTGAAAGTGAAAAACTCACCGAAGCGGAAGTAGCTCTTCAATTTAAGCAGTTATATAACTCTAGAGACTTGATTCAATTACGTATTGTTTCAAATGATGTAACAGAAGGAAATATTGTATTTGGTGATGGTATTAAATTATTTGACTCATTTAAAACACTTGTAAATGGTGCCATTAGTGAAGTTTCTGGTGCAATTAAAGATGTTAAGGATTCTTTCCTAAATGAATCCATTTTAGGTCAGACTGCTGTTGGCAGTTATATTATTAATGCTTACTTACCTTTATTAAACGAGCCGATTAAGGATTTAGAGCAGCCACAACTTAAAAATGTAGATGGTTCAGGTATTGGTAGGAAGATAAATCAAACTTTAATTAATCGTTTAGATATATTGAATCATGTGCTCTCTAATTACTCCGATAAACATAGTAATGAGCAAATCGATGCACTTTTACGAGTAGGCTATACAAAGAAAGAATGTGAATCTATTGAAAGTTTATTTGGAAAAAGTGGAAATAGGAGCTGGGAAATCAAAGTACTTTGGTCTGGAGTCTTGCCTAACCCTAGAGGACAAAACTCATTTGTCAGGTTTGATAAATCTGTTGCGACTAATGCTCACAAAATCACTAATAAATTGAAAGATACTAAATTACATGAAGGTGTTAAATTAATTGGACGTGTTGTCGGTTTGAAAAGGGATTACGATGATAAATTAGGACATGTCACTATTAAAACAACATTCGAGAAGCAAGATATAACTATATCTGCAGAAATGGATGATAACTGTTATTCCATTGCAGATAAAGCAAATGACTCAAAGTCTCACGTAACTGTAAAGGGTAACCTCATAAAGGCTCAAGTAGGTAAGTATACTAAGTATATTATGCCTTTGGTTACTTCCATAGAAATAGCTCAAATGGAGCTAGGCATAACATCTATTGATAAATAATATAAAACTAAGAAGTGATGAAAATGGAAAGGTTAGTAACAACTCATAGGCATAGAAAATCAAGTGCGGAACACAATTCGATATTAGCATCGACACAAAGTGATAGGGCAAGGTTAATCTATTCAGCCCCATTTAGAAGACTACAACAAAAAGCTCAAGTATTTTCTTTAGAAAGTAATTCTGCAGTTAGGTCTCGATTAACACACTCGTTAGAAGTATCACATATCGGTCGGTATGTTGTTTCACAAATATTAGAAGATATTGATAAATCATCGATACCAGAGAAAAATATTATTTTTTGGAAACAAAATAGTTTGGCTATTTCGAATATTGTTGAAACAGCGTGTTTGATGCATGATATTGGTAACCCACCATTTGGACATTTCGGGGAAGCTGCAATATCACAATGGTTTAGCTCTGAAGACTCAGTTAACTCAATAAGAAATTCATTAGGTTCTGATGAAACAAATGAAGATAAAATTAGGGAAAAAGCGCGTACTTATGATTTTGAATCTTTTGACGGTAATCCTCAAGGTTTACGAATAGTCACAAAACTACAAGGTGATGATGGACTTCATGGATTGAATTTAACTTCTACACAGATTGCCGTTTTCTTAAAATATACATTTGAAGCTTCTGAGATAAATCCATCAGTTCCATTCGGGAAAAAGGCAGGATATTTTAGTACCGAAAATGATCTAATGAATGAAACATGGAATAATCTCAATATGGCTAAGAATAGCCGGCATCCTTTAGGCTTCTTGATGGAAGCATCTGATGATATTTCATATTGTATAAGTGACATAGAGGATGGGATTGAGAAAGGAATAATATCCGAACAGCAATTTTTAACTGTAGTCAGAGAGCATCTCGAAAAAATCATTTCAAATAAACTGATACTTGAACAAGCGTTTCTTAGAAAGGCAATAAAGGAACTTACTTTAGGAGTAAAAGCTGAGTTTTTTTCTAAGGAGAATGTAATAACAGATTTAGTAGATAAGCTTAAAAATATTGATACAGAATTAAAAAATCAAGAGCCTAAATTTACAATTACTGAAAAATTGCATTCTAATATTGTTAATTATAAAAAAGGGGGCTCTGTTGGTCCATTCATTTCTTTTAAAACATTATTATCCAATTTGCTTGTTGAGTTCGTAGCAAAAGAGTTTATAGACAATTACAATCAACTTATAAGTCAGGGTCATAAAAAAGAAATAATTCACAAAGATACAGAGGAATATAAGGTTTTAGAAATACTTAGAGACTTTACTTCCCAACATCTATTTGCTTCGAATGAAGCTGAATCTATCGAGTTAACTGGTTTCGCTGCAATAAGTGGTTTACTAGAAGATTTTTCTTTATTATTAGAGATACCTAGAGTGTCTTTTGATTTCATTTTGGATAATAAATTTAAAGAAATGAAGGTTAATAAACTTGATATTCATAGACGATTATTTAATCTGTTGCCTGAGAAGCATGTTGATGCTTATAAAAAAGCAAGTAGTGTTGAAAAAAATGATTGGGTAGAATGGAATCTCCGAGCTCATTTAATTGTTGATTTTATATCTGGAATGACTGATCATTTTGCATTGGAAACATTCCAGATGCTGAAAGGTATTAAACTTGCTTAACCATGAAACTTTAAATAATGAACGCCTTAATTTAAAATTAAATAGGCACCCTTTTAAATGGGTTTTAGATAACTTTAAAAATCAATTTAATGAATTGGAAAAAGTGTCATTTAATTTTAGTGAATACACATACCTACCTCGTACAATAAAAGATGAAAGACATTGTTTTACTGAGCCCCTAGAAAACTTGAATATCGATTACCTTACCTCACTATTGTATAGGCTTAATTCAAATAAAGACTTAGCAATGCACTCTATAATTAACATAGACAGTAAAAAACACCACCTTCCAATGATTGATTTTGGAATGAAGAATATAAGTGATTTCAGTATTCCACCGATTAAAAAGTTCATTGAATATTGGAATATGGATTTTGCGATATTTAATAGCGGTAGATCTTTTCACGCATACGGGACTAGATTATTATCTGAAGATGAATGGATAAAATTTATGGGTAGTCTTTTGTTATTAAATGAACCTGGAGGAAGAAAAGTGATTGATACAAGGTGGATTGGTCACAGGATTCTCGCTGGTTATAGTGCGTTAAGGTTAAGCTGCAACTCTTCACAATACAAAACTTATCCAAAAACATATTCAAAAGATTTATTCATGTTATCTGATATTATTAATAAAAAGCATTTACATCTATAATTTTTGATCCTGCTACAAATGTGCTATAAAAAACATTATCAAAGGATAAGTATATTATAACCAATTGATTTAAAGTAATTTTATTTTTATTGTGTTGCGCATTTACAGGCTTTAGTAATCTATCATAGTTTCAAGTGTCGGAGTAAAAATGGAATTTGTAAAAAATATCCCGAAGGAAGTTTGGGGAGTAACTGTTGAAGTGATTAATAAGTTAATTTATCCAATAACTGCAACCACAGTTGGTGTTGGAAAGTTAATAGAGCAAACTTTACGAGAAGCATCCGAAAAAATTTCAAAAGCTAATAAAACTAATTTTACAAATGTAGTTGTAAAGCCAAAAGTCATCTATACCGTGTTAGATAATACTGATAATCAAAGTGATGATTTTATCCGATCTCTTTGGGCAAATGTTACTGCCAGAGAACTTAGTGAAGGTAGTGTACATCCAGAAATAGTTAGATTGTTTTCAAAGTTAACTGCTCCTGATTTAATTGTTTTAAGTGAGTTAAACGCTCAAGGTTCTTCAATTACAAAACTATTGTTTAAAGCTTTGTCTTCAGCTTATACGCTCGGTATCTCTCGCGATCCAAAATCTTTTCACCATGTTTATTTATCCGATTTAGGACTTATTGATGAAGTGTCCGGAAAGTGGTTTATGACTACAAAAGGCAAAGAGTTAATGCGCTGTATAAGCGACCTTGAAAAAGATTGCTAATAAGGCGTTGATACACAAACCTTGACTACATATGGTCCACATGAGTTACAGTTCAAAAGCTAAGGTGTTGATATTTAAGTGGTATAATAAACGATTATTTTAATAAGCTGTTATATTTTATGGAGAGTTTTGTGTCTGATTCTGTTTATGATGAATTAAAAGAATATATGCTCATGAAAATTAAAACAGATCCTGAATTCGTAAACTCTTTTGGTGAATTTGTTTTAGGGTTTTCAGAGGTTCCCGAAAATATTCGTAAGTTTAGTGAAAATGCAGCCTTGGTAGGTTGGTTTGTGACTTCACATTCTTATCTTAACAATATGAAGGAATATTTTGATAAAGGTGGTGATTCGCTTGATTCATATATGTTAAAAGAGATTGAATATAATTATCAGGATTTAAAAAGTGACCTATTGAGCTCTCATGATAATCGAAGTCATATTTTAAAGTGTGCATTTGCACTTCATGAAGAAGAAAATTGGGTAGCTTCAATCCCTCTGTTTTTAGCCCAAGTAGAGGGAATATTTTCTGAGAATGTAGGCTCATTATTATTTAGTGAGCATAATCAAAGGAAAGCTAAGCTAGAAGAAAGGTTTAAAGAAAGTAGTGATAAATACATGCCTTATTTGTACTCTCCTTTCGAGGTGAAAACACAGTTTTCTGCGGGTATATCTTCTGCTAGTAAGCCTAAAAAATTAAAAGGACCTAATCGTAATGGTATTTTACATGGTTCTCGAAAACATCTTGATTATGGCACTCAGATTAATAGCTATAAGTGTATTTCATTGTTGTCATATATATCGATGGTTTTTACAAAATTAGAAAATAAAATATAACAAGGGTTTTCAAGACGGACAAATTACAGTCGGCTTTTTGTTCGTGCCTCACTTATTTTAGCCAACTGCAATTTGCCGCTTAAAACGGCGTTAAATGGGAGGAGTATTATGCAAGAACATCGCGGTGATATTGTTAATTCATTAGTTCATTTGACTAAAGAGAGTGGGGGGACTTCTGCTCTCGAAACTTTGTGTCAAATTTTAAGTGATGGTGAATTAATTGGAAGCACTAGAAAAGGTTTTATTAAAGGGCCTCATCCAGCAGTTTTTTTACAGAAACTCCGTTGTCATCGTTAAAAAATTTCGCTTCAAAACCTGAAGTGAAAGAAGATGCAAGATATAGATTTTATGGTGTAGCAATTAATAAAAAAGGTGCTTTTGAGTTAGGCGCTCGACCTGTGATTTATTTGCCTGATAACGAAGGGGATTGGATCCCACAAGACCAAAAGTGGAGGCATGTTCGCTATGAATATGACAAAGTCGATTGGACTCACGAAAGAGAGTGGAGAAAAAAAGGTAATTTAAATGAAACAAAAACAGTTGGTTAGGTTCCGCTTCGCTCCACATTATAACCAATAATTTTTGTCCGCTTAAGCGGGCGTTATATTTCTGTCGTCGATCACGCTAATATTAATCGATAAACTTAGAGGCTATCTGAAAAATGGTAAAAATTGATTCACCTTTGTATTTTAATCGGTATGTCTTGTTAGTGTTGGCCTTGCTGTTTAGTTTGTCATCATTATGGTTTTCTTCATTTCCAGGTCATAATAATCTTTTCTCAAGTTCTGGCGCTGTAGTTACGGTGGCAGGGTTATTTCTAAATATCAAACATACACTTCTTTTCCATTTAAAGATCCCACTTGCGAATAAATACGACATTCTTCACGGTGGATCTAGCTTTGGTACAAGTAAATTTACTCCAGAGCAAGAAAAACGAATAAGGAGTGTTCTTTTAGATGAAAAGTTCGGCGTATCCTTTATGATATTTGGAACGCTAATATGGGCATATGGTAATTACTTAGTTAAGTATATTTACTAAATATAACAAGCGGTTAAACAAGGACAAAAAACAGTTGGAGTTGTTGAAATATTAGATATAACCGAAGCCGGACATGTTTTAAAATTGAAAAATGAAAGTGAAAATATAGAAGAAAACGAGAATATAATTTGGAAGTGATCTTGCCCTATAAAAATGGACATTAATTAATAATATTTTCTAATGCCTTCATAATCTATATTATTGTTTATTTGTATAGTGTTGTAGGCTTTCCTCCCAAGTCACGAAATGAGGAAAGTTTCCCCTGATTAAATTGTCAGGCGCAAAAATTTGGATGATGATTTAAGTTTGTATGGTTTTTAATCTAATGCAAAAAGATTAAAATATTTTAATTTAACATTTTGATAAAATTCACTAAGTTGGGCAATTAAATTTTATTGTAAAGCGGAAGGAATTAAAACAGCGGCAGGGCGCATACCTCACGATTTACAGAATGTTGGTATTGAGAAATGGGTAGATAATAAATTAAGAATTGAATTAAGGCTGTTAAGCAAAGAATTGATAAAGCTTGGTATTGAATGACTTGATGATTGAGTTACTTATCCATCATCCTCAACATAAAAAAAGCAAACAGGTAAAGGGCTTGCCCACCTGTGCTTTTTGTCATTCCTTAGCCTGAGTGCGACAGAGTACCAATTTGTTTTACCTGGATAAAGATATTTAATTTTTGGTACAAATAGATTGGTATAATTAAATGATGATCGGATATCATTATAAACTTTAAATTATATAACAAATTTGGGAAGAACCACCCTCGCATCTATACATGTCCACTATGTCCGATACTCTTCAGTATTGGACATAGTGGGTGTAATGGTTTAAACTGCCTTTATACGTGCTATCTACTTGGTTTTCCAAATAATGTTATTAAATAAGCCTATTCCTTTATATCCACCATACCTTGATTTATGTGATTTTGATTTTGATGACTACCCAGAATTAGATAAAGTATTTTCATCAAATGAACCTTGGTGGCTTGAACAATTTGACTGGGGAAAAGTTTTCCTTACTTACATAGGTAGAAATAAATCTACACATACGTATGACCGATTTAGAAATGACGTTGAACGTTTTCTTTTATGGTCATTTATTGAAAAGAAAAAACCAATAGATCAATTACGTAAATCTGACTTACTTGAATATGCTGACTTTTGTTGGCAGCCACCAGTTGCTTGGATTGGTACATCAAATCAAGAACGTTTTAAAATATCCAATGGTTACTCATCAGCTAATGAACTTTGGTTTCCATACAAAATTCAAGCACCTAAAAGTCTAAAATCTGAATATGTCATTGATAAGAAAAAATATCGTCCATCACAACAAACACTTTCATCAATGTTTACCGCAATTATCGTTTTCTACAACTATTTAATGGCTGAAGATTTTTGTATTGGTAACCCTGCACAAATAGCTAAAAAAGATTGCCGACATTTTATAATAGACTCACAAGTTAAAGAAGTTAAACGCTTAACCGCTAGTCAATGGCAATATGTTTTAGATACAGCTGTGGAAATGGCTGATGAAAACCCACTATTTGAACGAAATTTATTTGTTATTTCAGCATTGAAAACCCTATTTTTAAGAATTTCCGAACTATCGGATCGTCCAAATTGGTCACCTACAATGGGACACTTTTGGCAAGATGATGATGAAAATTGGTGGCTTAAAGTCTTTGGAAAAAGCCGTAAATTACGTGATATCACGGTTCCTCTTGATTTTTTACCTTTTTTAGAGCGTTATCGTTCTTCCCGTGGTTTGTTAGGCTTGCCATCAAGTAATGAAAATTCAATTCTTGTTGAGAAAGTTCGTGGCCAAGGTGGTATGACATCTCGACATTTACGCCGATTAGTTCAAAGTGTTTTCGATCAAGCCCATGAAAATATGCGCAGATCCGAAGGTGAAAATAAGGCATTAAAATTGAAAGAAGCTTCTGCCCATTGGTTAAGGCATACTGGTGCAAGTATGGAAATTGAACGCGGGCGCCCTCTTAAAGATATTTCAGAAGATCTTGGTCATGCAAGCATGGCAACAACCGATACTGTCTATGTTCAAAGTGAAAATAAGAAACGTGCTGAAAGTGGAAAAAGAAGAAAAGTAGATTAGCTAACTTGCAAGATAGTAGCGAATATACGAGCCAAAACAGAACGCTACGTGATTACTTACCTGTAATTATAGCCATAGTTTGCCTGAATTCATGTAGCGTCAGTTTGTTATTTAAACAAACTGGCTGAGAGCCTTTATAAATAAGGCCTACAAGGAAGGCTCTAACTGTTTAAACGATCGTGTATTAGTACTAAATAACTGATTAAATTAACAAAAAAGCGTGCCCTACTCGTTTTTACTAATCACAAGCCTTGCCCATGTTGAGATTTTAGATAGTTGCTTTAGTATTTTGCTTATATAATAAACAAAACTCGACTAGTCAATTCGTTTAGTCTCGCTTGAACTACTTGTATGCTTAAGTTACTTCACTATACAATACAGCCGCTTTTAACCGTTAAATAAGTATTCCTCTTGAAACACAGCTTGAAATTAAGTAATCGATTACAGCAAATTGAAAAAATGGTGACATCACAGTACAGCCATATTTGGGATTGCTGTTGCGATCATGGCTTGCTTGGCTGCGCTTTGTTGTCGCGGTTAGACGCGGCTAACATTCCCAGCAATATTCATTTTGTTGATATTGTTCCTGATCTAATGGCTGAACTAGAAAAAAAGCTTTATCGTTTTTACGCAGATACAACTTGGGAAACTCACTGCCAGGATGTAGCAAAGTTACCGTTAGCGCAATATGATGGAAAACATTTAATTATTATTGCAGGCATTGGCGGTGACTTGATGATTGAGTTTATTGAGGCGATTTATCACAAATATAAAGGCATCAATATTGATTTTTTACTGTGTCCAGTTCATCACCAATTTTCCTTGCGTAGTAAGTTAATCGAGCTAGATTTTAGTTTGAAAGACGAGGTGTTAGTTGAAGAGAATAAACGCTTCTATGAAATAATGTTGGTGTCGTCGACAAACAAAGAAAGTAAAAAAATAAATTTGGTTGGCGATAAAATTTGGCAATCAGAATCAAAAAAACAAACTGAAATAGCGGATAAATACTTGAACAAAACTATTAAGCATTACCAACGAATGCAGCAAGGTTTTCAACAAGGTAATACAAAAAACGTTCAACACATTATTGATGCCTACCATGCTGTAATCCTGTCAGTTTCATCTGCCTGACACACTTAAAGCAGAAAGCTAATATAATATAGATCAGATTAGTTGATCAACCTAAAATATGGTGTATATTCACCTAATTATTTATTAGATAAAAAATTATTTTTATCTTTCTGGTATCTCAAGTGTTATTTATTTCTTTAAATACGATTGATTAATCTGGAAAAACTTAAAAAAACGCTCTACTTTAAAGCCTTTTATATTCAAACATTAGTATTCGTCATCGGAATAGCTAACGGCTTTACTAGCAATTGAATACGAAAATCCTTTTGATATCAAATGACGTAATGCTTTTTGTTTTAACTTCAACTCTTCAATAGGCTCTTCACCAAACTTTCTTATTTTGAGGGTTAGCGCTTTATCAAAGTAATCTTCGTCAGATGTTTCTATGGCACTAACGCATTCATTAATTGTTTGGGATGAAAATCCTTTTGCATACAGCTTTTCTTTTATTTTGTTCGGGCCGATGTTTTTTTCTGTCAGGCTCTCCGTTAAGCGTTTTGCATAACGAAGATCATTTACAATGTCTCGCTCTATAAGATAATCGAGTGCCGGTTCATTAAATTGTTTATCATCCCTAAATAATAAATTCGCCTTTTGCAGTAATGCTTTAGCTGAGTAATCACCGTATCGTTCGATCATCCACTGCATGTAACCTTTCACACGATCATAAGAAATTACTTGTGGCTTAGCATCTTGCTTTTTTTTATACATGGTAATAAATCCTATCGCTCAGTATTCGCTAATTAGTCGCTATGCCTCAACTACTTTTTGATATTTCAACACTCTACTAATAAATATTTCTACCCCAATAAAAGCAAAAGGAACGATTGAGGCTATAAATAAAGACAACCAAATGAGTAATGACCACTGTTGTTTGTTAGAGACTATCAGAGATAAAAAAAGATAAAGCATAAATAATACTCCATGAACCATACCCAGTATAAAAACATAATCTCGACTGAGAAAACCAAACGAAATACTTAATATAGCGATGAAAGATAAGCCTTCTAAAATACTGATCGCACGAAAATACTGGAGCATTAATATTACCTTTAAAATAAAAAGCGTATTATCCTGTGGTAGGAGCATAGGGTCAAATTTTAAATCATCGATAACCTTAAAAGAGGATGGTTGATCACCCTGCTATGTTTTTTAACAGCTAGCATATTATTGTTTTCTTTTTATTGGTTATTCAAGGTGGCTAAAGTTACTTTATTTTAAACAGTGTTAAGGCAAGTTTATGGGTTATTATATGCTCTTGTTTAAGCGTTTTTTGCATGCTTGTTGTTGCTACAAATAATGGCTCCCATGCGTATTTTTCTTGGGATTGAACCGCTTGCTTTGTTTGTTTTTTTTGTAAAAACTTAATAGAAGCCCCCTGATCAAACCATTCTTTTTCACTGCCCTCTAGTGCATCAACTACTTGTTTAAAGTCGTCAATATTTTTAATTGTTAACCAATAATCTGCGCCACTGGTTATCGCAATTTCAATGCCTTTAGGGTCAACATCGCTAAAACATATTCGTTGATGATTTTTAAAACGACGGAAAAATTGATAAGCGGTACCGGTGTTTTGTTGTTTTTTATAATCGCCTCTATATACCCATAACGCATCAACTAATTCATCACTTAACGAGGCTAAATTAAGTGCGGATAAACTTGCCATCACCGCAAGATTTTCAACAAAAACAATACTTTTATGTTCAATAGATTGAATATCATCCGCTCTAATATAAGTACCTAAGGAAGTAATAGCTGTAATTATATGATGGCTTTGGTTAACTCTCAGCGCTGATAGGCTGTTAATCAATATAAAATCTTTGCTAACTGGATAGCTATTTTCTTTTTCATTTCGATTTTTACCAGCGTTAATTTCTCTACTTTTTTGAGCGGGGTATGGATCGTTCCTTATATCAACACCATGGCTTCTTTGTATTTTTTTACTCAGATCTAAAATATCAATAAGGCTAAATGTTAAGTGCTTTTTACTTAAATCAAGGTGGCCAAAGTTATGCTCGTTAAATAGTTTTGTGGCATAAGCGGTATTTTTTATTTGACCGCCCTGCCTATTTTTTTGTAGTTTGTTTTGTGCGAAATCGTAAAGTGGTTTATTCATTTGATTAGTCATTTTGATCCCTTTGACACTAAATTTATTGTCCTGATCTAGCACTTTTTAGAGACGTGATCCACGATTAATACACCACGGGGATCACGTCCATCAGCCATGCGCATAGGCACGTATTATTTTAAGTACTAGCGTTAACTATTAGTATCAACTACGGGTGTTAAGCACTGACTTTTAGCTCAGTTTTTAATTCAATCACTACGTCATTATAACGATAGTTATCTGTGGTTCCACTAACGGCAATGCCTTTCATTTTAATATTGAGCGCGTTTTGCTGTGCGCTAGTTAATTTACAGTAGCAACTAAACACTAGCTCTATCCAGGTTTTTGGCGCAATAGTTTGGCTTTGTTCAAGCCATTCATTTTGAAATTCTTGGTAAAAACTTAACGCTGAAACCGAACAGTTATTAATGATCACGCGTTCAAATAATAATTCTGTTTGTTGTTCAAAAAAATCTTCTTCAGCAGCAATTTTTTCAATTGGCTTAAAGCTAACTTCACTGGTTGTTCTTGCTTTAAGGGGAGTTACAATCGCTTGCTTACGTAATGATTGCACCAATTCAAGTAAAGGTTGTTCGATATCAGTTTGCTTAACATCAATATAGCTTCGCAGCGGCATTGGCGGCGAATATTTTAGCTTTTCAGGTAAGTTGGGTAGCTCAAAGAGGTTTTCATCAAGGTCAAATTCAGGATGTTTACGTAAAAAACGCGCCATATTGCGTAATTGGCTAGCTTGTTTTTCATCTCGACGTAAGCGAAATAAGCTAATACGCATATTATCAATGATCAAACGAAGCTTGGGTAGTATTTGGTTATACCAGTAAACAAAACTCGATATTTTACGGGCAAACTCATTAGGACAAGGCCAATCTAGCCATTCGTAACAGTCTTGCGGGTCAATTTGTTGTAATTCATTTAGCAGTTTTTGCGCATGTGATAAATACCGTTCATTTTGACGAATTTTGTTAGATAAGCTGCTAACAAAGCCAAACTGGCTAACAATCGCAAAATGCATGTTATCTAAATTATTGTTTAAGCTATCTTTTGTTTCATAAAGCAGATCATCAAGTTGATCTAAATAATACTCAGCATCTTCTTGCTCTTTGGCTTGTGTCGCTAATTGATAATCTTTTACCACTTCATCAATCGCATCAATCACTTTACCCATATCGGTAAGTTGTCGATAGCTTGTTTGCTTACGCATCAATCGGTTTAACATACGCTTAAGATCAGTGGTTACTCGATACTCACCAGGAGAATCGTCTGGTCTGATCAAGCCTGATTTATGTAACAAACTAATGGTGTTAGCATCTTGCTCGTCACTCGCGATTGAGCCAAAAACATAGGCACTGGCGAGCAAGTCATTGTATGCGCCAATTTGTCTTAGTAGACTAGCGACTTGTTTAGAATCAAAACCCGCCATTAAAAAAGTAACTCATCTTGTTGGCTTTTCTCTTGCTCAGGTAAACTAACCAGCTCAGCGTCATTTAAAAATTCAATGAGTAAGTAAATTAAGTCAAAACGCGCTGTAGCGTAATATCGACTACTGCCTACATTTTTTCGAACAAAGTAATGCATTTCTTCAAGCTTTTGAAAAATAATAACTAATTGTTCTCGTGTTTCAGTTTTATTAGTTTTAAAAGGCTTGATCGAAGTTAATCGATTTAATTGCTCGCTAAGTGTTTGATCGTGCTCAAAAGGTTCGAATAACTCATTAATATTAATCACTGATTTAGCGCGAATAGGTAAATCAGCTTGAGTTGCCGTGAGTAATAAATCTAAAAATTCAACTAAAGGTCTAAAAGTGCTACGCATTTCACTGAATAAAATACTGAGCTCGCCGTGGTTACTTTCATCTACTTGGTTAAAGGTACAGTAATAGGCATCAGCGCTATCAAGATAAGTTAATTTTCTATCTAAATTAGATAAAAAATCATTTACCTTATCGTTATGACTTTCGGCTTTTAAATACAAATACTCGGCTTCATAAGCGGTTTGACAAATAACAGCGCCACAAAGCAGCTTTTGAATACTTTGTTTAAACATTAGTTTAACTCCCCTGTGGACTCTGGTGTTATATCTGGTGATTTATCTGCTGCTATAGCTTGTGGAGAACTAGCCACTGTTTTATTACGTTTTGCTAATAATTCATCTAAACGAGATTGTGGAATATCGGCATGATAAATTTTATTGTCTTTCAATTTATAATGACGGTGATATAGCGATAAAATATGGCGATCTGTTGATGGTGAAGCAGATAACATACTAATATGGTTGTCATTAAACATTTTTAATAATAGGTCAATGTTTTCAGCGGCGAGTTCACCTAACTCATCTACTGGCAAAATTATTTGGCTAGCATGTTTGCTTTCCCCACGTAACATGGCTAATAAACCAGCAAATAAAGACAACATAGCTAAATAGGATAAGCCTGTTGAGCTAACTTTTTTAAGTTGTTTAGCATTACGCGCATATTTTATTTGGCCCTTTTCAACAATGGTAAATTCTAAATCAAACAAATTATTGTGTGCTAAAACAAAGCCTTCATTAGGTAAATAACTTGCCAATTTTTGCATAGCGAACACTAAATCATCGGGTACCTCGCCAAGAGCATCACGCAGTTGATCTTTATATAATTCAAAAACCTCAGCAAATTTTTGTAAAGGTCCCCAGTAATCAAGCTCTTCTTGTTTCATTACCGTGTTTACATTGATATCAGCTAAGGCCTCAAAGTGTGCTAACGCGGTAACCTTGGTTGATAAACGTTTACCAATTTGTTTGATACGGCGACCAAAGTTCTCGATGTGCTGATAAAATTCATTGATCATGGTGGCATTAACCGTCACCAGTTGATAAGTACTTTGTTGCTTTTGGTCAGCACTATTTAATAATTCGCTAATCGGCTCACGATATTTAAAAAGGGCTTTTGCACCCGAATAGTTATCGTTGTCATGTAACAGTTTTTGCCAATTTTCAAAAAGCTCACTGCCAGAGTGAGCTTTTCTAAAACTTTCACTAAAGGTATTTAGCTGACTAGTTAATCGTTTTTCAATGGCTTTAAACTGTTGATGATAATCATAAAAAAAGCTAACGGTTAAATCTGCTTGGTTATTTGGCTCTTGCTCAGAAAATTCGCTATTTATCGCTGACATTTCACACAAGCGTTTATTCTCGTTAAGTTGTACTAATAAATCATCAGTTGATTGTTTTTCTTGATTATTTTTTCTAATGAGCTGTTTTAGATCAGTAATTTTTGTGGTCAACTCAATACGACTATCTTCATAATTTGATTCTATATTACGTTTGATGATTTTTCGGTTTTGATTTTCTTCAGCCAATGTATCACGATGACAATAACGTTCGTTCATAAAGCTGTTATAGTCGCGGGCCTTTTGGGAAAATACTGAACATTGCTGTAAGTCTTTCTCTAAGATCAAGCGCTTAGCAATACGTTTGTCTACTTCACCTTCAGGATCAAGTTTTTCAATATCAATAGCTTGCTGTTTTTTAAGACTAGCTAAACGCTGTTTGGTATTATTTATCAGTGTTGAAAGTTGTTCAGACAATAGTGTTAACTGATTGTCTCTATCACTTTCAACCACCAACCATTTTTCTAACTTATCGTTAGTGAGTTCATGCAACTGCTCTGCTTTATTTTCTTCGAAGCTGTGTTGTTTTTTCTCAAGCGTTTTTAATTGCTGAGTAAAACTGTGTAATTGCGCTTCAATAGTTACACGATGTGCTTTTATGGCCAGTTGTTTTTTTATCACTAAGCTTTCTTGCTGCGTGTTCAATTGCCCTAAGGTTAGCTTTTGCTGACTTAAGCTTTGTGCTTGTGTTGTGATACTAATCTTTAGCTGGTTAATTTCTTTGGTTATAAATTTTAACTGCGTATCAAGCTGTGAAATTTTATCTGTTTGCACCTGTAGCTTAGTTTCAATCACTTGGCGCTTTTCTCGCAGCTGTGCTTCATCTAAAAATAAAGAGTCGTCACAAGGCAGTTGCTGTAAATCTATCGATAAGCCATACAAACTTGTTGGTGAGTTGTTATCGTTATTATTCCCGAGCCACTGTGGGTTTAAATCAGACCGCGATAATTGTTCGGTCGTCAGCAAACGACCAATAGTGTCTTGCCAATTAGCTGCCTTAGGTTCATTAATAAGATAATGATGTAAAGAGTCGGCTTGTGGCAACAGTTGTAATTCAACCTGGTGATAATCTTGTTTTAATTGTTCAAGATAACGATTCACTTCACTGCGTTGGCTTAGATGCTGATTTTGTTGTTTCTCTAATTGATATTGCTGCTTTTGTAATTCAGATTCTTGTTGTACTAACTGATTATAATTTTGTTGAGCGTGCGTTAACGCCTGAATGTTATTTTCTATATCCGTGGTTAATTCTGGCGGTATCATCGGTTGGAAAAGTTGTTGTTTAGCCGTATCTACTTGATATTGTATTTGTTGCTGATCTTTTTGCAGCTTAAGCTCTTCTTTATGCAATTGGGCATTAAGTTCGTGCTGTTGCTGATGAAATACGGTAGTAATGCGTGATAATTGTTCATTAGACTGAGTGGTGATCAGGGCTGATTTTTCTTTATTACTATTGATCCCTTTAAGCTTCTCTACTTCAATTTGTTGAATAAGCTTATCGAATTTTTGCCCTATTTTAGAAATATTACCTTCAAAAGCATCAATAACCGCAATCACTTCATTTAGCTCAGCTTGAATTAGTGGTGCTTGCTCAGCTTTAATTTGATAACTACTGGCATCATCTTCATCAAAATTAAGTTTGTCAGCATCAAGTAAATCAATTTTACTTAAATCAGCTTCAATCTTAGCAACAAGGTCAAACAAGGCTTTTTGATATTGCTCTGTTATCTTTACTAATTCAGAATCGAGTGTATTACGTGTTGCGATACTGCTTTTTTTAAGCTCATCTCTTTGTTGCTGTTTGATTTCAAGGCGTTCTTGATGCGCAATAACCTCAGCGTGAAGATGTTGTAATTTATTGACTAGGTTAGCCAAAGCACTAAAATCTGTTTGCCAGATAGAAATTTTATCTGCTACTTTTTTTATAGCGCGACTGGCCTGAATATCAGCAAGCCAGTTAGTTATATCGGCTTTATTTAGACTGAGCTGCTCTTTTTCATCCTGGGTATCACGGGCAAGATGATCGCTAGCAATAGCGACTAACATACGTTTAACGGCTTCAAAATCTAGATTTTTTTCTATAGTGCCGTTAATTACTTTATCAATGTGTGGACAGGCTTGCTCACTAAAAGAGTAACGGTTTTGCAGTAACCTTATATCTTTGTGTTTATGACCACTGCGCAAATTTTGAATAACTTGACGATATTTATCTATACCTAAAAATTTAGAACTGTCTTTACCAATGTTACGATAATTTTTTTCTATTTCACTAATTGTAAAAGGTTTCGCTTTGCTACCGGCAATGCTGGCAATAAAATACTGACTGTCGTAAGCAGCATCAATAAATTTAAAGTGTACACCTCTACCATCACTGGTGGCTAACACTTGGCATTTTTGTCCGAAGGGTCTTGCATATTCGTACACTAAAATACTGGATTCGCGTGGTAAATAAAAATCGGCAAAGTTTTTTGCTTGATCAACCTTACTCACAATATCGCTAGGTCGCATGCCATAAAAAAGGGGTAACAAACGCATTAGTGAGGTTTTACCTGCACCGTTTGTGCCTTCAAGTTGAGTGTGACCGGTTAGATCAAGTTCGTTTACTTGTCCTTGCCAAAAACTGTCGATAATAATAATGCGCAGCAGCGAATAGCCATGTTCTGCCATAGTGTGACCTTAGAAGAATAGAGTGCAGCGGCAAAAAAACTATTTTTCTTACCGCTGTGATAATGCAATTTTAAAAGATAAAGAAACTTTAACTATAGAAATAGTTATATAAGAATTTATGTTTTTATATATTAGGGCTTATTTAATAGGATTAATTTTCATCGCCAACTGGGGATCAAAACGTACCTTGTGCCAGTTCATACGCCAATCTAGGTGTGGGCCAGTTACTCGCCCTGAATTACCTACTTTAGCAATGACTTGCCCTTGCTTAACTTTATCACCCGCTTTTACCATTGATGCGCTTAAGTGTAAAAAGTTGGAAGTGATGCCATGACCATGATCAATCACTAGGGTGCCACCAGAATAAAACATATCGGGCACCCATAATAAAACAGTGCCACTGGCAGGTGCTTTTACGGGGGCACCAATTTGTCCCGCATAATCAACACCAAAATGTGGGTTTTTAGGCACGCCATTATAAAAACGCTGACTACCATAAACACCGGTTATACGTGAACTTCTTGGTGCAATAAATCCCCGACTAAAATCGGTTAAGTCACTGGCTATTTTTCGTACCTTAACTATGGCAGCCCGATCTTCACCCGCACGAACATTGGCTTTTTTATTTGGGTTCATGATTTTTTTACTAATACCTTCAACACGAGATATTTTATAATCACGTGTTGTTGGGGTAAACGTTTGTGTTTCTATTTTTCCAGTTGGCGAGGTAACCGTTAAGGTGTATTGCGTTTTATCATCACGTGAAAAAGCAAACACATAATCACCTTGCTTAGATACTGTTAATACTTTCTTGTTTAACGTGACTAAGTTGTTAGCCTCAGTTTTACCGATGACTAAACCACCCTGCTTTATTTCACCTGACAGTTGAATTTCGGCTTGAGCACTAATAACAGGTAAAATACTTAGGCTAACCATGGCCAAAGCATAACGCTTTTTCAGTTTAAACACTGACAATCGCCCCTTTAGCAACACCTTCATAGGCGATAACTTTAACGGTTTTGTTGGCTAGTTCTTTTTTAAGTTGTCTGGCAATAAAATCGGCAAGTAATTCCACCGTTGAATCACAATCAACCACATCAAGCACTTTACAGTCAACGGCAATATCGAATCGACCTTGTGGCGCGGTATAACTGAAATATTGGTGATCGGGTGTTAAATTATTTTTGGCTAGTGCAGACAACTGAATGTCGTTGACAGAAATTCTATCCGATTCACTGGCAATATAGATATCTTTCCAACGCTGACACCAAGCGGCTTCTAACGTAGCGTCTCTTTCATCATCGACAAAAATTTGAATTTTAGATCGATGTCCGTGAGCAATCCGCTGACAATTACCATCATGAAGTTTTAAACCATGGGTATAATGATAATAATCAGTGGTAATATTTTCAGGACGCAAAATCAAGGTTAACCCTTTAACATTCGCAGGTAGCTCGGCCATAATGATAGCATTCAAATGCTTAGTAACTGTGGTAACGTTTATAACTAAACAATCAATTTGGGCAAAAGCACAATGGGGTGATTGTAAATAATAACTCGCACGGTCACTACGATAATCAAGGGTTTTATGATTTGTGTGATGAGGTGAATCAGCTAAAATTAATTCTTCAGCCTGCATTGGCAATAATAATTTATGATCAACCGCGTTATCAATAATGGCCTTGATTTGCTTTTTAACAATAGCAAAATCAAGCACCATCGACTGCTCATTTAACGAGCCATCAAGTAACACATCAACAATCCAACTTTCACCTACAATACCGCGCTCTTTACAAAGGTAAGAGAAATCGATCACGGTTAAATCATTTACAAATAATTGCATTTTTATCCTTTAAACTTACTTTCTTAATCTTTAAATTGTGTCACTTAATTTTCAACTTGCGTCAGTTAGTCTTCAACTTGCCAAGCAATGCTGTCATCACCACGAACAGGTACCACAACATCAGTACCAAAGTGTAATGTTGCAGGTACTTGCCATGCTTTCTTAACAAGCGTGATTGTATCTTTATTAACAGGTAACTGATAAAAGGCTGGGCCATTTAAACTAGCAAAAGCCTCTAACTTATCTAACGCATTTTCTTGTTCAAATACTTCGGTATATAGCTCTATTGCCGCGTGGGCGGTATAACAACCGGCACAGCCACAAGCGGATTCTTTAGCATGCTGTGCATGAGGCGCGGAATCAGTACCTAAGAAAAATTTATCATTACCACTAGTTGCGGCCTCAATAAGCGCTTGTTGATGCGTATTGCGCTTTAAAATAGGTAAGCAAAAATAGTGAGGGCGAATACCGCCAACTAACATATCGTTACGGTTAAATAGTAAGTGGTGTACGGTAATGGTTGCCGCGACGTTTTTACCCGCACTTTGCACAAAATCTACCGCATTTTTGGTGGTGATATGCTCTAGCACTACCTTAAGATCAGGATAACTAGCCACTAACGGAGCTAATATAGTATCAATAAAAACTTGCTCACGATCAAAAATATCAATGTCATTAGTGGTCACTTCACCGTGGATCAGTAATGGCATACCAACACTTTGCATCGCCGCAAATACTGCGGTTAACTTAGTAACATCAGTAACGCCAGAAGAGGAGTTAGTTGTCGCACCCGCAGGATATAATTTTGCTGCATAAACAATGCCTGAATCTTTCGCCTCAATAATATCTTGAGCACTGGTATTGTCTGTTAAGTAAAGCACCATTAATGGTTGAAAATGTTTACTTGGTGAGGCCGCCATAATACGATCATAATAACTTTTTGCTAATGCTGCATTAGTGACTGGCGGTACTAAATTGGGCATAACAACAGCACGACCAAAATAGCGACTGATATCAGCAACTGTATTTTTTAGCACGTCTCCATCACGTAAATGTACGTGCCAATCATCAGGGCGAGCAATAGTAATTGTACTGATTTGAGATGTCATTCTGTATATTTCCAATATTGTTTTATTTTCAGACTTATTTAACTAGGTACTATAAGTGTTTGATAATTTTATTTTAAATAATATTAATCACGTAACACGTAACTATTTTCTTAATCTTTTAACGCATTATTCAGTTGTTTCTGGCTTGTCATTTATATCACCGGCATTAGCAAGCAACGTTTGTAATTGTTCTTTCAAGTTGGGCGGTATTTTATAAATAATAATAGAGTCATTATGCGGATTATAAACTACATCTTGACCGAAATGGCTGCGCTCAAAACTTAAGCTTATGCCATTACCATAACCTGAGTATTTAGTGATTTTATTAACAACGGTTTGATCATGGGGGAAAGACTCTTCAATTGGGTATGATTGTTGTTGGCAAAACTGATAAAAATCTTGGCTCTGACCACTAGAATCTGTTGTTGTATGACCTATAACCTTACCGATTTCTTGTATTGAAACATCTTGTGAACTGGATTTTTGTTCTTTACAGTAACTTAACAATTCTTTACGTGTTTGTTGTTTTTCACCCGCATCTAATTGGTTTACAGAAACATAATCTTCAACCGCACGTACTAAGGTTTGTGTTTGCTCTTTTGAATTCAAGCCTTCTTCGCAGCCTAAAAAGTCTAGAAAGAAATCAGACACTTTACGTCCCGCACGGCCTTTAATAAAAGATATGTAACGGTTGCCACTGGCATTTTGTTGATAATCAAATAAGTCAATGCGTGCCGCCAATTGTAATTTATTTATATCTAAATGCTGATCGGCTAAAATATTCAGCTCACCATCAACACTGTAATGCTCAGATACCGGAATAACAGCAACAAGTAAAAAGCGGCCACCCATATATTCATAATGACAAACAATAAGATAACCAGTTTCGTTTAAATCGTATTTTTCAATTTCATTTTTTAAACTGTTTGCTGCTTGAATGCTAAAGTTATAAAAATTTTGTTTGTCATTGAAATAACTTTCCATTAAATCAACAAAGCGTGTAGTTTGTATATCACCACTATTTTCACTGGTGCCGTCAGTACTACCTGCCATTGGCATAGAAGTAAAACTGCCATAAGCCTTACTCGCCTTGCCATTGTAGATAGCATGTAAACCATCAACAAATGCCGTTATTTTAGTGCTCGTTTCACCTTGTTCAGGTTTGAAATTTTCAGGGCCTAGGCGTAGCGAGACTTCTCCTGATCCTTCTTTTTTAGAAAGAAAATGTAGCGCGATATTTGAAATGATTAAACTCATATTAATACTCAAGTGACTTTATTAGTATATTGTTCAGGCATTTGATAAACTAGGGCAATTAAATTTATCATCAGCAAGTAAGTGCCATTATGCCCATTGTATCGAAATACTCCAATGAACGTGTAGAAAAAATTATTCAAGAACTAATGGATGTTCTTGTTAACGAATCAGCAACCACAGATTTAGCCCTAATGTGTTTAGGAAATACCATCACTAATGTTATTGGCAAAATTCCTGCTGATCAGCAAAGTGCTATTGTAGACAATTTTAGCCGCGCATTAAAACAATCTATCCAAAAAACTCACTAGTATTTACAATTAAAGACAAAAACAGAGAAGAATAATAATCAATGGTCTCTTTTGATACAAAAAGCTATAGCAAAAAACTTTTACATTTAATCAGCTGGAGCCATTGGTTCACTTTTTTTAATATTATTGTCGCCATCGCACTGTCTTCTTACTATTTATTTAGTGAAACAGCACCGGACACTTTATTAGGGCAAATATACCTTATTACCACATGGGTTAGTCATATTGCGTTCTTAACCTTTATGAGCTTTGTTTTAATTTTGTTTCCACTCACCTTAGTGTGGCCCAATACTAAGGTAATTCGTACCAGTGGCGCTATAATCTTTACTTTTGGTCTACTACTACTGATACTCGACGGCTTTATTTATAGTCGTTTAGGTTACCACTTAAGTGCTTCTTCTAGTTCACAAATTATCGAATTGATAAAAGAAATTGCACAAACTAACAGTATTTTTTATCTTGTTAGTGGCGCGTTAGCGATTGTTATTTTAGGATTCGAATTTACCCTCAGTAATTATGCTTGGAAACATTTAAAGCAACTGCAGAAAACAGTTTTTGCCCGTTTTGTTATTTTTGGCTTAGTTTTAGCCTTTTTCTTTAGTCACCTAACGCATATTTGGGCAGATGCAAATCTTGATTATGACGTATTACGCCAAGATACCGTATTACCGTTATCATACCCAGCAACAGCAAAAACACTGTTAACCAAGTATGGTTTGTTTGATATTGATGACTATATAGAGCGTACAACAAGCCCACTTTCTTTTAGTCGTGCTATTCCCAATTATCCTCAACTAACTGAGCAGCAATGTTCAACAGCAAACATGGCTAAAAAGTCAGTGTTTTTAATACTCACAGATGAGCAGTTAAATGAGCGTCAATTACAACAACTTGAACGTCGCATCAGCGTGGCAAGTTATCAGCTAAATAATCATGTAGATACCGCATTACTTGATGATACTTGGTTTAATCTGTTTTATTCATTACCCAGTATTTACCAACAAGATATTTTAGCGCAGCAAACTAAGCCATTGTTATTTCAAGCGATGGAACAACAAGGTTTAGCCAGTAGTTATACCTTAATCAGTAAAACCGCTGCTAACGACAATACTGATACATTGTGGTTTGATGATTTATTTAATGAAAAAATTCAACTTAACGATATTTCTTCGCTTGTTTTTGCTGATAAATTAAATAGTAAAAAGCCTGGCTTACATTTAATTTATTTTAAAAGTACACCACAAGATAGTGAGCAAAACAGTACTAGTCGTTATCAATTTGAATTGTTTGTTGATGCATTATTATTAGCACAACAACAAAAAACAGATAAAGATATTATTTGGATCAGCTCGTTAGGCAATCAAAGTAAAGATACACGATTAGCGGTTAAACCCGCGTTGCTAATTGTACCCAATGACGCTAATACCGATACTAAAGCGATAAACCAATTAACTAGCCATATGGACTTACAACCTACCCTAATGACTAATTGGCTTGGCTGTAATGTTGATCGTAAAAGTTATAGTAATGGTGCAGATCTATTAACATTAAATAAAGACAGAGTAATCGCAAATACATCTGCTGAAGGTCTGATGATTTTTAATAAGGATAAATCTGTATTTATTGACCAAAATGGTAATTTTGAAAGTTATTCAAGTCAATTAGCAGCCCCGATCACCGTAAATAAAGATTTTCCCTTGATGATCGACGGCGTCCACTTTATTAAACAATTTAGCTTACAAGCAGAGCAAAAATAAATAATGAGTAAAACCTGCGCATTAATTATCCAATTATTGATAATTAATCACAATTAACTGATTGAACTACGAATTATCGTTGCATTCAGTAAATAAATCATTAATATAGACATCGCAAAACGTACGTAGCGTGAGTAACTCCCCTAGAGTACTGATGAAGTTTATTATGACTACGTTTTGTTATCGGGGTATAGCGCAGCTTGGTAGCGCGTGCGCCTGGGGGGCGCGAGGTCATAGGTTCGAATCCTATTACTCCGACCACATTAGTAAAATAAAAAAGCCACTTAATTGTCATATTAAATGATACTTAAGTGGCTTTTTTATGTCTTTTAAATTAATCACAGCAGTAAATTTTTACTACCAATAAAGACGATAATGAAAATAATAATAACGCTATTAATAACAATTTCAATCGCGACTACCGCCCTTGCGGGCAACAAAGAAATACAATCTTTTAGTAAAGCTAAAAAGACCTTAGAAAAGCTAGTTTATAACAAGCATCGAACAACACTTTATTGTGGTGCAATCTTTGACGTCAACAAAAAAGTAATCCCTCCTCAAGGGTTCATTACGACTAAATATATTAAACGAGCTAAAAAAATTGAATGGGAGCACGTGGTACCTGCAGAAAATTTTGGGCGAACCTTTAGTGAGTGGCGTGATGGTCATAAACAATGTATCAACAGTAAAGGCAAATCGTTTAAAGGGCGAAGATGTGCAGAAAAAGTTAACAACGAGTATCGATATATGCAGTCTGACATGTTTAACCTTTATCCTGCCGTGGGTGCGGTTAACGCCTTAAGAAGTAATTACAACTTTACCCTGTTACCGGCTATAAAAGGTAACTTTGGTAGTTGCGCTATGAAAATAAAAAGTCGTAAAGCCGAGCCGCCTAAAGCAGCAAGAGGTCAAATAGCGCGAACATATCTTTATATGAATGATGTTTATGCGCGATATAGTATGAGTAAATCACAAAACCAACTGATGACTGCTTGGGACAAAACATATCCCGTAGACGCTTGGGAGTGTGCCAGAGCTAAGAAGATCACCCGCTTACAGAAAAATGATAATAATGTGGTGATGAGTCGATGCAAAGCGGGTGGTATTTGGTAATAGTGAATCTATCTGATGCCGTTTAGAACGGCATCAGATAGATTCACTATTTCACCCCCACTAACCGTAAAAACTCATCTAACATTTCTTTATTACTTTCAATAAAAGGTTTTTTTTGCTCTTTATCTCCGGCATTAAAATCTAATAAGGGTGTAAATTTCGGTACAGTGTTGTCCTCTTGCCCCATTAATATAAATGGAATGGTGGCATTATGCTTATTACGTTTTCTCTCACCACCCTTAATTAAATTAAACTCTATTGTTGGCAGTAATCTAAATTGTTTTAACTTCTGTATTTTTTTATATCGTCCAGAGGTTATCTTGCTGATAGTGATATCTAACCGCGCTCTCCACTCTGTAGCACTTAATTCTATTGGCGGTATATTTTTCTTTTTTTCTACATAAACCACTGCATCGTCAAGCGAATACATTTGCGGCACAGGCCGACTAACCCAGTTGAACCAAACGTTATTTACGTGGTCTGTTTTTATTTGAATTTTTCGGTAAAGCTGCTCTGTCATAACACCAGAAAACGCTTGATGGATAAACTCATGACGTTGATGTTTATCTCTGTTGTGACGAACCGTGTTAGCCAGATCATCTTTTAAGGCATTAATATACGTTACCAGTTCGAATATAGTCTTTTTCTCTTCATTAACAATGACAAAGCCAGGTAAGCGGTTAACAAACATTGTAGAGCTGGTTAGTGGCGCGTAAAAGTCTTGCCACGCATTTAACACGGATTGTAATTCGGTCCATTGAGTCAAGGGGTTAACTGATAAGTGTTTCACCCCAACATCGATACAGTTCTTTTCATCATTTTTAGTTATTCGCTCAATCTCATAGCCAACAAAATAGGGATTTTGTTTACTTATCATATCGATCAATAACGTGGTTTGAGTGACAAGCTTAAACATTAACTGAGTTACCGTAAGTAGATCTCCGTCGTTATCAGGTTGGGGTTTTAATTTTGTTTTTAACATGAGAATATATCCTTTTACCGGCGTACTGTTATTATATACAGTACGCCGGTAAAAGTAGAGATAATAAAATACGCGCCCTACTTTCTGCAAAACTTTTTTTTCGTTTGGCAATGATTTTATGGGGAGTCTGTATAAAGTCAGCTTCCACCTTTGTTATCCTAACACAAATCATGGTGGGTAGACCTACTATTTGATTTGGAAAAGGTTAAGTTTACTCAATGTTACCTTTTTGATAATGTTAATATTGAGTAAGATCAGGGGATTGAATTATTTATCAGACCTAGGTTTATAACAGAAATCACTTAAATGTTGATCAATATCAATACCGCCTATCGATTAATAGACATCACCTGGCAACACTTTAATACAACATATCCAAGCCACTAGTTGAATATTGCTAACGGCAACGGGTGAAGGATGGTTCAGACTAAGGTATAATCATTTATCTATAGTGCTGAATGTTGATTTTTCATTTATTTACTCTATATGAAAAACGCCTTACTAGGATGCTGTAGTAGTTATCCCTGCCCCATACTTACCATTTATTAACGGATTTTCAACTACATGCAATACGCACGCGTATTTATCGATGATATTAGTTATCAACTGGCTCCGCGGATTATTTCTAGTGAAGAAATTGAGCGTAGACTTGAGCCTGCTTACAAAGCGCTTCACATACCCAAAGGTCAACTTAAAGCTTTCACTGGCATAGAAGAACGTCGTTGGTGGAATGAAGATTTTCGCTACTCTGACGGAGCTATTTTTGCGGCTAGAAAATGCCTCAATAAAACCAATTTTGACATTAATGATATTGGTGCGATTATTTACACCGGTGTTTGCCGAGAAGGTTACGAGCCCGCTACAGCATGTCGAGTTGCGGCTAAGTTAGGGGCAAATAGCCATACTGTTATTCATGATATTAGTAACGCCTGCCTTGGTGCAATGAACGGTATTATTGATATAGCTAATCGTATTGAATTAGGACAGATTAAAGCGGGCCTGGTGGTTTCTTGCGAATCGGCTCATAGCATTGTTGAAAGTAGCATCAAATATTTGTTAGATAATCCCACCATGTCTGTTTTCGCCGATACACTAGCCACACTTACCGGTGGCTCAGGTGCAACCGCTATTTTAATAACGGATGGCTCTTTTACTAATGGCCAAGGCTATCAAGGACTCAAAGGACATAAATTATTAACAGTGACTAGCCGAACATCAGCTGCCGATTTTGAAATTTGTCATTGGGGTATACAGCCGGTTGCCCCCGGACTATTTAAAGAAGTAATGACCACCGATGCGGCATTACTGCTTAAAAAAGGTATGCATCTGGGTAATTTGACTTGGCAGGATTTTTTAGTTGAATCCGGCTGGCAAAGCTCAGATGTCGATAAATTGATCTGCCATCAAATAGGCTCTGTTAATCGAAAACATGTACTTGAGCAACTAAAATTTAGTGAACAACAAGATTTTATTACTTTTCCAACGCTTGGCAATATGGGTACGGTATCATTACCTGTTACCGCGGCTATGGCTACGGAACAGCGCTTTTTGAATAAAAATGATAAAGTGGCGTTTTTAGGTATTGGTAGTGGTTTGAATTGCATCATGATGGGTCTTGAGTGGTAGCCGCCTCGTTCAGTTATTTTTTATAAGATAAAACTAAACCACTTGTAAAAAGAGCAATTACAATTAATAACCCTAACCATGGCGGATTTGCAGGGGTATTTAAGTCAACTAATACCCCTGCACGTATGGTTGTTAGCATTGCACTGATGCCAATTAATGGGATCGCCCAAAAACACCATCGTTGGTTCTGCCTAAAAGGTATAATTAACAAGAGTATTAGGGTTAGTGCGGTCAACAGCATTAAACTGCCAGCCCCATTTAACATCGCTAAAAATAAGGTTCGCACACCTGGCTCTAGTTCATGCCAGGCATACGTTGTTGCTGCTGCATGATAGGGTAAATAACTATCGCGAATTGCATAGACTAGTCCGCCCAATAGCATGGGCGAAATCGCCAAACTATGACACACTAGTGCCGCTGTTTTTGACCAAGTCATTTATTGCTAACCTTAAGCTCGTTCTTCATTTTTTATCCTACAGTTGGCATTTTAGTAAGAAGACTATACCCGCTCCGGCTGTATCATGCACCTTCAAGTGGAACGGGTATAGATTCGTTTGTTCTTATCCAAACATGATGTCTATTCTGAGCTACTTCAAACTTCGCCCAATTAACAAACTCCTTGATTGTACAGTTTCCATACAAACCAGCATTGGAACCAGTTAAAATTATAAATTTAACAATATTTTTATTTCCTATTAAAGATATTTTTCTAATTTCCCATTTTTTACCTATTTTACCATTACTATAGGCAAGTCCTGATTCAATTTGCGTTGGGTGTTCAATATCTAATTCAGCATGGCGTTTAGCATTTTCAAAAATTTCAATCCAACCTTCATCTGTAATATCAATAAATGAGCCGTGTTCATTTACTGATTTCATAAAATCTTCAATGGTGATTTCATTTTCGCGATCACCCGGTGATACTTTTCCTTCACCGTGATGCTTGAAATACACATGAGAAGGATAACGTCGCCAACGAAAAGGATAGTTGAGAATAATAGCAGCGATCAAAATGATCACACAATTAAGTAAAGTAGGAACAAGTATATAAGAAAAACCTAAGTCATGAATCGCATCACCTCCTAATACTGCACCTAATGCTGTTGCACCACCTGGAGGATGAATACACCTGAAATAGGACATAATAAAAACAGATAAAGAGACTGATACTGCGGCTGCGAGTAGTACGTTATTTCCTAAAAACTTCCAACATAAAACACCAACTAATGCGCTAAAAATATGGCCTGCAACCACTGGCCATGGTTGTGAAAGAGCACCATGTGGTACAGAAAAAACAAGTACTGATGTAGCAGCAATCGATATTATCACATAAGTGTTGTAGGCAATATGTTCAGTTATGTTCATATAATTCAAAAAGAATTGAGAAAAATAGAGAACAGCTAACGTTGCTATTAATGATGTTAATGCAGCTAAAGCAATATCTTTTGCGGGTGTTATGGATGTCGGAATACCTAAATATAGGCTAAATTCTTTAATAAAGGTGTTCTTCATCATTATGTAAACCTAGCTAACCTTAGTATGCACAATAATTTAAATAAGGCGGACATTATCATGTTAGTAATATGCCCTACTGTTAATTGCACCATAGACAGTGTTGGAATGGCGGGAGCGGTTGGAATTATTATCAAATTTATCTCGTCATATGACACAAAAAATGCACCACAAGCGAACATGAGAAGCACGGTATTAGTGCAATATAATATCTTATAAAATATACATGTGTATAATGAATAATATTTACATTTATTATTCAAAATATTAATATAAATGAGGGTTTATGGATTATTTAGCCGCTAAGACTTTTCTTTCAATTTGCGAAATGGGTACTTTTGGTGCATCGGCTTCGGAGCTCAACGTTACACAAACAACGGTGACAGCACGCATAAAATCATTAGAGAAAGAGTTGCAATGTTCTTTATTTATACGTAATAAGAGTGGTGCTAAATTAACTAAAGACGGAGAACATTTTAAGTCTTATGCAACACAAATTGTTCAAACATGGCATGCTGCTAAAAGAGATTTACCACTACCTACCGACTCAACAGACAGTTTAGCTATTGGTGTCGACTTAACATTATGGAACCCTATAGCGGCTAAGTGGCTTATTCAACTAAATGAGAACAACCCTGAATTAGCATTAAACCTTGAAGTAGGTGATAGCAAACAGTTATGCGAAAAAGTTAGAACAGGAAGTTTAGATGTTGCTTTGGTACACCAACCTGAGTATAGCTCTCGTCTTATTGTAGAACATTTATTAGATGAAAAACTGGTTAGAATTCAATCAAAGTCAAAAAGTGAACCTTATTTATATATAGACTGGGGAGATGAATACCGAAGGCTACATGATAAAGCACTACCAGAACTATCGCGTAGCAATTTATCAATAAGTTTAGGACCCGTCGCTTTACAAGTAATACTCAAATCTGGTGGTAATGGCTATTTTCGTACACGGGTAATTAACCGTTATTTGGCGCAGGGACTTTTAGAGCTTACACCCAACTCACCTCAGTTCTCTTATCCTGTTTACCTTGTTTGTTACCCTAAAAAAAATAAAAACATTAGCCACTTGAAACAACAACTCATGCGTATATTTGATGAGAGCGATGATTGGTTTTAATCTAAAAAACGAATAATAGGGCTTAAAACAACCGATACGTAAAACGAAATAGATCCGTATTTCTATTCACTTTAACCCATTGGTAATTTTTTGTATTACTTGCACAGAGAAAAGTGATTTTCTCTGTCGGATTAGCGTATATTATACCGCCCAATAGAACATTTAACTAAAAGAGATATAATGCAAAAACTAACAACATTACTGGATCGCATTACGATTGAGCCAAAAACAACGGCGACTTCTTGTGTTATCTGGCTACATGGCCTAGGTGATTCTGGAGCAGGTTTTGCGCCCGTGGTGCCATTATTAAATTTACCACATTACCATGCGATACGTTTTATTTTTCCTCATGCGCCGGAGCAAGCTGTTACCATTAATAATGGTTTTTTGATGCCCGCTTGGTACGACATTAAAAATCAAGATTTGCATAATCGGGCAGATATGGATGGCGTACTGCAATCTGAGCGCTCGGTACACGCGTTAATTCAAGAACAAATTGATAACGGAATACCCGCAAGTAACATTGTTTTAGCTGGTTTTAGTCAAGGCGGTGTGATGAGTTTGTATACTGGTTTGCGGTTTAAACAAACGTTAGCAGGAATAATGGCCCTATCATGCTATTTACCTATAAAAGATCAATTACCTACTGAGCTAAGTACTGCTAATAAAAACACGCCAATATTACAACACCATGGCAAAGCTGATGATGTTGTTCCTATGTCATCAGGAAAAATGGCAAACGAGTTAATGAAAAACAAAGGCTATAATACGCAATGGAAAACCTATCCAATGGCCCATAGTGTTTTACCTGAACAACTTAATGATATTGGTAAATGGTTAACTGAATGTCTTGTAGACTAGTACGTTATACCAACCCTACAGAACAGCGTAGATAAAATGATTTTCAGCTGTATATTACTGAGATTTCTCAGTAATATACAAAAAGAATAAATTTAAGTTGATTTACCCTTATCTCAGTATAGGAATAACCATGAAACACGAAGAGCTACCTGAAAATCACAAAGATCCATTGTTGAACCTATTACATCTTACTATTCGATTTGCGATAAGACTACTTGCTATATTAATGGTATTAGTCATCTACTGGAGTATTGCTGATGTTGTGTATGTTCTTTATCTGAAACTGTCTACTCCCCCGTACTTTCTCTTAAATGTTGAAGATATTCTGCAGACTTTTGGTGCCTTTATGGTTGTATTGATAGCGGTTGAAATTTTTATCAACATTCGATTGTATCTAGGATCAAATGTTATCCCGGTAGAGTTGGTGATTGCGACTGCACTGATGGCAGTCGCACGTAAAATTATTGTACTCGATCTCAAAATTGTTTCTGCAGAGCAAATTATTGGACTTGCTTTGGTCACAATTGCCTTAGGGGTAACGTATTGGTTACTAAAAAGTAGAGCTCACTTAGATTCTAGCGATGAAATGAAATCAGATATATAAAATTGACTATATTTCGTACCTCAACCTATCACACCACTTAATACGTCGTGATAGGTTAAGGCATCTATAAGGCTATTCATACCATCCTCCCTAACGGGTATCACTTTGGCTATAGCCTTGTTATAAACATCAACCCATCTTAAAAAACCATCTATTATTCATGCGTGGGAATTACCTGGTGAAGCTTATTTAAAAGGCTGGGGCCATAACTCTGAGGTTGATCGTCTTGAAATGATAATGAAGGAACAACTGGATAGACAAAAACTTTTTGATAAAACGCTCAAAAATAATTTTTCTAGTGATAACTTTCCCAATACAAAACTTATTGAGGGCACTGCACAAGAAGAAATTCCTAAATACATAGAAGAGCAAGAGATTGACCTAGTTGTGATGGGTACTGTGTGTCGTACCGGTATTACAGGTCTGTTTATTGGCAACACCGCTGAATCTATCTTAAGTGAAGTATCCTGTTCAGTATTAACATTAAAACCTGAAGGATTTGAAACACCAGTTAAGTAATTTTAATTTGTAAAATTTTTGTTAGCTGCAGTTACAATTTCAAGAATAGCCGGATGCTTTAACCGACGCTCAGGAGAAATTACATAATAGTGCTCTTTTATTTCATCGGTACGGCCAATAACTTTAACATCATATTTATCTGCAACATATTCTTCAATCAGTCTAGGGCAGCTGAAGACACCAAAGCCTGCTTGCCCAAAAGACTTCATCAAGGCACTATCATCAAATTCTGCCACAATATTGGCTGATATGTTATTTTTTTCTAGCCACGATGATAAGCGGTTTCTTACTGCAGATTTTTTACTCTGCATAACCCAGGGAAGATCAGATAAAGATTGAGGAAAAGTACTACTGCATGTTTCTAATAGCGTTTGTGCCGCAAAAAAAGTAAAACCACTTTCAACAAGTAAATGGTTATAAGCTTTCACATGATTTCCCAATTGCAGGGGTTGGTCTGTTAAAATACAATCTAACTTATTAACCGCTAAGTCGGCTAATAAACTATTTTGATCCCCTTCTACACAGATCAAACGTACACGCTCTTTCATATTCAACACCGGCGAGAGTAATTGATATGCCAATACTTTAGGTATTACATCTGTTATTCCTATTGTAAAGGTATGCCATAGTTCAGGCTGCTGCCTTTTGAATATATGTTTTATTTCGTCGCCTAATTGAAAAATTTCTTCTGCGTAGCTGTATATTAATTTTCCCATTTCTGAAAGGTGTAGCTTTTTTCCTTTGCGATCAAATAAATTGACCCCCATTTGGTTTTCAAAACTGGTAATTTGCCCACTTATCGTTTGTGGTGTTAAATTTAATCTAACACTGGCCTTGGTAATACTCCCTTGTGTCGCAACAACATAAAAATAAAACAGGTGATTATAGTTAAGTGGGCTCATGTAGTTACTTATTAAGTTTTTATCGATGATAGCATCAACAATATTTGAAAGTATATGAAGATCTTTTAGGTCTAGTTATTATTGATGTTGTTGCATACTCGGATACCTAATGAATAAATATTTTATCGCACTAATTGCCGCCATTATTTTAATACCCAGTTTATACGCAGCAATTTCCCCCACTTTTTATACTGCTGAGGTCAATTGGCATCATTACAAAGAAACACGTGCTATGGATTCGAAGAAACCTATTTTCGTTTTTGCAAAAATGCGGTTCTGTACTACTTGTGCCGCAATGGAAAAAGACATCTTTACTAACCCTGAATTAGCTAAGGTATTAAATGAGCGATTTATCCCAGTAAAAGAAACAATCAACTTTGCACTTTCAAGTTTTGTTTTTGATGATCTGCAAGATGATGAAGGCGAACAACTTACCTTTAGAGGCTTTCCTGCTGTAATGATAGTTAAAGGTGATAATTACTCACTAAGTCATGGGTATAAAAATGTTGAGCAACTGCAGGCTATTTTAAATAAAGCGTTAACAAATGAGTAAGAATATTAAATTATTAAGAGGAATTTTGTCTCTTAACTTTGTAAATAAAGCAAATCAAAAAAATAAAAAATTCGACGTTAGCTCAGGTTTTATTAAAACGTTTTTATTTTACTTTATGCAACGAATACACTTTATCTTTACAAGTTACAATATATGAACTTTATCAAAAAACAGTAACACGTAACCAAGCAGGCCGTTGATTTTATGATAATTAGTTTTGTCATGGTCTGTGGCAGCTGTGAGTTCTAAAAATTCAATATTACGGTACTGTCGACTGACATTTTTTGTTAGTAAAAGCTAATTCAACAGGTAAAGACACCAAAAAAGTACGTTAAAATTATCGCTATTTAAACCAGACTTTACCCCCAACAATTTTATAAGCTGGTGTACCTTTTATCAATGTTTCGCGGGCGAACACTTTTTCGCATTTAGGGCATACACCCGATGTTGAGGTATAATCTTGACTAATACGCTCTTTAAAACATTTCACTAAAGCGCCCTTACCGCCTTTACGATATTTAAATAAAGGCGCATTACATGCCTTGCAAAATATATCGACAGTTTTCGTTGGACCTTTTTTATTCGGCTTAGCCATAACGTTAATGCACCTTGTGCTTAGCGGGTTTATTCAGCACGGGCAAGTTATCATTAGTTGTTTGTAAAGTAAATTTTAGTGGCTGTATGCACTGGTTAATTCTGCGGCGAAAATAGATATACACCCGTTCCACCTCAAGATGCAGGTATACTTGCCGCGTTTGTTAAAACGATGAATTAGGTTGGCTTAAAAATGCAATCTCTTTGGCGCTCGATTGCCGATTAAGAATAGTATTACGATGTGGATATCGGCCAAATTTTTCAATGATTGCCAAATGCTTTAATTCAAATTGATAATTATTATCAATGCCATTCGCTTTATATAATAAGCAAGCTTGTTGATGAATGAGCAACGATTCACTGTGCATAAAGGGCATATAAATAAAACTACGCTCTATCGCATTAAGTTCTTTGTCTGCACCTACAGCGATGGCTTGTTGTGATAAAGCAAGTGCTAATGGGTCCTGAGCGAATGACTGGGGAGTCTCTCGAAACATATTTCTTGAAAATTGATCTAATACAATAATTTCTGCTAATCTGCCTTTAGCACTATTACGCCATTGGTATAGTTCACAGCGGCTAGCTTGCTGATGAATTCCTTGAAATCGATCATAAATGCGCTTATCTAAGGCATTATCTTTCTCCCACCATTGTTGTGAATTGAGCTCTTCAAACCAAAATTGTAAAACGTTGTTATACATTTTTTTCCCCTGTTAATTTATCCGCTCGTAATTTTCGGGTGATTGCTGGAATATCAGTATAGCTTTGTTCCTTACCGTCGTTTGAAAATAGTTCATTACAAACCAAGTCATCATAAACCAAGTCGTCATCTAAAGAATCGTTATCTGTGGGCTTTGACGCATCAATACTATTGGGATCTACCGATAAGGAGCTGATGCCCGAGGCAACGATTAAAATTTCAATTTCAGATGATAAGCTTGGATCTAATGTAACACCAGGAACGATAAGTACGGATTTGTTAGTGATTTTTTCTCTAATGTGGTCAATCAAGCCATTGTACGTTGATAACTTAGGCTCAGATTTACAAAACAGTTGGAAAATAATACCCTTTGCTGTATCTATATTCGCAATAGAAACTAACGGATTATTAAGTGCTTGATCCAAGGCTTCAAAAGCTAACTCCTCGGTTTCTGCTTTCCCTACGCCTAAAATAGACTCACCCTCATAAGATAGTATGCTAGAAAAATCATTTTTATCTACGTTAACATAACCCGTCTCTGTCAACATTTGTACTAACGATACCAATAAATTTTTCAATACTTCATTACTCTGGTTAAATGCTGAGAACAAACCAACTTTCTTTCCTAAACCTTTTAATAATAGATCGTTGGATAACGTGATGTAAGCATGAATAGGGTCTTTAATATCCTTAATTCCCTGCAGAGCGAAATCCATACGCAGTTTACCTTCAGACTCAAACGGTAAAGTGACAATAGCCAAACAATTAATATTTAATTCACGTGCGATACGGGCGACCAAAGGGCTAGCCCCTGTGCCAGTACCTCCGCCAAAACCTGCAGTAATAATAACAATATCACTATTTTCTATCGCATTGGTTAACAGCTCTTCACTTTCTTCTGCGGCTTTTAAACCTACTTCGGGGTTAGAGCCTGCGCCATAGCCATTAGTTAAATTTTCACCAATGAGTATTTTGTTTTCAACCTGCAAAGTATTTAATGCGGCTAGATCAGTATTAACAGCAATTAAGTTTACTTGTTGTGACAAACCATTTTCATACAACATGTTAATAGTATTACAACCACAACCCCCAATACCAACAACGGTAATGACTAGTTCAGGGTTGGAATGAATAAGCTCTTTCATAAAATTTCCTAATGCGTTTTATAAACAAACGGTTCCGGTAATTTGACGTACTACATTTGTTTACGTTCAGAAAAACGTTCGACTTAATGACGAATTTTGACAATATTGATTGATAAGCTTCGGTGATCAACCTTTATTATAATGATCAATTATTCAATCTGCCATGTTAATAAGTAACTCTAGCGTATTAATTTTACCCTGTAATAATTTATTATTTGAACAACAAACTAAATATTAAGTATTTATCTAACTATTTTAATTTCCTTATTTAAATGGCACTAAAGAGATAGTAATCAATCACTAACCTACCCAATAGGGGTTACCAGGGTTATCTAGCGTATCAGGATAGAGTTACCAGAGGTAGTACCCATAATCTTTATGGGGTTGCCAGGGTTCTTAATTGTTTTACTTCTAGGGTTGTCAGGGGTATTATTCATTTATTGGTTTTTATATAGAAGAGGTCATTATGAAGTATGCAATTATCTTCGTTTCATTAAAGAACGATGGCATTTATCAAGTGTCAGTACCTGACCTACCAGGTTGTGCTACTAGTGCAGATTCAATTGATTTAGGATTAGAAAAAATAAGCCAAAATATAAAATCACATTTAGCTATCTTGGCTGAGTACGGTGAAAAAATTCCGTCGGCAATGAGTATAGATAAACACAGGCAACAATATACTATCGAGCATCCGCACACGCATTCGCAGGCTTTTTGGGCTGTTATCGATATTGATATAACTGCCTATTTAGGCAGAAGTCATAAGATCAATGTCACCTTACCTGAATTATTAATAAAACAAATTGATGAAAAGGTGGGTAAAAGCTCTGCTTATAAAACCCGTTCAGGTTTTATTGCAAGCGCCTGCTTGGTAGAGCTAGGGAAATGAATGTTAAATGAGTTGTAACTCTCGACTTAAAGCAGAGGCATTAAATCAATTTTATTCGCAGCGGCATTAATTTTATCTTGTAAGCTCATGTTCGGTTCATGATAAAAATTCAGCTGCGCAATTTTTGGGATAGGTAAAAGTTGCTCTAGTGATTCAATATTTTCATTTAAACAAGGCATTGTTTTTTCACTGGCGTTGTTGGCAATCCAAGCAATACAGTGTAAACCGTCAGCTATTATTGCTTGGTAAGTTAATAGTGCATGGTTTAAGCAGCCCAATTTCATATTAACAACTAAAATAACTTCTTGCTGAGTGTCTTGCGCAAAGTCTGATAAGAAAACATTTCCCCCCCCAACTTTACTCCTATTGTTGTTTACGTATATTGGCAAGCGCCAGCCGCCAGCGCCTTCCGTGATATTTATATCTGCCTTTAATGAGGTTACTTTACTAAACCCTTGTGAGATGTCATCGATGGATATTACTCTATTATCATTTAAGGCTGCAATGTGAGGAGCAATTGCGGCTTCAAAAGTAATGGGGTTTATATCACTAATACTTTGCTGACAATTGCCAAATTGGCTTAACAACTGTGCATCTTCATTGACTAGCTGTTTATTTATTTGGTGGCAACCCGCTGCGACTGGCTTATACACTGCGACTTTTTTACCATTATTTATTAACGCCTGAGTTAGTGCGCAAGCAACAAACGTTTTTCCTGCATCGGTATCTGTGGCGGTAATAAAGTAATTTTTCATCGGTATCATTTAACTCGTTTAGGTAATTTAATTAGATAACTTAATTATTTAACTTAACAACAAGACCCGAATACAAACGATATGTAGCAGGATATATCCCGCTCGGTTCAAGAAAGTATTGGTAGTGTTCGGTCATGGCAAACCATTTGTCTTTACCAGATAAACCACGATTACGTTTTTCTGGTAAATGATTAGCGCCTAGGCCTTTAAGTTCACGTGCTAGATGGATAACATTTTGGTATTCCAGCACTATGTCTTGGCACTTATGCTCTAATATTTTTGACGCATCCGTATTGAAAAGGTCACTTAAATCACTTTCTGTTTTAAAGTCGATGACATGTTGATCATCATCTACTTTTCGCCATGATGATTTTAATTCATGTAAAGTACCCTCAACTAAGGTGGTAAATATGATCAAACCACCGGGCTTTAATACCCGCAACATCTCGCTAATAGCTACATCAAGTGGATCACACCATTGAATGACAAGGTTCGAATAAATCAAATCGACACTTTCATCTTTTAAGGGAATGTTATGTACATCAGCTTCAAGCCAAGTAATCGCTTTATGTCGACTATCTTGTGCAAAATGGAGCATACCTTTTGATAAATCTAAGCCAACAACGTGCTTATAAGAACTCGCTAATAAATCAGTAAAAAAACCAGTACCCGAGCCTAAATCTAAAACCGTGAGGTCATTTCTATTGGGTAGCCACGGCATTAAATGTTTACCGGAAAATCGCTGTAATCTGGCTGATATATCATAAGACTGGCTAGCGGAGCCAAAACTTTGTGCTATTTTTACTTTATTTTCTTGATGCTGCACTGTTGGAGCCATGAAGATTATTCCTATCTTTATTTACAAAGCGCTTTATTTAAACAACTTGCTAAATAATTGATATTATTGTGATTATGGCTACAGCAAATAGTAACACGTAACCTTGAGCTGCCAAAGGCAACGGTTGGTGGGCGGATAGCGGTTAACCAAATCCCTTGTTTTTTTAATTGATTACTGACATTCAGGGCTTTTTGTTCATCTCCTATAATTATCGCATGAATTGAAGAAGCTGATGGTATTACCTCAATACTTGGATCAAGTAACTCAATGAATAAAGCACTTAATTCAATAATTTTATCACGCCGCCATTGTTCTTGTTGAATGAGTTCAATACTCTTTATTGTTGCCCAAGCCAGTGCTGGAGAAATTGCCGTTGAGTAGATATAGTGCCTAGCAAAATTAATTAAATAATCGTGTAAACCTTCTTCGCACGCTAAAAAAGCACCGCTAGTGGCAATCGCTTTACCAAAGGTTGCCATGGTAATATCCGCTTGATTACTGTTGGTTAATACACTGGCACTACCCTGACCTTGCTCACCAATAACGCCAATACTATGTGCATCATCAACATAAAGCCAAGCCTTATTTTTTTTAGCAACGTTGGCAAGTTCGATAAGCTTAGCTTCATCACCATCCATACTGAACACACCTTCAGAGGCGACCAATTTATTTTGACCATCAGAGCTAGACAATAACTGCGCTAATTGCTCGGTGTCGTTATGGGCAAAGCGCTTTACTTTAGCTTTACTTGAAAAGGCACCATCAAGCATTGAAGCATGGGACAGTTTATCCAGAAAAAAATGTGCTCTGTCTTTTCCCGTTTCTTGGCCTAGTGTTTGAAACAACGCTACATTCGCTGAAAAGCCACTAGTAAAAATTAGGCAACGAGGTTTATTTACCCACTGGCAAATTTTATCTTCTAAGGCTTGATGTGCATAATGAAAGCCCGTTACTAAACTTGACGCACTTGCACATAAACCAAATCGTACAACGCCTTCTTGCATGGCTTTATTTATTTCATCATGATTATTTAATCCTAAATAATCATTTGAAGAAAAATTTATATAGGGTTTTCCACCCACAAGTATTTGAGTACCTTGCTGCTGAGCAAAATTTTCTGCTGCTTGTAAACAAACGCGTTGTCTGTATCGAGCGTGTGATTTTTGCGCGGTTACTTGCCCAGCAATAAAGTTAAATGCCATTGTCGTCTTATTTCTTATATTTGATATTGATGATGGTTGTTAATGGTTATAATTCATAAGTAATGCATAAGCTAATGGGCAGCGTCATAGAAAAGGTCTTTATGTTGCTCATTGACTAAAGACGTTGTCAGTACTTGATCTTGTAGCTCACTTACATCCCCAATAGTCTCAGTGTTAATGCCTAATTTTTTAAATAACTTAGTATCTGTATCTGTTTCAGGATTTTCAGCTGTCAGTAATTTACAACCGTAAAATATTGAATTAGCCCCGGCAAGAAAACACAATGATTGCATTTGTTCATTCATTTCTGAACGACCTGCCGATAAACGCACATGAGATTGTGGCATCATAATACGTGCTATGGCGATACAACGTATGAAATCAAAACTTTCTAAATCGTCTACATCTGCTAACGGTGTTCCTTCAACTTTGACTAACATGTTAATAGGAACACTTTCAGGTTGTTTTGGCAAGTTTGCCAGTTGGACTAATAAAGACGCTCTATCTACCGCGGTTTCCCCTAAACCGACAATCCCCCCACTGCACACTTTCATGCCGGAACTGCGAACATGAGTTAATGTATCTAATCTATCTTGATAAGTACGGGTAGTGATGATTTGGTTGTAATGTTCAGGTGAAGTGTCAAGATTATGGTTGTAGTAATCTAAACCGGCGTCTTGTAACTGCTCGGCTTGATTTTCATCTAACATACCTAAAGTCATACAAGACTCAAGCCCTAAGGCTTTAACACCTTTGATCATATCAAGTACAACAGGCATATCGCGTGCTTTTGGGTTACGCCAAGCTGCGCCCATACAAAAACGGGTCGAGCCCATTGCTTTAGCTTTTGCAGCCGCTTCTAATACTTTTTCTACTTCGAGCAAACGCTCTTTTTCTAAACCGGTATTATTGCGAGCACTTTGCGAACAATATTTACAATCTTCAGGGCAAGCACCCGTTTTAATAGACAGTAATGTACTCACCTGAACTTCATTTGCATTAAAATGTTGACGATGAATAGTTTGAGCTTGAAACATTAAATCGTTAAAAGGAATAGCAAATAAAGCTTCTACCTCTCTGATGGTCCAATTATGTCGAACCGATGAGTTTTCATTTGTTGACGCGTTTATGGCGGTTGTTTCTACTGAAGATAAAGACATAAGACTCGTTTGCATCTATATAAATTTACGGGTAGTCTAGCGTTCACCACCTTAATGTCAACAATGAAAGCGATTATTAGTTAACATATGACCAATAAACAACCGATTATTCACGCATCAAAAAAAAGTAACAATGATTTACTCCAGTTTGATAAAGAGCATGTGTGGCATCCTTACACTTCAATGTCATCACCCTTACCTTCTTATTTGGTAGAAAGTGCCAATGGCGTACACATAAACCTTGCCAGTGGTGACTCACTTATTGATGGTATGTCATCTTGGTGGTCTGTATTGCATGGCTACAATCATCCTAAATTAAATGCAGCACTGGTTGAGCAATCAACTAAAATGTCGCATGTTATGTTTGGCGGGCTAACACACGCGAGCGCGATAACATTATGTGAAAAGTTAATCGAACTAACGCCAGCGGGGTTAGAGAAAGTATTCCTTAGTGACTCTGGCTCGGTTTCTGTTGAAGTGGCGATGAAAATGGCATTGCAGTATTGGCATAGCAAAGCTCAACAAGAACATAAGCCATTAACCAAAACCAAATTACTCACCGTTAAAAATGGTTATCATGGCGATACTTTTGCAGCGATGTCTGTTTGCGATCCGGTAACGGGTATGCATCAAATATTTGAACAAGTATTAATGCAAAACTACTTTGCACCTGCGCCAACAATTAAATTTGGCGAACAATGGCACAATGATGAGACCAAAGAGCTCGCCCAACTATTTAAACAACATCATCATGAGTTAGCCGCGTTTATTATTGAGCCCATTGTACAAGGTACCGGTGGTATGCGTTTTTACCATCCTCACTATTTAAAAACCTGTCGTGAACTCTGTGATCAATATGATGTGTTACTTATTGTTGATGAAATTGCCACAGGCTTTGGCCGCACGGGAAAACTATTTGCTTGCGAGTGGGCTGACATTAGTCCTGACATTATGTGCCTAGGTAAAACGCTTACTGGCGGATACATGACATTAGCAGCAACCTTGTGTACTAATACTATTGCTAATACCATCAGCACCGGTGAAGCGGGATGCTTTATGCACGGGCCAACTTATATGGGCAATGCGCTAGCGTGTGCAGTAGCTAATGCGAGTATTGATTTATTGTTTGAGAATAATTGGCAAGAACAGGTGCAAACGATTGAACAGACGTTAACAGAATTATTACTCCCTTTAAAAAAATACAATAGAGTTAAAGATACCCGTGTATTAGGCACTATTGGCGCAGTTGAATGCAGGCAGGCGGTAAACGTAACCGTGATACAAAAACGCTTTGTCGAACTAGGCGTTTGGATCCGCCCTTTTGGCACGCTTATCTATATTATTCCCCCCCTTATTATTAATGCAGGACAACTAACGTCATTAGTCAATGCGATTTCAATCGTGTTAGAAGAAGACGACTGTTTTATTTAGCTGCTACCCTAGCCATTAGCATTAAGGGTGTAATGTAAGATTACCGAGAGCCAAATAAGATTCATAATCAGTAGAAAGTACAAATTATAATTTGTATTATCATTGTGCCTTCTACTTCTATATTTTTCCACCAACATTGATGCATAACTACCTGCGGCGCTAAACCATATAACAAGATATAAATACCCGGTTAATGGTGTTAACCAAAACTGCCTAATTTCAATGTCGTGATAACGAACAACACCATAACTTTTTTCTGGCGCAGCATAAAAAGACATTACTAAAGCAAAAATAAACAGTACCCAACTTAACAAGGTCAAAGCTTGTGATAGGTAAAACCAAAAATCGTGAGATATTCGCCGCTCTGTTGTCTTAGTTGCTTGGGCTGATTTCATGGGTTTCTGTCCAGATATAGGTCTTTTTGACCTCGTAGGGTAACTTTTTCAATTATAGTTAATTAATTTAGCAAGTTTTACTTGTTAAACCTAGCAGTCACGGTAACATAACCCCCTTAAAAATTTGAGTACATTCGATAAAAACATAAGAGGTCATTACATGTCAGTTATAGCAATTACTGATGTATTAGCGGGAAAATTCCCTGTTGATGAAACTATTACCGTACATGGTTGGATAAGAACTCGCCGTGATTCAAAAGCCGGCATTTCTTTTTTAGCTATTCATGATGGCTCATGCTTTGATGCCATTCAAGCTATCGTACCTAGTGATCTTACTAATTATCAAGAAGAGGTTCTTAAGTTAACTACGGGTTGTTCTGTTAAAGTCACCGGTATTTTAGTTGAATCTCCTGGTAAAGGGCAATCTTTTGAAATTCAAGCTACTGCTGTTGAAGTGCTTGGCTTTGTTGAAGATCCTGATACTTACCCTATGGCCGCAAAACGTCATAGCATTGAGTTTTTACGTGAGCAAGCACATTTACGCCCTCGTACTAATATTGGTGGCGCAGTCGCTCGAGTACGTAATTGTTTAGCTCAGGCTATTCATCGCTTTCTTCATCAAAAAGGGTATTTCTGGATCAGCACACCACTTATTACCGGTAGTGATTGTGAAGGCGCAGGAGAGATGTTCCGCGTTAGTACGTTAGACATGGAAAACTTGCCGCGCACTGATGAAGGTAAAGTTGATTACAACAAAGACTTCTTTGGCAAAGAAACCTTTTTAACGGTTTCAGGACAATTGAACGTCGAGACTTATTGTAACGCGTTATCAAAAGTATATACATTCGGTCCAACTTTTAGAGCTGAAAACTCTAATACTTCTCGTCACTTAGCTGAATTCTGGATGGTTGAACCTGAAATCGCTTTCGCTGATTTATCAGACGCCGCTGATTTAGCTGAAGAAATGCTAAAGTATGTGTTTAAAGCCGTTTTAGAAGAGCGTAGCGATGATATTGCTTTCTTCCAACAGCGTGTTGATAAAACAGTGGTAGAGCGTTTAAACTCTGTCATTGAAACCGACTTCGTCCGTTTAGATTACACCGACGCAATTACCATTTTAGAAAATTGTGGTAAGAAATTTGAAAACCCTGTTTCTTGGGGTGTTGATTTAAACTCTGAACATGAACGTTATTTAGCAGAAGAACATTTTAATGGTCCGGTTGTTTTACAAAACTACCCTAAAGACATTAAATCTTTCTATATGCGTTTAAATGATGACGGTAAAACTGTTGCAGCTATGGATATTTTAGCGCCAGGTATTGGTGAAATTATCGGTGGCAGTCAACGTGAAGAGCGTCTTGATGTGTTAGATAGTCGTTTAGAAGAAATGGGCTTAGATATTTCTGATTACAGTTGGTATCGTGATTTACGTCGTTACGGCACTGTGCCTCACTCTGGCTTTGGTTTAGGTTTTGAGCGTTTAGTGGCTTATGCTACGGGTATGCAAAACGTGCGTGATGTGATCCCTTTCCCAAGAACACCTAATAACGCAGATTTTTAATACGTTATTAATGATTGATCTATACCCGTTTCAGCTTGAACGGGTATAGACTATTTTATTTAACTCTAAAGTATAGTATTTAAAACGTCGTCTCTATTTCCAATAACTCACTTTATGTTCAAAACACTTGCTCGATTTTAGTGCTTGTTCTTTACAAGGTGTACCTATATACAAAAAACCAACAATTGCATCGTGTTCTTTTATTGACAGTCCTTGTTTGATTTTTGCATTATAAGCTAATCCACCTGTTCGCCACATAGCGCCATAACCTAGTGCTACGGATGCCATTTGCATGGCATGTGCACAACAACCTACGGAGATTAATTGTTCTTGAGTTGGCACCTTTTCATGTTGAACAAACTCAGTACTCACCACAATAATCATCGGTGCTCTGAAAGGCTTTTTTGCTATTCTTTCTAAGTTAGTACTTTGACTATCACTACTGTGTACCAATAAATCACTAAATCGTTGTAAACCATCTTCCGCTATTACGGTAAAGTGCCAAGGTTGCAAGCAAGCATGATCCGGAACTCGCATACCTGCAGCTAAAATTTTCTCTAAATCATTTTGATTTGGCGCGGGTGTTGTTAATGAAGACGTTGATTGGCGCTGTAATAGTAATTCGATACTCGTCATGGTATTTCTTTGTTTAATCTAAAAATATATGACTGTAGTGTATACCGATTACCTTTGAAAGTGCACATTGAAAATGTAACTTAATTAGTAATAGGTCACTAATTAAGTACACCATTTAAGCCGCAGAATTTATATTTTACAGTTTTTTGTATCAAAAAAAATGTTCGTTAAACGAATTCGGCTACTAATTAAAAAGATAAGGAGCGTGAAATGCAAGTGTCGATTGCCTATTTGGTCGTATTATTAATTTGGTCTACCACACCATTAGGTATTGTGTGGAGTAGTGAGACCATAAATCCAACCATGGCGGTTTTACTGCGCATGCTTATTGCAGTGATACTGGGTAGTTTTATCATTTTTATTACAAAAATTGAATTACCTTGGCATAAAAAAGCTATTCGATTATATAGTTTTTCTGCTTTAGGTATTTTTGGTGGTATGTCATTTTCATATTTAGCTGCAGGGTATTTATCATCTGGAATTTTATCGCTATGTTTTGGTTTAGCCCCAGTATTTTCTGCAATACTCGCCAGAAGAATTCTAGCTGAGCCAAAAATATCGACAGTACGTAAACTCTCTATGTTGTTATCTTTTATAGGGTTAGCATTAGTTTGTGCCGATAAACTTTCACTTAAAGGCGATAGTATCTATGGCTTGTTTTTCATCTTAACAGCCGTGTTCCTATTTAGTTTAAGCGGCGTATTAGTGAAAAGTATATCATTAGCTATTCATCCACTAGCAACAACTGTTGGTGCATTAACGGTTTCATTACCTTTGTTTATTGCCAACTGGTTACTACTTGATGGCAATGTAGACATGAGTAATTGGCAGCCAAGATCCGTTTGGGCAACTATTTACTTAGGGGTTTTTGGCTCATTAATTGGCTTTTTTGCTTACTTTTTTGTATTACAAAAATTAACCGCAAGTACCGTAGCGCTAATCACATTGGTAACACCTATTATTGCCTTATCTTTAGGTGTCGTATTTAATGATGAAGTAATCAACAATAAAATACTGTTAGGGGCATTTTTAGTCATACTGGGGTTGGCGGTATATCACTGGGGCGAGCTATTGATTAAGAAACTACAGATTAAAAGAACGATCAGAAACTAGTAGAAAAAATAAAGCGGGTTAGTACCATGAAGATTAAATAGTGACTAACCCGCTTTATTTTGTTTAGAAGTTTATTTAACGGTTTATTTTAAAATATCTTTGTTATTAAATAATAACCTTTGATAAATATAATAATCAACACTGGTATATCGACCCGCACCAATAAAAAATAAAGTAAGTAACATGATGAAATAAGTGGCTGAAAATTCAATACCATTATTAAGTACGACAATGCTACCTTTCTCATACAACCAATCGGTATTGCCATTATTTTCAATTATGTCACGCATTTTTTCTAGACGGTAACCCGTTTGTATACTGTTTTCTAAACTGGCTTCTGCTTGTTCAAAACCAAGCCAAGTCATCATTTTAGCAGCGCTGGTGTCAGGGTTAGTGGGCGTTATCGCAAACCAACCGTTGGGCGCATGAACTGTGCTTGCCGCCATAATCATGGTAAACATTAATGGAATAGAAATTAACCTTGTGAGTGCTCCAACCAGTAATAACCAACCGCCAAAAAATTCAGCCAGTATCACTAAATTTGCTAATAATGCTGGGAACGGTAAACCTAAACCCCAATCACTATTACCAAACCAGGCAATTATATTCGGATCGGCCATAAAAGAGGCGATACCTGACACTTCTTCATTAAGTAGTTGAGTTTTACTAAAGCCGGCCATAATAAAAACAGGCGCAAGATATAAGCGTAAAAATAAGGCCGGAACCCCATCAAAGTTTTGTAGCTTGTTTAAAAAATTGTTATAGATTGATAGCAGTGAAGACATTGTTGTTGGTCTCGATTGAATTACATTTATAAGATATGGAGTATAAGAACTTTTAAACAATAAAATACTTTCAACTAATATATTTTCACTAACGTCTTATCATTATTAAAACTTGTAAAAGCTTAATAATGATAAGAAATCATATCAGTAGACACTACTTAAAGAATCATTTATTTACAATCTAAGGGTCAAATGCAAAGCCGTTTAGGTTAAGATAATACTAACCCTTTAATTAGTATTTATAGATGATTTTTATGAGTAAATTAGTAAACCTATTTAAACGTATTGTATTAGGCATATGGCGTTTATTTACCCTAACCCGTTCAGTTATTTTAAACTTAATCTTCATTGTACTTTTTATTGGCTTCATCGCTATGCTTGGTAGTGATTCAGAGCAACTCAGTGTGCCAAACAAATCAGCATTAGTGTTAAATTTAGTCGGTGATTTAGTTGAGCAAAAACGTGAAGTAAATCCAATGGATGCTTTTTTAATCGAAGCACTGGACGAAAAAGAAGATAAACCTGAGATGTTATTAGCTGATGTGTTAGATGTGATTGCTAAAGCAAAAAATGATGATCGGGTACAGTTATTAGTTTTACAACTTCAGGGGCTGCAATCCACGGGGTTAAGTAAATTACAAGATGTCGGCGCTGCACTAATTGATTTCAAAAGTTCGGGTAAAAAAATTATCGCTTTAGGCGATAGTTTCTCACAAGATCAATATTACCTCGTTAGCCATGCCGACGATATATGGATGAACCCACAAGGCTTTATGTTACTTGATGGTTACGGTCGATATAATATGTATTTTAAATCAGCATTGGAAAAACTGGCGATTAATCAACACATATTTCGTGTTGGTACGTTTAAATCTGCCGTAGAGCCTTTTTTACGTGATGATATGTCTGCAAAAGCAAAAGAAGCTAATGCCTTATGGCTAAATGATTTGTGGCAACAATATAAGGAAGATGTCGCAAAACAGAGAGGTTTTAGCGTTGACAATTTTGATGATAGTATGACTGATTTGTTAAGTAAATTTAGCAACGCTAATAGTAGTTTTGCCAATTACGCACTGACAAACAACTGGGTTGATCAGTTGAAAACCCGCGCACAAATGCGCAGTGACTTAATAGATATGGTCGGTAAAAATAAAAAAGGTAACAGTTACAACCATATTGGCTTTAAAGATTATTTAGCAGCAACAACTTCTCTGGTATCTTTACCGGTAAGCTCAACAAGCAAGGTCGCAATTATTGTCGCTAAAGGCACCATTTTAAATGGCACACAAAAGCCAGGTACAATTGGTGGCGACTCAACCGCAAAATTGCTCCGTAAAGCTCGCACTAACGATGATGTAAAAGCGGTAGTTTTACGGGTTGATAGCCCAGGTGGTAGTGCTTTTGCTTCAGAAATAATTCGTCAAGAAGTTGAATTACTCAAAGCCGCAGGAAAACCTCTTGTTGCTTCGATGGGAACTTATGCCGCTTCTGGTGGTTATTGGATTTCAGCTCCCGCAGATAAAATTATTGCCTCACCCTCTACCATTACCGGCTCTATTGGTATTTTTGGCATGATGATGACCTTTGAAGACTCATTGAGTAAACTGGGTATTTATACTGATGGCGTTGGTACCACCGACATTGCTGGTTTTAGTCCTACTCAACCATTAACTAAAGGTATGTCACAGTTATTCCAACTGCGTATCAATAAAGGTTACCACGACTTTATCAGTTTAGTCGCGGCAAATCGTAACATGACGTTAGCGCAAGTAGACGCGATTGCTCAAGGGCGAGTGTGGTCGGGTAAAAAAGCAAAAGATCTGGGTTTAGTCGATGACTTAGGTAATTTAACTGATGCGATTGTCGCTGCAGCCCAATTAGCTAAACTTGATCAATATGATACGTTATTAATTGAAAAAGTGCCCTCTTCGCGTAATCAGTTTATTCAAAAATTGATCGGACAAGCACACCTTTTAACTAATAGTAGTTTAGGTTCTCTATTAGGTTTTGAGGGAAATACTGCGGCTAATGATCTAACTTCTTTGGCTGGTGTAAATGCTAAGCCAATGACACAGTTTATCAATCAGCTCCAAGCTGAGTTTTCTAAAATGAATCAATTTAATGATCCACAAGGTATATATACTCTGTGTATTGCTTGTAGCGCAAAATAAATATGACACCTAATTTAAAAATATCATAATAAAACGTGCCTATGCACATGGCTCAGGGACGTCATCCCCGTGGTGTATTAATCGGGGATCTAATCTCTAGAAAGTGATAGATCTTCGATCAGAGACCTCGAAGATGACGTTTACAGCAAGCGCCTGAGTTAACTACATAGGCATGTAATAAAATAATAATAAAAATGGACACCTCTATGAATAAACGTATCTATGTCGCTTATACGGGCGGCACTATTGGGATGAAACACAGTAGTGAAGGTTTTGTGCCTGTTGAAGGGCATTTAACTAATTCAATCAATGCGTTACCTGAGTTCCACCGTCATGAAATGCCAGAGTTTACTATTAACGAATATCAACCGTTAATAGACTCCTCGAATATGACGCCAAGTGATTGGCAACGTATCGCTGATGATATTAAAACCCATTACGATGACTATGATGGTTTTGTAGTGTTACATGGTACCGATACTATGGCTTATACTAGCTCAGCATTGTCATTTATGTTTGAGAATTTGAGTAAACCAATTATAGTGACTGGCTCACAAATACCTTTAAGTCAATTACGATCTGACGGGCAAGTAAATGTTTTAAACTCTTTATATATAGCAGCCAATTACCCAATCAATGAAGTGGGTTTATTTTTCAATAACAAGCTTTATCGCGGTAATCGTTCCATTAAAGCCTATGCAGACGGCTTTAATGCTTTTGATTCGCCCAATATGCCCCCCTTACTCGAAGCGGGTATAAATATCAGTGTCGTTGCAGGACAAATAGCCTCTTGTGTTGAACTAGAGCAAGAAGTGACTGTTCACAACATTACTCCCCAACCCATTGGCGTTGTGCATTTATATCCCGGTATTAGTAGTGATGTTATTAAAAATACCATTCGACAACCGGTTAAAGCCTTAATATTGCGTAGTTACGGTGTTGGTAATGCACCACAAGACCCCGATTTGCTTGCCTGTTTAGCACAAGCAAAGCAGCAAAATATCGTGGTGATAAATTGCAGCCAATGCATTAAAGGCACCGTTAATATGTCAGGTTATGCAACAGGAAACGCACTTAACCAAGTAGGCGTAATTAGCGGTCATGATATGACGTTAGAAGCGACTTTGACTAAGCTACATTATTTACTTAGCCAAAATCTCGCTTACGATGAAGTTTGCCAATTGATGCAAGTCAATTTACGTGGTGAATTAACGTCACTGGTTTAAAATATAATGACAGTTACCGTTTTTAGACTATATAGAAACCTGTAACTGTCACTGTCACTGTCACTTAGCATACTACTTTAAAGCTTATTAAACTCATCTAGCCATTCGGTAAAAGAATCCGCTACTTTTTGCACGCTACAATTCCCTTGGTCATAAAACCAGACGGGTGAATCTATTTGCTTGCTGACACAATCAGACAGTTTGAAACAGAACATGTTTCCCTTACAGTCTGATGCAAATAAGATGTGTCCCTTTGGCATACCCGTCATTTCATATAGCTTTGATAGTGAACAAACATCATCTAGACTTAAAAAATCTTGTACGGCAGAAGAAACATCTGCATTTAAATCACAGATTTTAGTTAACACATTAGGAGAGTGAACCAAACCATAAGTAGATATTAAGTATTTATATGAATCAGGTAAAACAACAGTTAACTTTGATTCAAGTTCTAAAATGTCATCTGCGTTTATTGCAACCATGGCATTTTTGCTACCCCAGTTTTTTACAAATTGATCAATGCTATTCAATCTAAGACTACTCCAACAGAGGTAATACCGCATTAAGCGGCAAAAATAACAGGCTAAAATAGCCAGAAAAAAGCAAAATTATAACTGATCTTACCAATTTATACCCGTTCCACTTGAAGATGCAGATTTCAGCGAGTCGATAAGGGAACAACCATTATCAGCGTATCGCGCCTTGATCTGATTTCCTAGCTTCGCTCTGAAACTGCATCTTCAAGTAGAGCGGGTATATGTGATATGAAAAATTAAATAGTAAACGGTGTCATGATATTAAAGAAACACCCTAATATGATTAATAACGTCGTCCATCCTTTCTTTATGTGGAACATGTCCGCAGTCTTCTAAAATTATCATTGAAGATTCTCCTGCAGTATTTTCTACAATGTATTTAGGGAATGCCGTTGAACCGTATTCATCTCTATCGCCATGAAGCGCCAAAACATTACAGGTTACCTTACCAATACGAGATTGTAGACTCCATGAGGAAAATTCAGCAGACAACCATACATCAATCCAAGCGCTAAGCACCCAACTTGCTTTATTTCCATGCCATTTTTTTAATCGTTCCATTTGTTCAGGGCGTTGAAATACAGTTTGTGCTTCTCGAATTCCTTTAGTTGTCAACTCTTCTACAAATGCCTGTGCTGATTCAGTTATAACGCCAATACATTCTTTATCTGTGGCAGCGATCCCTATCGACATTGCGCCGCCAACACTATGCCCAAGAAGATAATACGTACTAAATTGGGCAGCGCTTTTGATGTGCGAAAAATAAAAATCAGCTTCATCCCAAACAAAGTTAATGTTGGGGGTATTTTCATTAACACTTGAACGTCCAAAACCGAGTCGATCGTAAGCAATGACAACGCATGATAAAGAACGAGCCAGTTCTTCGGGGAAATTTCGCCACAAATCTACACACCCTAAAGAATCATGCATAAGCACAATAGGTGAGGTGTATTTAAGGTTTTCAGGGAGCCATTTCTTAATATAAATCGATCCTCCTTCTACATCAACAAACAACTCTTTAGTGGTAACTATGCTCATTTTGGATAAAATCTCCTAATCCCATATAAAGTACTATTGATTATATACCCGCTCACCTCAGAATCAGACAAAAGGTTTGATAACAGGTAAAGTTTTCGAATCGAAGTATTCTAATTATTTAATCAACCAATGCTATTTGATAATCGCAACACCTGAAACCTCTAACACTGTTTTTACGTCTGCCCGTTCGATAACTTTCAGTAGAGTCGTTTGAATGGTTTCATCTTTTCTAACGTCACCTTGACTTGAAAATTTTTGCTCTTGAGTGGCTGCACCCTCTTCTAAAATAAAACCCACGACAACTTCGGTCGCGCAATTAACTGATTCACCAAAATAAGCCAGTGAAATTTGAGGATAACCTTGAAATCCTTTTTTTACTCTTTTTGCAATACGTTTTGTCGATTTGTCTAAATTCATAAATTGATTCTCCGGAAAGATATAACGCTGTTTAGGCAGTAATTACTTGTCAGTAATAGTGTAAAACGAAGTGGAACTGAGCCAATAGATAAGTATTTCACATTATTACATAAGCTATTAAGTGAATATTAATAGCTTATGTAATAAAAATCAAAATGTTAAAGATAAAGTTTTTTAAAAAATATAATACTAACGTTAATGACAATAAGTTTACATTACATCTTCTGGCTCACCTAAATCACATTTTTTACAATTTAACTCGTAACCAAGCATTGAGCAACGGCCTACTTGTGTTGTTACCCAAGGCCTATTTATAAAAGGAGGATTATTTCTTACATGCTGATAATGACAACAGAGCAATTCAGCTACCCAATCATTTTCTTCATCTTTATGATAACCAGTAATAGGTTGTTTCATTAAACTATACGGCACTCTTTGCAGTAGGCTATTTAAAAAGAATAGCTAGTTAGCCTTTAAATAGTTATCTCACCCTTCATATAGTCCACAGCATTTCCGGTAAGAATAACTCTATCATTAACCAACTCGCAATAAACAAGCCCACTGCGAATTGAAATTTGTCGAGCTTTTAATATGTTTTTATTCAGCACTGATGCCCAATAAGGGGCTAACTCACAATGAGCAGAGCCAGTAATAGGATCTTCATTAACTCTTAATTTAGGAAAAAAACAGCGACTAACAAAATCGACATCATTTCCTTGTGCCGTAACCACGACCCCCCTTAAATCAATATTTAACCACTGTGAAAGCTCTGGGGTAAGGTTTTTAACTTCCTCTTCACTATTGAGAACAATAATATAATCAAAAGCCGCCAGAACTTTTTTGGGTTTAACATTGCCCAAGGCATAAATTAAAGCTGAAGGAATAGCAGAATTTAATTCAACAGGTACTGAAGCAGGAAAATCCATACTAAAACCTGACTGTGTTTTGGTGACTATTAATTTTCCACTTTTAGTTTGAAAATTAATTTTAGCTTCACTATATCCCAAGTGTTCATACAATACATGAGCACACGCTAACGTTGCATGACCGCACAAATCAACTTCTTCTAACGGGGTAAACCAACGAAGCTGAATTTCATCACCCGACGAGACAAAAAAAGCAGTTTCAGATAAATTATTTTCTTCCGCTATTTTTTGAAGAATTTCATCATCAAGCCATTCGTTCAATGGACAAACCGCTGCAGGGTTACCTTCAAAAACCTTTGATGCAAAAGCATCAACTTGATAAATTTGTAATTTCATATTTAACCTAAGGATAATGGAAAAATAAAGCTTAACGCCATTATATACCCGTTCCACTTGAAGATGCAGTTTCAGAGCGAAGCTAGGAAATCAGATCAAGGCGCGATACGCTGATAAGGGTTATTCAGGAGAATATGCTCCTGCATTCTCCACATAAGCTACATCCATGTAGCGTCCTTATCGAGTAGTGCAACGCAGGACTGGTTTTCTAGCTTAGCTCCCTACAGGCAAGTCGATAAAGGGTCATCTCCTGCGTTATTGATTTCGACAATAGAATAACTATTCTCTTCAATCAATGCCTTGTAGCTAACCCTTTCTCGTCTTGCTGAAATCCGCATCTTCAAGTGGAACGGGTATATAAGTAGTTGTATGTATTTTTCGACAGATCTTAAGCCTCATTATGAACTATCAAATAATGAGAGAGCTTTTTTAGCTTAAGAGCTGAGTGGTAAAGTGGTTATCCACAGCACTTTTTATATTTTTTTCCGCTACCGCAAACACAAGGATCGTTACGTCCAGGTAATTTATCTACTTGAACTGCCTCTTGTTTATTTAGAAGTATGCTAAGTTCGGCAATAGACTCAACTGCCCCTTCATTACTATCTATACTTACTTCAGCAAACAAATCTGCGTCAGCAACCAATGTTTCAACTTCTAGCTTACGGGTTTCACTAGTAACAACCAATGCCAATGGATATTTCTTACTACCGGCTTTATTAGTCACCTTGTTTTTATGTCCATATTTTATATGGTTTTGACGTGCATCCTGGCGGCCTTTGAAAAATAATTTATCTGACATGTTTTAACTCAAATCTCTGTAAAAAGTAAACTCAAGCAACTAAATATTGGTCGCTAGAAAAAAAAAGAGTTTAACACACTCACCGGCCTTATTTGATTTTATTATTATGCCTTTACGCTCATTAAGTATACGATTATTCTAGTCTATCAGCCCATTTTCCATTGTTATCTTTCTGACAATTCTCTTCTGTGTCATAAGATAGATGGTTGGTTATACTTTTAAGGTTTATCCCCATATCAGAAAACTTTTTTAATATTAAAGAGCCAAGCTCATTACAATGATCATTGTTAATAAAACTAGATAGATTATCGTTCGTATCAAAAATACAAATGACTTTTAAACTGGCAGGAAAGTTACTGTAGTTAACTTTATGCGTTAACCACTCAAAGCCATTGAAGCTCTTCAAGGCGTTCTCACATACCTCAGTTAAAGTAGTTCTAAGTTGGTTTTCCATTTTTTTATCTGATTTACGCATATTTATATCACTGCCTAATGCTCTATAAAGAGCTAATATTGTCGACTAAGGTGTTTGAAATTAAAATAACTGATGGTCTATTGTGCTTTTTCTAGCAATATCTCTTTCAAACTTTTTGACAGTAAATAGGTATTAATTTCTGTCACGGCAACAGTGGAAAAAAGTAAACCTAAAAATAGAGTCGCGATTAGTAGCCAAGCGGAATAGCCAAAAAGTAAATAACTACCGCCCGACAGAAGAGTAATAAACATTGTGCGTATCAAAAAAGAAATCATAGAGAAATTCAAAAACTTCAATTTTGAACAAGCATCGTTTGATGCTCTTTCAAGTAAGACAAATTGTTGTTCTCTTTCTAAATGCGAAATTTCGTTAAATTGATCAATATACGCTTTTATATTCATACACCCTCATGTGTTATATCGCCACGTTAAGTGGTCAAAGTTGCTTATTTAAACGATGATTTTCGATTAAATGAAATCATCCGGTAATATATTGTTCAACTAGTTTTATTAATACTGGTAATACCGACACGATTAAAAGCAAAGCCATAGCTAAATTAAATATTTTTTGATGTTTGGTTGATTTCAAATATTTTTTAATTCCCACCCCAAATATCAACCAAGTTCCCAAAGAAGGAATAGCAACAATTAAGAAAGCTAATGCAATAAAAACAACTTGTGCATACATATCTGATGACACAGAAGTATAAGCAGAGACCGCGCCTGTAGCGACCACCCATGCTTTAGGATTGACCCATTGAAATAATGCTGCTTGAGTAAAGCTAAGTGGTTTAGATTTCCTCCCTTCTAATGATACAGGAGAAGATGACGCAATAAGCCATGCTAAATATAATAAATAAACAACGCCAAATATTTTTATTATTTCATTAAATAGCGGGTACCTAACGAAAACAAGACTAAAGCCAAAACCAATAACGATTACCATTACAGGAAAGCCAAAGCAGATCCCTAATAAATGAGGAATACTCTTTTTAACACCATAATTTAAACCTGACGTCATAATCATTATGTTGTTTGGCCCAGGCGTTACTGTTGACGATATTGCAAATATAAAAATGGATAAATAGAACTCCATAACTTTTTAATTTCCTTAATTACCCATTTTTATCGATGATTTGGTTAACTATGTCTTCCATTGTTGTCGCATAAATATCAGGTTGACGATACAAAGGATGATAGATTGCAGCTGAACGATTAATATAAGCAGCGCGCATTCCAACAGACAACGCGCCATGAGTATCCCAATCGTGAGTGGCAACAAGCCTCAAAGATTCCAGAGGTTGATTTAATTGGTTAGCTGCAAACTTATAAACATTCGGATCTGGCTTAAAACTACCCGTTGCTTCGACTGAAATAATATCATCAAAGTATTCCATTAAACCTGCATTTTTCATTTGAGTTGAAATCAGATTAAGCGATGAATTTGAAAAAGCGACCGTACGAAAGCCGGCAGATTTTAACTGAGCTAGCGCTTTTTTGATATCATTATGAGGAGGAAGGCTAGCAAAACCACTCAGAATGTCACCCCGCATTGTCTCATCAAGCTTTATATTCATTCGGGCAGCAATTGAATCAAGCATAGTCGCGGCTAAAGTCGCAAAATCAGTTTTTACACCTGTCATTATACACACGGTAGATGAGTGCAAAAGCATAGAGAACCAGGTTCCCATAACACTTTCATCACCAAAAACTGCTTTGAATTTAGGTTTTAATGTACTGAGATTAAGTACCGTCTCATTTATATCAAACAATATTATATTTCGTTTCATTATGATCTCACTATATATACCCGCTCCACTTGAAGATGCAGATTTCAGCAAGATGAGAAAGGGTTAGCTACAAGGCATTGATTGAAGAGAATAGTTATTCTATTGTCGAAATCAATAACGCAGGAGATGACCCTTTCTCGACTTGCCCGTAGGGAGCTAAGCTAGAAACTGCATCTTCAAGTGGAACAGGTATATACCCAATAATCTATTAATATATTCTAACAATAACATCAATGCTACAATACTGCTTTATATACCCTACTAATTTAGCAAACTATGAAAGATTGTAATCAATGTGGTAAATGTTGTATCAAATATGGCGGTGGCGATCTTTCAGCAACAACAGAAGAAATCGATTTATGGGAAATATTTAATCCTGAAATATTCAAATTCGTTAAGAACAACGAAATATGGTTCGATCCTGAATCAGGTTTAAGCCTCAAAAGTTGCCCCTTTCTCGAAATTGAGCCTAAAATTAACCCTCTCGCTCAAAAAAAATATACTTGCAGCATTTACCTTGATAGACCTGAAGACTGCCGTCATTACCCCAGTCTCATTGATGAAATGATTAGAGATGAATGTGAAATGATTGAAGTAATAGATTTAGAAACACCGAAGAAAGCCCAAATAAAGCTAGATGAATTGATGCAAGACAGTCGACCGCCAAGCGGATCATAATTTGCATCGATTAAATCACGTCAATTACACACTGTTTAACAAAAAAAAAGTGCTATAAAGCACTTTTTTTAATCGAAGTATCACTTGTTATATCAGTTTCATTAATTAGGTGATCTACTTTATACGAAGGGAAAATTGCCAAATACAAGGCCTTTATTTTAATAACTAGTTGTTCTAATTATTAGATAAATAACGCAGTAGTTGGTTATTTTAACGAGTAGAAATGATCACATAATTAGTGAGATTGGTAATTACTGGCTAATATGATGTAACGCACAAATCTTATTACCTGATGGATCAAGTAAATAAGCAAGGTAAAGTTGTCCTTCTCCCATAGCACGTACACCTGGTAAGTCTTCACAGTTTACGCCACCGTTTGCAAGACCTGCGGCGTGCCATGCATCAGCCCGCTCCCCAGATGCCGCAGAAAAACCTATCGTTGTTCCATTACCATGACTAGATGGTTCGCCATTAATAGGTGGCGTTAGCGCAAAAATACCCACTTCAGTAAAATAAAAACAACGACCCTTTTCATCTATAACACCGGGTTTATGGCCTAACTCGCCTAAGATAGCATCGTAAAACACTTTAGACGCTTGAATATCATTTGCCCCGATCATGACATGACTAAACATTGGATTTTCCTTTTATTATTAGTTATTAGTTATTAGTTATTAGTTATTAGTTAACATATTTACATTACGCAAATGTTGTCAAAAAAAACATTAACACTAGTTAGCCTGTATTTATACTCTATTACACTACTAGTGCTCTAGTTAGCAGCAGGACTTTAGTTAAGAGCAATATTATAGCTAGCAAAAATGTGAAGTAAAGTAGAGCACCACTCACATTTATTTAGATAGATCCATATTCTACAGCAAGCTCTTTTAAATGCTCAGCTATATCTTCAGCTGCTGTCCCAGGGTTAATATCCTCATCTATTTTCAATATTGTTCCTTCTTTAGATATATAAAAAGTAACTCGACTTGCAACCCGCATAAAATTTAATACATCATACGCCTTAGCTGTTTCTTTTGATGGGTCACTTAACATAGGAAAGTCTGCCCCAATTTTTTTAGCAAAATCTCTGTTGTCATCGAGAGGATCAACACTAGCCATAAAATAGCTCACATTATGCTCTCTAATTAAATGTCCCTTTTCTACCAAAGATTTACATTCAATGGTGCACCCTCGAGTATTGGCCATTGGATACCATGCTAAAACAACAGTTTGTTTACCTGTGTAGTCAGTTAGTTGATAATAATCACCATTGGTTGCTTGTAGTTTAAAGTTTGGTGCTTTATCACCCACTTTCAGCTCAGTTGCTAACAAACTAAAGCTAGTGAATACCGCTAACAGAATACAAACTATTTGTGACGATTTTTTCATCAGAGTTACCTTTTAAAGATGAGTATGGATTGGGTTATTATTTGTAAATTACATTATATTGACTAATTAGTCCTTTGATAAAAAGTTATCTAACCAACGACTAAGCAATATACACATTACCATTCAAAGCGCAGTATTTCAGTGGGAATTAAAGCAACGTTAGGTAAGGAAAATCATTTAAGCATAGTCATATCTATGTTTTGAGTATTTAACGCCGTAAAAGTCATTTTATACCCATCGAAGAAGCGCTGAAACATGTATCTTGATTGGTAATGAGTATATACGTTTAAACACGGAAAATAGTTTAATAGATAGGTTTATACCCGCTCCACCTCAAGATACAGGTTCAGCAAGTCGAGAAAGGGTTAGCTACAAGGCATGGATTGAAGAGAATAGTTGTTCTATTATCGAAATCCATAACGCAGGAGATGACCCTTTATCGACTTGCCCGTAGGGAGCTAAGCTAGAAAACCAGTCCTGCGTTGCACTACTTGATAAGGACGCTACATGGATGTAGCTTATGTGGAGAATGCAGGAGCATATTCTCCTGAACAACCATTATCTTCGTATCGCGCCTTGATTTGAGTTCCTAGCTTAACTCTGAAACTGCATCTTGAGGTGGAACGGGTACTGAGGGATCCCCACGAATATTTTACTTGTCTAAGTCCGCTATATTAATGGTGAGCTTAGATATTCTTGAGAGAACGTGATTAAATTCATCAATAGCTATTTTATACCTGTCATCATCTACTACCTCTCTACCAATCGTTATAAAAGATAAGACAGCCCTATGTTTAACAGTATTTGCTTGAAGTGAATAATTATATTTTTTTGGCTCTGTTGTAGCTAATTGTTGTCTATACTTGTAAATAGGACTTAACTGTTTGAAGGTACTAGCAATGAAGACTAAATCATTTGTAAGTAAGCTTAATCTAATCACTAAAGCACTTTTCTCTA
>JBLIEW010000028.1:0-60157 GCA_047633255.1 Colwellia sp.
TCGGGTTATGAGCCCGACGAGCTACCAGACTGCTCCATCCCGCGTCCGAATGTGTTTTATAAATTATCATGAGATATATTATAAAACAAAGTCTTAGAAGTTTTAATTCATTCTAAAAGAATTGGTTATGGGAGCACTTTATTTATGAAAAGTGAACCTACGACCTTCAAGTTGGTTGCGGGAGCAGGATTTGAACCTACGACCTTCGGGTTATGAGCCCGACGAGCTACCAGACTGCTCCATCCCGCGTCCGAATGACCTAATTACTTAGGTAAGTCACAATAGTTTTAATTCTTATTGCAAGAATGATTCAAAAGAATGGCTCCTTTAAATCGAGGCGTATAGTAAGGATAGCACCGAGATAAAGCAAGCGCTTTTTTTAATTAAATATCCGTTCGCTCAATTGTCATTCGTTATGGCTAAATTACAGGCTACTTAATGAATGTTACTTGAACAATACTTAACTTTTGTTTATGTGTGGCGACAGTTTAGTTATAATTACCGACATCTGTTCCTTAGGAACAACTTTTAGGATTAAACAATGCAAGAACATATGCAACCATTTTTAGCGTTAACCTCGCCAGGTATTGAGGTTTTACTCGCAGATGAAATCAAAAGCCTTGGCGGCGAACAGGTAGTACAAAAACCAGAAGGGGTTTATTTTAGCGCGTCAATCGAGCTAGGTTATAAAATTAGTTTATGGACCCGTCTAGCGACACGAGTGATGTTAAAGCTTGGTGAAGGCGAAGCACTCAACAAAGATCAGCTATTTAAAGCAGCAAGTTCTATCAATTGGCTTGAACACTTTACTAGTGATACTACGTTTGCTATTGACTTTGTCGGCTACAGTGAAGAAATTCGTAATAGCCAATTTGGTGGCTTAACCATCAAAGATGCCATTGTTGATCAATTTAGAGAACAAGGCCATGAACGACCTAATGTCGATAAAAAGTCACCTCAAATAAGTTTTCAAGCGCGTTTATTAAGAGATCATGTCTTTATTTATTTAGATTTTTCCGGCAGAGGTTTATTTCAACGGGGTTATCGTGAGCACAGTGGCGCTGCACCATTGAAAGAAAATTTGGCTGCTGCCTTAATTATACGTTCAGGTTGGTTGACCGATACCAGTAAGCCCTTAGTCGATCCTATGTGTGGCTCAGGTACTATTTTAATTGAAGCGGTTTCTATGGCGACTAAACAAGCGCCAAGTATTCATCGCGCTTCATGGGGTTTTGAATCGTGGTTAAAGCATGATGAAGACTTATGGCAAGGCCAATTAAATAAAGCGAAAAACGATTCAGCAACAGCTTTAAATGATGCTCAACACAGTAGTTTGAAAGTTTTTGGTGTTGATATAGACCCACGTGTTATTAACACGGCACAGCAAAACACTCGAAATGCCAACGTACAACGCTTTATTGAGTTTAAATGTCAAAATACAAATGATATGAAAAATGCTTATGGGCATTCAGGTACTATTCTATTTAACCCGCCCTATGGTGAACGTATAGGTGAATTACCAGAGCTTGTTGAAAATTTTGTTTTATTTGGTCAAAAGCTTAAAAGCCAATTTATCGATTGGCGCGTGGCTATCTTAACCTCTAATGTTGAACTGCTTGCCATGCTTAAATTATCGAGCTTTAAGCGTTATAAATTTAAAAATGGTCCGCTAGATTGTCAATTTGCGCTATATAATGTCGATCAAAAACAGTTAGCAAAAGATGCGATTAATCCAGCATCCTCATTTTCTGAGGAAGATAGCGACTTTGCCAATCGCTTAAAGAAAAACACTAAAACGTTAAAAGGCTGGCTTAAATCGAATCAAATTGATTGTTATCGTCTATACGATGCTGATATTCCTGAATACAATGTTGCTATTGATATTTATGGTGATTATTTGGTTATTCAAGAATATGCCGCACCGAAAACTATTGATGAGCAAAAAGCGACTAAACGCTTGCAAGAAGTGCTTTATTGGGCGCCAAAAGTATTACAGGTACCAACAGACAAAGTAATATTAAAAACACGTGCTAAGCAAACCGGTAAGAATCAATACCAACGTGTTGATAAATCTAAACAATCGATCACAGTGAATGAACATGGTGCCTTGTTTAAAATTAATTTATGGGATTATCTTGATACCGGTTTATTCTTGGATCACCGTAAAACGAGACAAATTGTTGCTAAGAAATCAAAAGATAAAAGTTTATTAAACTTATTTGCTTATACCGGTTCAGTATCAGTGCAAGCCGCGTTACATGGCGCCAGCTCAATAACGACCGTTGATATGTCTAATACTTACCTTAATTGGGCACAAGATAACTTTGACTTAAACAAACTCAATGGTCATAAATATCAATTTATTCAAGCCGATTGTTTAGATTGGCTGAAAAAGAATACCACAACATTTGACATTATTTTTATTGATCCACCCACTTTTTCAAACTCTAAACGTATGGAAGACAGTTTTGATGTAGAGCGTGATCACGTTGCTTTAATTACTGATGCTTTGAAATCATTAGCGGAAGGAGGTGAAATATTTTTCACTAATAACAAGCGTAATTTCAAAATGGACTTTGATGCGATGGCAGTACTTGGCTTAAAAGCACAAGCGATGTCAGATGTTACACGAGATAAAGATTTCTCCCGTAACAAACATATTCATAATAGCTGGTCTATTACGAGAAAATAAGCAAAGTTCTTCAAACAAAGTACAGTGAATTTTTAGCATGGTAACAAGTGGTATGATAACGACAGAATTTATTTTATACGGTAGTGACGGTTGTCATTTATGTGAGCAAGCATTAGCTATTTGCTTAACCGTATTAACATCTGAGCAGCTAAGTGAAATTGATATTATTGATCAAGCATATGTTGCTCATGAAACTAAAACCTTAGTTGATCTCTATGGCGTACACATCCCAGTATTAGAAAAGCTAGGTGCACCTCACTGTGAAAATAAAAAGCTATTTTGGCCTTTCACAGTAGAGCAAGTTGCCCAATTAACCGAAAATTAATGAAAAGCGAGTTGAAATAACAGATGGAATTATTAAGAATAGCCAATGGTGAGTTAGCCTTTGGAACAGATAAAATTTTAGATAAAGCCGATCTTAGTATACAAACAGGTGAACGTATTTGTTTAGTGGGTCGTAACGGTGCGGGCAAGTCTACTTTGATGAAAGTCTTAATGGGCTTTCAAAACCTAGACGATGGCCAGATCTTAAAATCGAGCACCATGTTAATGGCGATGCTGGAGCAAGATCCTCCTGAATCATCAGATGTGAATGTATTTGACTATGTTGCCCAAGGGGTAAAAGAAAATGCTGATCTTATCAGTCGCTACCATAGCTTAATTCACATTATTGGTGAAGATCCTAGTGAGAGAAATCTTAATAAATTGGCGAATGTACAAGATGAACTAGAACAAGCCAATGCGTGGCTAGATGAGCAGCGCATTGAACAAGTAATGAGTACATTATCGTTAGATGGTGACGCTAAAATTTCAGATTTATCGGGTGGTTGGTTACGTAAAGTCGCATTAGCCAAGTCGTTGGTGACTAATCCAGATATTTTATTACTAGATGAGCCTACTAACCATTTAGATATCGCGAGTGTTTTATGGTTAGAGAAGTTTTTAAAAGACTTTACCGGCACCATTATTTTTATTAGCCATGATAGGGCGTTTATTCGCGGCTTATCAACGCGAATTTTAGATCTTGACCGCGGTCAACTGAAAAGTTATCCCGGTAATTATGATTTGTATATCGAACAAAAACAGCATGATTTACAAGTTGAAGAACAACAAAATTCCTTATTTGATAAACGTCTTGCCGAAGAAGAAGTTTGGATACGTCAAGGGGTAAAAGCCCGTCGTACACGCAATGAAGGCAGAGTAAGATCGTTAGAAAAATTACGTTTAGAGCGAACCGCTCGTCGTGAAGTACGTAATCAAAGTACCATGAATATTACTCAGGGTGATCGTTCTGGCAAGTTAGTATTTGAAGCACATGATGTGACCGTTGCTTTTGATGATAAAGTCGTCATTGATAAACTTAATTTACTTATTACCCGTAATGATCGTTTAGCATTTATTGGCGCTAACGGCACTGGTAAATCGACTTTAATTAAGCTTATTATGGAAAAGCTTAAGCAAACTAGCGGCGAAATGCGCTCAGGAGTTAATTTAGAAGTCGCTTATTTTGATCAACATCGTGAAGCATTAGATTTAAATCTAACGGTGCAAGAGATTGTTGGCGAAGGCAAGCAAGAAGTGATGGTTAATGGGAAATCACGTCATGTATTAGGCTATTTACAAGATTTTCTCTTTAGCCCTAAGCGCGCACGTACGCCAGTAAAAGCCTTATCAGGTGGTGAAAAAAATCGTCTATTATTAGCTAGACTATTTTTACGCCCAAGTAACTTACTGATCCTCGATGAACCAACGAATGATTTAGACATAGAAACGTTAGAGCTACTAGAAGAAGTAGTTGCAAATTATTCAGGAACGGTTATTTTAGTCAGCCATGATCGTGATTTTGTTAATAACTGTGTTAATACTTGTCTTTATTTTGATGGTACTGGGCGTATTAATCAGATAGTGGGTGGCTATGATGATGTTGACAGTTATTTAGCGTTAAAAGAAGAGCAGCGCCAGCAACAAACCAGTGCGGAAAATAAAAAAGTAACGCAGCAAAGTAAAACAGAATCGACGAAAACAGAAGCGGTAAAGGTTACCCAAAAAAAACTCTCGTTTAAAGACACTAAAGAGTTAGCTGAGCTACCTGAAATAATTGATAGTCTAGAAAATAAAATTGCTGAGTTACAAGAACAAGTGAATCAAAATGATTTTTTTAGCCAAGATGAACAATATACTAAAAATATATTGAACCAGCTGGACGAAAATGAGTCGAAACTCGAGCTCGTGTACACAAGATGGCAAGAGTTAGATGAGCTTTAATCCATGTGGGTTGTAATTTTCTCCGAGAATAAATTTCTCCGATAATAAAGAAGAGTTAAGTAGTAACATGAGCAAAATAGTAAAAAATATAATCGCTTTAAGCGTAAGCAGTGCGCTAAGCATAAGTTTTATTCATAATGTAAATGCTGCTACTTACCAAATAAAAGATACTGGTGAGAACAGTAAGTTAAAATTTACTTATGCTCAACGCCAAAATGCCTCAGGTGATATAGCCCTATCAGGGACTAACCTTTATAACTTTCCTGTGCAGTTTCAGTATTTAGATGATGATGACTTTACTGAAATACGAAATTATGCCTTTGCTCGCTATGAAAACGTGCATGCATTAAATGATATTGAAGATGTTGATGCGTTAAAAGCCGGAAACCCTACTGCAAATGATTTAGCTTGGGTAGTTCGTTGGTTACAAGACACGTCATCAGGCAAAGGAAGTAATATAGAATATCAAAAAGTTGGTGATACTATTGCCATGACCAATGTGGCTGGTGTTACCGAAGATTATAACTTGTGGGATGAAACGTTTGTGGGGTCAGATAAATTGACTCGCTCAACCATCGATATTGTTAGTGGTATTAATGATATTGGTGTGTCATATGGAACGGCAACAGCGCCCTATTTTCCGGGTGATATTTACACTGATTCAGATGATGCAGAGCATGTGTTTTGGCTAAGAGAGTATGGTATTCGAGGTTTTTTCTCTTATGATCAAGGTGCACAAGTACATCAGATTGTCCCTATTGAAACCGAATACGGTGGCGGGCAATCTGCTATTTTAGACGTTAATGATGCGGGCATTGCGGTTGGTTTTAGCAGTTATAAAGTCAACCAAAGCTATATAGATGTTATTGAAGATGATTCTGGCGGTTGTGCCGATACCAGTATTGTTCCAGATCAGATGCCTTTGGAAGTGTGTATAGCTAAAACCCTGTTACAGTCAAGCGTTTCTATTTATCATATGATGGCGCTTAAAGCGACATTAGATCAAAGTGGTGAATCTGTCATTGAACAATTAGGGTTGTTAGTTGAACCTCACGTAGATGATGAACGTGCTCATTCAAGTTATGCCTTAGCCGTTAATAATACTGGGGTTGCAGTGGGTTATGCTAGTGGCTGGGATGACGAAACAGTAACAAGCCCAGCGGTAAATCAAACAAGTAACTATCAATATGCGGTTGTTTATAAAAACGGAGAAGTAATTGATCTTACCGGTGATCATGCCGATAAAGGCGGTTCTCGCGCTTATGATATAAATGATGCCGGTATTGCCGTTGGGCATATTACTAAAGCAATAAATGGCTCGGCTGTGCAGAAGTTCTTTTATGTTGATACTACTGCACCTGAAGCGCAAATAGAGATGGTATATCCAAATGACTTCTTTAATGATTCAGACAGTACTGCTAGAGCAATAAATAATTATGGCTTGATAGTTGGTGAAGGTGAAATTGAAACTCAGAATGAAAGTACACAAAACCCGCGAAGAACAGCTGCGTTTGTCTACAACAGGAATGATAATATCTTTTCTAACTTGAATGAGCTTATTCCTTGTTCAATGCGCTTAACATACGATATTATTGAAGCACGAGGTATAAATGATGCGGGTATAATTTCAGCTACCGCCATCGTAAAAGTTGACCGTCGTGATGCCAATGGTGAATTAATGTTAGATGAAAGCGGTAATTCTTTAAAAGAAGATGTTGTTCGTGCTATTAGCCTTGAACCTATGGCGGATAATGGTGAAAAATGTACTGCAGCAGAAGAAGATAAAGTGGTACGTAAAGGCGCTGGTTTTGGCTTTGGCTCATTATTTGCGTTAATCTCACTATTTGGTTTACGTCGTAAATTTATGAAGTAAACTTTCTATTAGTGAATATTGACCTAGTTTAATGATTAAAAGCACCTATGAGTTATTCAAGGTGCTTTTTTGTTTTTAGGTGTCTTTAATCCAGTGGTTAGGTGGTTGACATGAAACTATAGGAGATAGAAGGCGTATACCGTAAAAACAATAAACCCAGCGTTTGCTGGGCTTATTGTTTTTTTGAATTATCTTTAGAACTTTTGCCCCTTCGTCCCTTCGACAAGCTCAGGACAAGCGGCTCAGGACAAGCGGCTTGGAAGCTACCGGAACGTATTGAAGTGCTCAGGACGTTCGCAGGTATGCTTCTATCTGTTACTCCAGAGGCTCATCTTTTAACTAGGTAACTAGAACTTTGACGTATCAGTAAATAAACCTACTTTTAAATCTTTCGCAGTATAAATTTCACGACCATCAACGCTGACGCTACCATCGGCAAGGCCCATATAGAGTTTACGCTTAATAACTCGCTTAAAATCTATTTTAAAAGTAACTTTTTTAGCTGTAGGTAAAATTTGGCCGGTAAATTTAACTTCACCCACACCTAACGCACGACCTCGACCTGGACCGCCAGTCCATGCTAAGAAAAAACCAACTAATTGCCACATAGCATCTAGGCCTAAACAACCTGGCATTACTGGGTCACCTTTAAAGTGACAATCAAAGAACCATAAATCTGGATTAATATCTAATTCAGCAATAATACAACCTTTACCGTTTTCGCCACCTTCTTCTGATATAGTCAGTATGCGATCCATCATTAACATATTATCTGAAGGAAGCTGAGAGTTTCCTTCGCCAAACATTTCGCCAGTACCCGCTTTGATCAAATCTTCTTTGCTGTATGAATCTTGTTGTGCCATTGCCATAACTGTATTGCCTATTAAAAAGTAAGCCGATAAAAACTTTTTATTAAAAAACCACCCAAATAGTAGCCTAATAAAAATCATCTGATAAATATCTACGGCGCTACTTTAGCGAACACTTGTACACTAAACAACTCCGAACAGTAAAAAAAAGTGCATTTTAATGATAAAAATCAAAAAAAATTTTATAAGTATAGCCAAAGTGCGTATTGCAAAATTAAACGGGCAGGGTAACATGAGCATAGTAGCAAGCTGAAACCAGATGAGATGCATTGAGAATAAGATGGATGAACAGGTAAAAAATAAAAAAAAGGCGATGACCAATGCCGAAAAGCAAAAAAAATACCGTGAACGGCAAAAAGAACGTGGCAAACAAGAAATGCGTGGTTATTTATCACCAGAGGCCAAAGTCTGCTATCAATTAATTTCAGAACAAACAAATTGGTCTGACAGCGTCATCTTAAGTAATGCGGTGCGTTTAACTTATGCTGCTTATAAAAATGGGCAAATAGGCCTATTAAATAGCTGGTTAAAAAATAATGAATTATAAATAAAAGAAGTGTTATAGCGCGTTTATAGGTGAAGATGCACTGATCAAAAGTTGCTTTCCTTATATTATTCAACCTATTAGTAATAGGTACGGTTTTAGACTCTATGCTTTTTACAAGCAATTTAAGGCAAATTAGATTGATAAATATATTATTAGTTGATGATCATGAATTAGTACGAACGGGTATTAGTAAAATATTGTCTGAAGTTAAAGGCTTTAACGTTATTGAGGAATGTGAAACTGGCGAAGAAGCAATAAAGTTTTGTCGAAAAATTGAACCTGATGTTATTTTAATGGATATGGACATGCCTGGTATGGGCGGGTTAGAAGCGACTAAAAAGATATTACGTTTTACGCCCGATGCAAAAGTTATCGTACTTACCGTGCATACAGAGGAGCCATTCCCAACAAAAGTTATGCAAATAGGTGCGGCGGGTTACTTAACAAAAGGCACTGCGCCAAATGAAATGGTTAATGCGATAAAAGCGGTCAATAGTGGCCAACGTTATTTACCTGCGAAAATAGCCCAACAAATGGCACTAAGCCATTTTAAACCAGCAGAAGAAACGCCTTTTAATTCATTATCAGATCGAGAACTTCAAATTATGCTCATGATCACGCGTGGTGAAAAAGTACCTGATATATCTGTGCACCTGCATTTAAGCACCAAAACAATCAATAGTTATCGCTATCGTATGTTTGACAAATTAGACGTGAGTAATGATGTTGAGTTAACCCACTTGGCTATTCGCCACGGTATGATAAATACAGAAAAGTTATAATTTTGTCAGGCACTAATAATACTGAGCACCCGACAAACTTTGATCATGAAGCTTTTTTAAAGGCTGTTACTGAGCAGGCGGGTGTCTATCGCATGTATAACCATGAACAAACGGTTATCTATGTGGGTAAAGCTAAACAACTTAAAAAACGCCTAGCTAGTTATTTTCGTCAAGATGTCGGCTCTGTTAAAACCGAAGCACTGGTTAAACAAATTTGCGCTATTGACGTTACCGTCACCCATACGGAAGGGGAGGCGTTGATCCTTGAAAATAATTACATTAAAAAATATCAGCCCAAATACAACATCTTATTACGAGATGATAAATCTTACCCTTACTTATTAATTACTGATCATAAACACCCAAAATTAGGTTTGCACCGTGGTGGTAAACGTATTAAAGGCGATTATTTTGGTCCTTACCCTAGTGTAGGTGCTGTGTGGGAAAGTTTACGTTTAATGCAGAAGATTTTCCCTATTCGTCAATGTGAAGACAGTTACTATAGAGCAAGGTCAAGGCCTTGCTTGCAACATCAATTAGGGCGATGTTTAGCGCCTTGTGTTGATGAAGTATCGATTGAAGATTACGATCAACAAGTCGCTTTAGCTAAATTATTTCTCAAAGGTAAAAGCTCAATGGTTATTGAGCAATTAGTAACGCGCATGGAGTCGGCTAGTGCCCAATTAGATTTTGAGCAAGCTGCTAAATGTCGTGACCAAATCACCACATTGCGTAAAGTTCAACAGCAACAATATGTTAGTGGTATTGCTGCTGAAATGGATGTTATTGGTTTATATCGAATTAAATCTCAAGCCTGTATTCATTTACTAATGATTCGTGATCATAAAATATTAGGCAGTAAAAGTTATTTTCCTGTGGTGCCAAGTGAAACCAGTGATGAAGATATTATCCAAGCCTTTATTGGTCAACATTACTTAGGCAGCTCTTTGAGTGAAGGCGTAAGTGAAGGTAATATTCCTAAGGAAATTGTTACTGTATATACTTTTGAGCAAATAAATGAACTTGCTTCGTTGCTTTCTAAGCAGGCTGAACACAGCGTAAAAATTTCAACTAAAAGTCGCTCAGAGCGTCGACAGTATTTAAAGCTTGCCACAACCAATGCCCAAACAGCATTAGTGACTCGAAATAGTCATAAAGAGTCAATGCAAGCACGCTTTGTTGCCTTAAATGAAGTGTTTGAGCTATCTAATGGTATTAACCGTATAGAGTGCTTTGATATTAGCCATACGATGGGACAACAAACAGTCGCTTCAAATGTCGTTTTTAATCAAGAAGGGCCAGTGAAATCAGATTATCGTCGTTATAATGTTTATGGCATAACACCAGGTGATGATTATGCGGCAATGGCTTTTGCCTTAAATAAACGTTATGGCAAACTTAAGGCGGACGATACTGAGTCGTTAAAAAAACTACCGGATATTGTATTTATTGATGGCGGTAAAGGGCAATTAGCCAAAGCAGAAGATTTTTTTGCGGAATTAACCGCTAAGCAAAACTTAGATAGGATCCCCTTACTTGTTGGTGTTGCTAAAGGAGAGTCACGTAAACCCGGCCTGGAAACACTCATATTAGGTGGCTCGCACCAACTAATATCACTTCCTGCGACATCACCGGCGCTACATTTAGTGCAACATGTTCGTGATGAATCACACCGTTTTGCTATTGCAGGTCATCGAGCAAAAAGACAAAAAGCCAGTAAAAAATCAATACTTGAAAATATCGAAGGCATAGGTGCTAAAAAACGCCAAGCCCTATTAACATTTTTAGGGGGTATGCAAGAAGTAAAAAATGCGGATATTGCGGAATTAGAAAAAGTTCCAGGCATTAGTAAAACGCTAGCGAAAAAACTTTATGATGTTTTGCATGATAAGTAACTATATCTAGTTACTTAACCTGTGTAGAATAAAATACAAATGCTTAAAATAAAATGCAAATGCTTAATATCAAGCTTGTTGTAAAAGTAAGAGACTATGTGGACATTACCTAATCAAATAACCTTATTTCGGATCATATTGATCCCCATTTTTCTGATTATTTTCTATTTACCGCTATCATGGAATCACTTTGGCGCGTTTGCCGTGTTTTGGTTAGCTGCGGTTAGTGATGCATTAGACGGCTACCTAGCCAGGAAACTAAATCAATCATCAGCCTTTGGCGCGTTCATTGACCCCGTGGCAGATAAACTCATGGTTGTTGCTGCGCTAGTGATGATAGTGCAAGACTATCAAACTTGGTGGGTGGCTATTCCTGCTATCATCATGATTGCTCGTGAAGTCTTTATTAGCGCCTTAAGAGAATTTATGTCTTCTCGTGGTAAACGAGACGTTATTGCTGTTTCTAATATGGGTAAGTATAAAACTGCAGCGCAAATGTTAGGCATTATGGGATTAATATGGCGTCCTGATTATGATATACCGCTAATTTTCTTTTATTTCCCACATGTAATTTTAAATTATCTATCTTATGGGTTCTATTTTATTGCCACCGTTTTAACACTTTCAACATTAATTGATTATTTTAAAGCTGCATGGCCAGAACTAAAAGCAAATACGTAGTCAGTAAAAACGAACAGACTTGAGTTACAAACGTCATTATTTTTCCTAAAAGTATTAGTAATGACGAAATAAAGTAAAAAAATGCATCAAACAAGCTGCTTTTTGAGCAGTCAAAATAAAAAAGGAATTTAATAGTTGACTGTTACGCAATACGATGTAGAATGCGTTTTCGTTGACAGGGAGTCAGCGTATGAAGCAACTGGAACGAGTAATCTGACTGGATGTTTCGAAACTACAAGATGTATGAAGCGGCTGTAGCTCAGCTGGTAGAGCATCACGTTGCCAACGTGAATGTCACGAGTTCGAGTCTCGTTAGCCGCTCCAATATATTAAGTAGATAGATTTTCTATTGGTAAGATTTACACCATAAATGAAATCACTCAACTCAAGTTGATAAAATGATGAGTTGGCAAAATGGCGGGTTGGCAGAGTGGTTATGCAGCGGATTGCAAATCCGTGTACACCAGTTCGATTCTGGTATCCGCCTCCATTTTGCCCGGGTGGTGGAATTGGTAGACACAAGGGATTTAAAATCCCTCGCCGAAAAGCGTGCCGGTTCAAGTCCGGCTCCGGGTACCATTTCATCAACAGTAAGTTGAGTAAGAAAAAGTTTATTAGTGGTTGATTAAAGACGATTTATAAGCTAGAATGCGCGCTCATTTTTAACGAAATGAATGTGAAGAATTAAATTAGGACTTGTCCTAAATAGTAAACATATATGAAGCGGCTGTAGCTCAGCTGGTAGAGCATCACGTTGCCAACGTGAATGTCACGAGTTCGAGTCTCGTTAGCCGCTCCAAATTTTGTTTAATGTTTTTAAAAGCTCTAATGAAGCGGCTGTAGCTCAGCTGGTAGAGCATCACGTTGCCAACGTGAATGTCACGAGTTCGAGTCTCGTTAGCCGCTCCAAATTTTTATAATTTTATGGCAAGTTGTCAGTCTTCATTAATAAATGATGATAAATAAATTTATAAAGAGTAGGTACCAACCTACTATAAAAATACTCCCCTTATCTTTTGGTGTAAGCTAAAAAGATATAATGCCCGGGTGGTGGAATTGGTAGACACAAGGGATTTAAAATCCCTCGCCGAAAAGCGTGCCGGTTCAAGTCCGGCTCCGGGTACCATATTTTTTTCAAGAAAAAAGTTAATTGTAATAATATAAAGTTTATTTTACATTTGATTATAATAAGTAATATAAAAATAATACTTACCCCACTGCAATAAAATTTCTTTTCAAATCGCACTAAATAAAATCATTGCTATATTTTTATACCCTTACGATGTTTTTACAGATTAATTCCATTAAAATTTTTACACATGTCAATCCAACATTAAATTATTTGAATCTCAAACAGAATATGCTATTTTTTTTGTGATAATGTTTGCTTCACTAAGGACAGCAGTTCCGATAAAACCATACATTATAATTAAGAACCTCCTAGACAGTTTATAGCGAAATGTAACAACCCAACTAGAATAAACTTGCCTATGATTGTTCACATATTATAAAGAAACTCTTATAATACTGCGCGTATTGTATTTAGAGGTTACTATGTTTAAAGCAGTTTCAAGGGTGTTAGTTATAGCGGTTATACTTGTTGCATTTGTTGGGCAAGCAATCGCCTTTAATACATCGATGCCTTGCGAAACTTTAGCAGACCCTCTTAATCCCAACGTTAGTGAACTAATAAAGCATTACGATTCAAATCCAATTGATACAGATAGCACAGAAGGTTGCTGTGGTATTGAATGTTGTGGTGTTGATTGTAATTGTATTGCTAATGCGTGTTCATCATTTGTATATTTTAATACTGAAGTTGGTTCAACTAAAACAGCTGCTTTAAGTGAAGTTACTTATATACAACAGTCTGAGCAACCTAAATCTATTGCTACTTTGCTCTATCGCCCTCCCATTTTTACCTCATAAAAATTTAGAACGCCAAAAGTTGTCTACAACTTATAACTTCTCAAGTTAATCAGCGCTATTGTGCCAATTAATGTCAAAGTAAGTACCAAGTAATATCTGAGGTAAAAATGTTTAAAAAATCTTTAAAAAGGGCAGTAGTAATACTGTTAATACCTGCGTTTGCATACGCGAATGAAAATAGTAATGAACATAAGAATGAACAGGCTCACCATGAAGAGCAAGACCATCATGAACATAGTGATAACAAAATTGAAAGAATTCAAGTCAGCGCTTCTCGTTTAGGTCGTATTGTTATCGAATCGGCAACACGAACCGAAATTATTAACGGGGAAGAAATACAAGAAAAAGCGCTAATGCGCCCTGGCAATATCTCTATGTTAGTAGCTGAAACCGGTGGTGTGAGAGTACAAACTACTTCGCCTGCGTTAGGAAGTGCAAATATTAGACTGCAAGGAATGTATGGACGTTATACACAATTATTAAGTGATGGCTTACCTTTATACGGTGGTCAAACAGCTTCAATTGGCCTGTTACAAATTCCACCGACAGACCTTGCAAATGTTGAAATAATTAAAGGGTCTGCTTCATCTCTTTATGGCGGCTCTGCACTTGGTGGGGTAATCAATCTAATTTCACGAACTCCCTCAGATGTTTATGAAGGCGAAGTGTTGGTTAATGCTACCTCTAAAAATGGTCAAGATATTACGTCGTACTTTGCATCACCTTTAACTGGCGACTTAAGCGCATCAGTTACTGCCGGAATTCATCATCAAGAAGAGCAAGATTTAGATGACGATGGCTGGATCGATATCGCTGGCTACGAAAGGGGCAGTGTCCGCCCTCGTTTTTATTGGCAAGACGACAATGGTGCAAACCTTTACGTTACCTTGGGTGTAATGAAAGAGCAAAGGAATGGCGGCACTTTAGGTGAGGCGATTGTACCTGATGGTAGTCAGTTCCCTCAAACACAGGATACGCTGAGAACCGATGTTGGCTTTATATATGACCAACCATTAGGGAAGGTGATGAATATTAATGTGCGTGGCTCAGTAATGAAACAAGATCACGAGCATGAATTTGGTGCAGTTCAAGAAGACGATAGCCACGAAAGTACGCTAATCGAGTCGAGCTTATCAGGGTATTCTGATAAAACGGCATGGTTGGTTGGGTTAGCGCTTCAATCTGAAAAGTTTGAATCTGATACCTTTGCTGAATTTGATTATTCTTATCAAGTGCCTGGATTATTCTCACAACTAGATTATGAAGCAAGTGACGATATCTCCCTGTCTCTTAGTGCCCGTACTGACTGGCATAGTGAATACGGTACGCAAGTAAGCCCTCGAATTTCATTGTTGTACAGCCCAGAAAACTGGACGATTAGGGGGGCATATGGACAAGGTTTTTTCGCGCCAAGCCCATTTATTGAGGACATTGATGAAGCGGGTTTATCGCGCCTTGCACCGCTAGAAAACCTTGAAGAAGAGCGTGCATCAACCGCTTCTATCGATATTAGCTATGTACTAGGCAACATAGAAACCAGCCTGACATTATTTGCGTCAGATATTGATAACGTTACTGAATTAGACGTCATTAATGGTATTAATGACGTTTCAGGTAAACACGTTCGCATTGTTAATGCTGCGGGTGAAAGTGAAATTAGTGGGGCTGAATTATTACTACGTTATCGCTGGCGAGATATTAAATTTACGGGTAGCTATTTGTATACAGACGCCACTAAAGAAAGTGATTCTAGTCTTAACCGTGTACCCTTAGCGCTGACACCTCAACACTCTGCTGGCCTTGTCGTTATGTGGGAAGAACACGGTAGTCATATGGTAGGGTTTGAAGCTTACTATACCGGTACACAGCACCTTGAAAATAACCCGTATCGAGAGCGAAGCGATCCTTATTGGCACTTAGGGCTGTTAGGTCAAATTACTATCGGACAAGTCAGTTTTTTTGTTAATGCTGAAAACTTGTTAAATGTGCGACAAACTAAGGAAGACTCTTTAGTGTTGCCTGAACAAGCGCCTAGCGGTCGATGGACAACAAATATTTGGTCAAGAAACGATGGCTTTACCGTTAATGCTGGTTTACGTTTTCAATTTGGCGGCTAGAGCAGCTATAAATGGGGTTTTTTATTTTTTGCTCTGATTGATTTTCTCAATTAATAAGAATTATTCAGGGAGCCTGACATCAACAGAGCGGTAGCCTTTTTTAGAATATTCTTTTTAAATTCAATCTGCTCACTATTGTTGAATAGTGATGTCTGATGAGACAGCTTGTATATGGGAAGTCATCCTATTCGATGTAATCAGAGAGCAACTACTATTGATCCTATAGCAATAAAAATCTCGGTTGAAGTTAACTTCAACCGAGACCACAAAGCATCCAATTTATGACAGTGATCCAAAAGTGAATCACAGTTATTTAAAGGTTTAGTTAACTTAAGGCGAATAAGCGGCTGATGGTAACCAAGTTACTATCGAGTCGAAATAAAACACGATTGATAAGCCAATAAGTTGAATGATGATAAAAGGGATAACGCCCCTATATATATGGCCTAGATTAATACCTTTGGGGGCAACACCTTTGAGATAAAACAAAGCAAAACCTACAGGTGGCGTGAGAAAAGACGTCTGTAAACAAACAGCAAATAACACGGTGAACCAAATTAAATCAAAACCTAGGCTTGCCACAACAGGGGCAACTAAGGGTAAAATAATAAGCGTAAGTTCTATCCAATCAAGAAAAAAACCAAGTAAGAAAGTTACCACTAAAATACTGATCACAATGCCTGTAGGACCGAAAGGTAAGGACAATAGAGCCCCTTCAATCATTTCGTCTCCACCTAATCCTCGTAAAACTAAAGAAAAAGCGGTAGCGCCAAGCAATAGTGCAAAAATGAATGCGGTTGTTTTACTTGTTTCTCGCCCCACTTCTCGAAGAACATTAACGGTCAGTCTTCCCTTAGATAGAGCAAGAAGCGTAGCGCCCAGAGCACCAACACCTGAAGCTTCTGTTGGTGTGGCAATACCGAAAAATATTGAGCCTAATACAGCTAAAATAAGACCTGCTGTTGGCAATACCGCAACAAAGACATTCAGTATTATTTTTAACGTAACTTTTTCTGCGTCTGCAGGCACTGGTGCCGTATGAGGGCGCAAAAATCCCTGTGTTAAAATATAAGCAACATAAAGACCGGCTAGAAGTAGACCCGGAAGTAAGGCTCCCAAAAATAAGTCACCTACAGAAATACCAATACGATCGCCCATCATCACTAACATAATACTAGGGGGAATGAGAATGCCTAAAGTACCTGTAGAACAAACTGTCCCACAGGCTAATTCTTTACTATACCCCTCACGCATCATCATAGGGATACCTAGCACCGAAAGCAAAACAACAGAGGCGCCAATAATCCCAGTAGATGCCGCTAAGAGTAAACCAACAAAGGTAACGGTTACCGCTAAACCTCCGTGTACACGACCAAATAATCGTGACAGATTTTTCATTAAATCTTCAGCAACACCAGAACGATCAAGCATCAACCCCATATAAACAAACATAGGTAAAGCAACGAGTACCCAATTAGTCATCACAGCCCACATACGCGGGACAATAATAGAGACAAAATTCCAATCAATACCAATGAAAGTATCAAATTGAGCATCCATAAAAATGGCTATGCCAGCGAAAACTATTGATATACCGCCTAGGACCCAAGCGACAGGAAAACCTGTAAAAAGTAATAAAATAAAACAAAAGAACATGCACGTAGCAAGTATTTCATTGATTTCCATAAATAAACCTAAACCTTGAACTGCTTAGTGGCAGTTTCTTTATTTGACAAAAATAACAGGGAATATACGCGAGAAAATCGAGATATAGTGGATACTAGTAGTAACGCAAAACCGATAAACAGAAAGCTTTTCATAATCCATGTGTAAGGTAGGCCACCTGGGGCACCTGACACTTCGCCTAAATCCCAAGAGTAAATAATAAAAGGGATTGAATACCACAGAACAAGCATAATAAAAGGTGTCAATAAAAATAGGATACCTAGAAACTCAATCCAAGCTTGTTTTCTTAATGATAAACGGTCATGAATCAAGTCAACACGAACATGGTCATCAGCAACATAACAATAAGAAAGGCCAATTAACCAACCCACGGCATAAAGATGCCATTGCAGCTCTTCAAACTCTATTCGCCCAAAACCTAAAACATAACGCATCAGCACGTTAATAATGATCACTGCCATCAGTACAAGCCAGATCCAAGAGAAAAAGTTACCAATAGCTAAAACCACACGCTCAAATAGTTTTGATATCGCTGTTTCAGGAAGTGTTGTGTGATGATTTATGCTATCAAGCTCGAGGTGAGCATTAGTTGAGATATCTACTTCAGGTTGCATATTTTACTCCAGAGACTAAAAAATCTTACTTAAATTGTTGAAGTAAGAAAACTGGCCTGTTGAACAGGCCAGTTAGTTAGCTATTAAATAAAAACGATTTAACAGAATCTATTTAAAAATCACGAGGTAAATAACCTAACTTTTTCCAGTTCTTATACTCTTTAGAGAACGCTTGCTGAGACTCATAGATTTTTTTGAAATCTGCATCTTTTGCCGAAATTTCTGCCATTACTTCTTCAGTAAGTACTTTTAGTTCCTTAAGCATTGATGTCGGCAGCTTACGTGCAGTAACCCCTTTAGCTGGGAAGCCTGCTATTACTTTGCCTTGTAGAGACTCTCCACGAGTCAATGCGCGGAAAGTACCTGCGGTACAAGCCATGTCGATAGTCGCTTTGTTCGCCTCGGTTAACTCATCCCAAGTATTTTTATTAATAATTAAGTGAGAAGCAGTGAAGGTTTGATGCCAACCAGGGAAATAGTTGTTTTTAGCAATTTTATCAAAGCCCATTAATTGATCAATTGCAGGCATAGAAAATTCAGAAGCATCAATAGCGCCTTTTTCAAGTGCTGGGAAAATTTCGCCACCAGGAATAACCGTCACAGACGCACCCGCTTTTTGCAGCACTTTACCACCCAGGCCGGCAAAACGGATTTTCAACCCTTTAAAGTCTTCCATCGTTTTGATTTCTTTAGTGAACCAACCCGCAGTTTCAGGACCAATTACACTACACAGAACGGGGTGAACACCGTGCTTAGCGTATAACTCTTCTGCCAATTTTTGCCCTTCACCATCATACCACCAAGTAGCGTATTCCCATGGTTCCATGCCAAAAGGTACTGCAGCAAATAATGCGGCTGAAGGAATTTTACCTTGGTCATAACCCAACCAAGTGTAGCCAGCACTAAGTTGTTTATTTTTAACTGCTTCAGTAATACCAAAAGGAGGAACAATTTTACCTGGCTCATAGACTTTAAACTTAATGTCACCTCCAGTAGCTTTTTTTATTTGCTCAGCAACCAGCTTTATAGGATCCCCTAGTGCGGGTAAATGAGTACCAAAAGCAGCCTGTACTTTCCAACGGATTTTTTGATCATCTGCTGCCATTGCAGAGTTTGACGCTGCAGATAGCAGCATGGATGCAGCTACCGAAGTAGCCAATACTTTTGTAAAAGATTTAGATATTTTATACATAACCCCATTTCCTTATCAGTATATTATTTAGGTTGTTAACCTTTGATTATTATTTTGATAGTTATCTATGTAGTGATAGCGATACAAACTGTACCATTATATAAAGCTAATTATAAGCCCATTAAATTTAAGAATTATTTTAGAGCAATAATAGGTCGAATTTAGAGCGGTATTAGCCAAAGAATAACGTTACTTCGATATACAAGATACTATTTTACCGTGTATATTCCAGCTATTATCATGATATTTATTATTGAAAAAATTTTTTATTAAAGAAATTTGAATAATCAGCACAAAAAATCGAGTATTCAAATTATTGAAATGAAAAGAAAAATATTTTACAGTTGCCCTATAGATAAAATTTTATTTAATCTATAGGGCTCATTGTAAATTACATAAAGGAATAGTTAATGTTACCAAAAGCTGAAAACTATGAACTGTTAATTGAACGTTTCCAATGGAATATACCTGAATATTATAATATCGGTGTTGATGTTTGTGACAAATGGGCGGTAACTGAACCAACTCGTCTAGCCTTAACCTATGTGGATCTTGATGGAAGCGCTAAAGACTATACGTTTGGTGATTTAATGATGCTTTCAAATCGCCTAGCAAATTTACTCCATTCAATTAATATTACGCAAGGCGACCGCGTTAGCATTTTATTACCGCAAACGCCTGAAACAGCTTATTCTCATATTGCTATTCATAAGCTTGCTGCGATATCTATTCCACTATTTATGCTTTTTGGTAAAGAAGCGCTTGAATATAGACTGAACAATTCTGGGACTAAAGCCGTAATAACAAACCTTGAAGGTGCAGCTAAAATTGCGCTTATTCGCCATAAGTTACCCTCGTTAGAACATGTTTTTACCATTGATGGAAAGAACGAAAATAGCCGTGACATGCGACATGAAATGCAAGAGCAACGAGATACATTTACCCCTATTAAGACAAAAGCTGACGATCCAGCAATTCTGATTTATACCTCAGGAACGACGGGACAACCCAAAGGCGCATTGCATGCGCATAGAGTTCTTTTAGGGCACTTGCCTGGTGTTGAAATGAGCCACGATCTATTCCCACAATCAGGCGATAAAATTTGGACTCCTGCTGATTGGGCATGGATCGGTGGCCTTATTGATGTGCTATTGCCAGCACTACACCATGGGGTTCCCGTTGTCGCATGCCGCTTTAAAAAGTTTACCGCTGAAGCTGCTTTTGACTTGCTGCAAAAATATAAAATTAGAAACGTTTTTCTTCCTCCTACCGCTATAAAAATGATGCGTTCAGCGCAAGGTGATTGGAATATAGACTTGCGCACAGTTGTCAGCGGAGGAGAAACACTTGGTAGTGAATTACTCGAGTGGGGTCGTAAAAATTTTGGTGTTGTAATCAACGAATTCTACGGACAAACAGAATGTAATATGATTGTTTCCTCTTGTGCTGCACTCATGACCGAGCGCCCAGGAATAATGGGACGACCGGTCCCTGGACATAAGCTTAAAATTTTAAACAACCAAGGAAAATTTGTTCAAAATGGAACACTTGGCAATATCGCAGTGCATTACCCAGATCCAGTGATGTTTCTCGAATATTGGAATAACTCAGCAGGCACTGAAGAAAAATTTGTGACTAACCAAGAAGGTAAATGGCTATTGACTGGCGACACCGGCATTATGGATAGTGACGATTGGATAAAGTTTGTCGGGCGAGATGATGATGTAATCACTTCTTCAGGGTATCGTATCGGGCCAGGAGAAATTGAAGACTGCCTAATAGGACATCCTGCGATTAAAATGGCAGGGGTTGTTGGAAAAAAAGATCCGTTACGAACAGAAATTGTAAAAGCGTATATCCTTTTAGAAGGTGGCGTTACAGCCAGTGCAGCCCTAACCAAAGAGATACAACTTTGGGTTAAAACGCGCCTGGCAGCACATGAATATCCGAGAGAGATTTCGTATATCAGTACATTACCAATGACAACTACAGGAAAAATTATTCGCGCGGAACTACGTAAATTAGATACTCAAGTGGTGAAAGTAGCCAATGCGACTGAAACGAAGCAAGTAGTTGCTAATTACCTGTAAAAATAACAATTATGGAGAGCAACAATGGTGACTAACTTTCAATTTAATACCACTAAAAGCATTATCAGTGAGCCGGGCAGTTTGCGTAATATCGTTGATATTTGTCAAAAAATTGGTGTACACAAACCTTTAATAGTCACTGATCAGGGGATTGTGTCTTGTGGATTACTTAACCGATTACTTTCACATTTGAATGGCAAGTTAGACACCACAATATACGATAACGTTGTTGCTGATCCACAGGAAAGTATTATCCTTGAAGCCTTAAGGTTAGCCCGAAATAATGAGATAGATGGTGTTATTGGTTTTGGTGGTGGTAGCTCAATGGATACCGCAAAAGTTGTCGCTGTGTTAATGAAATCATCACAATCATTAGCCGATATTTACGGTGTTGACCAAGTCGTGGGTGAAAGGTTACCGCTTATATTGGTACCAACCACCGCAGGTACTGGATCGGAAGTAACGCCAATTGCAATAATCACCACGGGGGAAACAACTAAAGCGGGTATTGTTTCATCGCAACTACTACCCGACATTGCTTTACTTGATGCTGAGTTAACAATCGGATTACCTACTGCAGTAAGTGCTGCTACAGGTATTGATTCTATGGTACATGCTATAGAGGCATATACCTCAAAAATTAAAAAAAATCCCTATTCAGATATGCTGGCAAAAGAAGCATTACGGTTACTTTCAAGTAATATTGAGACGGTTTGTTGTGATGGTAAAAATATAGAAGCACGTCAGAATATGTTACTAGGCGCCTGTTTAGCTGGGCAAGCGTTTGCTAATGCTCCCGTAGCGGCTGTTCATGCGTTGGCTTATCCGTTAGGTGGGCACTTTCATATACCTCATGGGTTAAGTAATTCTTTAGTGCTGCCACATGTGATGCGTTTTAATAAAACACATGCGGCACCACAGTACAGTGAATTAGCGCCCTATATAAGTCACTCTATTAACATCAAACAAACTGAGCAAGCCATCACCGATGATTTAATTACCTATATCGAACAGTTAATACAGCGCTTACAGTTACCTAACACATTAAAAAATATGAACATATCAAAAGAAAAACTACCCATGTTAGCCAGAGATGCGATGATGCAAACACGCTTACTGATTAATAACCCTAAAGAAGTATGCTATGACGATGTTTTAGCTATTTATCAAGCAGCCTATGGAGAATAATTTTGTCTAAAGTAATCCCATTGATATCAGACTTTCATTATATTAAAGAAATAATACCAATGGCAATAAGTTAGTGATCAAATATCAATGAGGATAAATTTTCAAGAACAAGGCGCTTGATTGAGTAATAGCTAGCTTATGTGGACTCCCCCTTGTCAACAAAAAAAAACTTTATTCAAGTATTACTTATCCAGACAAGATTTACGGCGCTTTTCGGGTAAACCGAATAGGTAATTCTTCGGTTGAGTATGGTGTGGCAATATTTAAGGAAGAGCTGCAGTCTGCCTGTGCATACGGCACGATGACTCATGTGTTTGTTGATAGAGAAACCGAGAAACCAGCAAAAATTTCTGGCGTGTTAAGAATCGCACTTGAACAAGCATTAATGCCTACCTTACAATAAGCTTTTATGTTGGCTTACTGTGATATTTTTGTTTAGTGATAGAGCTGCTAACTAAAGGCTATGAAAGTTAAGGATATTTTATTATCAATTATCTATTTTTATAATGTATTTTGTCGAAATTTTTCATATTCGAGCCATAAATAGATACAATGAAGAGTAATAAAATGATAATGAGTACATCGGGTAAAAAGCAGTAAAAGGTTAAGATATATTGAAGGTTAAAATTAGCCAGGTTTTAAAAAATAACAGGATTTATAATGTACACAGATAAAATAAAAAATATAGTAGTGATGACACTTTCGGCTCTAAGCTTGATTGTTGCTCCTGGCGTTAATGCAAAAAATAATATAATTAAGCAACCGCCAGCTATTTATTCCTCCTACCAAATAGCCCAACCTTATTGGGCTGAAAACGGTATGGTATCTAGTCAAGAAGCAATGGCTACCAATGTTGGTGTTGCCATTCTAAAACAAGGTGGTAATGCAGTAGATGCTGCCGTAGCTGTTGGCTTTTCATTAGCTGTTACCTATCCTCGAGCGGGTAATATTGGTGGGGGTGGCTTTATGATGGTTTATATCGCAAAAGAGAAAAAAACTATTGCGATAGATTATCGAGAAATGGCACCTGCAGCGGCTCACAAAGATATATTTTTAGATAAAAACGGTGATGTAGATAATCAAAAAGCTCGCTTTCATGGTCTTTCATCAGGCGTACCCGGTACTGTTATGGGCTTAGAGTTAGCGCTCAAAGAATATGGCACTATGACACTTGCACAAGTCATGCAACCGGCAATAAATCAAGCTGAAAAAGGTATTGTTGTTACGCGAGGTTTATCCGGTTCATTATCAGCGATGAAAGATCGTTTGAGTCGTTGGCAAAGTACCAAAGATATTTTTTACCCCAATAAAGGACAACCATTAGAAATTGGACAACGCTTATATCAACCTGAATTAGCTAACAGTTTAAAGCTGATTGCTAAGCAGGGCAGTAAAGGTTTCTATCAAGGTGCTACTGCAAGTAAAATTGCTTCGGCTGTGCAAGAAGCGGGTGGCGTCATGACCGTTTCAGATTTAGCTAATTATAAAGCTAAAATTAGACATCCAATCATGGGCACATACCGCGGTTATGAAGTGCTTTCTATGCCGCCACCTTCATCGGGTGGGATCCATCTTGTACAAATTCTTAATACCTTAGAAAATTACCCTATTGATCAGTGGGGTCATAATAGCGCCAACACTATCCATGTGATGGCTGAAGCAATGAAGCGTGCTTATGCTGATCGAAGTGAGTACCTTGGTGATGATGATTACGTTTCTGTGCCGATGGAAGCCTTAACAAATAAAGCTTATGCCAATAGTATCGCCAAAAAAATTGATATTAAGCGAGCAACGCCAAGTGAGTTAATCAAACCCGGAAAGCTTGCCCCTTATGAAAGCCCACAAACAACCCATTTTTCTGTCGTTGATAAGTGGGGTAATGCAGTTGCAAATACTTACACCTTGAACTTTAGTTATGGCTCTGGGCTTGTAGCCAGTGGTACAGGTATTTTCATGAATAATGAAATGGATGACTTTTCTTCAAAACCAGGTGTACCTAACGGATATGGTTTATTAGGCGGTACAGCTAATGCTATAGAGCCAATGAAAAGACCACTAAGCGCGATGACTCCTACCATAGTGTTAAAAAATGGCGAATTGTTTCTCGTTACAGGTACGCCGGGTGGTTCGAGAATTATCACAACAACATTACAAATTGTGATGAATGTTATCGATCACCACATGAATATAGCTGAAGCAACCAATGCTACGCGTATACATCACCAATGGTATCCCGATGAAATTCGCGTAGAACGGGGTTTGAGTATTGATACGATTAAACTGTTGGAAGCGAAAGGCCATAAAATTCACTTGAAAAACTCTATGGGGAGTACACAAAGCATTATGAAAACTGAACAGGGTCTATTTGGTGCCACCGATCCTCGTAGTAAAGCAGGTAAAGTGTCTGGTTACTAATGTTGGCTGAAAGTTAAGCTATTCACCACACTATTATTTAGGTTAAATTTAGCTATTTTAATTCACGTATAAAAATAAGACTCCAGCGTAAGAAGGGCTATAATAAATTGATTTATAACCAATTTATTATAGCCCTTCTGCCTCCAGTACAAGCCTAATTCAAGGTTAAATTGCGCCATAGCAGTGCGAAGTATATACCCGCTCCACCTCAAAATGCAGGTTTCAGCCAGTCGAGAAAGGGTTAGGTATAAAGCATGGATTGAAGAGAATAGTTGTTCTATTGTCGAAATGCATAACGCAGGAGATATATTCTTCTGAGTAACCATTATCTTCGTATCGCGCCTTGATCTGATTTCCTAGCTTAACTCTGAAACTGCATCTTGAGGTGGAACGGGTATAAGCCTTATGATCATAGAGCTGATCCTCACGAGATCTAATTTTTTATGCGACCAACAACAGATTAAGTATTAAAATATAATTTTCTTTAAGATCAGTAATGTGCTAAAACTTGCCGTTAGGGTATTTTTAGGCACAATTGATATCCAAGCCAATAAAGGAAGTTAGAGTAAATACAACGAAGTCAGTTTTGTTAACTTGAACCACTTTACATTGATTTTATTTATGTTAAATAAGTTACTTTTTTAACTTATTTAATTTTTGATTTATTACCTATAATTAATGCCTGAATCTCGCCTTTTATCATTATAAAATTGAATGTAATACCAAACAGATTAATTTAGTGATCAATTTTAATGAGGATAAATTTTCAAGAACGAGGCGCTTGATTGAGCAATAGCTGGCTATTGGGATTGAAAGCAACGATGTTATTGGAGATTTAGACCATTTATAAAGATCACTTGATTAGTTTGATTGGTATAATTCACAACTTCATTAATAATCTAAAAAGAATGACTACTTACTAGAACTTCTGCTGACAGGTGTACAGCGGTAATTAAAATGTAGTTTGATTAAATCTCTAAATCTCTAAAAAATTAATACAAGGTTGTGCGGGACTCACCTCCTCAAAAAAAATATATTTATAAAATTTTTCAAATTACATATAAAATCAACTGGCTGGATTCATCGCAAATCAGCACCATTTATTTCAACTGTTAGGCTATAAGTCACATAGGCTAAAACGGTAGCAAGGAGTTCATAATGTTAGGCTCGATAACCGATAAAGATTTATTAGATTACACTGAAAACATTATTAATACGGTGCGGGAACCCTTAATTACGCTAGATCAAGATTTAAGGGTAGTCACTGTAAACCGTTCATTTTATAATTTTTTTAAGGTTAAGCCTGAAAATACCATAGGCCAGCTTATTTATGAACTGGGCAATAAACAGTGGGATATCCCTGCGCTGCGAGAACTATTAGAAACCATTTTGCTGCAAAATACCTGTTTTCATGACTATGAAGTTGAGCACTACTTTACCAGCATAGGTCGGCGAACCATGTTGCTAAATGCCAGACAGATTGAACGAGCGGAAGGTAGAGAGCTCATTGTTTTGTTGGCCATAGAGGATATCACCGAGCGCAAAGAACTTGCCTTTCAAAACGAAGAGAATAACAAATGGGCAGAGGAATTAGCGCTTGCGAACAAAGAGCTTGCTTTTCAAAACGAAGAGAAAGAAAAACGCGCAAGTGAGTTAGCCCTTGCGAACAAAGAGCTCGCCTTTCAAAACGAAGAGAAAGAGAAGCGCGCAGGTGAGTTAGCCCTTGCCAACACCGAGCTTGCTTTTCAAAATGAAGAGAAAGAAAAACGCGCAGGTGAGTTAGCCCTTGCCAACACCGAGCTAGCCTTTCAAAATGAAGAGAAAGAAAAACGCGCAGATGAATTAGCCCTTGCCAACACCGAGCTAGCCTTTCAAAACGAAGAAAAAGAAAAACGCGCAGATGAATTAGCCCTTGCTAACACTGAGCTTGCCTTTCAAAATGAAGAGAAAGAAAAACGAGCAGATGAATTAGCCCTTGCTAACACTGAGCTTGCCTTTCAAAATGAAGAGAAAGATAAACGGGCAGAGGAGCTAATCCTTGCTAATAAAGAGAAAGAAAAACGCGCAGACGAATTAGTGCTAGCTAATAAAGAAAAAGAAAAACGCGCAGATGAATTAGTGCTAGCCAATAAAGAGCTTGCCTTTCAAACTGAACTTGATGGTTATCGTTCTGAAAAGGAACGTGTAGCACAAGATTTGACTCTCCTCATTGATACGGCCAACGCGCCAATTTTTGGTATTGATGCTGAAGGCAACGTAAACGAATGGAATCAAAAGTCAGCTGAAATTACCGGTTTTAATGCCGAAGAAGTACTGGGTAAAAACTTGGTAGAAGAATTTATCAGGGCAGATCACCGGGAGTCAGTTAATGACGTCTTACAAAAAGCATTAAAAGGGGATAATACCTCTAACTTCGAGTTTCCTCTTTATACAAAAGATAATAATTTGGTTAGGGTGTTACTAAATGCAACCACACGACGTAATGCCAATGGCGATGTTGTCGGTGTAGTTGGGGTGGGTCAAGATATCACTGAACTCGATGGTTATCGTTCTGAAATGGAACGTGTAGCAGAAGATTTAACGCTACTGATTGATACAGCAAACGCGCCTATTTTTGGTATTGATGCCCAAGGTAACGTCAACGAATGGAATCAAAAGTCAGCTGAAATTACCGGCTTTAATGCTGATGAAGTACGAGGTAAAAATCTAGTAGAAGAATTTATCTCGCCTGATTATCGAGAGTCAGTTAATGATGTCTTACAAAAAGCATTAAAAGGGGATAATACTTCAAACTATGAGTTCCCGCTTTATACAAAAGGTAATAATCTGGTTAGAGTGCTACTGAATGCAACGACACGACGTAATGCCAATGGCGATGTTGTGGGTGTTGTAGGGGTGGGTCAAGATATCACCGAGCTTGATAGTTATCGCTCTGAAATGGAGCGCGTAGCAGAAGATTTGACGCTACTTATTGATACGGCTAACGCGCCTATTTTTGGTATTGATGCCCAAGGTAATGTAAACGAATGGAATAAAAAAACAGCTGAAATTACGGGATTTAATGCCGAAGAGGCACTAGGTAAAAACCTAGTGGAAGAATTTATCAGGGCAGATTATAGTGAGTCAGTTAATGACGTTTTACAAAAAGCATTAAAAGGTGAGAACACCTCTAACTATGAGCTTTTACTTTATACAAAAAATAATAATTTGGTCACCGTGTTACTGAATGCAACAACACGACGCAGTACCAAGGGCAATGTTGTTGGTGTAATTGGGGTTGGGCAAGATATTACAGATAGAAAATTTGCTGAAGCACAAGTCATTCAGGCATCAAAACTAGCGACATTAGGCGAAATGGCTACCAGTGTTGCTCATGAACTTAATCAGCCACTTCATGTTATTCGCTTATCATCTGGCAATGTGATTAGAAAATTACAAAAAAAACCAGAAACACTTGAACCGGCTTACTTAACTCAAAAGCTTGAGCGTATTATGCAACAAACTGAACGTGCATCGGCAATTATTGATCACATGAGAATGTTTGGTAGAAAGGCATCTGAAGATGCTTACTCTGTTGATTTATGCCTTACGCTTAATTCTGCCTTAAGCCTTGTTAGTGAACAACTGCGATTAGCTGAAATTGACGTTGTAATTAATACCCCCAATCAATGCTCCGCCGTATTAGGGCACCAAGTGCAACTTGAACAAGTTTTTTTAAATCTATTAACTAATGCTCAAGATGCCATAAAATCATTATCAAGTTGTAATAATAAAGTCATTAAAATTGATGTAGTTGATACCACAAAAAATATAGAGATTACGGTAGAAAATATTGGGCCTCAAATACCTGAAGCTATTATTGAGCGAATCTTTGAACCCTTTTATACCACGAAAGAAATTGGCAAAGGGACTGGATTAGGGCTTTCTGTTAGTTACGGTATTGTCAGAGATATGAAAGGTGAAATCTCTGTGACAAATACTGAACATGGCGTCAGTTTCTTAATTACATTACCAATTTATCATTCAATAAATTAATAGTAGTTGTATACCCCTTACCATTCAAAGTGTACTCTGAAATACGCATATTGATTGACAATGGGTCTATATTAAAAGGAAAAAACATGAAAAAAATACTTGTTGTTGATGACGAGAAAGCAATATTAGAGGAAATTGTTGAAACATTAACTGAAGAAGATTATCAGGCATTTTCGGCGACATCTGTTGATAAAGCGTTAATTATACTCAGTCAAAATAATGATATTAGTGTCATCATAACAGACTTAAAAATGCCAGGTAAAACAGGTATTGATTTGATTCATGAAGTCAATAAATGCTATAAAAAAACGTATCCTTTTATTATAAGTACAGGTCATGGTAGTCCATCAATTGAAGGCTCTGACTTAAAGGCAGAAAATTATACCTTTTTACGTAAGCCCGTTGATATTGATTTATTGCTTGATAGCATCGAAGATTGCTTAAAACTAGAATATGGATATGAAAATGGATAACACAGAAAATATTAAAGTGTTAATTGTTGATGATGAGGCAACGATTGTTGAAGAATTATCAGAATATATTGAAAGTTTAGGTTTTACTGTTATCTCAACCATTACCCCGTTAGATGTTTGTGGCATGCTGATTAATGATCCAGCGATTAATATAGTTATCACTGACTTAAAAATGCCTAAACTTGACGGTTTTAGTTTAATTGAACGTATTAAAAATACTGTACCAACTGCAGATGAGTTAAGTATTCTTATTATATCAGGCAACTATGATCTTAAAGATGCTTTAGAGGCAGTCCATTTGGGGGTTTCTGATTTTTTGACCAAACCCTTATCTATTGGTTTATTAAATCATGCATTAAAGCGTATAGTGGAAACGTTACACCTACGTAAACTTGAACAAGAATTTGTTATACAGCTTGAAGCCTCACTAAAGGTTGCAAATAGCGCTCAAAATCTCGCTAATAAAGCCAATAAAGAACTTGCCTATCAAAATGAAGAAAAAGAAAAACGCGCAGAAGAGTTAGCCCTTGCTAATAAAGAACTTGCCTTTCAAAAGGAAGAGAAAAAAAAGCGGGCAGACGAATTAGCGCTCGCTAATACAGAGCTTGCCTTTCAAAAAGAGCTTGATGGTTATCGTTCTGAAATGGAACGGGTAGCACAGGATTTGATTCTACTCATTGATACGGCTAATGCACCAATTTTTGGTATTGATGCTAAAGGCAACGTAAATGAGTGGAATAAAAAATCTGCTGAAATTACGGGTTTTGATGCTGGAGAAGTACAGGGCAAAAACTTAGTTGAAGAGTTTATCTCGCCAGATTATCGTGAGTCAGTCAATGACGTCTTACAAAAAGCATTAAAAGGAGAAAACACTTCCAACTTCGAGTTCTCTCTTTACACAAAAAATAACAATCTAATTAGGGTATTATTGAATGCAACGACACGGTGTAACACTAACGGTGATGTTGTTGGGGTAGTTGGGGTAGGTCAAGACATTACTGAACTTAAGCAGGCGGGCGAAGAAAAGGAACTTCTTCTGAGAAAGCTTCAATTATCACAAAAGATGGAAGCGCTAGGTAAGCTTACCGGTGGCGTTGCTCATGAATACAACAACATGCTTGCTATAATTATAGGCTTTGCCGGTTTACTAAAAGATACATTGGTTGAACAACCCAAATTGATGAAATATGCCGGTGAAATTCTGCATGCGGGTGAGCGAGGTGCTAAATTAACCAAAAAATTATTAGCTTTCTCGCAGCAAAAAGTGCCGGAATCAAAGAGTATAAATCTTAATACGTTGTTGCAGAGTCGACATCATATGCTTGAAAAAATTCTGACTATGCGTATTGATTTGGTCATTAAATTTCAAGAAAACCCATGGCTAGTATGGCTCGATGAAGGGGATATGGAAGATGTCATCCTTAACCTGAGTATTAATGCTATGCATGCAATAGAGGGTAATGGACAGTTAACTATTCAAACCCAGAATCAGAACATAAATCAGATGGATGCTGAATCATTACATATTCCTCCCGGTGATTATGTATTGCTCAGCTTTATAGATACGGGTTGTGGTATTGATAAAGAAACCATTGATAAAATTTTTGACCCCTTCTTCACCACCAAAGGACCGCTAGGTAGTGGTTTGGGTCTAAGTATCGTCTACGGTTTCGTACAAAATAGTGGTGGTGTTATTAAAGCTTATTCTGTGCAGGGAGAAGCGACTCAATTTACATTATATTTTCCTCGCTATTATGGCAGTAGTTGCGATCAACAATTAGAAAATGACAATAATCCTAAAGAGGACTTTAAAAGAAATAAAACTATTTTAGTGGTCGATGATGAACCTGCGTTACTTGATTTAATTGGTGAAATACTAAGTTTAGATGGATTTAATGTTATTTGTGTAGGAAGCGCCAAAGACGCACTGAATACTCTAGAACACGAACCGGTTGATATATTGATTTCTGATGTGATTATGCCCGAAATTAATGGTTATCAACTGGCTGTGATGGTCAAAGAAAAATACCCAGATATAAAGATTCAGCTAGCCAGTGGTTTTAATGATGAGCGCAATGATATAGGTGTTATCGATGAAGATTTACAGCGTAATTCATTGCAAAAACCTTTTAAAGTACAGGCATTATTACAAAGAATACGCGAATTATGTGATGAAAATTAATAGGTAAAGAACCGTGTCAGTGCAAAGACTATTACAATCAACATACTGATTAATGATAACCTTAAATTCATAAATAATAACTATGGAGCTAACAATGTCTGAAAATACTTACGAGCCAGAAAAAATTTGGCAATGGAACTCAGCAAGTGGTGGCAAGTTTGCCAGCATTAATCGTCCTATAGCAGGGGCTACACATCAAGCGGATTTACCCGTGGGTAAGCACCCTTTACAACTTTATTCCTTAGCCACACCCAATGGCGTTAAAGTAACTATTTTATTGGAAGAGTTATTAGCTTTGAAGATCAAAGAGGCAGAGTATGATGCTCATTTGATTAGTATTATGGAGGGAGATCAATTTAGCTCTGGGTTTGTTGATATTAATCCGAACTCTAAAATTCCTGCTTTAGTGGATCATAGTGCTGATAATAAATTGCCAATTTTTGAGTCCGGCGCGATATTATTATATCTAGCTGAGAAGTTTGATGCTTTTTTACCCAAAGATCCGTTACTTAAGTCACAATGTTTATCGTGGCTATTTTGGCAAATGGGTAGTGCGCCTTATTTAGGTGGAGGCTTTGGTCATTTTTTCGCGTATGCACCAGAAAAGTTCGAATACCCGATAGAGCGGTTTACTATGGAAGTAAAGCGACAGCTTGATGTGTTAGACCGACATTTAGCTAATAATAAATACATGTGTGGCGACCAATACACTATTGCTGATATAGCTATCTGGCCTTGGTATGGGGCACTAGTGCAAAACAAAGTCTATGAAGCAGCCGAGTTTTTACAAACCCATTCTTATAAAAACTTAGTACGTTGGACTGAAGAAATTGGCGAACGGGAAGCGGTTAAGCGTGGGGTTATGGTTAATCGTACCTGGGGAGAATTGGATCAGCAGTTACATGAACGACATGATGAAAGTGATTTTGAATTGAAAACCCAGGATAAACTGCTTAAACCCGAATAACGTTAATACTAAAAAATTGACTAAGCGCTCTGAATTAGCTATTAACGGCACTGTAGAACGATCAGCGGACATTGTGTTAGTCAACCTGAGCATTGGTTTACTACAGATTAATACGTCTTAATGGCGTTCAAATACGTAACTATTTAGCTACCTGATTAGTAAAGATATCAGGTAGCTGATTTTTAAATAATAAACTCAGTGCTTCAGTTGCTGAAACATTTTTCTTTCGGCAAGTGGATAGGTAACTTCTGATCAGGCAAAACATTTCGGCGCCTTGCTCACTACGACAGCAACCCGATATTTTTGATGCACTTTAGTCATCCGAATATTCCTTTACCCATTTTACCTCTAGCCTTTTTTACTCAAATAAGGGATATTTAAAAGAGCAGTTATTAAATTTTATTTATCTAAAATATTCAATTATTGAATATTTTCAACTTAAGTAGCGATGAATACACATTTCAGTTTTGATTACGCTTGTACCAAAAAAATCTTCTGGTAGAATCAGTTATATTGTTATTTTTTATAGGTAGTTAAGCCAACATGGTTATAAAAGCTAAAAGCCCTGCGGGATTCGCTGAGCAATATATTGTTGAATCTATTTGGAATGGAGGATTCCCTCCGGGATCAATTTTACCAGCAGAACGTGAATTATCGGAGCTAATTGGTGTAACTAGAACTACGTTAAGAGAAGTTCTTCAGCGTTTAGCTAGAGATGGTTGGTTAACGATAAAACACGGAAAGCCAACAAAAGTTAATAACTTTTGGGAAACCTCTAGTTTAAATATTTTAGAAACGTTAGCTCAATTAGACCAAGAAGGTATTCCTGACTTGGTAGATAACTTACTATCGGCTCGTACTAATGTTAGTGCTATTTATATACGTGGTGCAATAAAAAACAACCCAGAAAAAACAATTGAATTGTTAAGCGCTTATGTTGATGTAGAAGATACTGGGGAGGCTTATGCCGAGTTTGATTATAAATTAAATAAAGCGCTAGTGACTGCCTCTGGCAATTCAATTTATTTATTAATATTAAATGGTTTTAGAGGTTTATATTCACGTATTGGTCGTTTGTATTTTGCTCATCCGATGGGACGTGAAATTTCTAGAACCTATTACCAAAAGTTGATTGATTTAGCTAAAGAAAATCGTTTTGATGATTCTATCTTTGCCGTACGAAAATATGGTGTTGAGTCGGGTAAACTTTGGGTTGACTTGAAAGATGATGTTTTGAAAGAGCTGTCCGTAGATTAATTCATATTAAAGCTTAGCTCAAAACTTAACTTTAACCTTAGCTCACACATTAATTTAAATATTTAAGGCGACACTTTCGTCGCCTTTTTAATGTGAAAAGTACTTTTGTGTAGATTACTTTGTTTTTACTCTTGATCCTTTAATTTGTCAGAACATTGAGCAATAACCTCATCCTCTCCTTCTTTTTTTTCTTGCACTATTTTTACATCAAACTGCCATAAATAATGTAAGTGTTTAAGTACCTCATCTTTAGAGTCTCCTAGCTCAATGCCTTTGTGTGGTACATAACGTAGTGTGAGTGATCTATCACCATCAATATTTGCATCAACAATCTGAATGTTAACCTCTAAATTGCTGAGATTGTATTGCTCGGCTAACTTATGTCGAATTTTTTTATAGCCCTGTTCATTATGTATTGCACCAATTTCAACATAATTATTTTTTTCATCATCATGAATATGAAATAATTTAAAATCACGAATAAGTTTCGGTGATAAATATTGGCTTATAAAGCTTTCATCTTTAAAGTTTTCCATAGCAAAATGTAAGGTATCTAACCAGTTACTACCAGCAATTTCAGGAAAAAATTCTTTGTCTTCTTCAGTAGGGTGTTCACAAATACGTCTGATATCAATAAACATATTAAAACCCAAAGCATAAGGGTTAATACCTGAATAATAGTTACTATTGTATTCTTGCTGAGCAACTACGTTGGTATGACTATGTAAAAACTCCAACATAAATTTATCGGTAACTAAACCTTCATCATAGAGATGGTTTAATATAGTGTAATGCCAAAAACATGCCCAACCTTCATTCATCACTTGAGTTTGTTTTTGAGGGTAGAAGTACTGAGAAATTTTTCTGACTATCCTCACAATTTCTCGTTGCCAAGGTTTCAGCAAAGGCGCATTTTTTTCAATAAAGTAGAGGATGTTTTCTTGTGGCTCTGACGGAAATTTATACTTATGTTCATTGTTGTCTTTATTAGCATTGGGCACCGTTCGCCATAACATATTAACTTGAGATTGCAGGTATTCCTCCCGTTCTTCTTGACGTTTCAATTCTTCATCAAGAGATATTTTTTGCGGGCGTTTATAACGATCAACACCATGGTTCATTAAAGCGTGACATGCATCTAATGTTGCTTCAACCTCGTCTATGCCATATATATTTTCACACTTAGCGATATAGTTTTTTGCAAAAAGTAAATAATCAATAATAGAACTGGCATCGGTCCAGGATTTAAATAAATAATTTCCTTTGAAAAATGAATTATGACCATAACAAGCGTGAGCCATTACTAACGCTTGCATTGGCATGGTGTTTTCTTCCATTAAGTAGGAGATACATGGGCTAGAGTTGATGACTATTTCATAGGCTAAACCCATTTCGCCTCGTTTGTATGTTTGCTCTGTTTGGATGAATTTTTTACCGAAAGTCCAGTGGTTATAACCAATAGGCATGCCAACTCCAGCGTAAGCGTCCATCATTTGCTCGGCGGTAATTACCTCTATTTGATTTGTGTAAGTATCTAGCCGGTAATGTTCAGCTACACGGGCTATTTCCGTTTGATACAGCTCTAGTAACTCGAAAGTCCAATCGGGACAATCGTCTAATGATTTTACTTTCGGAGTAACTTTTGACGGTTCTTTTTTATTTGATGTACCCATAATTTCACCTATCTCCAATTTTTGCATTAGCCCTATCTATGCTGCGTTCTTGGTGTTCTTTTTAAATAACTTTCTAAAAACAGGGTATATATCGGTCACTTCTTTTATATGTTGTATGGCGAAATTAGTATGAGTTTCCATGACCTGTTGATATTGTTGCCATAGTGTTTGGTGAGCTCGTTGAGTGATTTCTATATAGCTAAAATAACGCGTTTTAGGGAGTATTTTATTAATAAGCAATGATTTACAGTGCGGAGAATCATCAGCCCAGTTATCGCCGTCAGATGCTTGAGCGCCATAAATGTTCCACTGATTGTCATTGTATCTTTGTGTGATTATGTCATCCATTAATTCTAAAGCACTTGAGGCAATAGTCCCTCCCGTTTCTTGGGAATAGAAAAACTCATGTTCATCTACTTCTTTAGCTTGGGTATGATGCCGAATATAGACAACATCAATATTTTTGTAAGTTCTGCTTAAAAATAAATAAAGTAAAATATAAAATCGTTTTGCCATCTCTTTGGTTGCTTGATCCATTGAACCTGATACGTCCATTAAACAAAACATGACCGCTTTTGACGTGGGTACGGCTTGTTTGGCGAAATTTCTAAAACGTAAATCAAAGGTATCAATAAAAGGGACTTTTGCTATTTTTTCTTCAAGTATCTGTATTAACTTAATAAGTTTTCGTTCTTCGCTTATATGGTCGTGTTTATCCTGCTGTAAAACGGCCAATGCTTCTTGATATTCCTTTAGCTGTTTGCGTTTTGACGATGTCATCGCTATACGTCTAGCAATAGACCCCTGTAATGATTTTACAATATCAATGTTGGAAGCAGACCCTTCAGCAGAAAAGCCTGAACGTACCGTTTTATATTCAATCAGTTTATCCAGTTGATTTTTTTCTAAATTTGGTAATTCTAGGTCTTCAAAAAGTAAGTTTAAGTACTCTTCTTTTGATATTGAAAAAGTAAAGTCGTCATCGCCTTCACCAGTGTTACTTGCCTCACCTTTTCCACTTCCTTGACCTTGTTGATTGGGTGGCTTTGGTATGCGATCACCGGTAATAAATTGATCATTTCCTGGGTGGACTCTATCACGAATGCCGCCACTGCCTCGATGAAACACCGGCTCAGACAAGTCTTTTTTGGGAATAACTATATTCTCACCGGAGTTTATGTCTGTGACACCACGCTTATCAATGGCATCAGATACTGATTTTTTTATCTGGTTTTTATAGCGCCTTAAAAAGCGCTGACGATTAACGGTACTTTTATTCTTACTGTTGAGTCGTCTATCAATAAAATTAGCCATTATCAACTCCTTATCTCTTCAGTTACCTGCTTGGCTTATCTATGAAAATAAGCTAAAACGCCTACTTAAAGAGACACTACTTAAGAAGACTTTCTTACACGTAAATACCATTCAGACAATAATCTAACTTGCTTTTGGGTATAGCCTTTAGCCATCATACGCTCAACAAAATCATCATGCTTTTGTTGATCATCTTTTGATGTTTTCGAATTGAAAGAGATAACAGGTAGTAAGTCTTCTGTGTTAGAAAACATTTTTTTCTCAATGACAGTGCGAAGCTTTTCATAGCTAACCCATGATGGATTATGGCCGTTATTATTTGCTTTTGCTCTTAGCACAAAGTTGACTATTTCATTACGAAAATCTTTTGGATTACTAATGCCTGCTGGTTTTTCTATTTTCTCTAATTCATCATTTAACGCTTGTCTATCAAATAGCTGCCCGGTTTCTGCGTCACGGTATTCTTGATCTTGAATCCAAAAATCAGCATAAGTGACGTAGCGATCAAAAATATTTTGACCATATTCAGAATACGATTCTAAATAAGCAGTTTGAATCTCTTTACCTATAAATTCTATATAGTGAGGTGTTAAATAGCCTTTTATAAACTCTAAATAACGCTCTGTAATTTCTTTTGGTAGTTGTTCTCGTTCTACTTGCTGCTCGAGCACATAAAATAAATGCACAGGATTGGCAGCCACTTCAATGTTATCGAAATTAAATACCCGTGAAAGTATTTTAAAAGCAAAGCGAGTTGACAGACCTGACATGCCTTCATCAATACCGGCATAATCTTTATATTCTTGGTAAGATTTTGCTTTTGGATCTGTATCTTTTAATGTTTCACCATCATAAACGCGCATTTTGGAGTAGATGCTTGAGTTAACTGGATCTTTTAAACGCGAAAGTACGGAAAACTGCGCTAAAATTTCTAGGGTATCTGGTGCACATTGTGCTGTTTTTAATTCACTGTGTTCTAATAACTTTCTATAGATATTAACTTCTTCAGAAACGCGCATGCAATAAGGTACTTTGACAATATAAACTCTGTCCAAAAAGGCTTCATTATTTTTATTATTTCTAAAGGTTTGCCATTCAGATTCATTTGAATGGGCTAATAAAATGCCCTTAAAAGGGAGGGCTGATAACCCTTCTGTCGGATTATAGTTACCTTCCTGAGTTGCGGTTAGCAAAGGGTGTAGCACTTTTATTGGTGCTTTGAACATCTCTACAAACTCCATCATTCCTTGGTTTGCTCGACATAATGCGCCTGAATAACTATAGGCATCAGCGTCATTTTGAGCAAAATGCTCTAGCTGCCTTATATCAACTTTCCCCACAAGTGCTGAAATATCCTGATTGTTATCATCGCCTGGCTCAGTTTTAGCAATGGCAATTTGATCTAAAATTGATGGGTATATTTTTACCACTTTGAATTGTGCTATATCACCTTTAAATTCATGTAGCCGTTTAGCGGCCCATGGCGAAATTATGCTATTTAGATAGCGCTCAGGAATGTTGTATTCGTCTTTTAATATTTTTCCGTCTGAATGCACATCAAACAAACAAAATGGATGATCGTTGACAGGACTCCGTATGCCATTGGCGCTAAGTATATAAATAGGTTCTTTTTGCATCAACGCTTTTAATTTTTCAGCTAAGGATGATTTACCACCGCCAACAGGCCCAAGTAAATAAAGAATTTGTTTCTGTTCTTCTAACCCTTGAGAGGCATGTTTGAGGTAAGCAACTATTTGTTCAATCGCCTCTTCCATACCATAAAACTCAGTAAAGGCAGGGTAACGATTAATAACTCTATTCGAAAATATCCGGCTTAATGTCGGCTCAGTAGAGGTATCAACTGCTTCGGGTGTGCCAATAGCACTGAGTAGTCTTTCTGATGCGCTGGCATAAGCAAGGTTGTCATTTTTACAAAGAGCTAAAAACTCTTGCAGGCTAAATTCTTCCTCTTGAGCTTCTTCGTAACGTGATTGATAATGTTGAAAAATAGTCATAGCCATCTCCAAAAAGTTGGGTGCAAACTTATCCATGTTCATTTTATTTATGTCTTGTTTTTAAGACTAGTTGCTTTAGCTGATTTTGCTAACAAAAATTGTAAGTAAAATGTAATGATATTTTGAAAAACTGTAATTAATCAGTAAATTGTTACCTATTTCAGCTAAGTGTTTCTAGCTAAAACGCGCTGTAATTAAGGTGCTGCGTCTGTGTAACAAGTGAAATAGACGCAGCTGATAAATAATATTAAGATTAAAAAATTTCTCAGATAAACCGTTAATATTTTTTTGATAAGCGTAATCCACGCTATGTCGTGGTTTTGGGTTGTTGTCTGTGGATATTGAGTTTTTTCATTCTAGATCTCAGTGTGCTGTCGGGCATATCCAGTATTTTTGCTGCGCCGTTATTTCCTCCCACACGCCAATGACAATTGTTTAATACCTCTATGATGTAAGATTTTTCAATGTCGGCAAGTGTCTTGTTAGGGGGGGTACTCACTTGATGACTTTTAGAAAATTTTTGTTGGATATTGAGTAGTTCTGACGTGGATAAAATGACTTCACGCTCTAGAATATTTTGTAATTCTCGAATATTTCCTGGCCAATGATAGCTGGCAAGTTTCGCTAAACTGCGATTATTTATACCTTGAATATTTTTATTAAGCTTATTATTTAGTTGCTTTAATATGCCGTGGCACAATAAAGGAATATCTTCGATACGCTCTCTTAATGCGGGTATGTTAATAGGGAATACATTGAGCCGGTAATATAAATCCATTCTAAAAAGACCTTGCTCGACCATAGCGAATAGATCTCTGTTGGTAGCGACAATGATTCTAATATCTACTTTTATAGTTTTAGCGCCGCCGACGCGTTCTAGCTCTCTTTCTTGTAATACGCGTAATAATTTACTTTGTGCTTCTAACGATAATTCACCAATTTCATCTAAAAATAAAGTACCTTTATCCGCTAATTCAAAACGGCCTTTACGCCTTTCGTTTGCGCCTGTAAAAGCACCTTTTTCATGACCGAATAACTCTGATTCTAATAAGTTGGCGCTAAATGCGGCACAATTTACTTTGACTAACGGTGAGCCACAACGTTGACTGAGTTGGTGTAAGTTACGAGCGACAACTTCTTTTCCTGTACCATTTTCACCTAAAACTAATACTGTGCTGTCGGTTTTAGCCACAAGCTTTATTTGTTGTAACATTTTTTTATAGGCAGAGTTATCGCCTTCTAAACCAGAGCCATTCCATGTCTTATTAATTTCATCTTGCAGGTAACTATTTTCGTCTTGTAATTTTTCAGTTAAATTTTGTACTTTTTTTAAGGCTGCTCTGAGGTTATTATCAGTAATTCGTTGTTGGCTAACATCGCGAAATACCGCTACAGCTCCAATTAACTCACCCTGTTTGTACACAGGTGTAGAGGTATACTCAACAGGAAAGTTGCTACCATCTTTGCGCCAGAAAACCTCATGGGTTATTTTGCGTTCTATACCATCACGCATGGTATTGTAAATGTGGCATTCATGACTAGGGTAGGGGACACCATTTTCATGGCTATGATGATGATACTCATGAATTTTTTTACCAAGTAGATCGGTTGCCTGCCAACCCGTCATTTGCTCTGCAGCAGGATTAATAAATACCGCATTACCGTTAATATCAAAACCATAAATACCCTCGCCAACAGCATTTAATAATAAGTTTGAATTGACTAAAAATCGCTCTATGTTATCAGGCATGAATAGGTTAACTCTTTTGTTAAGTAGCGCATTCTAAATAGGCGCGATATATCGTGGTTTGTGCTGGGTAGTTTAAGTCTGTTTCACAGGAAAGAAAAGTGAATGTGGTGGTTTTTTTGAAAATGATAACTTGAAAACCATTATTGAACGAGACAGTTTAACATTTGATTGAGTTAAATAAGTAATGAAGCATAGCTAACGTGTTAGCCGCAGGTAAGGTTGTTATTTCGGTTATAGAATAAAAAATTATAGTTGATTTTATTATTACCAGAGCAAGTCGTATCGCGCCTTGACCTGATTTCCTAGCTTAACTCTGAAACTGCATATTGAGGTCGAGCGGGTATATATCTACAACCATTCAAAAATTAAACCGGTATTTTGAATCGCCATAGATATAAATTTTTAGTTAATCTAAATTAGTCAGATTAGCTAAAGTTAGCTTGGGCAAAATCCCAGTTAGCTAATGCCCAAAACGCTTCCATATATTTAGGACGCAAATTACGATAATCAATATAGTAAGCATGTTCCCATAAATCTACAGTGATTAATGGTGTTACACCGTCTTCAGTTATCGGTGTTGCTGCATTAGATGTATTAACGATAGCTAAGCTGCCATCGGCATTCTTAACTAACCAAGTCCAACTTGAGCCAAAGTTATTAATAGCGCTATCGGTAAACTTTGCTTGAAACTCTGCAAATGAACCAAACGTTGCATTAATCGCATCAGCTAAAGCGCCAGTTGGTTCAGAACCACCATTTGGGCTCAAGCTATTCCAATAAAAAGTATGATTCCAGATTTGTGCTGCGTTATTAAAAATGCCGGCAGAAGATGTTTTTACAATTTCCTCTAATGATTTATCTGCAAATTCGGTTCCTTCAATCAACCCATTAAGCTTTACCACATAAGTATTGTGATGTTTGCCATAATGAAATGATAATGTTTCTGCCGAAATATGCGGTTCTAATGCGTTTTGTTCATAAGGTAATGCAGGTAATTCAATAGACATTGTGCTCTCCAGTTTTCTTTATTTAAGTGTTTTAACGAATAAAGAGTGTGTTTTAATTAAAACTTGAGTAAAATACTCAGGTATTAAATTTATACTATATTGACTACCTACTGTATAGGTATTCTTATGCTATTTTTCAAGTACTTCACTTAAAAAAACATTTTAAGTGAAGTATTTATTATATTGAATTGAAAAGTGAGTTTTTGACTCCATTACTTGTACTAAGGTAAATTTAATTTTATATAGTAAGTGTTATTTTTTAAGTGTTATTTTTTAGAGGTTATTAGTTATTATGGATACTATCGAACGTATTAAAGAACAGATTAGTGAAAATACAGTATTACTGTATATGAAAGGCTCACCAAAATTACCTAACTGTGGTTTTTCTTCACAAGCTTCGCAAGCGTTGATTAATTGTAATGAACAATTTGCTTACGTTGATATTTTACAAAATCCAGATATTCGAGCTGAATTACCAAAGTATGCCGAATGGCCAACTTTTCCACAACTTTGGGTTGATGGCGAGTTAGTTGGTGGTTGTGATATTATTATGGAAATGTTCCAGCAAGGTGAACTGCAAGCGTTAATTACCGAAGCAGTTGCTAAAAATAGCACAGAAGATAACAACGCAGAATAAGTATTAAAATTTTAAAACAGCCACAGTGTAAAAGTGGCTATTCATTTTCTCAATAAAAAACGGAGTATAAGATGAGCGTATTAGTTGGTCGTCCAGCACCAGACTTTACTGCTGCAGCAGTATTAGGTAGCGGCGAGATTGTAGATAGTTTTACTTTAAGCGAAGTTATCAAAGGTAAAAAAGCCGTTGTGTTTTTCTATCCATTAGACTTTACTTTTGTATGTCCTTCTGAGCTATTAGCTTTTGATCATCGTATGGACGAATTCAAAAGCCGTGGCGTAGAAGTAATCGGTGTTTCTATCGATTCACAATTTTCTCATAATGCATGGCGTAATACTGCAATTAATGATGGTGGTATTGGTCCAGTACAATATACTTTAGTTGCTGATACTAAACATGAAATTTGTAAAGCATATGATGTTGAACATCCTGAAGCTGGCGTTGCTTTTCGTGGTTCATTCCTAATTGATGGTGAAGGTAATGTTCGTCATCAAGTTGTGAATGACTTACCACTAGGCCGCGATGTTGATGAAATGTTACGTATGGTTGATGCTTTACAATTCCACGAAGACCACGGTGAAGTTTGTCCAGCTGGTTGGAATAAAGGCGATAAAGGTATGACTGCTTCTCCAGATGGTGTTGCCGCTTACCTTACGGATAATGCTGATAAACTATAAGAATTTTTTTCGTGTTATTTATCAAGAATATCACGAGCAAATGATAGTTTACGCTGAAAAATCATAAAAAAAGGCTAGAGTTTATATCGACTCTAGCCTTTTTATTTGCCCAAAATATTATTCGCTATTCGCTATTCGCTATTCGCTATTCGCTATTCGCTATTCGCTATTCGCTATTCGCCTCAGGTGTAGCTAAAGGCCAACCACCTAAATCATGCCATTTATTAACAATATGACAAAAAAGCTCTGCTGTTTTTTCCGTATCGTATAAAGCTGAGTGGGCTTCGCTGTTATTAAAATCAATTTTAGCCGCTATACACGCTTTCGCTAACACAGTTTGACCTAAGGCTAAGCCTGCTAACGTCGTGGTATCAAAACTAACGAAGGAGTGAAATGGACTGCGCTTTATATTACAGCGACTCGTTGCAGCATTTAAAAATCCTAAATCAAACGCGGCATTGTGGGCAACAATCACTGCACGTTGGCAACCGGCTAACTTCATTTTCTTTCTTACTAATTTAAATAATGCTTTTAAGGCAACGTCTTCATCTACCGCGCCACGTAATGGGTTGGTTGGATCAATACCAGTAAACTCTAAGGCTTTAGGTTCTAAGTTTGCCCCCTCAAAAGGGTGCACATTAAATTGTATTGTTTCGTCAATAGAAAGTTTACCTGTCACTTCATCTAAAGATAACACTGAAGCAGCAATTTCTAATAAGGCATCGGTTTTATCATTAAACCCTGCAGTCTCAACGTCAATTACTACAGGAAAATAGCCTCTAAAGCGTTTTGCTAAAGGGGGATTAGTTTGTTCATCAGGGATTTTTGTTTCTAGACTTTCTGGCATACTATTTTAGACAGTTGATGTTGCTACAAATTTGAAGTTATTATCTCAGAAAAAAAGAAAAAAGACGAGGATGAAACAAAGACTAATAGTTAATAAATTTATGAAAAAGTGTTAAAGTTATTTTGATGTAGGGCGATACAGTGAGTGCCGCCTATTAATTTTGTTGCAAAACCATGAAAAACAATTTTCTTGAAACACATAAATCATTAATTACATACTGCTTAGGATCTTTATCAAAAGTAAAGGTAGTGCTGTTTATTGGTGTGTTTTGTAGTGTTATTGTTAACAATGCGCAGGCTGGAATTCGACAATACAGTGCTAGTCTTCATACCTCTCAATGGAAGTTAGCAAATGACTCTCGTCTACAGTGTACCTTAGCACACCAAATTCCTCATTATGGTCAGGCGCGTTTTTCAGCAAAAGCCAGTCGAAAATTAAATATGGAATTTGAATTAGACATGATGCTTTTGCCGGACAATTATTCTCTTGCTCAGGTTCGTAGTGAATCGCCTAGCTGGCGTCCAGGTTATGGCGGTCGAGTATTAGCGGACATGAAATTATACAAACAATTTAACCCAAGCTTACCTAAAAAAGTAGCGTGGACTATGTTAAGTGAATTAGAGCAGGGCATGAGCCCAACGTTTTACTATAATGATTGGCATAGTGAACAAGATAAAATATCGGTTAGCTTATCAACTGCACGTTTTAATAGTGCCTATAGAAATTTTGTTGCTTGTGTGAGTAACTTACTTAACTACAGCTTTGATGATATTTCTCATACGGTGTTAAACTATCAATCAAACAGTGATAAATTTACTAAAGCCTCGCAAAGACGGATTAATATGATCCGTGAGTACTTAAGTTTAGATCCTAATCTTGAATTAGTTCTTGTTGATGCCTACTCAGACAGCTACGGTGGTCGTTGGAATAATTTGAAATTATCAGAGCGTCGTGCATTACAAATACGAGATTATTTTGTTAAAAATGGCATAAACGCCGATAGAATTGAAGCGAAAGGGTACGGTGAAAAACGCCATATTGCTTCTAACGATACAACATTAGGTCGTGGTAAAAACCGCAGAGTAGTTATTCAAATGCAAAAAATGTAGTTTAACCCTTACATTTGTAAATAATTTTTCTTTAAATCAAATTGATAAATTGTTGAACAGGCCCGTCGATTCACAGTAATCTACGGGCCTGTTCTTTTTATACTTATGGAAAGCCTAAATGAAATATTTTACTCGGCTATTATTCTTAGTTGTTTTATCAATATCACCTTTATCATTCTCAGCGTCGGCAAAGTCACCAGTACTTAATGACGCGTACACCTACGCTAATTATGATCAAGTTATCACTACTCACCTTTACTTAGATTTAACTGTCGATTTTGAACAAAAAGCATTGTCAGGTTTTGCGGAGTTATCATTAAAGTGGCTAAATGAAAGTGCGAGTCAGGTTATTTTAGACACACGTGATTTGGTTATCCATCGTGTTTTAGCACAAAATAGCCAGGGTGAATGGCGAAAGGTCGGTTTTTCACTTGCTAAGCGAGATGATGTTTTAGGGTCAAAATTAACGATTAACACCAAGACTAATGCTAAAAAATTACGTATTTATTATAATTCAACAGCAAAGGCGTCAGGTTTACAATGGTTGTCACCAGAACAAACAGCGGGTAAAGATAAACCGTTTTTGTTTAGCCAAAACCAAGCCATTCATGCTCGCTCGTGGATACCAATTCAAGACACGCCAAGTGTGCGTGTCACGTATACCGCACGAATCAAGACAGACAAAGAATTATTAGCCGTAATGAGTGCTAATAATGAACCCGACACCCTGCGTGATGGTGATTATTTTTTCTCTATGCCACAAGCTATTCCTGCTTATTTGATTGCGATTGGTGTGGGTGACTTACATTTTAAAGCGATGAGTTACCAAACAGGAATTTACGCTGAAGCTAATATCTTAGATGCCGCGGTGGCTGAATTTGATGACACCCAAGCGATGATCGATAAAGCGGAAAAAATGTATGGAAAATACCGTTGGGGCCGTTACGATTTACTAATACTACCCCCAAGTTTTCCTTTTGGCGGTATGGAAAACCCACGCTTATCTTTTATTACACCAACCGTTATTGCGGGTGATAAAAGTTTAGTCAATTTAATCGCCCATGAATTGGCCCATTCTTGGTCCGGTAATCTAGTAACTAATGAAAGCTGGCGTGACCTTTGGTTAAATGAAGGTTTTACTAGCTATGTTGAAAATCGCATTATGGAAGCTGTGTTTGGTGAAGATAGAGCGGTTATGGAGCAAGCACTTGCTGCGCAAGGTTTGAATGATGAAATAACTGAATTATCACCGGGTGATACTCAGCTATATATTGACTTAAAAGGACGCGATCCTGATGATGCTTTTTCTAGTGTGCCTTACACTAAAGGTCAATTATTCTTAATGTATTTAGAAAATAAATTTGGTCGTGAGCGCTTTGATGCATTCGTTTTAGGCTATTTTGAAAGCCATGCGTTTCAAAGTTTAGGTACGGCTAATTTTGTAAAATACATAAAAGCTAATTTAACTGATAAATATCCCAATATTGTTAGTGATAAAGAAATTAACGTTTGGATTTATGACCAAGGCCTTCCTAGTTATGCACCTAAACCAACCTCAACAGCTTTTAGTATTATTGATGAGAAAATTACACAGTGGTTAAGCGATGAAGCAGCACTAACACAATTACCCACATCGCAATGGACTTTACATGAATGGTTACACTTCATTAATAACTTGCCGCTTAATATTAAGGTTGAGCGTATGATTGCACTTGATAAAGCTTTTGATTTAACACGCAGTCATAATGCTGAAATTGCCCATGCGTGGTATTTATTGTCGGTACGAGTGGGCTATGACGTTGTATATCCAGCGATGTCTGAGTATCTAATTGCCATTGGTCGTCGTAAATTAATTGTACCTTTGTATAAAGAATTGTCTCAAACAGAGCAAGGTAAAGCATGGGCATTAAAAGTTTACCAAAAGGCACGTCCAGGCTACCATGGCTTGGCACAAGGGACTATTGATGATGTTTTGAAATAGTAATAAACCCTTCGACCCTTCGACCCTTCGACCCTTCGACCCTTCGACAAGCTCAGGGCAAGCGGAATAAACACAGCCGTTCATACTGAGCGTGAGGTTTCTTCGACAGGCTAAGAACAATCAGAAGCTGCAGTCGAAGTGCGACAAGCTTCCTTCGACAAGCTCAGGACAAACGGAATAAACAAAACCGTTTATATTGAGTAGGTGAGTAGATCACTTAAACTATGCAATTTAAAGGCTCTGTTGAGCCTTTTTTGCTATTCGCTGCTTAGAACTCTTGATATAATACAGGTAATTACGTTAATTATTTTTAGAGGTTTTGTGGATGTCGGAAGCTGAAAATCGACCAACCAATTTTATTCGTCAAATTATCGATGCTGATCTTGCTAGCGGTAAACATAACTCAGTGCAAACGCGTTTTCCGCCTGAGCCTAATGGTTTCTTGCATATAGGTCATGCGAAAGCTATTTGTTTGAATTTTGGTATTGCTCAAGATTACAACGGATTATGTAATTTACGCTTTGATGATACTAACCCTGAAAAAGAAGACATAGACTACGTACATGCGATTAAAAAAGATGTGCAGTGGTTAGGTTTTGAATGGGCTGGAGATATTCATTACTCTTCACAGTACTTTGATAAGTTACATAGCTTTGCTGTTGAATTAATTGAAAAAGGCTTAGCTTATGTATGTTTCTTAAATGGTGAAGAAACTCGCGAATATCGCGGTACGTTAAACAAGCCAGGTAAGAATAGCCCCTATCGCGATACGTCAGTTGAAGAAAATTTAGCGTTATTTGAGAAAATGAAAAACGGCGAATGCCAAGAAGGCGAATGCTCGTTACGCGCAAAAATTGACATGAGCTCAAGTTTTATGTGCTTGCGTGATCCCATTATTTATCGTGTCAGATTTGCTCATCATCATCAAACGGGCGATAAATGGTGTATTTATCCAATGTATGATTTTACCCATTGTTTATCGGATGCCATTGAAGGCGTAACACACTCTATTTGTACCTTAGAGTTTCAAGATAACCGTCGTTTATATGATTGGGTTATTAACAATGTTTCTGTACCTACCATCCCTCATCAATATGAGTTTTCTCGGTTAAATCTTGAATACACATTAATGAGTAAACGTAAATTAAACATGTTAGTAGAAGAAAAATTAGTTGATGGTTGGGATGATCCTCGAATGCCCACTATTGCCGCATATAGACGACGTGGCTACACGCCATCATCTCTGCGAGAATTCGCTAAACGTATTGGTGTTACCAAGATGGAAAACACCGTTGAAATTAGTGTATTAGAAGCCTGTATTCGTGAAGACTTAAATGACAATGCACCGCGTGCAATGGCAGTACTTGATCCTATTAAACTGGTGATTGAAAATTATGCTGAAGGTAAAACTGAAGCGTTAACGGTAAAAAATCATCCAAGTGATGAAAGCCAAGGGGTACGTATTGTGCCATTTAGCGGTGAACTTTACATTGAAGCTGAAGACTTTAGAGAAGAAGCTAATAAAAAATATAAGCGTTTAGTCATTGATAAAGCGGTGCGTTTGCGTGGTGCTTATGTGGTAACTGCGACACGTTGTGACAAAGATGAACAGGGCAATGTGACAACAGTCTATTGTACCTACAATGAAGATACGTTAGGTAAAAATCCAACGGACGGTACCAAGCCTAAAGGTGTCATTCATTGGGTTGATGCGCAAAAATCACTTACCGCAACTATACGTTTATATGATCGATTATTTACCGTGCCAAACCCAGCGGCAGAAACTGATTTTCAGCGTGTGATGAATCCAGATTCATTGATTGTGATTGACAATGCGAAAGTAGAGCCCTCTTTAGCCAATGCTAAAGCCGAGCAAGCCTTTCAGTTTGAACGTCAAGGCTACTTCTGTTTAGACAACGACTGTAAAAATGCTGACGAACTGGTTTTTAACCGCACCGTTGCTTTACGCGATACTTGGGAAAAAATAGCGAAATAATACCACCTTAGCCCAATGAGTAAAACGGGTGAAAATCGATTTTTGTCATCACAAAAATCATTAATAAAGAAGGCCAGTAGCACAAAATTACTGGCTTTCTATTATAATATTTGCGACTTGAAATGTGATCAAAACCTTTTAAAAAAAAAGACATATCTATCCTCCTTTATATTTAGGTATAAAACTAACTGTTGAAAAGTAATTTAGAGATTAGTTATTTTCAAATCTTAAACGGATAAAAATCATGCGACCGAGCAGAATTAATCAAGTAGAAGCTGAGCATTTCAGTTGGCATATTATCAAAGATATTTTTCCCTATCTGATTGAATATAAAAGTCGAGTACTGTTTGCTGTAGGCTTTATGATATTAGCTAAAGTTGCTAGTGTTTGTCTGCCATTTCTCCTTAAATATATTGTAGATGGAATAGATATCTCTCAATTTGACCAAGCGTCATTATTAGTTGTGCCGGTTGGACTTGTGTTAGCTTATGGTTTAGTTCGTTTGTCTAATGTCGTTTTTGGTGAAATTAGGGACGTGCTCTTTGGGCGAGTGACTGAAAGATCTATCCGTAGAATTAGCTTAAATGTTTTCAAACACTTGCATAAGTTAGATTTAGAATACCATTTGGACAGAAGGACTGGAGGCTTAGCGCGAGATATAGAACGTGGCGCATCAGGTATAAACTTTCTTATGCGCTTTATGGTTTTTAACATCATACCCACACTGCTCGAAATTGCCATGGTGATAGGTGTTTTATTATATAACTACTCAATAGGTTTTGTTGGTATTAGCTTAACCGCCATTGCTTTGTATATTACCTTCTCTGTTAAAACAACTGATTGGCGTGTGAAATTTATAAGGGAAGCGAATCAGGCTGATTCGAGTAGTAATAATCATGCTGTTGACTCTTTACTCAATTATGAAACGACCAAATATTTTTCTAATGAAGATTTTGAAGCAAACAGATATGATAAAGACCTCGAAGATTGGGAAGTTGCCAAACGTAAAAACAGACTGTCTCTTTTTGCTCTAAATGGCGGGCAAGCTTTTATTATCGCAATTGCCATTACTGCAATGATGATGTTAGCGGCCTATAAAGTGACTCAAGGTGAGATGACACTTGGGGATTTTGTACTGATTAACGCCTTTATTATGCAGATATTTTTACCTTTAAATTTCTTAGGATTTGTTTATCGTGAGATTAAAGGCTCGCTTGCTAATATTGAACACTTATTTAGCCTAATGTCGATTAAGCCAAAAATAGTCGATGCGGATGATGCAACAGAGTTAAATATTGTTAATGGAAAAGTTGATTTTAACAATATTAGTTTTTGCTATAATGAAAAAAGAAAAATAATAAGTAATGTAAGTTTTTCTGTTAATGCCGGTGAAAAAGTTGCCATAGTCGGTCCAAGCGGTCACGGAAAATCGACCTTGATGAAGTTGCTATTCAGGTTTTATGATGTCGATGAGGGCTCAATTTGTATCGATGGGCAAGACATAAAAAAAGTAACACTAAAGTCATTACGTCGTGCTATTGGAGTGGTTCCACAAGACACTGTGCTGTTTAACGAATCAATCTTTGAGAATGTTCGCTATGGCAATCCATCATCTACTGATTCTGAGGTTTATAAAGCGATCAAGCTGGCTCATTTAGATGAGTTTATAAAGTTGCTGCCAGATGGTGTTAAAACTGTTGTCGGTGAGCGAGGGCTAAAATTAAGTGGTGGCGAAAAACAACGTGTCGCTATTGCTAGAACGATTATTAAAAACCCTCCGATTCTTATTTTTGATGAAGCCACTTCATCACTTGATAGCCATTCAGAACAAGCTATTTTATCAGCGTTTAGAGATATTTCAGAGAATTCAACCAGCTTGGTTATCGCACATAGGTTATCAACCATTGTTGATGCCGATAGAATAATCTTTATAGACAACGGTAACGTTGCAGAAGAAGGCAGCCATTCAGCGTTACTAGAAAAAAATGGTTTATATGCAGCCTTGTGGGAAGCCCAATTGAACAGCGATAATTAGTTACCGTAATAAGGTTAAACTAATAAAAGTTGAATCAACATACTGATTTAAATAATAAATAATAAACTGTTTGCGGCCTTAAACGGCAAATAAAAACGTGAAAAACACTTAATCATCTAGAGCTATAAATCGATATCATGACAAGAAAAATATTAAAATTGAATCTAAAAAGCAAGAAAACCTCCATACCAGCAGATGAAGTGATCAAGGCTGAGGCCCATATGGATCCACAAAAGCGTTTTTTATCTGGCGTAGCCATTAATCCATATGAGTGTATTAACCTAGAATCAGGATCTAAAGAATTCTCTACGCGAGCGATGGATCTGTTTACACCAATTGGAATGGGACAGCGAGGCTTGATTGTTGCTCCACCGGGCTCTGGAAAAACCACCATGTTAAAGCATATTTGCCAGTCGGTGGGGAAAGCTTATCCCGAGATAAAGCTATACGCGTTACTCATCGATGAGCGCCCTGAAGAAGTGACCGATTTCAAGCGCAGCGTACCGGCAAAAGTACATGCCTCATCTACCGATGACAGCTATGACCAACATGTCCGTGTAGCTAATAATCTGCTTAATATCGCTCGAAAAGAAGCTGGCGAAGGTCACAATGTGATGATCGTCATTGATTCTCTCACAAGGCTCACTCGGGTACATAATGCCAGTGGAAAGGGCAGCGGTCGTACCATGTCAGGCGGTATTGACGCTAGCGCAATGGCAATACCACGAAAACTGTTTGGTGCAGCCAGAAAAATTGAAAATGGCGGTTCGCTTACCATTCTAGCCACCATACTAGTTGATACGGGAAGCCGGATGGATCAGGTGATCTTTGAAGAGTTCAAAGGCACGGGTAATATGGAAGTGGTTTTATCACGAGAAGCGGCAGGTCAGCGGATTTTTCCTGCGTTGGATATTGCTAAAAGTAGCACGCGCCGAGAGGAACTTCTTTTGAATGCTAAGGATCTCAAAAAGGTAAGAGTGTTACGAAGGGCACTTACGGATCTTAAACCTGTAGAGGGTGCTAGGGAGCTTGTCGAGTTACTTGAGGAATACCCAACGAATGCTGAGTTGCTGAACCGTTAATCCTGCAGTGGTGATGAAATAGTAGAATATTCAGGGCTCTCTAAATAATTGGCGGTGTAGCCAAAAAAAATTTATCGACTGAGCTAACGGGTATTGATAATGTTTTGTTGATATTTCTGTTACTAGTGGGTTTGTTAATGGTGCTTTAGTGATCGGAATTAATCGGATATGTTAAGTGCCGATCTCAGACGTTTGACATCCATGGGATCCTGTCTCATCGCGTCTAGTGTTACGTTGTGCAGAGCAGTAGAAATCACACGATTGACGATATTCCAATTCCCTTTTAATCCACAAGTATCTGCCAGCTCACAATCACCGCCATCCACTTTAACACACTCTGTTAATGCGATAGGCCCATCAATGGATTCAATCACTTGTGCGATGGATATTTGATCGGGTTTACCACTCAGTTTATAACCACCGTGAGGCCCTCTCACTGATTCCACCAAATTACTATGGGTCAGTGCGCGCATCAATTTACGAACAGTCGGTAGGGTCAAGGTGGTTAATTCACACAAGCTGTCTAGCGTAATCAGCTCTTCGCGACCACACATTTTAAGTGCCACCAACAGTGCATAATCGGCCATACGGCTAATTCTTATCATAAAGTACTCTCTCGAAAAAAGACAAATTTCACCAATGTAATAATTATAATATATATACCTGCTCCACTTCAAGATGCTGATTCATGAAGTCTGAGCGATTCACAATCAAGGCGTATTTTTTATGAAGGATTATATCAGGAAAATGCGCTTTCAGCCGAACATGGTAGACCACAAAGTTTGATTAAAGCATGGATTCTCTATGGGCAGGGATGTACATAATGGGTCTTATACCCGCTCCACTTGAAGATGCAGATTTCAGCAAGATGAGAAAGGGTTAGCTACAAGGCATTGATTGAAGAGAATAGTTATTCTATTGTCGAAATCAATAACGCAGGAGATGACCCTTTATCGACTTGCCCGTAGGGAGCTAAGCTAGAAAACCAGTCCTGCGTTGCACTACTCGATAAGGGAATAACCATTATCAGCGTATCGCGCCTTGATCTGATTTCCTAGCTTCGCTCTGAAACTGCATCTTCAAGTGGAACGGGTATAGCTATCGTTTTGGAAACGTTTTGGAAAAAAGTATAATGTTGTTCTAATATTGTTTAGTTTTCCGGTAAAATAAAATGTAGATTGCGACAAACGTTAACTTGCCGCTTACCACGGTTTTATGTTTTCGGAATACGAATCTTATGTTCATCACTTTGGCGATAAATAATCAACGTTTTACCAATAACTTGTATTTTGGTAGAGTTAGTTTCACGACAAATTGCTTCAACAATTAACGCTTTATTTTCTTTATCATCTGTTGGGATTTTCACTTTAATCAATTCATGGTGATTAAGTGCGTAATCTATTTCGGCTACAACAGCTTCAGTTAAGCCATTATTTCCTAATAAAACAATAGGTTTAAGTGTATGAGCAACACCTTTTAAGTATTGGATTTGCTTTTTATTTAAGTTCATTAATAAATTTCGATAGTTGTTAACTTGAATTAGCGCTATTTTACCCTTATCTAACAGCTAATATCTATAAAAGTCGAAAATAAACATGGCAAAGAAAAAACATACCAATAGTTCACAGCGTTGGCTTGATGAGCATTTTGAAGATGAATATGTTAAAAAAGCTAAAAAGCTTGGTTTACGTTCACGCGCTGTCTTTAAAATTGAAGAAATAAATAATAAAGACAAACTTATAAAGCCGGGCATGAAAGTGGTGGATTTAGGTGCTGCCCCAGGGGGATGGTCTGAATATGCTGTTAAGGCGGTTGGTGATAAAGGGCAGGTAATTGCCTGTGATATTTTACCTATGGATGCTATTGCAGGGGTCGACTTTTTAGAAGGCGATTTTCGTGAAGAAGCGGTTCTTGATGCTTTATTACAGCGCATTAACGGAAAAAATATTGATGTTGTTATGTCTGACATGGCAGCAAATATGACGGGTAATGAAAGTGCTGATTCAGCGCGCAGTATGTATTTAGTCGAATTAGCTTTGGATATGTGTCACCAAGTATTAAAGCCTAATGGTGCTTTTGTTGTTAAGGTATTCCAAGGTGCAGGCTTTGAAGATTTTATGAAAGCACTACGCACTGTATTTAAAAATGTTAAAACTAGAAAACCAGAGTCATCTAGAGCACGTTCTCGTGAAGTATATCTAGTCGCTACCTGTTTTAAATAACGGTGCAGTACTAGAGATTAATAGATATTATGTTACCAGTTGTAAATTGTGACTAAAGTTAAATGGCTACTGCCCTTGAATTATAGTAAATTAGACACAATAAACTTTTACAGCATTATTTTAATAAATTTATCAACCCAAAGAGGTCATGAAGTTGAGTGATATGGCAAAAAATATTATTTTATGGTTAGTTATAGCCGTCGTCCTAATGTCTGTTTTTCAGAGTTTTTCTCCTAATACAGCTACTGAAAATGAAACAGATTACACACGATTCATCACCGATGTACGCCAAGGGCAAATTCGTGATGCAAATGTTGATAGAAATGGTGTGATCACTGGTGAAAAACGTAGTGGCGAAAGCTACAAAACCGTTATTCCTGGTGGTTATGACCGTGACTTAATCAATGATTTAGTGAAACAAGGTGTACGTGCAAAGGGTAAGCTTCCAGAAGAAACAAGCTTCCTTACCACTATCTTTGTTTCGTGGTTCCCCATGATTTTACTGATTGGTGTGTGGATTTTCTTCATGCGTCAAATGCAAGGTGGTGGCGGTAAAGGAGCTATGTCTTTTGGTAAGTCTAAGGCACGTCAACTAAGTGAAGACCAAATCAAAACAACCTTTGCAGATGTTGCCGGTTGTGATGAAGCCAAAGAAGATGTGGCTGAATTGGTTGATTATTTAAGAGAGCCGACAAAATTCCAAAAGCTAGGTGGTCGTATTCCATCAGGTATTTTATTGGTAGGACAGCCGGGTACAGGTAAAACATTATTAGCAAAAGCCATTGCTGGTGAAGCTAAAGTACCGTTTTTTACTATTTCCGGTTCAGACTTTGTTGAAATGTTTGTCGGTGTTGGTGCATCGCGTGTTCGAGATATGTTCGAGCAAGCAAAAAAAGCTGCCCCTTGTATTATTTTCATTGATGAAATTGATGCGGTAGGTCGACAACGTGGCGCTGGTATGGGTGGGGGTCATGACGAACGTGAGCAAACCTTGAACCAAATGCTAGTAGAGATGGATGGTTTTGAAGGTAATGAAGGCGTTATTGTTATTGCTGCGACTAACCGCCCTGATGTATTAGATCCCGCGTTATTACGTCCAGGTCGTTTCGATCGCCAAGTAACAGTAGGCTTACCTGATGTTCGTGGTCGCGAACAAATATTAAAAGTACATATGCGTAAAGTTCCTTTAGGGGATGATGTTAAAGCCTCTGTCATTGCACGCGGTACACCTGGTTTCTCAGGTGCTGATTTAGCTAACTTAGTTAATGAAGCCGCATTATGTTCAGCTCGTACCTCACGTCGTGTTGTCGGTATGCATGAATTTGATGCAGCTAAAGATAAAATCATGATGGGCTCTGAACGCAAATCAATGGTGATGTCTGAGTCTGAAAAAGAAATGACTGCATATCATGAAGCAGGTCATGCACTTATTGGCCGATTAGTTCCAGATCATGATCCAGTATATAAAGTAAGTATTATTCCACGTGGTCGCGCGTTAGGTGTAACTATGTACCTACCAGAGCAAGATAGATTTAGCCATTCTAAGCAACATTTAGAAAGTAATATTTCTTCTTTATATGGTGGTCGTATCGCCGAAGACGTTATTTATGGTAGTGATAAAGTATCAACGGGTGCATCAAATGACATTGAACGCGCAACTAACATTGCTCGTAAAATGGTTACGCAATGGGGGCTTTCTGAAAAATTAGGTCCTATGCTTTTTGCTGAAGAAGAAGGTGAAGTGTTCTTAGGGCGTAGTTCGTCTAAGTCACTACATATGTCAGATGAAACAGCAAAATTAATTGATGAAGAAATTAAACGAGTCATTGCGCGTAACTACGATCGTGCTGAAACATTGATAAAAGAAAATTTAGATATTTTACATGCGATGAAAGATGCGCTAATGAAATATGAAACTATTGATGCATTGCAAATTGATGATTTGATGGCGAGAACAGAGGTTCGTAAACCCGCTGGTTGGGATGATAACGGCTCTAGTTCAAGCAACAATTCAAACAGTGGTGGTGATGCGTCAGTTAAAAAAGAAGATAGCGCCAAAGACAAGCCAAGCCCAGATTTGTCAGAGCCAAGTGGTGATACACCGGCTAAATAGCTAAGATTTTTTATTTCAAATATTGAATATAAATAGTCAATACCATTGGTAAACAGATAAAACCTCGATGTTTAGTACAAATATCGAGGTTTTATTATATTAAGCCCTTTATTAAATCAGTTATAAAACTAATTATAAACATAAATAATGATGTCAAAAAATACGCAAAAAACAGTACTTACATCAACACAGCTTCAATTAAATAAAGTTAAAGTGATGGGTATACTAAATGTTACGCCAGACTCTTTTTCTGACGGTGGACAATTTACTTGTCTTGATAGTGCGTTAAAACAAGTAGAGAAAATGGTAGCAAACGGTGTCGATATTATCGACATTGGTGGTGAATCAACACGTCCAGGTGCCGCTGAAGTAAACGTACAAGATGAAATAGTTCGTGTAATCCCATTACTTAAAGCAATCAAGTTACGTTTTGACATCAATGTCTCTATCGATACAACAAAGGCGGAAGTCATGAGTGAGGCCATTGTCCATGGCGCTGACATGATTAATGACGTGCGCGCTTTGCAAAATAAAGGTTGCCTTGAGGTTGTTGCTCAAAGCAATATTGCGGTTTGTCTTATGCACATGCAGGGCATGCCTCGTACGATGCAAGAAAACCCACGATATAGTCATATTATTGATGACATACTGGCGTTTTTTAAACAGCGCATTGCGTGTTGTGAGCAAAATGGCATCAATGAAGAACGATTGGTGTTAGATCCTGGTTTTGGTTTTGGTAAAACATTAGCACACAATTATGAAGTGCTAGCCAAGTTTGCTCAGTTCAAGTCGTTAGGTTTACCGGTACTAGCAGGGATTTCACGTAAATCGATGATAGGTAATTTATTGAACAGAGAAGTGGATGAACGTTTAGCGGGTAGTTTAGCCGCGGCAATAGTTGCCGTTCAGCAGGGTGCTAATATTATACGTGTTCATGATGTGCAAGAAAGTGTCGATGCAATAAATATTTTAAAAGCGGTTGCTCAATATAAAGCATAACCGCTGATTAACGTAAGGCGTTAATTAAGCGTGCAAAAAATACAGCACGTAAGTAATACATAAATGTTAAAGCTTTAAGTAAAGATTAAAAGTAAGGGATAAAAAATGTCTAGTCGTAAATATTTTGGTACTGATGGTATACGTGGTTTAGTGGGTCAATACCCAGTGACTCCTGAGTTTGTTATGAAACTAGGCTATGCAGCCGGTAAAGTATTAGCGGCTCAAGGCACAAAAAAAGTGTTAATTGGTAAAGACACACGTATTTCTGGTTATATGCTTGAATCAGCACTTGAAGCGGGCTTTTCTGCAGCAGGTATTGATATCGGTTTACTTGGACCAATGCCGACACCTGCTATTGCCTACTTAACCAAAACATTTCGTGCTGAAGCCGGTATTGTTATCAGTGCTTCTCATAATCCTTTTTATGATAACGGCATCAAGTTTTTCTCACAAGACGGTCAGAAATTACCCGATGATGTAGAGATGGCAATTGAAGCTGAATTAGACAAGCCTATGGGCTGTGTAGAGTCAAGTCATTTAGGTAAAGCAAATCGAATAGAAGATGCAGCGGGTCGCTATATTGAATTTTGTAAAAGTAATTTTCCAAGCCAGTTATCTTTGCAAGATCTAACCATTGTGGTTGATTGCGCGCATGGGGCTACTTATCATATTGCGCCGAATGTTTTTCGCGAATTAGGCGCCACGGTTATTGAAGTAGGTACATCGCCTAACGGCACTAATATTAATGATGGCTGCGGCGCAACATCAATGGCGATGATACAAGCTGCGGTAATAGAGCATAAAGCAGATTTAGGTATAGCACTTGATGGTGATGGTGATCGCTTAATGATGGTTGATCACACCGGTTATGTTATTGACGGCGATGAAGTCGTTTATATTATCGCTTGTAATGACTTGAAAACAGGAAATTTACAAGGTGGCGTTGTCGGTACCTTAATGAGTAATATGGGCCTTGAACTAGCGTTAGAGCAGCTTGATATCCCTTTTGCGCGCAGTAATGTCGGTGATAGATATGTCATGCAAATGCTCAGTGAAAAAGGTTGGAAATTAGGTGCTGAAAACTCAGGTCATATTATCAATTTAAACCATACCTCTACAGGGGATGGCATTATTGCCGCACTTAACGTATTAACGGCTGTTTGTCAGCGTAAAGAATCGTTATTTAACTTACGACAAGGTATGACAATGCTGCCTCAAATTCTTGTTAATGTCCGCTTTTCTGGCGGCAGTGATCCTATCAATGCCTCAAGTGTTCAAACGTGTGTTGATAGGGTTAGCGAACAGTTATCTGGAAGAGGCCGAGTGTTACTACGTAAATCAGGTACAGAGCCATTAATACGTGTCATGGTAGAAGGTCCTGAACTTGACGAAGTCACCAGCTTAGCTCACGAAATTGCCGACTCAGTAAGGTTAGCAAGTTAACAAGTTTTATTGTTTTAATTTTTTGTGTTGTAAAAAACAGCAATTAAGCAAGATATTAACAGAAAATTGATTGATTTTAACTTATCACTTGTAAGTTAAACTTATGTTGGTTAATATCTCGCGGCTTTATTTTACAATGTGTTGAAGAACAGCAAGGGGAATAAAAAATGGCTAGACGTGCAATCGTTGCAGCTAACTGGAAAATGAATGGCGGCTTAGCGTTAATAAACACCATAGTTGATGGTTTAACATCTGTTGAACTTCAAGAGAATGTTGATATTGTTATTTGCCCAAGTAGTCCTTTTCTATCTGAATTTATTTCTCAGGCAAAAGTTAATAAATTAGATAAAGCTATCCATGTTGGTGCTCAAAATGTAAGTGCCCATGAAAGTGGCGCTTATACTGGCGAAATTTCTACACAAATGTTGCAGGAATTATCGGTAAAATTTGTTATTATAGGTCACTCTGAACGTAGAAGTTACTATAAAGAAACATCTGTAGAAATTGCTGATAAAGTGAGTGCCGCACTAAAAGCAGGTTTAACACCTATTTTGTGCATTGGCGAAAGCGAAGCAGAACGAGTCGCAGAGCAAACAGAAACAGTACTCGCATCGCAATTACAACCTGTAATTGATGAAGTAGGTATTGAAAAATTTATTGATGTTGTTATCGCCTATGAGCCAGTTTGGGCAATAGGTACTGGTAAAACAGCGTCAAGCGAGATGGCACAAGAAACACATAAATTTATTCGTCAATTTTTAGCTAAAGCTAATGCAAACGTGGCGAGTAAAGTGCCTTTATTATACGGTGGTAGCGTGAACGCGTCGAACTGTGAAGAATTATTTGCACAAACTGATATTGACGGTGGTCTTATTGGTGGTGCTAGTTTACACGTTGAACAATTTACAAAAATTTGCTCAGCAGCTAAAGGAAAGTAAAAATGTTTTATCAAGTTTTAATTATTGCCTATGTACTTATTGCCTTAACGTTAATTGGTTTAGTGCTAATTCAGCAAGGTAAAGGAGCTGATATGGGTGCCTCTTTTGGTGCTGGTTCATCAGCAACCGTTTTTGGCTCTGGTGGCTCAGGTAACTTCTTAACTAAAGCGACTACTTGGCTAGCCGTTGCATTTTTTGTTATCAGCTTAGTTTTAGGTAATTTAACGGCTAATAGAACAAAAGCAGTTGATGAGTGGAATAACTTAAGTGCGCCAGTAAGTGAACAAACAATTGCTACCGATGCTATCCCAGATGAAAGTGCTGAATCTACTATGAGTGAAAATAGTGATGTGCCAGCTTCTGATGCACCTGTTACTAAAAATGATAGTAGTGATGTACCCAAGTAATTAAGTTAGCTTATTAACCTCAATATTAGCAAGATAACATAGTAAAATAGGTAGTTAAGATTTAGTATTGCGCGGTTGTGGCGGAATTGGTAGACGCGTTAGCTTGAGGGGCTAATGATTTAGGTCGTGGGGGTTCAAGTCCCCCCAACCGCACCACTAAATT
>JBLIEW010000029.1:0-59117 GCA_047633255.1 Colwellia sp.
TGTGGTATAACAGTAACCGATTACATTCTTACTTAGGCTATCAAAGCCCGAATGATTTCGAATTAAAAATTAATGAGTTAGAAAAAGTAGCTTAACTGGGGTGACTGAATTTACTTGACCAGGTCACCTTTTAAATAACACTTTATTTATAACTCCCCCCACTTGAAGATGCAGTTGGAATTACCAACGCCTTTCAGCAAAGTAGATGAAGAAAAGACATCGTTTCACCTACTTTATTTTATTCCGCTTAGAAGATTATAAACCAGCCTTTGGGATAATATTGAGATAACACCATCACTATAAATGAGTTGATTTTGTGGGAATGGGCTAGTTAATAGCTGTAGACAATGCGTGCAAATTATAAAATTGGTTATTACTTGGGGTTAGGTTGTTATTTAAGTTTTTAATGTCAATGTTGATGTTATTGATAGTTTGTAGCGTTTGGTTGTCGAGATCATTTTGGACAATTGACTGAAATAGGGTATTAGATACTCCAGGTATATTTAGCTTTCCATTTTTAACTAAGTTCAGATTACTTGGTGTTTCAAAATAAGAGCTAGAGGTTTCTTCACCATTTCTAAATATACGCTTTTCAAAACTGATATCAACAATGACTCCATTCGGTAATATAAACCCTCCTCGTGAATAAGCTAATATTGTGTCCGATACTTGAAGCCATTTTTCTGTATCTACAGGTTGTTCAAAGGCAATGTTGTCTCTGCTTGTAGCTGAACCTGAACCCACCATTATTATAAATGCCACCATGATGAGTGATTTTATTAAAAGCATAACTGAATTTATATTCATGTAAATATCCTAAAAATTTAATCAAAAATCAATTGCTGAAGGTTGGAGCATATTGAATAGTGCTAAACTAGAATGGTCAACGGCCATGCCTAAATTAGCCTTCACTCTTAATTTCCATTCAGCCTGAGTTTGGTAATAATTAGAGGCTATATCTTTTTTGTCTTGAATAACAAATAGAATTTGTTTGTTCCACATTTTTTCAAATTCGACTCTGCTATAAACTTTAATGCCGATAGCAGGATCACCAACTAATACTTCGTGTTCATCACTGCCTTTAATAACAACAAAGTGCATATAACCTTTATTATTAATAATCGTTATGGCTGGAATCTCAGTTTTAGCAAGCTGTTCTAAACTGATTTTAAAACCATTAGATCTATAACCTCGACGTGATAGATAGCGTTTCATATCTAATAAGGAGAAGCCGTTCTGTTGTATTTTCTGTTGATTACCATTGGCATACATATCTTTAAAGACCATAAATTCATTTACAACATCGTCATAATGAAAAGCCAATAAACTTGCCAAAGTGGCAGAGCCACAACTAAAGTCGTATTGTTGCTTATAAATAGTTTTGAATCGCTGTTCCTTGATGCTTGAAACCTTTATTGAAAACTCACCTCCACTGAAACCTCCGCCTAAATTAACGGTACCAGCATGTGTAGGAAGTATTAGAAGTATTACTATTAGTGGTAAAAACACCGTAAATATTCTACTCATAATGGTTACCTTTAATCAGGAGATATTGTAATAGTAATAATAGTCGAGTCTTGAATGATGACATTATTACCCGTATTTTGAATAATAGAAAATACACCGCTTGCATCATTAAATGAACCTTGATCTATTATGTTATATCCAGTCACACTGTTGCTAGCGTCATTATTGGTAAGTACGGCTCCTAAGTTCGCATTGTTAGTAACATCAACGATTCCACCAAGGCCTCTAATTTGATCTAAATCTTCGAGAATTACAGGCGAAACATCAATTATCGCAATATCTTCGGCAGAGATTTTGTTACTTATCATAATTAACAAGGTAAGCAATATTAATAGACGAATACTTTGATATAGCTTTTTCATAGCCGTTATCCTTATGGTAGGTTGCTGACAATAATGTCAGCAACCTTTTAACGTCATTTCATATAAACCTTAGATGATGTGCTCACCGTTATTGGTTTACATTAACATTCCCTTGAAATGATACCTGTTGTTGCGTTAAAGCATTATTGCCAATATTTTGCACATTTTGGTTAATGCCAGCGGTACCGTTAAAGGTATTTGTCATATTGTTACTGGTTGCCATTGTAGAAGCACCATTGAAGTTATATGCCACATTGTTATCCGTTACTGTACCTGTTAATACAGATTCATTAACCGAATAGGTTGTTGTAGCTGTGCCGCCATTATTTGCTGAAGATGTTCCCCATCCTTCAGACCAAGCTGAACTGTTGTCGCTACTATTGGTATTGGTGCTATTGTCACTGTTATCAATACTGGCAGTACCGCCATTATTCGCTGAAGCTGAGTGATCAGTCGCCTCGGCATAACTTTTGTCACTGTTATCAGAGTTATCACTGTTATCTGAGTTATCAACTGTCGCTACTCCACCATTATTGGCAGCGGCAGACCCCATAGCACTTGCACTAGCCATGCTATTATCAGAGTTATTGGAATGATCTGAGTTGTCAGAATGATCACTGTTATCAGACCTATCACTGTTGTCTGAATTATCAACGGTCGCTACTCCAGCATTGTTGGCAGCAGCTGACCCCATGGCACTTGCAGTAGCCCTGCTGTTGTCATCGTTGTCAGCAACACTGTTGTCCGAGTTATTAGTATTATCGGAATTGTTGCTGTTGTCGTCGTTGTCAGCAACGCTATTGTCCGAGTTATTGCTGTTGTCGTCGTTGTCAGCAACGCTATTGTCCGAGTTATTGCTGTTGTCATCGTTGTCAGCAACACTGTTGTCCGAGTTATTAGTATTATCGGAATTGTTGCTGTTGTCGTCGTTGTCAGCAACGCTATTGTCCGAGTTATTGCTGTTGTCATCGTTGTCAGCAACACTATTGTCCGAGTTATTAGTATTATCGGAATTGTTGCTGTTGTCGTCGTTGTCAGCAACACTATTGTCCGAGTTATTGCTGTTGTCATCGTTGTCAGCAACACTGTTGTCCGAGTTATTGCTGTTGTCATCGTTGTCAGCAGTACTATTATCCGAATTGTTGTTGTCGTTATCAGCAGTGCTATTATCCGAGTTATTGCTGTTATCGTCGTTGTCAGCAACGCTATTGTCCGAGTTATTGCTGTTGTCATCGTTGTCAGCAACACTGTTGTCCGAGTTATTAGTATTATCGGAATTGTTGCTGTTGTCGTCGTTGTCAGCAACACTGTTGTCCGAGTTATTAGTATTATCGGAATTGTTGCTGTTGTCGTCGTTGTCAGCAGTGCTATTATCCGAGTTATTGCTGTTGTCATCGTTGTCAGCAACGCTGTTGTCCGAGTTATTAGTATTATCGGAATTGTTGCTGTTGTCGTCGTTGTCAGCAACGCTATTGTCCGAGTTATTGCTGTTGTCATCGTTGTCAGCAACACTGTTGTCCGAGTTATTAGTATTATCGGAATTGTTGCTGTTGTCGTCGTTGTCAGCAGTGCTATTATCCGAGTTATTGCTGTTGTCATCGTTGTCAGCAACGCTATTGTCCGAGTTATTGCTGTTATCATCGTTGTCAGCAACGCTATTGTCCGAGTTATTGCTGTTGTCATCGTTGTCAGCAGTACTATTATCCGAATTGTTGTTGTCGTTATCAGCAGTGCTATTATCCGAGTTATTGCTGTTATCATCGTTGTCAGCAGTGCTATTATCCGAATTGTTGTTGTCGTTGTCAGCAACGCTATTGTCCGAGTTATTGCTGTTGTCATCGTTGTCAGCAGTACTATTATCCGAATTGTTGTTGTCGTTATCAGCAGTGCTATTATCCGAGTTGTTGTTGTCAGCAGTTGCCGTTGAGGTTTCATCAGCTGCGGCTGATCCATTATCTGCTTCCGCTGCCCATGCTAAATTGGCTGCAGAGCTAAGTACTAGGGCAATACTTATTGCTAGTAAGTTTTTGTTAAAAGATTTCATATTTCATACTCCACTAAAAATTATTTAGTAACTATTAATCTAATTGAAGTATCTAGTGCTATAAGAAAACATCTAGTGCAATAAGAAAAATAGTAACATCGAAAACCGTAAACAGACATATAAAGCGTGCATGCCTATATAAAAATAAAAGCGTTAACCTGTATCTGCGTTAACATATATCGGAATGCATCGCTTTGTATTCACCGTGAATACTAGTCTATGGTTAACTTAAAATTCCATAAAAGGCACATCAAAAAACACTTAAAAAAGAATCAAAGCCATTTATATTTGAAATAATTTTATTAAATGTAGCAACACTAACAGAAGGTATTATTGGTTTTTAACAGAGCTTAACTAAAAACTCGATTCTGTTCTATCTTGTACGGGTATCCTGTTTTGAGGTTAGTTGTGTAGGCAGACTTTTTACATTTAATATTGTTAACCTATCAGATCTATCGAATGGCTCAATTAGGCTATTGTATTAGTCATAAAATTTATTCTAGGCGTAAGTATGGCTTTTTTATTAAACAACGTTTTTTAAAACTATCTAACGATGAATACCTGACAAAAATCAGCGACCTCACAATAAACTTAATTTAGGCTAACCATGCCTGTTCTTTTTTTTATAATATTTCTTTGTCAAAATTTGACGAAAGATCAAATCGAGAAGCAGGCAATTAATTCTTTTCTATAATTTTGTCCTGAGCAGGCTTAATAACACCATTTAAAATAATAAGGACTACAATATGCAGTATTTTCTGCCTCACAATAATATGCTTATCATTTCAGATGATAGCTTTATTGTTGGCTTATTGACGGGCTATTGTGTTGCTAATCATTTCACTCTTAAATGTATATCGTGCTCTAGGCCACTATATAGTAATGATACTGATCCTAAGTTGAAATTAATTATTATTGATTTACGTGAGCTGACTTCCTCTTTGATTGAAGAACATTTGAACTCGTTAAATAAAATTCATAATCAATATTCCATTCCTATTTGTGCCATACATAATAAAAATAAAATACCAATACACATAATGGCACCTTGGATAAACTATTATAAAGATGAAACTTTTATTGAAAAACTTGATGATTATATTAATAAATATATTATCGATCTAACGCATGTTTTCGATGACCGAAGAGGTAACAACCGTAGGCTTGGCAATGATCGCCGAGCATTATTAGAAACAATTAATTCTTTTTCATCAAAACAACTTAATGATGCCAATAGGTTACATGAACGAGAGGTGGGTCTCGAATTGTTAGGTCTTTTTGAAATAGACAGAGATTGTCAAAACGTTTATTTAGAAGGAAAAAATTTAGAACTTACCGCTAAGGAATTTAAGCTTTTTAAGTTGTTAGCTGAAGACCCTAAACGCGTATGCACGACCGAAAAGTTGATCACACATTTATGGCCAAATAGAAGGCGTGCAAATAAATCTGATCTTTATCAATACATGCACTTGTTGAGAAAAAAAGTTGAACTTGACCCAGATAACCCGCATTGGATCAAAACGATTAAAGGCGTTGGTTATAAATTATATATATAAATATTTCTACAACGTATTTCACTAACAAACTCCTACTAATTGTAGTGTCTCTAATTACTAGGCTGAAAAGAAGGCTCGGTAAATGTGGATTTTATCACATTAAGTTGGGATCAGAAAATTGTGAACCATCTCATTTCGTTGTTACAACGATGTAGTAAGAAATACCCCTTACCCCATCGTTATGCCTATAACTTAAATCAGCTTGCCATACTTTAAGTGGCCTTTTTGGATCACCACAATACCTATCATGCCGCGTAGCCCAAACCCAGTGCTTCGCATCCCCTCTGATACTAATTGTTTACCTGCATCAATGATTTTTTCATCGGAGACTCAGGTCTACTAGCTATTGTTGGCTGTTCAATGTACATGTTTACCTCTACAAAGTTTATTAAGAAAGAATCTATCAATTATTTTTTATTTAATCACTGGCTCTTCAAATATGTCAGAGACTTTCAAGCCAATTATAACTTCACCATGTTACCTAGTGAAAAAAGTGACTTTGGTAGTTGTGCCATGAAGATAGATAACCGTAAAGCTGAACCGCCAGCAAGTGCTAGAGGCCGAATAGCTCGCACGTACCTTTACATGGATATATCAATCACACAGAGGAATATATTTTAGATATAAAAAGGGATGAAAATCATCCCTTTTTATCATACCAGCCTATTTTTAAGCAGCTTTTTTATTGAATTAACCGTCACTAATGCCACAAAACGGTCATTAGTTAAAACAGATTCAGATTAGTTTTTGTACCCATGCCACGTTAAGAGGCTATAATAGCTGGCTAAAATGTGTGAGATACGAACAATAGCCAGCTCTCAGTGCCCGTTTGAACGCCTTATAGGTGCAATTTACTCCAGCTATTTAATTTTAATATATGATGACACCTACAACAGTTAAAGTATTTCACAAATAGCTCATCTAGAATAAGCCAACTTGGATAAATTAAAATACCTGTTGGTAAAACAATTCTTCATACTCAACCTCATTGTTTGCACCTAACGCCTAGCTTGAGCTTATTTTCCGCGATTATATATTCTTATAACTCATTTAAAATCGGAAAAAAGCACAAAAAATCATTCTGCTCTAGAAAAAAAACAGGCTTGTTTGACACCTCTCATGGAATAACTAGTCTCATTAATTATAAAATGATTTCCTGATAAAAGTCAGTTACATGACAGTAAAATTATTCTAGTCTATTAATTCAAAATAAAAATAAATAAAGGGGAAACTTTCTGGTATGAAAGTTACCTAGTGCGGTTAGATATCGTATTTTTCACTCAAAGAATGGGAACTATCATGAAAAACAATATTACAAAGTGTTTTATTATCGGAGCGATCATAGTTCAGCTTGCAAATCCCGTAAATGCCACAGTTATAGGTGGAAAGGATTGGCGACAGCTGACGGAAACTACCGGAATCAATGTAATAAATATTATCAACGAGGGTGTATGCGATGAGGTAACAGGGGTTTGCTCTGGGTCTTTTAGCGGTGTTGATTTCAGTGGTTGGACCTGGGCAACCGGTGAGGAAGTTGGATACATGTTAATTCAGGCAGGTATTACCCCCCCCAGCTTTTATTTTGATTTACTAACAGTAATAGGGGATTCAGATGAACCATGGGCCTCCAATTTTGTCGACATTGATGGTCCTAATGGAGCCGATGGCGGATTATTTTTTGCAAACCGGTTTATTACGAATGCTGCAGCTGTTAATGGGTATTCGCGGACACGGGGCGGCGCCCCCTATGATTTCACTGACCCCGATCATTTTTTTGTTCCGGACGTTATGGATGTCGAAGATACTTCCCTTGGTAACGACCACGCATCAGGATCCTGGTTGTATGCGCAAGCCTCCAGCAATAGTGGCATGTGGCTCTACCAGCGCATCCCCGAGCCATCAACATATCTACTGATTGGATTCGGTTTGATCGGGATGGTTTGTCAAAGGCGCAGCCGAAGCTGGTTAATCGGTTCATAAACTCAAGCGCTTTTAAGCTAACAATTTATTAGACGGCCATATTTGTCCCGACTTCTACATTATTATTTTCTAAACGTTTTCATACAATCAGGCAAAAGATAATTACGGAAATACCCCAAAAGAATCTAGACACCCAAAGCAATAAACGGTAAAGCACCCAGTCACAACGTAATTATTAGGCACAAAATGGTGAATATATTTTCATTTTTTAGTTTTTAGTTTTTAGTTTTTAGTTTTTAAATTAGAAGTTAGAGCTTATTATTGAGCCGGTTCAGTAACATGACAGAAACAATGGATTAGAAAATATATGGCTAAAAGTTTTAGGCTAATGTCAGGAATGCGCACAAAGTGATCATATATATTAGTGGCACAACTAATGTAATTGTCCATTTCATCTGCAACCTTAGATAAAATTATGGGGTTCTGATCTTTGATCAGGTTCGATTAATTTTATATGAGATAGTTTTTTATAGTAACGTGAATATTTGACGGTCTTCCTGACGGCTCAGAAAGTAGAAAACATAAAAAAAATATGCAAAACAGAAGTTTACCTACAAAATGTGGCGGTGAGATAGAGATTTGAACTCTACTCGAAGGTTAGGCGCTATAAACCCTTTTTCTCAAGACCTCAAGACGAAAAAAAACCGCGACTTATTAAAGTAGCGGTTTTTTAGAATTTGTCGGTGAGATAGAAACTTGAACTCTACTAGAAAGTTAGGCGCTATAAACCCGTTGTTTACATTTTAAGCCTCATAAAGCAAAAAACCCGTTACTTTCGTAACGGGCTTTTCTTAATTTGGCGGTGAGATAGAAGTTTGAACTCTACTCGAAGGTTTAATGCTATAACCCCTCTTCCTCAAGACCTCAAGACGAAAAAAAACCGCGACTTATTAAAGTAGCGGTTTTTTAGAATTTGGCGGTGAGATAGAGATTTGAACTCTAGAAGGGCTATAAACCCTTGCTGGTTTTCAAGACCAGTGCTTTCGACCACTCAGCCATCTCACCTGAAGTTAACAAATAAGCTTGTAAAACAATGCTTGCTTGAGAACGAGGCGGATAATAGAGTGTCAGCATAAGCTTGTAAAGCTATTATTAACAAAAAATGCATTAATTACTACTGACTGCTAAAAAAACAGTCAGTTTGAGGGTAATTCAATCGACAAAGACAAAAATACTGAAAAGGAAATCCATTTTGAGTAAAAAGACATGACCAATATCACTGAGAACAAATGCCGCTGCCCTTGGCTTGATACATCGAAACTAGATTATGTTAAATATCATGATGAAGAGTGGGGAGTACCTGTTTATGATGATCGAAAAATTTTTGAATTTTTAATTCTAGAGTCAGCCCAAGCAGGGTTAAGTTGGTACACCATATTAAAACGTCGACAAGGATATCAAGAGGCTTTTTCAAACTTTGATGTGCACAAGGTAGCCAAATATAATCAAGACAACGTTGAGGCGTTAATGTTGAATTCAGCCATTATTAGACATCGTGGTAAAATTAATGCCGTAATCAATAATGCCAAGCTGTTTATTGAGATTCAGCAAGCATTTGGTAGCTTTAGTACCTATATGTGGGGATTTGTTAATAACAAAACGATTGTTAATAAATATACCCTGTTATCTGACTACCCTGCTACGAGTATTGAATCTGAGGCATGGAGTAAAGATTTGAAAAAACGTGGTTTTAAATTTGTTGGCTCAACTATCTGTTATGCACATATGCAAGCATGTGGTATGGTAAATGATCACAGTTTGAACTGTTACAAAAAGAAACAAATTATAGAGCAGTATCGGCAGGATTAGGCTAGCAATTTCAAAAAAACATGTCATAATATGTCACAAGGTCGTCTGGTGATGTTAACAAAAATAACTTGAACTTTACCAAATCGCCCTTATCTTAGCTTATATAAAGTTATTTTAATTAAGTTTTTAAAGGAAGTTTCTATGCAATCTAACACGAGTTTTCAATCAGCGAGCCAAAGCTCTGCTATCGAAATAAATAAAGTATTGAAAAATACTTATATGCTTTTATCTATGACACTAGCATTCAGTGCAGTAACAGCTGGCGTTTCAATGGCGATGAATTTATCACACATGCTCGCATTGGTGATGATGTTAGTTGCTTTTGGTCTAATGTTTGTTGTAAACAAAAAAGCAGAGTCTGCTAGCGGTGTTTATTGGATATTTGGCTTTACCGGTTTAATGGGTGCTTCCCTTGGGCCAATGCTTAATGTCTATGCAGCAATGCCTGGTGGACCCGCTATGATTATGCAAGCCCTTGGTGGTACTGCATTAATCTTTTTCGCTTTATCTGGTTATGCATTAACAAGTAAAAAAGACTTCTCCTTTATGGGTGGCTTTTTAATGACAGGTTTGGTTGTAGTATTGGTAGCAAGTTTGGCTAATATCTTTTTCCAAATACCTGCCCTTCAACTAGCGATTAGTGCTGCAGTTATCATGGTAATGTCTGGTTTGATTTTGTATGACACAAGTCGTATCATCAACGGTGGCGAGCGTAACTATATTAGAGCAACAGTCTCTTTATACTTAAATATTTATAATATTTTCGTTCACTTACTAAGCCTTCTAGGTGTACTTGGTAACGATGATTAACTTTTCAGTTATTGATTAGAGTATTGAAAAGAAGATAAATTATATAAATTTTAACGTATGTAAAAATTCTGTATAATAATCTGTATAATATAAAGCCTCGCTATTGCGGGGCTTTTTAATGTCTGAACTTAAGAGAGAAATTATTTTTGTGAAAAAACTAGCGGTAGTAGTCACTACTCCTCCTTATAGTAACTTAAGCGTAACTGCACTTGATTATGTCGAAACAGCGCTTAAATCGGGTGTTGAACTGGTTGGTGTGTTCTTTTATCAAGATGGTGCTATACACGCAAATCAGCAGGCGCAAATTGCGAGTGATGAGTTTCAATGCATACAGCAATGGCAATTACTTCACCAAACATTTCAACTACCATTACATTTATGTATTACCGCCGCAGAAAAACGCGGGCTTAGTGATGAGGATCCCAAAAACATTCATCCTGACTTTACCGTTTCTGGACTAGGTGAGTTAGTTGAGTTAGTCAATAAAGCTGATCGATTGGTGCAATTCTAATGGCTCATACGTTACCTAAATTAACCGCAATACTTAATTCGAAAGCGCCCTACTCAAATACGGCGGGAAAAGATGCGCTAGATATCGCTTTAATATTTGGATCATTTGAACAGCCCACATCATTGTTTTTTCAAGGTGATGGCGTTTGGCAATTGATTCAAGAACAAAATGGAAGCATTATTTCAGTGAAAGATTACTTAAAAACCTTTGCTGCTTTTGAGTTTTACGACCTTGAAAACATTTATATATGCCAAGAATCACTTTGTCAGCGTAGCTTAACTACTGACTTTCATATTGACCAAGTACAAGTATTAGCCAAAAATGAATTTGCTGAAAAACTGGCAACACATCACACTATTTTACGATTTTAACTGAGAAACAATACTAATGCCCACCTTACATATTGTTCGTCAAAGTGCCTTTAACAGTAATGACTTTGCTCAATGCCTACAAGTATTACGCGATAATGATGTGATTGTTTTTATTGATGATGGTTGCTATAACGTTCATCACCCGTTAATTCACACCATCAACCGCGACGCTAGCATACAGTTATATGTGATAAAAAAACACGCTAAAGCGCGTGGTATAGCAATAGATGACGCGTTGTATACCCTTATTAATATGAACAACCTAGTCCAATTGACTTTAACAACAAACAGAGTAATTACATGGCAATAAGTTTAGTATTTAATGGTGAGCAGATAGCCACTGATAAACAAGGTTATCTGTTAGATCACGCACTATGGCAAGAAGCATTAGCCATTGTGATGGCAAAAAATGATGACTTTGAATTAACCCAAGCTCACTGGGAAGTAATTAAATTTGTTCGTCAATTTTATTTAACCTACAACACGTCTCCCGCTATTCGTGCGCTAACCAAAGCAATGAAGGCTGAATTTGGTGAAGAGAAAGCCAGTAGCCGCTATCTTTTTAAACTATTTCCTGATGGTCCTGCAAAACAAGCGACCAAATATGCGGGCTTGCCTAAACCAAAACGCTGCTTGTAATTAATATTTTCGTTAGAGTTAATTCTGTTACCACAAATAAATAAAAAGGCGCTAACCTTCACAGATTAGCGCCTTTTTGCATTCGACATTAACTAATTTACACTAGTCGTTCGACGTTATTTATTAGTTCAATGGTAATGTTGGTACCGTGATACCCGCCATTTCTGACATAACACGAACAACCTGACAGCTATAACCAAACTCATTATCATACCAAACGTATAATACAGCTCTGTCACCATCAACAATCGTTGCTTGTGAATCAACAACACCCGCATAGCGGGAGCCAACAAGATCGGTAGAAACTATTTCAGTTGAAGCAGTGTAATCTACTTGATTTTGTAGATCTGATTTTAATGAAATATTTCTCAAATAATCATTAAGCGCATCTTTATCTGTCGCTTTTTTCAGATTTAAATTCATGATGGCCATTGAAACATTCGGCGTAGGAACACGAATTGCGTTACCTGTTAATAAGCCTTTAAGCTCTGGTAATGCTTTAGCTACTGCTTTTGCAGCACCGGTAGTACTAATAACCATATTTAAAGGAGCACTACGTCCGCGACGAGGTGCAGGATGGTAATTATCAATTAAGTTTTGATCGTTAGTATAAGAGTGAATAGTTTCAACATGGCCATTGCGAATACCGTATTCATCATTAAGTGCTTTTAACACTGGCGTAATAGCATTAGTAGTACAACTTGCAGCAGAAATAATTTTATCTTCTGGTAAGATCATGCCATGGTTAACACCATAAACGATGTTCTTAATATCACCTTTGGCAGGTGCCGTTAATAATACTTTAGCAACACCTTTAGATTGTAGATGTTGACCTAAACCTTCTTCATCACTCCAAATACCGGTGTTATCAACAACCAACGCATTATTAATACCGTGTTCGGTGTAATCAACTTCTGATGGAGATTTAGCATAAATCACTTTGATAAAAGCGCCATTAGCTTTGATTACATTATTTTCTTTATCAATCGTGATGCTGCCGTTAAAAGCGCCATGTACAGAATCTCGACGTAATAAACTAGCACGCTTCTCTAAATCATCACCACCTTTAGATGGGCGTAAAACGATAGCACGTAAGTTCAATTCAGCCGTTGGACCTGTTTGATCTATTAGTAAACGTGCCAATAAACGACCAATACGACCGAAACCATATAACACTACATCTTGGCTTTGAGGTTCGCTTTTGGTATTTACTATTGATGATAATTCTTTTTCTAAGTATTGTTCAATTGACAAATCGTTTGATAAGCCTTTAAATAAATAACGATAGGCCAACTTACCTACATCAATACGTGCCGGCGCTAATGTCATTTTGCTTAATGCTTCAACAAAGGGAAAGCTTTCACGTAAACGTAGTTTAGTGTCTTCATGTAAAGCAACGGTTTTATGTGCTTTAATGATATCAATAGGAGAAGCATTTAATAACGGGCGACCATAAACTGTTATTTCAACACCTTTGTTTCTAAATAGCTGACCAAGGATAGGTTGCATATTTTCTGCGAAAGCCTGGCGTTCTAGCCAACTTGTTTGATATTCTTCCTCTAGATGAGATGTCATTAGTTAAACCTTTTATTTCAATCAATTAAACGAGCGTCTACTATAATCATATTAACTTAGTTTTTAACAAATCAGAACTAGACTATAGTGTGATATTATTTTGCGCATATTGTAATGCAAGATGTAATATTTCGCTATAGATTACATGATTATTTCATTATAAAACTAATCTCTATTTAAAATAATATAAGTGACAATAAATGAAATTACTCACCTTGATTTTTTCACTCTTGCTATTATCAAGTTGTGATGGCAGTAAAAGTGTAATTGAATTGTGCAAGGACAACCCAAAAATTTGTCAGGAATTTGGCCAAGACAGTTGGTGTAAAAGAGAACGCATAGGTGTTGCATTAGCGCGCATAGATTTGAAAACCATAATAAAAGACTCACATAAATATAACCTGTTAATTACTTACGAAGATTACGTGGATTGCATGGGGTTGGCATCGCAGATCCAACATATAAAATTAAAAGAAAAAACCACCATGAGAAAAAACAATCTGTTTAAAGCTAAAGCAAAATTAGCTGAATTATCAGCTCAAACACTTGATTCTGCGCACCCTCACCTGCTCTATTATCATTGGTCAAGAGGGCTAAATAAAAAATCGTTAGCACAGTTTTTAATGTTAGAGGGGACTTCAGCCTTAGAAGACTCTATTTCGCAATTTCAGTTAGCAACTTACTATGCAAAAAGAGACAAGAATAAAACCTTACAGCTATTATTTCGCTCGCTTGAATTACATCAGCCCAACGCAAAATTAATTCCAGAAGTTTTTCAAACACTGGCGACAATTTTTACCAATAGAGATAAACCTAAGCAAGCCTATATTTGGCTTAAGATTTATCACTTAGTGACAACAAAACATGATAAACAAGTGAAGCAGCAATTAAAACAATACCAGAGTGCTTACTCATTAGATGCTGATTTTTTAGATGACGTGGCCAGCAATACGTTAGCGAACATTGAAAGTGGTAAATTTAAGACACCTAAGTATTAGGCGTCCTTTCTGTAGTATTGGTATTTACCCGCTATTTTTGTTCGAAAGTTAAACTTAACGAATTAACGCAATACCTTTTACCGGTAGGTTTTGGGCCATCATCAAACACATGACCAAGATGGGATTGACATTGCTGACATTGAATTTCAACACGCACCATACCGTGGTTTAAATCTTCAATATAAGCAGTGTTTTTGGCTATAGCGTCGAAAAAACTTGGCCAACCACAACCCGAATCAAATTTACTTTCACTAGTAAAAAGTGGTGTGTTACAGCAGGCACATAAGTAGGTACCTGCTTGGAAGTGATTATTGTATTTTCCCGAAAAAGGCTGTTCTGTTGCCGCTAAACGGCATACTTTAAATGCCGCGTCACTGAGCTTATCCTTATAATGATCATCTGTCATAAATACTCACCCTCACTCTACTTTAATAGTTTTACGTTCAATGCTTGACCACTCTACATGGTATTTTTTACCGTCCGCTTTATCAACTCGTTCAAAAGTATGTGCACCAAAAAAATCACGTTGACCTTGCAACAAGTTCGCCGGTAACGTTTCGCTGCGCATAGAGTCATAATAAGATAATGCGGATGATAATGCACCATTAGGGATGCCAAACATTGTAGCGCTACAAACTGCTTTACGCCAATTTAGCTGTCGCTCGCTCAGTTGTTTAGTAAAAAAGCTATCAAGCAATAAATTGTCTAAATCGTTATTCCGCTCATATGCCTGGGCAATTGATTGTAAAAACGTTGCGCGAATAATACAGCCAGCGCGCCAAATTTTAGCAATACTAGCGAAATCAAGAGTCCATCCGTGCTCTTTTCCTGCTAGTTTCATTAACTGAAAACCTTGGGCATAAGCACACATTTTTGCGCAATAAATCGCATCATGAAGCTGATCTATTTGTAATTGTTTTTCTTGGTTTGTTAACGTTACAAGTTCAGGGCCATTCAATAGGGTTGATGCTTGTGTGCGCAACGCCTTAAAAGATGAAATAGAACGAGCATAAACAGCTTGCGTGATAGTGGGTGTTGGGCAACCTACTTCTAAACTACTTACTGCAGTCCAAAGCCCAGTGCCTTTTTGCCCTGCTTTATCAAGGATCAGGTCAACTAAAGGAGTCCCAGTATCAACAGATTTATGACGTAATACTTCCACAGTTATTTCCATTAGATAACTATCAAGTAAGCCGTTATTCCATTGTTCAAAAATAGTCGCTATTTCATCAGCACTCAATTGAAGACCAACATTAAGAATATGATAGGCTTCACAGATAATTTGCATATCCGCATATTCAATACCATTATGTACCATTTTCACATAATGACCGGCTCCGGCAGGACCTATATACGCAGCACAAGGTTCACCTGTGGTGATAACTTCCCCTGGCTTAGTACGCTCTATTGGTTTACCTGTTTCGGCATCAACTTTAGCCGCAATAGCTTCCCAAATAGGTTTTATACGCGTCCACGCATAAGGAGAGCCACTTGGCATTAATGAAGGGCCAAAACGTGCGCCTACCTCACCACCAGATACCGCGGAAGAAAACAGTAAGAAGTTACTTTTATATTTTCTCTCACGAGCAACAGTATCAACCCATAAGCTATTACCGGTATCAATAACAATATCATCTGGTTGAATACCTGCTCCAATTAAATTTTCACACACTTGATCCACAGGATCACCCGCCGGTACACTTAATACGATAAGATGCGGCGCTTTTAATCGTGATAACAACTCAGTATAGGATGAACAGCCATATACACGCGGCACTCCCGTAGTATTCTCAATTTTATCTTGCTCAATAACGCCTTGTATTTTTTCATCGCACAAGTCGAAAACAGCAATATTAAAACCATTATCGGCCAGGTTTAGCACTAGGTTCTTGCCCATTACACCTAAACCAATAAAACCGATGTCACACAAAATTTTATCTTGTGTCATAAAATTATATTCCTAAAATTAACCGCAATGCACAGAGTATGTGATCTGCATTCAAAACCAAGCTTTACCATTGCTAACTTTCGAAGCAGAAAATAAAACCGACATATTCTAATATTATATTTTACCATGTAACCAAAGCTAATTAATACAAATTGCGAATAAAGCCACAAAATTTGTAATAATTTAAAGAAACCGTAGTATTTTTAGTAATTATACGTCAAGAATATCAAAAAACAGGTTTATTTAGCATTAAAGCTAACTTTAACTTGAATAAATCTGAAAATGATGTAATTTTACTACATATTGAGAATTTAAGAATTTGAGAGATTTATTATGAAAATTAAAATTGGCATTAACGGGTTTGGTCGTATTGGCCGTTTTGTATTTAGAGCTGCGGTTGAAAGAGATGATATTGAAGTAGTGGGTATCAATGATTTAATCGATATTGATTACATGGCTTACATGTTGAAATACGATTCAACACATGGTCGTTTTAATGGCACTGTTGATGTCGTCGATGGTCAGCTTATCGTTAATGGTAAACCCGTTCGAGTTTCAGCAGAGCGTGATCCTGCAAATTTAAAGTGGAATGAAATAGATGTCGATGTGGTTGTAGAATCAACCGGTTTATTCTTAACAGATGAAACAGCTCGTAAACATATTGAAGCGGGCGCTAAACAAGTTGTTCTTTCCGCTCCCTCTAAAGACGACACACCTATGTTTGTTTGTGGTGTGAATTTAAATGAATATGTAGGTCAAGACGTTGTATCTAATGCTTCTTGTACTACAAACTGTTTGGCCCCTATCGCTAAAATATTAAATGATAATTGGGGTATACAGGATGGTTTAATGACCACTGTTCATGCAACCACAGCAACACAAAAAACGGTTGATAGTCCATCAGGAAAAGATTGGCGTGGTGGGCGTGGTGCTGGTCAAAATATTATTCCGTCAACAACAGGCGCAGCAAAAGCGGTTGGTAAAATTATACCCGAGCTTAATGGTAAACTAACCGGTATGGCATTTCGTGTACCTACTCCAAATGTTTCTGTCGTAGATTTAACGGTTAATTTAAAGAATCCAGCGACCTACGATCAAATTTGTCAAGCAATGAGTGCCGCGGCAGAAGGAGAGCTAAAAGGCGTATTGGGTTACACTGAAGATGCGGTTGTTTCTAATGACTTTATTGGCGAAACCTGTACTTCAGTATTTGATGCCAAGGCAGGTATTGCGTTAACTAATACTTTTGTTAAAGTCGTTTCTTGGTATGACAATGAAATTGGTTACTCAAATAAAGTACTAGATTTAGTGACTCATATTCATAACTATCAAAAGTAAGCTTTTGATCTTAAAATTACAAAAAAGGCTTAATTGTAAAATTAAGCCTTTTTTATTGCCGGTATATTCTGGTGCTATAACGTGACAATGAAGTGATTTATTATAAAATTTAGCATGCTACCCCAATGGGAGTGGCATTATCTCAACTTAACTTCCTATCGCTTCGTACTTAAATTAATTACTTGCCACTTTATCTTATTGACTGATTAATTTGCTCTAATACTTGCTGTGGATCAACCGCTTTGGTAATTGGGCGACCGATCACCAAATAATCAACGCCAACATTTATCGCCTGTTCTGGTGTCATAATTCGTTGTTGATCATCTTTAGCTGAGCCCGCAGGGCGTATACCTGGCGTGATTAACTTAAACTCTTTGCCCAGTGCACGCTTTAACGCTTCGGCTTCCCATGCCGAACAGACCACACCATCTAAACCACTTTGTTTAGTTAGCTTAGCTAAAAAATCAACTTGCTCTGCCGGGCTTTTGGTAATACCTAAACCACGTAAATCGTCTTCCGACATGCTAGTTAATACCGTAACCGCAATTAACAAAGGGGCATCATCGCCATAATTAACTAACGCTTCTTTCGCTTTAATCATCATTTGGCTGCCACCACTGGCATGAACATTCACCATCCATACACCCAAGTCTGCCGCTGCCGTTACCGCTTTTGCTACCGTATTAGGAATGTCATGGAATTTCAAATCAAGAAAAACATCAAAGCCCTTCCCTGTTAATTGTTTAACAAACTCGGGGCCAAAATAAGTAAACATTTCTTTACCGACTTTAAGCTTACAATCTGTTGGTGAAATTCTATCAACAAAAGATAAAGCTTCATTTTTTTTATCGAAGTCTAAAGCGACAACTACTTTTGGATCTAACATGGGGTTTCCTATTTTCAATTCTGTTTTATTCCGTTTGACTATAGTTTGCCAAAGAGTTTCCTTCGACAAGCTCAGGACGAACGGTTGTCTATTTTTTAATTACAAACGGTAATATAATTTTTAATTTTTAATTTTTAATTTTTAAAATGCTTAGCCCAGTAGATGGTTATTTCTAAATCAGGTGATGCTAGTTCAAGAAATAAGCACGGAGTTGACGCGAGTCAATGAGTACTTATGACGATGAAATAGTGATACCTGATGACGAAATAACTATCTACTCACCTTCAAGGCCACGCACTGGTTTAAGTTGTTCCCACTCGTGACAGGATGGACAAGACCAATAATGAGTAGAGCTATTAAAACCACAATTACGACAACTGTATCTGTGTTTAACTTTTAAATATTCGCTGATTAATTCTTTAATCAAATCCAGACTAGCATTATTGACCACATCATCAGATTGATTCATTTGCATTTTAACAAAATGTTTAAAGCCACGTATTGTCGGACGACGTTTCAGTGCTGATAACATAAATTCTTTAGCTTTTTTATGTCCATGCTTATTTTCAACATGACTTAGATAAGAGATTAATGCACTTGAACTCGCTGTTTCATCATACACTTTTTTGATAAAACGAAAAAATTCATCTGACGCATCAAGATCTAAGTAACATTGATGCATTTGATCAATAACATCAGGAAAAAACTCTTTGTCTTGTTGATAGATATCTTGATAACACTTACATGCTAATTCACATTGCTGATGATTCTCATAAATTTTTGCCATCAACCAGTTAGCTCGACAAGAGTTAGGATCTAATAATAATGCTTGCTCTAACAACTCTATTACCTCAATAAAGTTATCTTGTTCAAATGCACTGGTTGCTTGTTCACAATAAAAATTAGCCAAGGTGTGTAGTAAACGTTTATCATTTAATTTTACTACAAGTTTTTTATGGCCAATACCTTGTTGCCAATCTTTAGTTGATTGAAATATTTGCAACAAGTAGGTTAATGATTTAAGACCATAGTCTTTAGACTTCAACAATTTAGTAAACATTTTTTCTGCGCGATCATATAAACCTGCACTTAAAAAGTCTTTACCTAATTCAAACACGGCCTGTTGCTTGTCTTTCGTTGGCAGGTTGCCATGGCGTACTAAATGTTCGTGAACCTTTAGCGCTCTATCTAATTCACCACGTTTACGAAAAAGATTAGCCATGGCAAAATGGGCTTCTACGCTGTCATCTTCAACTTTTAACGCTTCTAAGAGTGAATCAATCGCTTTATCTTTTTGGTTTGACAGCAAATAATTCAAACCAGTTGAATATTTTATAGATAAATCTTGCTTAATGGTTTGATCTTTTTGTTTTATACTATTTCGTCCCATAAACCAGCCATAAGCCATAGCAACAGGGAGTAATAAAAATAATAGTTCAATCATATTGTTATGAATTCTCAGACTTCAGTTGAACGTTTCTTAGCTAATGATTTTTTACCTTTACGTATTAAGCGCCACAGTAAAGTCGCTAAAAGACCAAGAACAAAGCCAATCGTAGTGAATAAACTAACTGCCGCCGCCATTGACAGGTCAACTCTGGCAACTAAATAATTTAACGATATTATTTGTTCATTTTGACTGCCAAAGATAAAAGCAATCGAGATTAAAATTAAAACCAAGAAAAAAGTAAAATATATGCGCACGTAAAACCTACTTAATCTAATATTAAGGAATAAAATACCGAATAAAAAAAAACGGCATACCTAAGTATGCCGTTTATTATCTAATCTTTTGTATTGCTTTGCAATTACTTAAGTTATTTCTCATTATCAAAAAAACTAAGCAACCGAAAGATTAACTCTTTCTCGCAATTCTTTACCTGGTTTAAAGTGAGGTACGTATTTACCCGTCAACTCTACTGATTCACCAGTCTTAGGGTTTCTACCAACTCTAGGAGCACGATAATGTAATGAAAAACTACCAAAGCCTCTAATTTCTATGCGGTCACCTTTTGACAAAGATTGCGCCATTAATTCTAAGATTTCTTTAATCGATTGTTCTACATCTTTAGCAGATAAATGACTTAATCTATCTGATAACTTTTCAATGAGTTCTGATTTGGTCATTTGACCCTCCAGTATTCATCTAGCTTCGCGCTAATGAAGTTAATATAAGAAGAGAGGTTAACAATAACCTCTCTTCCCCAATCTCTTGTCAACTCGTTCTAATTACTTAGTTCAAGTATCAAGAGGAAAAACTAACAACTTATGACAAGTGTCTAGTTTTTAGCGTTTTTAAACGCTGCAGCCATTGCACTTAAACCAGTTTCTTCAACTTGGTTTAAGCTATCCATAGCTTCACGTTCATCCGCTTGGTCTTTTGCTTTGATAGATAAGCTGATAGTACGGTTCTTACGATCCACACCCATAAACTTAGCTTCAACGTCGTCACCAACTTTCAATACTGCAGAGGCATCTTCGATACGTTCTACAGAAATGTCGCTAACACGTAGGTAGCCTTCAACACTTTCAGCTAACTCAATAGTTGCGCCTTTAGCATCAACTTCAGTTACCTTACCGTTAACAATAGCACCTTTTTTCTTATCTGTCAGATACATATTGAACGGGTCGTCTTCAGCTTGTTTAACGCCTAACGAGATACGCTCACGTTCAGGGTCAACTTGAAGAACGATAGCATCGATTTCGTCGCCTTTCTTATAATCACGAACGGCTTCTTCGCCACCAGCCCATGAAATATCAGATAAGTGAACTAAACCATCTATGCCGCCGTCAAGACCAATGAAGATACCAAAGTCAGTAATTGACTTGATCTTACCTGATACTTTGTCGCCTTTGTTGAAGTTTTTAGCAAACTCTTCCCAAGGGTTAGCAATACACTGTTTAAGACCTAAAGAAATACGACGACGTTCTTCGTCAATTTCTAATACTAGCACTTCAACTGTATCACCTAAGCTAACAACTTTAGATGGGTGAATGTTTTTGTTAGTCCAATCCATTTCAGAAACGTGAACTAAACCTTCAACGCCTTCTTGGATTTCAACGAAACAACCGTAATCAGTTAAGTTAGTTACGCGACCTGAAAGTTTAGAACCTTCAGGGTAACGGTTAGCAATTGCTACCCATGGATCTTCGCCTAACTGCTTCATACCTAGAGATACACGAGTACGCTCACGGTCGAATTTCAATACTTTAACTTGAATTTCATCGCCAACATTTACGATTTCACTTGGGTGCTTAACGCGTTTCCAAGCCATATCTGTGATATGTAATAAACCATCAATGCCGCCTAAATCAACGAATGCACCGTAGTCAGTAAGGTTCTTAACGATACCTTTAACTTCTTGGCCTTCAGCTAATGACTCAAGTAATTCATCACGTTCTGCACTGCCTTCAGCTTCGATAACTGCACGACGTGAAACAACTACGTTATTACGCTTTTGATCAAGCTTAATAACTTTGAATTCTAAATCTTTACCTTCAAGGTGAGCAGTGTCACGTACTGGACGTACATCTACTAATGAACCCGGTAAGAAAGCACGAATATTGCTAACTTCAACCGTGAAACCACCTTTAACTTTACCGTTAATAACACCGATAACAGTTTCTTTTTCTTCGTAGGCTTTTTCAAGTACCTGCCACGCTTCATGACGCTTAGCATCATCGCGAGAAAGAACAGTTTCACCAAAACCATCATCTGTCGCTTTAAGTGATACGTCAACTTGATCGCCAACAACAACTTCTACTTCACCAGTAGCGCTCTTGAATTGATCAATTGAGATAACACTCTCAGATTTAAGGCCTGCATCAACAATAACATTGTCTTTATTAACGGCAACAATAGTACCTTTGATGATTGAACCAGGGCGTGTTTCTATTTCTTTTAAACTTTCTTCAAAAAGTTCTGCAAAATTTTCCATCATAACTTATTTATAACTCAGTTATTAATCCAGTCGACTTCATGTCTCATGGGGTTATTAAATTAGCTTCGGTACATCCTTGACGTAAGCTTTAGTTGATTTTATTTTTTAAACAGTAAAAAATAAAAGATTTAGGTTAATTTTCCATTCGCAAATGAAAGGACTTTATTAACAACTTCCTGTATGGAAATGTCAGTAGAGTCAATGATTAACGCTCCTTCTGCAGGAACAAGCGGGGCAACTTTACGGCTGCTATCTCGCTCATCTCTTTGACGTATGTCATCCAAAAGGCGCCCGATTTTAACATCAAATCCCTTCTCTTTCAACTGATTAAATCGTCTCTGTGCTCGTTCTTCAGCACTTGCGGTTAAAAAAACCTTTACTGGGGCGTTTGAAAACACAACAGTGCCCATGTCTCGTCCGTCAGCAACTAAGCCTGGTGTCACACAAAATGCGCGTTGACGGCGTAATAGCGCTTCACGTACACGTGGGAATGCAGCCACTTTCGATGCTAAAGCACCAATTTCTTCACTGCGAATAGTATTGGTGACATTCTCACCTTCTAAAATGATTATTCCTTCGCCTTTGCTACTAATTTCAAATTGCACGTCTAAGTGTGCGGCCATGGGAATTAGTGGCTCTTCATCATCAATACTCACATGATGGTGTTGAGTTGCCACAGCAAGAACCCGGTAAATAGCACCACTATCAAGTAAGTGCCAACCTAGCTGTTCCGCTACAAGTCTGGCAACTGTTCCTTTGCCTGCCCCGCTTGGGCCATCAATTGTAATAACTGGAATGCTTTCCTGCATATATTTTTCCCCTAACATCGAAAATCGGCAGAATTATACGGGATTTATTTGATAAAATCGCGTAAAAATACTTTTATGTACAATAATTAACAAGATACTTGTGCTAGCTTCTTAAAGTAGTCAGGAAATGTTTTTGCCGTGCAATTAGGATCATTAATAGTAACGGGGGTATCGCTTAAGGCAACGAGAGAAAAGCACATAGCTATTCTATGATCGTCATAAGTATCAATTTCAGCATGTTTAAGAAATTTAGGTGGCGTAATAGAAATATAATCTTCACCTTCAACCACCTCAGCACCAACCTTTCTTAGCTCGGTAGCCATAGCGTTTAGTCTATCAGTCTCTTTTACACGCCAGTTGTAAACATTGCGAATGGTTGTTGTGCCTGTAGCAAAAAGTGCTGTGGTTGCAATGGTCATGGCTGCATCAGGGATATGATTCATATCCATATCAACTGCAGTTAACGGTTTGCCAATAACGGTAATTGACTCATCATTCCAATAAACCTCCGCCCCCATTTTTTCAAGAACATCAGCAAAGTGCTTATCTCCCTGAACACTTAGCTTACCCACACCATGCACGGTGATTTTACCACCTTTAATAGCACCTGCCGCTAAAAAATATGATGCTGAAGAGGCATCACCTTCAACCATGTACTTGTCTAAAGCTTGGTACGACTGGCCTCTTTTAACAGTGAAAGACTTATAGTCATTATTCTGCACGTTAACACCAAATCTTTGCATAATATCAAGCGTAATATCGATGTATGGCTTAGAGACTAACTCACCGTCAATTTTTATATCGGTATCTGTCCCTAACAAGGGTGCTATCATCAAAATCGCGGTTAAAAACTGACTGGATATTGAGCCATCAATGCTCACTGTATTTCCTGTTAACGCTTTACCTATTATTTTTACCGGTGGATAATTTTTATTTTCTAAATAGTCTATATTAGCGTTGAGCTGTGCTAATGCATCAACTAAATGACCGATTGGACGTTCTTTCATTCTCGGTTCGCCAGTTAAGATATATTCACCTTCACTCGCTGCAAGTGCTGCGCACAATGGGCGCATAGCTGTACCTGCGTTACCTAGGAAAAGTTCCAATGGTTCTTTAGTTTTGAAAAAGCCATTATTTCCGATAACGGTACACTCGGTGCCGCAATCACTTAGGGTGTATTCAACACCAAGGCTTTTTAACGCATTTAACATATGATTAATGTCATCGCTAACCAACAAGTTAGTGATTTTAGTCACGCCATTAGCTAATGCAGCAATTAACAATGCGCGATTAGATAAGCTTTTAGACCCAGGTAAAAAAATTTCTCCGTTAATTTTACCTATCGGGTTTAATGTTAACTGCTCCACTTTATCTCATCCTCTTTTCAAATTCTTGCATAAAATTGACTAACGCTTGTACACCTTCAATTGGCATAGCATTGTATATACTTGCACGCATACCGCCAACAATTCTGTGGCCTTTTAGTGCCATTAAGCCCTGTTGCTCTGCTTGTGCAACAAACTCGTCATTTAAGCTTTCATCGTTAAGCCAAAATGGAATATTCATTTTGCTGCGATATTGTCTATCAATCGTATTGCTATAAAAATCACTACTATCAATTGCCTGATATAATAATTCAGCTTTTGCTTGGTTTACTTTAGCAATCGCTTTAACTCCACCGAGTTCTTTAAGCCATTGAAAAACTAGACCGGCTAAATACCAAGCATAAGTAGGTGGCGTGTTGTACATTGAGTCATTATCAGCTGAGGTTTGGTAATTCATAATACAAGGGGTTGCTAGTTGAGCATTACCAAGCAAATCGTCACGAACAATAACAAGTGTTAAACCCGACGGGCCGATATTTTTTTGTGCGCCTGCGTAAATAAGGCCAAATTTAGTCACATCAATTTCATGGGATAAAATAGTCGATGACATATCAGCAACCAAAGGCACGCCGTGAGTATCGGGTATCTCATTAATTTCAATACCGTCGACCGTCTCATTTGGGCAGTAATGTACATAAGCTGCATTACTATTTAATGCCCATTTAGTACTAGGAATAAGACTAGTTTCACCGTCGTCATGCTCTTCGCGAATATTAACAACATTAATAGTGCCAAAGTTTTTCGCTTCAATAGCCGCGGCTTTTGACCACGAGCCATTAACAATGTAGTCAGCTGATTTACCTTGAGGTAATAAGTTTAGTGGTACAGCAGAAAATTGACCTCTACCGCCACCATGACAAAATAAAACTTTATAATTATCAGGAATAGCCATTAATTCACGTAAGTCGGCTTCAGCTTGCGCTGCCATTTTCATATAAATGGGACTACGGTGGCTCAATTCCATCACAGAACTACCGGTGTTATTCCAGTTAATAAACTCGCCCTGCGCTTTACTCATTACTGCTTTTGGTAACATTGCCGGCCCGGCACAAAAATTAAAAACTTCAGACATTTGTTTATTCTCAAATAAATTTAAAGTAATACACGCTCTTTCACATCCATGTGACCGCGAAATACCGTTCATCCTGAACATAAAAAAGGCGGTGATTAGCCGCCCCTTTTTTTGTTGTTAACGACGTTTATTCTTGTTCGTCATCAATCGCGTCATCATTAGCTTGTTGAGCACTTTGCTCTGGGCTATCTTCTGAGCTGTTTTCTGGAGATAAATCATCTTGATTAACTTCCCCTTCAACATTTTCACCCTCAAACTCGGTGGGCTCCTCAACTTCATCAATACGCTGTAGCGCAACAACATGTTCATCGTCACTTGTACGAATTAAACGAACACCTTGAGTATTACGACCAATAACACTCACTTCATTCACTCTAGTACGTACTAATGTACCGTTATCGGTAATGACCATGATTTCATCAAGATCTTCAACTTGAACAGCACCAACAACTTTACCATTACGTTCGCTAACTTTAATAGAAACAACACCTTTGGTTGCTCTACTCTTCGCTGGATATTCGCTTAATTCAGTACGTTTACCATAACCATTTTCAGTAATCGTTAGTACTGGACCATCGTTTTTAGGGACGATTAAAGAAACGACTCGCTGCGTATCTTCAAGCTTAATACCACGAACACCAGTACCCGTTCTACCGATAGGTTTTAATGCCCAACGCTGTTCACCTGTTTCAGGATCAAGTTTTATTTCACCGGTTTCGCTATCACGTACTTTCTCATTAAAGCGAACAACTTTACCCGCATCAGAAAATAGCATAATGTCATTATTGCCATCGGTAATGTCGACACCAATCAAGGTGTCATCATCACGTAAGTTAAGAGCGATAATACCATTAGCTCTTTGATTTTTATAAGCAGTTAGCGCTGTTTTCTTCACTGTACCTGAGGCTGTTGCCATGATGATGTACTTGTCATCTTCATATTCACGTACAGGTAAAATAGCAGTAATTCGCTCGTCACTTTCAAGCGGTAATATATTAACAATTGGACGACCACGAGCAGTACGACTTGCTAGCGGTAATTGATAGACTTTCAACCAGTATAATTTACCACGATCTGAGAAACACAAAATAGTATCGTGGGTGTTAGCAATCAACAAACGTTCAATGAAATCTTCTTGTTTCATCTTAGTTGCCGCTTTACCTTTACCACCACGTTTTTGTGCTTGGTAATCTGACAATATTTGGTATTTTACATACCCTTCGTGAGAAAGTGTTACCACAACATCTTCTTCAGTGATTAAGTCTTCTAATGATAGGTCATGAGACGCATTAGTAATTTCTGTACGACGTTCATCACCAAATTCATCGCGAATGGCTTCAAGCTCTTCACAAATAATTTCCATTAAACGTGTCGGCTCGGCAAGAATATGCATCAACTCTGCGATGATATCTAATAAGCCTTTATATTCAGCTAGAATTTTTTCATGTTCTAAGCCTGTCAGCTTGTGCAAACGCAAATCCAAAATGGCTTGTGCTTGAACAGGGGTTAAATAATATTGGTTTTCAAGAATGCCGAACTCTGGCTCTAGCCATTCAGGACGTGCCGCATCATTACCTGCAGCACTAAGCATATCGGCAACATTACCTAAATCCCAACCACGTGAAATCAACCCTGCTTTTGCTTCACTTGGGGTTGGTGAGGTTTTAATTAATTCGATTATCGGATCTATATTGGCTAATGCAATAGATAAACCTTCAAGTAGATGGGCGCGTTCGCGGGCTTTTCTTAATTCAAATATAGTACGGCGTGTCACTACTTCACGACGATGTAACACAAACGCTTCTAACATTTCTTTTATATTGAATATTTTTGGTTGGCCATTAGTTAACGCCACCATATTCAAACCAAAAGATACTTGCATTTGTGTTAGCTTATATAGGTTATTTAAAACAACTTCACCTACTTCACCGCGTTTGACCTCAATAACCATACGCATACCGTCTTTATCAGACTCGTCACGTAGCGCTGAGATACCTTCAAGACGTTTATCTTTAACAAGCTCTGCCATTTTTTCAATCAGGCGGGCTTTATTAACTTGGTAGGGTAGTTCATGAACAACAATGGTTTCTTTACCCGTGGTTTCATGCACTTCAATACTAGCACGAGCTCGAATCTTTATTTTACCACGTCCGGTGCGGTAAGCTTCTTCGATACCTGCGCGACCACTGATTATTCCAGCTGTTGGAAAATCGGGTCCCGGTATATAAGTTAATAACTCTTCAAAAGAAATATCGCTATTTTCAATGAGTGCTAAACAAGCATTAACCACTTCAGTTAAGTTATGTGGTGGAATATTTGTTGCCATACCCACCGCAATGCCCGAGCTACCATTAACCAGTAGATTAGGAATACGCGTTGGCATAACCGCAGGTATATGTTCGGTACCATCATAGTTAGGAACAAAATCAACTGTTTCTTTATCTAAATCGGCTAATATAGAATGCGCAATTTTAGACATACGGATTTCGGTATAACGCATTGCCGCTGCACTATCACCATCAACCGAACCAAAGTTACCTTGACCATCAACTAACATGTAGCGAAGTGAAAAAGGTTGTGCCATACGAACTATAGTATCGTAAACCGCAGTATCACCATGAGGATGGTACTTACCGATAACATCACCAACCACACGGGCTGATTTTTTATAAGCTTTATTCCAATCATTACCTAATACTTCCATAGCGAACAATACGCGACGATGTACAGGTTTTAAACCATCGCGTACGTCAGGCAATGCACGCCCAACAATAACGCTCATGGCGTAATCTAGATAGGAAGTTTTTAACTCATCTTCAATATTTACTGGAACTATTTCTTTGGCCAGATCTGACATAAATAGATGTATCCCTTAACTTAAAACGTAACTATAAAATCACTTAGATTTTTATTATTATCTTTTCAAAACAAACATAAATCAACGCTGTATATTACCATAGTTTATATTGATACCAACAGTTTTATTAAGCCGTTTTGATGGGGTTTTTGTTAGGCCAAATAAAGCCTACAAATTATGCTCATAAAGTGAGCTATAATACATTTATGGATCTATTTCATTGGTATAACTAAAAGTTTCGTTTAGAATCCGCTCATCCGTATTTAAACTAGATTACCTCATGACTGAAAATAAAAGCTTGCCTAATGTAAATGAAGAAGAAATTGCTAAATTTGAACAAATCGCTAGCCAGTGGTGGGATCTAACCGGTGATTTTAAACCACTACATCAGATTAACCCGCTGAGAGTTCAATTTATTTGCCAACATATTGCCGAACAAAAGCAATCGTTATTTGCTCAAAAAGTAATCGACGTAGGTTGCGGTGGCGGTATTTTAACTGAGTCCTTAGCTAAATTAGGTGCGACAGTAACCGGTATAGATATGGGTGCAGAGCCACTCAATGTCGCTAAACTTCATGCATTAGAGTCTAGCCTAAGCATTAACTACGAAAAAATTACCGCTGAAGAGAAAGCGCAAGAGTGCAACGAAGTATTTGACATGGTGACTTGTATGGAAATGCTTGAACATGTTCCTGATCCGGCTTCAGTGGTAAATGCTTGTGCACAATTAGTCAAACCTGGTGGCTTAGTGTTTTTTTCAACATTAAACAAAACCACTAAATCTTATCTACTTGCTATTTTAGCCGCAGAGAAAATATTAAAGTTAGTTCCTGATGGTACACACGATCATGATAAGTTCATTAAACCGTCACAATTGATCGCTTGGGCAGAAGAAAATCAATTGAAATGTATTGATACCAGCGGCATTCATTACAACCCAGTAACAGAGAACCATAAATTAATTGCAAATTTAGACGTGAATTATATTCTGTGTTGCCAAAAAGTGTAGAAAAAAAATCCGCACACATTAATTTATAAGCAAGTTGCACAAACAATGATCAATAAGTTCAAAAAACAATAACCCTTTGTTAATTATGGTATTTTTTATCTATATTTCAATTTGATATATACCTTAACAAAAATCAATTAAAATATTTTCTACTGAAAAAAATATTAAAAAAAATATTGCTTTTAGCAAGTTACTAAACGAATTAACCTTGCTAGGTTAGTTGTTACTAACCATTGTTATCTTAGTCAAAGTCAACTAAAAATCAAGTTATTTTATCGCTTGCATTAAAGTCAAAACCTCTCTATCTTGTGCTTAGATTTACAAAAAACCCTAGATGTAGTGCCTTTGACTTTTCAAGCCTATTTAGGGAAACCATAAAAACAAAGAGCTTTTTCAGTTATAGGTAAATATTTTTTATCTATACTGATAAAAGCAGACTAAAAAATTAGTAACTATTTACATCACAGGTCTTTCATGAAAAATAATCTTTTTGTTACCAAACGTAATGGCAAAAAAGAGTCTATCGATTTAGAAAAAATTCACCGTGTTATTGCTTGGGCTGCAGCGGGTCTAGAAGACGTTTCTGTTTCTCAAGTAGAACTGAAATCACATATTCAATTTTACGATGGTATTAAAACAGAAGATATTCACGAAACAATCATCAAAGCCGCTGCTGATTTAATTTCAGAAGAAACACCTGACTATCAGTACCTATCTGCTAGATTAGCGGTATTTCATCTGCGTAAAAAAGCCTATGGTCAATTTGAGCCACCTAAACTTTATGATCATGTCGTTAAATTAGTTGAAGCCGGTAAATATGATCAACACTTGTTAGTTGACTATGATGAAAGTGATTTTGAACACATGTCATTATTTTTAGATCATGCACGTGATCTAAACTTTAGTTATGCGGCGATAAAACAACTTGAAGGTAAGTACCTTGTTCAAAACCGTGTTAACGGTGAAATTTATGAAAGCGCGCAGTTTTTATATATTTTAGTGGCTGCCTGTTTATTTGCTAAATACCCCAAAGAAACTCGATTAGGTTATGTTGAAGGTTTTTACAACGCGATTTCAACTTTTAAATTATCACTACCAACGCCAATAATGGCCGGTGTACGTACGCCCACACGTCAATTTTCTTCCTGTGTATTGATTGAGTGTGATGATTCACTAGACTCAATTAATGCCACATCTAGTGCTATTGTTAAATATGTATCACAGCGTGCTGGCATCGGCGTGAACGCGGGTCGTATTCGTGCTTTAGGCAGTACTATTCGTAACGGCGAAGCTTTTCATACTGGCTGTATTCCTTTTTATAAACATTTTCAAACAGCCGTTAAAAGCTGTTCTCAAGGTGGTGTTCGCGGTGGTGCTGCCACGTTGTTCTACCCACTTTGGCATTTAGAAGTTGAAAGCTTACTTGTACTAAAAAATAACCGCGGCGTTGAAGAAAATCGCGTTCGTCATTTAGACTATGGTGTGCAATTTAACAAAGTTATGTATCAACGCCTAATAAAAGGCGGCTTCATCACTTTATTTAGTCCCAGTGATGTACCCGGCCTTTATGATGCGTTTTTTGAAGATCAAGAGAAATTCGAAGAGCTTTACGTTCAATACGAAAATGATGAATCTATTCGTAAAAAACGTATTAAGGCCATAGAGTTATTTACATTATTTGCTCAAGAACGTGCAAGTACTGGTCGTATTTATTTACAAAATGTTGATCACTGTAATACTCATAGCCCATTTGACCCAAGCAAAGCGCCTATTCGTCAAAGTAACTTATGCTTAGAAATTGCATTGCCAACTAAGCCGATGAAAGATATAAATGATGAAAATGGTGAAATTGCACTATGTACCCTATCTGCTTTTAATTTAGGTGCAATAGACTCTTTAGATGAATTAGAAGGTTTAGCTGACTTAGCTGTACGTGCACTTGATAGCTTACTTGATTATCAAGATTACCCTGTCCCGGCTGCACACAATGCCAGTTTAGATCGCAGAACATTAGGTATAGGCGTTATTAACTACGCGTATTATTTAGCTAAAAATGGTCTTTACTACTCGAATGGTAGTGCTAATAATTTAACACATAAAACCTTTGAAGCGATTCAGTTTTATTTACTCAAAGCCACTAATTTACTAGCAAAAGAACGAGGTGCTTGCCCTAAGTTTAATGAAACACGTTTATCACAAGGTATATTACCTATTGATACCTACAAAAGAACAATTGATGATATCACCGGTGAACCTCTACATTTAGACTGGGAATCATTACGTGCAAGCATAAAAGAGTTTGGTGTAAGAAACTCAACGGTATCAGCTTTAATGCCATCAGAAACTTCATCGCAAATATCAAATGCCACAAACGGTATAGAGCCACCACGCGGTTTAATTAGTATAAAAGCAAGTAAAGACGGCGTGTTAAAGCAGGTAGTACCTGAGTATAAAAAGCTTAAGCAAAATTACGAGTTGCTATGGAATATTCCAAGTAATGAGGGCTATTTAGAGCTAGTCGGTATTATGCAAAAGTTTATCGATCAAACAATTTCAGCCAATACAAATTATGATCCGTCTAAGTTTGTTGGTGGCAAAGTGCCTATCAAACAAGTGTTAAAAGATATTTTAACCGCCTATAAATTAGGTATCAAAACTATGTATTATCACAACACCCGTGATGGTGCCAGTGATGATGTTGAAGTTGAAGACGATGACTGTGCCGGCGGCGCATGTAAAATATAGTGCTCTAAACACAACAGTAATTCGCAATTATATGAGCCTAGCCAACACTAGGCTCTTTATCACCCTTTTCAACATATAGCGGTGATATTTTAAGGAAAGTAAAAAATGACGTACACCACGTTTAATCAAGTTCCAAATAATGCCTTATTAGAACCAATGTTCTTGGGCAATAGCGTCAATGTGTCTCGCTATGATCAACAGCGCTATATGGCTTTTGAGAAATTAATTGAAAAACAATTATCTTTTTTTTGGCGTCCTGAAGAAGTCGACGTATCAAAAGACAGAGCAGATTGGCAAAATTTATCTGATTCAGAAAAACACATATTTATTTCTAATTTAAAATATCAAACGCTATTAGATTCGATGGCTGCTCGCTCTGTTAATGCTGTTTTCTTACCGTTAGTTTCTTTACCTGAAATAGAAACATGGATAGAAACATGGGCCTTTAGTGAAACTATTCACTCACGCTCTTATACTCACATTTTACGAAACTTGTTCACCCATCCTGGCGAAGTGTTTGATGATATCATTGTTAACCCTGCTATTTTAAAACGTGCTACTAGCATCGCTAAATACTTTGATGATGTGATTTTAACAACCCAATTATTACAATCACAAGGTGATGGTATCTATGAAGTTGAAGGTCGCAGTGTTGAAGTAAGTACCCGTAAACTCAAAGAACGTTTATACCTTGCTGTTTGCTCTGTAAATGCGCTTGAAGCTATTCGATTTTATGTTAGCTTTGCCTGTTCTTTTGCTTTTGCTGAACGTGAATTACTTGAAGGTAATGCTAAGATAATTAAATTAATAGCGCGTGATGAAGCATTACATTTAACCGGTACTCAACATATTTTAAATAACTGGATGAGTGGCAAAGACGACCCTGAAATGAAAGAAATTAGTAAAACTATGCGCAAAGAAGGCTTACAAATCTTCCTTGACGTGGTTGAACAAGAAAAAGAATGGGCACAATACTTATTTAAAGATGGCTCTATGATTGGTTTAAATGCTGAAATTTTAAATCAATACATTGAATATATTTCAAATCAACGATTAACCGCTATCGGTTTTGATGCGCCTTTTGATATTAAAAGTAATCCGTTACCCTGGATGAACGCCTATTTAGTCAGTGACAATGTACAGGTTGCTCCTCAAGAGACTGAAATATCAAGTTACTTAGTAGGTCAGGTTGATTCAGCAGTAGATGCCGATGATTTTGACGATTTTGACTTATAACTTTTATGTCTTTTAGTATTACTATCGAAGATAGAGATATAATCTTCGTAAACAAAGATAAAACGATACTTAATACTTTAGAAAGAGAAAAAATAGAGTCACACTTCCATTGTCGAGATGGATTTTGTGGCGCTTGTCGATGCTCATTAAAAGAGGGTACTGTTGAATATACCCAGTATCCATTAGCTTTTATTGGCGACAATGAAATTCTCACTTGTTGCTCTTACCCTACTTCCAATATAGTGATTGAAATCGACTAATTCATTATTTCCTTTGGTATAAATTGGGTATCAGTTAGCCTGATGTCAACATTTCCTCTTGGAGTTTAAAGCGAACCAGTTCAGCCAAGGTTCTTACCTCAAGCTTTTTCATGACTTGTGAGCGATGTACTTCAACAGTCCTTTCACTTATTCCTAGTTGATGTGCAATCACTTTATTCATTTCACCTTTGGCTACCCGTTCAAATATTTGCTGTTCACGTTCAGAAAGCAAGGCTAATTTTTTCAGTGTAATGCTGCGATCATGTTCTTGCTTACTTCTGCCAGCATCAATCGACAGGGCTTGATTCACTCTGTCTAATAAATATTGCTCCCTAAAGGGTTTACGAATAAAGTCCAGCGCTCCTTGTCGCATTGCCTCAACCGCCATCGGAATATCGCCATGACCAGTAATAAATATAATAGGAAGCGCAGCGCCACAGTCATTCAATTTTTTTTGTAAATCTAAGCCTGTCATTCGTGGCATGCGTATATCTAAAATAAGACAACCTTGCATTGTACTGTCATAGTCATCTAAAAAATCTCCCCCATTGCTATATGATTTAACTAATTGCCCTGTGGTTTCTAGTAGCAAGCTTAACCCTTCTCGAATGCCTTCGTCGTCGTCAACAACGTAAACTATTTGTTCTACTTTCATATTAGTTATCTCACTTGGTGGTAGGCGACAAAAAACAACACCAATGGTCTGTATGCTATTCGCAACAGATTCAAAATTACCGGTTGAGTTTGCACAAACTCCACTCTAACAGTAGCAAGTTTACTTGCAATACTTATGTTCATTTCAATATCACCCAAACGAATCTTCACTGGAGCAAGTTAAGAAAATTCTGCGATAAAAGCATCACACCAAGCTCAGCTAAGAAAGTTGCCCACAAAGTAATTAGCTGCGACAGATATTTAAAAAAACTATTTGGTTGATAAGGCGTAGCTCGAACCTCATGAAATTCTGAATCAATTTGCAAATTAAACCAGTATATTGAACTTTAAGACTGCAGCCAATTGTGGTTATCCACATAAGTGTGCGGCAATCACCAATTGTGACTAGATGTTGTTCACTGATAGATTGTATTCATCTGTTAAATACTCAGTAGATACTCGACATATACCCGTTCATACAAGATAGCTTGAGCCAAAACGTAGCAGTCATTTCCAGCGACAACACAATTAAGGAATATAAAATGAAAAAAAAGGATTCGCAGTACGAAACAATAGATAAAACACTGCATGCCGCCATGTCAAAATTAACCTTAGGTTTATCGCCAAGTGCACTGATGGCAGCCTATACAGATTGGGCTGTCCACCTAGCGTCGTCTCCGGGTAAACAAGCTCATCTTTTGGAAAAATCTGCTAGGAAGTCTGCTCGACTAGGTAGCTATCTTGGTGACTGCACTGCAAAGCAAGGTCAAAATGATGCCTGCATAGAGCCTTTACCATTTGACAAACGCTTTAGCGATCCGGCTTGGCAAAAGTGGCCATTTAACATTTTACACCAGTCGTTTTTACTTAATCAGCAGTGGTGGTCGAATGCGACAACGGGCGTGGGCGGTGTCACTAAACAACATGAAAATGTAATGGAATTTGCCACTCGTCAAATGTTAGATATATTTTCACCCTCAAATTACTTGCTCACCAACCCGCAATTAATTGAGCAAACTAAAAAAGAAGGTGGCCAGAATTTAATGCGGGGTATGAAAAACCTAATGGATGACATGCAACGCACTATTAGTAATAAAAAACCCGCAGGTACTGAGGAATACACTGTTGGTAAAAACCTCGCCGTTACACCAGGTAAGGTAGTTTACCGCAACCGTTTAATCGAACTGATTCAATATGAGCCCGTGACAGAAGAAGTTCGTACCGAGCCTATTCTGATTGTGCCTGCATGGATAATGAAATACTACATTCTGGATTTGTCAGCTCAAAACTCGCTAGTAAAATACTTAACTGAGCAAGGGTTTACTGTGTTTATAGTCTCGTGGAAAAATCCAGACGAAGACGATCGTGATTTGGGTATGGCAGATTATCGCAAGCTTGGCGTAATGGATGCTATCGACACCATTGATAAAATAACAGATGGCGCAAAAATTCATGGTCTTGGTTACTGCTTGGGCGGTACATTACTTTCTATAGCGGCAGCGGCAATGTCTAGAGACGGTGATGACAGGATCCAATCAGTTTCACTGTTAGCCACTCAGGTAGATTTTTCAGAAGCGGGTGAATTAATGTTGTTCATCAATGAAAGTCAGGTGAGTTTTCTAGAAGACATGATGTGGGAGCAAGGCTATTTAGACGCAAAGCAAATGTCGGGAGCCTTTCAATTACTGCACTCAAATGATCTAATTTGGTCGCGTATGGTACATGATTATTTAATGGGTGAACGTACGCCTATTAACGACTTAATGGCGTGGAATTTTGATACCACCCGTATGCCATATAAAATGCACTCACAGTACCTACGTAAGTTATTTTTAGATAATGACCTTACTGAGGGGCGCTACCTTGTAGACGACAAACCTATTTCTATTTCTGATATCCGCGCTCCGGCATTTGTTGTCGGCACTCAAAAAGACCATGTAGCCCCTTGGCATTCAGTGTATAAATTTCATTTATTGAGTGATACCGATGTGACCTTTTTGTTAACTAGCGGTGGACATAATGCCGGCATAGTGAGTGAACCAGGGCATCCACGTAGAAGTTATCAAATGGCGACGACTACAAAAGAAGCTAAATATATTGATCCAGACAGCTGGGAAACTAAGCAAGCACATCATGAGGGTTCATGGTGGCCAGAATTAGCAAAGTGGCTGCATAACCATTCAAGTGAATTAACGGTGCCACCAACGATGGGCGCAGCCAAGAAAAAACGCAGTGTGCTGTGTGATGCCCCGGGAACTTATATATTGCAAGATTAACAGCTTATGAGCCCGTGGCAATTAAGGTTAACGCTGAAATGTTGTTACCTTTTGTTTTAAAGGCAGCGATGAACTAGTCACTATTGGAGCCGATGGCAACATAGCCACCGGCCTTATACCAAAGGTATTAAGTTGGTATTGTTGTATTTGGTATCAGAATAGGAAGGATAATGGAATACATTGAAAATAAGACTTTTGATGAAATAGAGGTGGGCGACACAGCAGAGCTAAGTCGTGTGCTTAAACCCCAAGATATTGAACTCTTTGCCGTTATGTCAGGCGACGTCAACCCAGCCCATGTTGATCTGGAATATGCGAAAGCTGATGTTTTCCATAAAGTCATTGCTCATGGCATGTGGGGCGGTGCACTGATTTCAGCCGTATTGGGTACACAACTTCCTGGTCCAGGGACAATTTATTTAAATCAATCCTTAAGTTTTCGTCGTCCGGTTGGCCTCGGCGACAAAGTATCGGTACGAGTCACAGTAAAAGAAAAAATCACCGAAAAAAAACAGATTTTGCTTGAGTGTGAATGCCTCAATCAAGACGGAGAATGCATTATAATAGGAGAAGCTAGGGTCATTGCACCTAGCGAGAAAGTACGCCGACCTAGGGTTATATTACCCGAGGTACATCTGCATGAGCACGGCGCGCATTATCAGAAATTACTTGAATCGACAAAAGATATTTCACCTATAAGGGTTGCAGTAGTTCACCCTTGCGATGAAGTATCTTTACTCGGTGCCATTGAGGCGAAAAACCAGGGTGTCATTGAGCCTATTCTTATTGGCCCTAAAGACAAAATCACGGCAATCGCAAACCAAGTAGGATACAGTTTAGAAGGCATAGAATTGATTGATGCTGCGCACAGTCATGCTGCGGCGGATATAGCGGTTGAAGAGGTTCGCAAAAATAACGTTGATGCCATCATGAAAGGTAAGTTGCATACCGACGAATTAATGGCATCTGTGTTACACAAAACTAAGGGATTACGCACTGAACGTAGAATGAGTCATATATTTGCATTAGATGTGCCGACTTACCATAAGCCACTATTTATTACTGATGCCGCTATCAACATCGCCCCCGACCTAAACACTAAACGTGACATCGTACAAAACGCTATCGACTTACTGCATGCTTTAGCAATAACGACACCTAAAGTCGCCATTTTATCGGCTGTAGAAACCGTTAATTCAAAAATACGTTCAACCGTAGATGCCGCCGGATTATGCAAAATGGCGGACCGTAAACAAATCACCGGAGGCATACTTGACGGACCATTAGCATTCGATAACGCTATTTCAAAATCTGCTGCAGCTGCCAAAGAACTTGTATCTGAGGTTGCTGGTGACGCCGACATTTTAGTGGCTCCCAACTTAGAAGCTGGCAACATGATCGCCAAGCAGCTCATCTATTTAGCCGATGCAGAGTCTGCTGGTATTGTGCTCGGTGCTTCGGTACCCATTATTTTGACGAGTCGCGCCGACGGAACACTCTCAAGACTTGCTTCTTGTGTATTAGCTCAACGCTATGTCGATTATACCAAGAAGAGTATTCTATGACCGATACTGTCCTTGTTATTAATGCGGGCTCCTCAAGTATTAAGTTTGCACTTTATCGATTTGCACTGAATAAGATGGCACGCATTCAAACTCATGCTTTTCTGAGCGGAAAAATTGTCAATATTGGTCAATGCCCTAAGCTTTATGCCCTTGATGCTAATGGCGCAGATTTAAGCAACAACGATCTTGATGTATTTAATGACAAAACGGCACATGAAGAACTCATACAGTGGCTTCTTGACTGGATTAACTCTCATGCTCAAGGTTATAAAATTAAAGGCGTTGGCCACCGTGTGGTCCATGGCGGCCGTGATTTTTTAACGGCAACAAAGCTTACGGTTAATGTAGTCACTCACTTAAAAGAACTGATCCCATTAGCTCCATTACATCAACCGCATAACCTCGCCGCTATTGAAGCTATCTTTAATTGGGCGCCTGAGTTACCACAAGTGGCTTGTTTTGATACCAGCTTTCATCACACACAATCCCCCCTTGCACAACTGTTTGCTCTGCCGCGTGAATATAGCGATAGAGGTATCATTCGCTATGGCTTTCATGGCCTTTCGTATCAATATATTGCTAGCTGTTTACCTGAATATCTTGGCACGCTTTCTGAAGGTCGAGTGATTGTTGCGCATCTGGGCAATGGCGCTAGTATGTGTGCCTTAAAACAAAGGAAAAGCGTGGCAACAACAATGGGATTTACGGCACTTGATGGGCTAATAATGGGCCAGCGCTGCGGAAGCCTTGATGCAGGCGTTGTGATCCACCTGTTACGTCATTATAAAATGAGTATCGATGAAGTTGATCACCTGCTCAATAATAAGTCGGGACTTCTTGGGGTTTCAGGTATTAGCAATGACATGAAAATACTCGAACAAAGTAATGACCCACAGGCAAAACAAGCTATTGATTTGTTTTGTTATCGAGCCGCTCGCGAACTTGCTTCCCTGGTTAGTACCTTAAATGGCCTTGATGTTATTGTGTTTACCGCGGGTATTGGCGAAAAGTCAGCACAAATACGAGAGCAGATTTGTGCCCACTTAGCTTGGCTAGGTGTTGCGCTTGATTTAAAAGAAAATCGACAACACAATGGGGTTATTAGCCAAGTTGATTCAAAAATTAAGGTACTTGTCATACCGACAAACGAAGAAGTTGTTATCGCCCAAGCAACCCAAAAAATACTGGTTGATCATTGAATAACCTATTTCAAACGTACGTCCAGTCTTCTGGATGGCAATTAGGGGTCAATACTCAACAAGAGAGTATAAAATAAAATACCGAGCCCACTGATGTATTTTTAGTGTAATGAATAGTTCCGCCGTGCTCTTCAATAATACTTTTGGAAATAGAAAGCCCTATTCCCATTCCTATCTTTTTTGTCGAAGAGAATGCTGAAAACAGTTTATCTGTCATACTGCTAGCTAAACCACATCCGTTATCAAGGACAGATATTTTAACCCTTTCTGTAGAAATTAATTCTATACTTAATTCAATGATATTTCCGTTCTCTAAATCTATGGACTGCATGGCTTCCATTCCATTTCTCAACAAATTTAATAGCACTTGTTGTATTTGTACGCGGTCAACCAATACTGTGATATTTTCTTTGCAGTGGCTTATTTTAATACTGATATCACGCATACGCGCATCGTGTTCAGCTAATTTGGCAACATCATCAACCAGTATATTGCAATCAAGTAATTCTTTTTCACGCACGCCTTGCTTTGTCATCACTTGCATTCGCTCAAGCACTGCACCAGCTCGGTGTGAATGTTGACTTAATTTTTCAAATATTTCAGGCAATTTGTCAAACTTACCGCTATTACACAAACTTTTACCCGATTGAGAAAATAATGAAATAGCTGTTAATGGCTGATTAACTTCGTGTGCAATACCTACGGCCATTTCCCCTAAAGAGTTCAGCCTATCAGCATGGGCCATTTGTTCAATGTACATTCGATTTTGATCTTCTGCTGCCCGTTGCTCCGTAATATCTCTAATTAATCCAACGAACATTCTCCCTTCATGGGATTGGATATCATTTACCGAAATATGAATCGGAAAAACGGTGCCATTTTTGCGCTTAGCTACGACTTCTTGATCAATACCAATAATATTTATTAGACTTGTATGCATGTAATCGGACATATACTCATCGTGTTCGTTTTCATAAGCCCCCGGCATTAACAATTTTATATTCTTATCTTTTACCTCATCGAAGGTATAATCAAACATTTTTTTCGCCGCATTATTAAAGCTTTTAATATGACCTTTATGGTTGATCGTAATAACCGCCTCAACCATTGAATTGACAATAGCATCAGAGAATGCATGACTATGAACAAGCTCTTTTTCAGCATTTTTAATATCGGTAATGTCCGTAACAAAACCCTCGAGTATTACGTCTTCATTTAACAGTGAAGCAACCGCTTCTCCTCTTTCCCAAACTAAGCGAACGTCTTTATTTTTAGTTATAATGCGATATTCAAGTTCGTAACAGCTTTTCTTATTGACCGCTTGCCTAATGATTTTATATACCCGCTGATAATCATCTGGGTGGATAAGCTTGCCCCATAAAATCCGATGTGTCTCAAAGTCGAGCTTAGAGTACCCAGTTAACGCTTTACAACCTTCACTGACTAACGTCATAGGACAATCAGTTTTATTGTAAGCTTGGTATGCCATACCGGGTAGGTTTTTTAATAAGTGCCCTACTTTGTTTCGCTCATCTATTATGACTCTTGATTTATTTCTTGCCGTTAACGCTGTGTATACCGCTAAGGTAACAATTACACTCAACAAGGCACCAAGAGAAAATAGAATGTCGATCATCCTATAATGGGAGCGTCTTAAAAATTTTTCTGTCGGTGAAATATTAATTTCCCACGTCTGTCCTTTTAGTGTAAAGCTAGCTTGGCTGTGCCAATTACTGGTATTTAATGTGGGGAGTGTTTGATCTGAATATATTTCTTGGCCATCAATGTCGAGGGTAAATTGATGTTCCATCAGCAAATATGAGGGCAGCACTGTCCCAATATAAACATCGAACAAAAGCAAACTAGTAATAAAGCCTTCCAGTTGTTTATTTGCCGACATCTCGTCAAATATTGGTGCGAATATTCCTATACTTGCCCCACCAAAAACAGAGTTAAGTGGGATGGTAATAACGGTTTCATTTTCTTGTTGTGCTTTTAATGCTGCAGCTAAGGCAGAAGGATTAAGCGCTAAATTAAAGTCTTGAGCAATTTCGTTTCCCTCAAAAGGCATGACTCTGCGAATATGATAGTCATTACCAACCCAGCCGATTGCTTGATAACCCGCGTGGGTATCATACAAAGTTTTACTAATTGAATGCCAATCGTCATCTGTCATGCTTGAATTAAGTCGAGATAACTTGGCAAATTCAGCGAGCGTTTCTATTCGATGTTTTAAATCATCTTCAAGTAACGATACGATTCCGTTAGCCGTGTTCTGTGATAAGCGATTAATATGTGCCCGGCCCTGAGATTCTATGGAAGCGACTATGACCGCCATTAAACAAGCTGCTAAAAGACCGGCAAGGATAGAATAAAGTAAGATAGTTTTTTGTGGCGACAAGGGGACCCCCAAAACCTTATCATTTTGTTTATAATCCATATAAATTCAATTCTCCCTAATTTTTTGTTCGGTAGTTGCCATTAATAGCCGCTTATACCCATGACACTTGTACTACTGATATTCCAAAACAGTTTACCCTATCAATAAGTTATCAATCTCAGTAGGCCGTTATTATTCAGAAGAGACTATTGAGATGCGATTAATGATACTGCTGAACGGTCCATCTGTTGACGTTAGATAAAAAGGTACTGTTAGATATAAACAGCACCTAATACTAAAATACTACTTATTTACTTATTTATTTTATCTATTTGCTCAAGTGCTCGGCATGAAACCGTAAATGCTCTTCAATAAAACTCGCGATAAAGTAATAACTATGATCATACCCTTCATGAAGGCTTAACACTAAAGGATAGTTGTTGCTTTTGGCTGCGGCGGTTAACATTTCTGGTTTTAATTGTTCACGTAAAAAGTCATCAGCAAGACCTTGATCAACTTTACCCGGCACAAAATTTGTTGCCTTTTTCATTAACTCACTGGCATCATACTTAAGCCAAGTGGCTTTATCTTTACCAAGGTAAGCGGTAAATGCTTTTTGCCCCCACGGACAATTTAACGGGTTGCTGATAGGACTAAATGCTGACATTGAGCTATAACGTTCAGGGTTTTGCATGGCAATAGTTAATGCGCCGTGTCCGCCCATCGAATGTCCGGCAATTGAACGCTTATCTGAAACAGGAAAAGTCGCTTCAATGAGCGCAGGTAACTCGTTAACCACATAATCATACATTTGATAATGACGATTCCACGGCGCTTGGCTAGCATTGACGTAAAAGCCTGCTCCTTGTCCTAAATCATAGCCGTCATCATCAGCGACTTCAGCACCACGAGGACTGGTATCGGGTGCAACGATAGCGATACCTAACTGCGCAGCCATACGCAACGCACCGGCTTTTTGCATAAAGTTTTCATCTGTACATGTTAGGCCAGACAGCCAATATAAAACCGGCACTTTATGATTACTTGATGCTTGTGGTGGCAAGTAGATAGCAAAACGCATATCGCAGTTTACTGTTTTAGCGTAATGGCTGTATTGTTTATGCCAGCCACCAAAAACTTTATTGATACTTAAATTTTCGATTGTCATATGTAAACCCCAACATGCTACCCCACTGCTTGACAGTATTATGGGGCAACAAAATTTCTAATTACTAATTACTAATTACTTATCAAAGTGAATAACACTGCGGATACTTTTACCTTCATGCATTAATTCAAATGCTTCATTAATATCTTCCAAACCCATGGTATGGGTAATAAAATCACTTAATTTAAATTCACCTTGTAAATAACGCTCTACGTAGTCTGGTAACTCTGTGCGTCCTTTAACACCGCCAAATGCTGAGCCACGCCATACACGCCCTGTCACCAATTGGAACGGACGGGTTGAGATTTCTTGCCCTGCGCCGGCAACACCAATAATAATGGATTCGCCCCAGCCTTTATGACAGCACTCTAAAGCAGAGCGCATCAAGTTCACGTTACCAATACATTCAAAAGAGTAGTCCACGCCGCCATCCGTTAATTCAACAATAACGTCCTGAATAGGCTTGTCGTAATCTTTTGGGTTAATGAAGTCGGTCGCACCTAATTTTTTAGCTAGTTCGAATTTACTTTCGTTAATATCGATAGCAATAATACGGCTCGCTTTCGCCATAGTAGCACCAATAACTGCTGATAAACCAATGCCACCAAGGCCAAAAATAGCAACAGTTGCCCCTTCCTCAACTTTCGCCGTATTCATCACTGCACCCATACCGGTAGTAACGCCACAACCTAATAAACAAACTTCTTCTAACGGTGCTGTTTTATTAACTTTTGCTAGAGAGATTTCAGGTAGTACAGTGTATTCAGAGAAAGTTGAACACCCCATATAATGGAAAATTGGTTGACCATCTTTATAAAAACGCGTGGTGCCATCTGGCATTAACCCCTTACCTTGAGTTTCACGAATTTTTTGACATAAGTTTGTTTTGCCTGATAAACAGAATTTACATTCACCACACTCTGGCGTGTAAAGTGGAATGACATGATCGCCCACTTGTACACTAGTAACGCCCTCGCCAACTTGTTCAACGATACCGCCGCCTTCGTGACCTAAGATCACGGGGAAAATACCTTCTGGATCTTCTCCAGATAGTGTAAATGCATCGGTATGACAGACGCCAGAGGCGATAACCTTAACTAACACTTCACCCTTTCTCGGTAGCATTACATCGACTTCTTCGATAGATAATGGTTGATTCGGTCCCCAAGCAATGGCGGCTTTTGATTTAATAAATTGATCGGTCATATTATTCTCACTTTTATATTAATAATATTTAATTAATTATTAGCACTAGATATATTCTAGAGCCTAATGATGGCTTTACTATGCCATATCATATTTCTCTTTGTGAGCAGTATTATATCTATTTCTAAAACAATGATAATATAGCATTTTGGTAAATCACTTTTACATATAGGTAATAATCATGCAGTGGGAAGGTATTAGTGAATTTGTTAACGTTGCCGAAACAGAGAGCTTTACTAAAGCATCACAAAAATTGGCTATATCGACGGCTCAAGTTAGCCGCCAGATTAATGCCTTAGAAAAACGCCTTAATATTAAACTTTTGTATCGTACCACCCGCAAGGTTTCACTAACTGAGGAGGGGCGTGTTTTTTATCAACATTGCCGTGGTGTTCTTGATGGGCTTGATGCTGCGGAAAGAGCGATTACTAATTTACAATCAACACCGCAAGGTAAAATCAAGTTAACGGCACCTGTTACTTATGGCGAACAACATATTTTACCGCTGATAAACGATTTTATGCAGCAATATACTAATATTGAAGTGACAGCTTATTTAAGTAATCAACAACTCGATTTGGTTGATGAAAGCTTTGATTTAGCGATTCGTTTAGGTAATTTAAATGACTCGTCTATGATGGCAAAAAAATTAACAGAGCGAACAAACTATGTTTGCGCATCGCCTGCTTATCTAGAGAAATACGGGATACCTCACTCTTTATCTGAACTTAATAAGCACAATTGCCTATTAGGTACCCGAGATTATTGGCATTTTAGCGACGCGGGTAAGGAAAAACACATTCGTGTTGCCGGTAAGTTGCAATGCAACAGTGGCTTTGGTTTGGTTGATGCGGCATTAAAAGGGATTGGAATAGTTCAATTGCCTGATTACTACATCAAAGAGCAGCTCATCAATGGTGCTTTGATCTCATTATTGGATAAGTATAAAGCACCTGATGAAGGTATTTGGGCTATTTATCCCCAAAACCGTCATCTTTCACCCAAAATCAGGTTACTGGTAGATTACCTATTAGCCCACTTATCTTAGGGAGTTTTTATCCCTAACTACGAGCTTAACTTCAGTTGAGTTGAGTTGAGTTGAGTTGAGATAAGTAGATTGAGTTGAATTAAACACTTAATTTACCAAGGTAATATTTTTATATTACCTTGGTAAATAAATCATCATAACAACACAAAATAACACTATTCCCCAAAAGGCTTTAACAAAAAAGCTAATCGTTGTTTGTTTGTCATTAGGATGCTTAGTCGGTAATGCCATGCCACAATGACTACAATTTTCATTGCTAATATCATTTTCAACTTCACAATAAAGACACTTTTTACTATTTTGATTCATGGTGAAAATCTCTATTGGGTCGTTAGTTGGTGATATAATTGTGGTAAACGCATTGGTAGTTGTTCTGGTCTAAGAATTACCGTAAAACCATCACTACCAAATAAATAAGGTAAGTAGTCTTGTGCATCGGTATCAATGGTTATACAAAAAGGTTTTATCCCTAGTTTTTTGGCTTCATTAATTGCCTGATGCGTGTCTTCTATTCCAAAACGCCCTTCATAATGATCAATATCATTAGGCTTGCCATCCGTAATAATAAGTAATAATTTTTCACTACTTTTTTGTTCGTTAATCACCTTGGTGGCTTGACGAATAGCCGCGCCCATACGCGTATAAAAGCCAGGTTTAATAGCTTGAATTCGACCTCGTACTTGATCATCATAACGCTCATTAAAGTTTTTTAGCATAGTAAAGCGGACATGATGACGTTTAACTGATGAGAAACCATACATAGCAAAACTATCACCAACCGACTCTAGCGCTTCGCCAAAAAGTAACATGCTGTCTTGCACAACGTCAATCACTCTAACATCATCGTTAAGATGTGCATCGGTAGACATAGATAAATCAGCTAACAGTAAACAAGATAAATCGCGATTATTTCCCCTAAACGATTTATATAATCCCCTTTGAGGCGTTGCCGAAATTTTACTTTCCACATGAAAATCTAACCAAGCGCTTAAATCTAATTCTTCACCTTGCGGTTCTGCTTTTAACCAATAACGAACACTGCGCAGTTGTTCAAATTGTGCTTGAATTGTTTTCGCTAATTTTTGTAATCTTACCGGAAGAGGTTTGGCACTTGCACCTTTAGGTAACATAGGTTGCAATAAACAGCGGTCAGCTACTAACGTGTGTTTTTTATAATCCCATTCAGGTAATTTGAGCCCTTCACCTAATGGAATGTCGTCTTCTGAAGCTGAGGGTAAATCAAGGTCAATTTTTATTTGAGCACTTTTTTGTTGTTCTTGTTCTTTAGCTAGGGTAATTTTATCAAGATCTTCTACTGTTTTAGAATTATCTTCATCATCGTCGCTGTCATCACAACCGCGATCTAACTTAGAAAATTCACTCCAAGAAAATAAGCTTTCCAATCGAAAAATCATCATACCTTGTTTTTCATCTGGCGCATCGGTACGTTCAGCTTTTTTACGACTTGTTTCTGCTTTTTTTATCGCTTTATTTTCTTGATTTTCAGTTTCTTTTTCCTCATCAAATTCTTGGTGTTCCGGCATGATTAAATCTTCGGCACTAGACGAGGGATATAACCATAAATAGACAGGTTTAGGCGCAAAATTTACCAGTGGAAATTCAATCACAGAGCCTGGCTTTAAAATCGCATTAACAATCGCTTGTTCCATTTCTTTTTCTGATTGCGGCAGGCTATCTATAGTAGGTCTACTGGCAACAAAAGCATTGGCTAAGCGTTGATAACGACCTCGCAAGGCTGGAAATTTTTCTAACACACTAAGGACTAATGCTTGGTTATCTTGTGCCCAATGACTAAAGCTACCCCCATGATGCGCAGCTAATACCGCTAACCAAATATAGAGATCATAATTGAGTGACTTTTCTTCAAAAATGGCCAGAGATTCAGGTAAGCGCAGGCTTTCTTCATCTTGCCAAGCCAAGCTAATAAGTTGGGTGTCACCCGATATTTTCTGTAAAAAACTTTTACGACTTAAATACTCTCGCCCTGTAGCGGCTTCAACACGTTTAATAGCATCACCACCTAACGCTCTAAAAATCATACCAACTGATTTATGAACGTCATCAAAAGATACACGTGCATCATCAAACTCAGGGTTAGCCTTACGCGTAATATACTTGTGCCATAGACCACCAACCCACTCTTCCATAACCAAACCATTTAACTAATAAATAATATGAGTAGTGTATCAAATACCAGGGACGGTTACGTGATGTGGGTCAACATCATCATTATAATTAACGGATTAGTGTGGAAATATTAAAGATGTGATCAATTTGAAAATAATAACAACAACCAACAGATGATTTAATTGTCATTAAACGGTGAAATGAAATAAGCATAAAATAGTCAGATTAAAATAATGGCAGCTTTTTAGACATTGCCCGGGATAAATTAAGTATTCCTATCAACACAAAACCGGCATGTAACGTAACAAAATAAAAAAGGCTGATCATAACTGACGAACCAAACCCCTTAGAATTGAAAACATACAAAATGGGGGCTAAGCCTAGTATTAGTCCAGCTAAAACTGATATTTGAATACACCTGATTAAATGAATTCGGCTGAAATTAGAAAGCCGCTTATTTTGATATAAATAGTAAACAAGAAATATAAAACTAACGATGGGCACTAACAACAAGTTAGCAAGATAAAGTGACTGATAAATAATAGCAGGCTTGTTGTGTTGGTTCGATTTCATGTTCACTGACCTACTATTGTTATCAAGGGGTGATTAAAGTAGGTAAATAAGGCCAATTATGGTGGGAAGCACAGTGACATAACCTAATAATAGTCGTCGCCAAAATTTAGGCGCTTGTGCAAGCTCCATAAAAATATCAATAATTTGCTGTCCCTTTAAAAAGACAATCAATAAAACACTGAAAATAAACAAAGCTTTATTATCAATGACTAAACCAATGTAAGTAGAGATAACGGTTAAAGTCATTAACCATACCCAACTTAACGTGTTTTTTTTATTTGAATGAGGTGTTTGCATAGCGGTTAAATCACGTAAATAAGTGGAAAGAGTATAATCCAAAGCATATCGACCATATGCCAATAACTAGCACCTGATTCAAACCCTGATAGATTACTAGTATTATATTCATTTTTAGCCGCTTTCACCGCCATAAAAGCAAGAATAACCATACCTAATAATATATGCATTAAATGAAAAAAAGTGATCATAAAATACAATGTAAAAAAAGTATTGGTTTCAATATCAATATTTTGATCAAATAATGATATGTACTCCCATAGCTTTACTGCAATATAAACACTCGCAACAACTTTAGCCACAACCAGTAATTTTGCTGATTGTTTACCATCACCTTTGTGCATAGCGCTTAATGCTAGCGCAACAAAAAAACTACTGGTGATCAATGTTAGGGTATTAATTAAGCCGGCTACTTGATGCAATTTAGCTTTGCCTTCAATAAACATCTCTGCATTCAATTGTTCTGATACTGCAAAGCCAATAAATAAAATGGCAAAGACGGTTAGCTCAGCTAAAATAAAAAACCACATTGCTAAATCGCCAGGTAGACGTTTTTCTAGCGCTGGTTCATTATTTATTTCTGCTAAAGTAGATGCTGACTCAGTGACCATTGAATTATTCAATACTTTACTCATCAAAGTAAATTTTGGCTACATCCATTAAGGCATTAACTGTTTGTGGATCATCAGACAATGGCTCTGCCAAACAACAACGACACACATCGAGTACATTCATACCTGAGCCTATCATGCGGGCTGCATAAATAAGTAATCGGGTTGAAGCAACTTCGTCTAAATCATTTTGTTCCAGTTTACGTAGCGCACCTGCCAATTCAACCAATTTAAAGGCTAGGTGTGGATCTGCGCCCGCTTCTTTAATCAATATTTGTTGTTCAACTTCAGCACTAGGATAGTCAAAACGCAAAGCGACAAAACGCTGTCTTGTACTGGGTTTCATGCCTTTTAATAAGTTTTGATAACCTGGGTTATACGAAACGACCAACATAAAGCCTGGTGCTGCTTCGAGTAATTCACCTGTTCGCTCTAAAGGTAAAACTCGTCTGTCATCAGCAAGCGGATGCAAAACAACGGTAGTGTCTTTACGTGCCTCAACTACCTCGTCCAAATAACAAATCCCACCTTCTCTTACGGCTCTAGTTAATGGCCCATCTTGCCAATAAGTCCCTTCTGGACCAATTAAATGCCGACCAACTAGATCCGCCGCCGTTAAATCATCATGACAGGCAACCGTATATAACGGCTTGTTTAATTTTTGGGCCATATGGGTAATAAAGCGTGTTTTACCACACCCCGTTGGGCCTTTAATTAAAACAGGTAATTGATGCTCGAAAGCATAATTGAACAAGGATACTTCATTATTTTGTTCTTGGTAAAAAATCTCATTTGTTGACATGGTAATTAACTTAAATCCTATAAATTTCCTTGTGGGTAAAATACCTTGCCCACACAAATAGTACAAACGACAACGACCCTTTATTTGATAAAGATCATTTAAAAGGGTGAAGTAATTTCATCTTATAAATTATTACTTGGCTTTTTACTATTAAAAGACGATAAGTTTCGTTAAAATTAGTTTTATTAACATTAGGCTACACCTAATACGACCCGATACAAACTATTTCCAGCTATATCAATTAAGGTTAAGTATGCACGCTGTTTTTGAATACATCCCATTAATTATTTTCTTTGTCGTAAATAAATTTGCTGATATTTATTGGGCTACAGGCTCTTTAATCGCAACCTCTGCTTTACAAATTTTGTATTATGTTGTCAAAAAAGAAAAGGTTCCTACTAGAAACTGGATATTTTTTGGATTAATTGCCGTATTTGGTGGTCTTACTATATTCTTACATGATGATCTTTTTATTAAATGGAAAGTGACCATTATTAATGAGATTTTTGCAATCGCACTAATCGTGAGTTATTACGGTTTTAAGAAAAATTTAATTAAGCAGTTTTTATCTGAATCATTAACCTTACCCGAGCCTATTTGGGTTAAGTTAAATCTGGCTTGGGCGGCTCTTTTTGCACTCTTAGGCGCGCTTAATTTATATGTTGCCTTTAATTATGATTTAGAAACGTGGGTTAACTTTAAAGTCTTTGGCTTAACTGGCTTAACACTCGCTTTTGCTGTTGGATCTATTTTATCCTTATACAAGTATCTGCCTCAAGAAACAGACGAAGTAGCCGAGGTACTTGAAGACAGTATTGAAATTACCTCAAGTGTGATGAGTGAGTCACCTGAAGATAAAAAACAAGACCTTAAATGATACCTTTGAAGTAATACGTTTAAAGTAACACCTTTAAAATAACACCCTAATAATAATTGAAATAGGAAAATCCATGTTCTACTTAATTTACAGTGAAGATGTTGAAAACAGCTTAGAAAAACGTTTAGCCGTACGCGATCAACATTTAGCGCGTTTAACTACCTTGCAAGATCAAGGACGTTTATTAGTTGCCGGCCCATGTCCTGCGATAGATAGCAACGATCCTGGCGCAGCTGGCTTTACTGGTTCATTAATTATTGCTGAATTTGACAGCTTAACTCAAGCACAAGCATGGGCTGATGTTGACCCCTATATTGCTGCGGGTGTCTATAAAAAAGTCACCGTCAAACCTTACAAAAAAGTACTACCTGCTTAGTTCTTAATCTAAGCATTTTAGCGTAGTTTAAGGCTTGTAATTTAAGACTTAAACTACGCTATTAATTTTCTGAAATAAAGTGACTAGTGACAGTAGAATAGAAATATATGATAAAAAAGTTATTTACCTTAAGTGTATTCATCATTGGCCCATTACTAATTTCAGCCCCTTCTTATGCACAAAAAACATTAGCTAAATGTGAAAAAGCAGAACAAAAAATCGAGGCTCTATCTCGCTGTTTAGATGATGTTAAAGACGTTATCGATAGGGAACTGCAAACGTGGGTTAATAATCATACGTTTAATCTTGAAGAAAAAGCCCTTCTTACTGGTCGTTATTCCCCATTAAAAATGTTTAAACGCTCACAGAGTAACTTTATTACTTTTCGAGATAATGATTGTCGTTGGCAATATCTTGTTATCTCTCCTGAAAAAGGCGCAGCTAACGCCTATAAGAAGTGTTATATCCTATTGAGTCAATCTCGCATAAAAGAACTCAGCAAAATACCGTAGGCTTAAACTAATACCAATGGCAATAAGCTAGTGATCAAATATCAATGAGGATAAGTTTTCAAGAACAAGGCGCTTAATTGAGCAATAGCTGGCTTATGGGATTGAAAGCAACGATGTTATTGAAATATTTAGTCCATTTAGAATGACCACATATTTATTACCATTGGTATAAGCTACCTAAAGCTAAGCTAAAGCTAAGCTAAAGCTAAGCTAAAGCTAAACTAAATGACTTTAATCTGAATTACCTTGAACTGGATCTAAATGAGATTTTTCAGTTTCTTGCAATGCACTTTCTTCATCACTTAATAATACTGCCAACCAACGTCCCTCTGGTGAGTTTTCAAAACCAATTTTTAAAATCATCGTTAAAGGCACACTTAACAACATACCAACGGTACCTAACAACCAACCCCAAAATATCAAAGATAAAAACACCACTAGTGTTGATAAGCCTAGACCTTTACCTAAATATCTGGGTTCAATTATATTACCCATGATCATATTGATGGTAAAATAACCTAAACCAATAAAGCCGGCTTCAGGTAAACCTAATTGTAATGTGGCTAATGTCACCGCAGGAAGAGCAGCAATAATAGAGCCTATATTAGGAATATAATTGAGTAAAAAGGCAAAAACCCCCCACAAAAGAAAAAAATCTAAACTAAATGCCCATAACATTACCGACACCACTATACCGGTGGCAATACTGACCATTGTTTTAATAGCAATATAGTGATTTACAGAAGCTAAGAAGCGCTCAATTTGTTTCAAACGCATTTCTGGATCATCTAACGCTAAATGAAGCTTTAAAGGGAAAGTTGATGCCTCAAATAACATAAAAACTACCGTCAATATGATCAAGAACAAATTAGCCATAACGGAGCCAAAGCCACTAAGCATATTTGCTGCCATTCCCATGGCTATAGCCGGGTCAAAGTATTCTAATAAAATAGCGGAAGAAATTTGGATGTTATAACGGGATAAAAAAGCAGTTATCCAAGTAACCTGTTCTTGTAATTGTAGTCGGTACTGGGGAATTAATTGAGACAATTCATTTAACGAATTACCCACTAATCCTGCTAAAGATAGCGCTATTGTGACAAAGATACCAATAACTAAAATAACTGAAATAGCCTTAGGTATTTTAAATTCGCTCGCTTTCGCCACCAGTGGATTACACATAATAGCGATAAATAAAGATAATAAAAAAGGTACAAGTAAAGTTGCTGCCGTTTTTATACCAGCTAAAATAATAAAGATTGCCGCGATAGTCACAAAAACTTTGACTATACTTGTCGTTTTAGCAGAAACGAGCATAAATTAAGGGTCCATAATTAAGTAATCATCAATTTTCCAACATCTTTGCTTAAAACACAACAGACATAATCGTTTTACATTACATAGTGCGACGAATTAAGGTAACACTTGACATATTTAGCAGACGCCAACAACTCAGTAATCCCACTATACCAACAAAACTTGCTCCCGCAACAATACCTAATAACCAATACTCAAAATGAAAACTCGTTTGCATTTTAAATAAATAACTTTGCAGCAAGTAAACAGACAATTCCATAGCCACACTTGCCATTAATCCGGCAATAGCGCCTAAGGCGACGAACTCCAGTAAAATACTATTACGTAGCAAAGCGCCTTTAGCACCTATCGTTCGTAATATAGCTATTTCTCGCTCGCGCTCTTCCATGCTCGCTTGTACTTGTGCAACCAAGACTAAACAACCGGCAAAAACAACAAGTACTAAAATAAACTCTACCGCTTTGGAAACTTGTTCGATGACTTTGCGTAATTGTAGGATTATCGCATCCACATCAATAACACTAATGGTTGGGTAAGCCGTTAGAAATTGTTGTAACTGCACTTTTTTATCGACAGGAACATATAACGATGAAATATAACTCGCCGGATAATCAGCCAACACTTGTGGATTAAAAATCATAAAAAAATTGGGTTGCATTGATTGCCAATTAACTTCGCGAAGGCTAGTCACAGGAACCGTAATGACTTCACTGCCTAGCTGAAAGGTTAAACTGTCGCCTAAGTTTATGCCCAAACGTTTAGCTAACGTTTGTTCAATCGATACTTGGGGTTTATTCGCATCGGTTGAATCATCTTTCCACCACGTCCCCTCTACAATATTATTTTCATCCGGTAACTCTTCTCGCCAAGTTAAGTTCAACTCTCGGCCAACACCTTGACGCCCATTATCACTACCATCAGTTTCTTCTTTAGAGACTTTCTTTGCTATTTTATCACTGTTAATAGCCGTTAACCGACCACGAATAACCGCATAAATATCACTCGCGGTAATACTTTGCTGGTCAATAAATTTCTCAACATCGTCAACTTGATCTTGGGCAATATTGACTAAAAACAAGTTGGGCGTTTGCTCAGGTAATTGCGCTTGCCAATCACTTAATAAGGAACCTCTGATAACAATAATCATCAATAATAATTTTATCGCGATAGTAAAACTAACCAACTGTATGCTATTTTCCTGCGCTCTACGTTGTAAATTAGCCAAAGCTAAATGCCAAGAGGCGCCAGCTTTAGTACCAATATTACGCGTAAGCTTCATTAATAATCGGCCAAAAACTAATAATAAAGCCGACACAAGAATACCGCCAACTAATAAGCTAACGCTTAAGATCAAGTCGTTACTAAAAACAAATAACAATAAAAGAAGAGCTGATAATGGGATTAGAAACTGACCCGCACGAGCCATAAACTTTTGAGGGTTTGGCTGTAAACTTGTACCTCTAATAACCACTAAAGGAGAAGTAGCTATCAACTCTTTCAATGGGGTGATGGCAAATGCTAGTGCACAAACTAAACCAGTAAAAACAGCAATAATTAAGGGATAAAAACCTAAGCTAATTAACCCGAGAAGACCAGTGTCACTTGCTGAGCCCATAGTTAACTGCACAGGTAAATAATCTTGTACCGCATAAAATCCCAGTTGTGCAAGGACATAACCAACCAGTAAGCCCAATATTATGCTAACAACACTTAACAATGACCAGTGCAGATAATACAACTTTCTAATATGACTTAACGACGCTCCCATCGCTTTATATACACCAACACTACTTTGATGACGCTGAGCATAACGTCTACTCGCCACTGAGACGGCAACTGCAGCTAAAATAATTCCTAATAAACTGGCAAGAGACAGATATTTTTCAGCTTTATTTAAGGCGTTAGCTAAGGGTGATTGCTTGGACTGAATATCAAACCAACGCTGGCTATCATTAAGTTTTGGCTTTAGCCACACGGTTAATGCGTTAATCGCATCAACATCGCCAGAAAATAGATATTTGTAAGTCAGTCGACTACCGGGTTGCACTAATTGGGTTTTATCAAGATCGGCAATATTAATAATGACCTTAACGCCTGAAGTGAAAACACTAAAAGACGCATCAGGAATTTGTTTGGCTACCGCTTTAATCACAAAGCTACTTTCACCGATATCAATAACATCGCCAATAGAGACATCAAGTAATGATAATAATTTTTCTTCAATAAAAACACTGCCTACATCGGGTGCATTTACCGCGACTAACTCATTGGCATTTTCAGAATAATTTACCAGCAGCTCTCCCCTTAACGGGTAAAAATTGGAGATAGCTTTAATTTCAACTAACGCCATAACATCACCGGCAAATACCATAGATGACATCAGTACTTGTTGGGCTTGATTAATATTAAGCTGTTGGCTTTTTTGAGTGATGACATCACGTGAAAGCTCTGTTGGTTGTGTGATATTTTCTTTATCAGCTATCTTTCTACTGGTCTGTAAAACACGATCAGCGGCAATAAAGCTAGTACTTTCATTGAGTAATGCCTGCTTAATTTTTCCTGAAAATCCCGCTAAAGAAAAAACACTGGCAACACCCAGCACTATAGCCAACACGATGATAGTGAGTTCACCCCGTTTGAGTTCGTGTTTTAATAACCGTATTGACTGTTTTGCCCAATTAGCCGTAAAAAAACTCATACACTCTCTGCTTTAATTTTTTTAGTATCAATACTTAATTTTTCTGACTTAGGCTCTAAATTAGGTTCACACAAGTCTTGATCAGTAATTAACCGCCCCCCTTGCATTTCAACACGCCGTTGGCAACGCTGAGCTAATGTTAAATCATGAGTAACTAGTACCAAGGTTGTGCCAAATTGCTTATTTAAATTAAATAATAAATCAGCAATATGCGTGGACGTGTGTTTATCTAAATTTCCGGTGGGTTCATCCGCAAATAGCACATCGGGCTTAGTAATAAAGGCGCGTGCAATAGCTACTCGTTGTTGTTCACCGCCAGAGAGTTGTGCCGGAAAATGATTAGCACGTTCACTCAACCCTACTTGCGTTAATAAATCTAATGCTTTTTGTTTAGCGTTATCATCATTAGCAAGTTCGCTAGGTAGCATCACATTTTCTAGAGCGGTTAAACTACTGATTAAAAGAAACTGTTGAAAAATAAAACCCACATGATCAGCCCTAACTTGACTACGCTGCTCTTCATTTAATTTGTGCAATGGTTTGTTTTTCAGATAGACTTGCCCATTAGAAGGTAAGTCTAAACCTGCCAAGATAGATAACAAGGTGGTTTTACCTGAGCCAGATGAGCCAACTATGGCAATAGTTTCTCCTTTAGACACCGCTAAATTTATGTCTTGTAATAACGTTAACTGCTTATCTTCAAGCATAACGTGTTTTGCAAGTGATTGTGTTTTCAGAATAATTTCGGAATTTAAATTCATGATAAAAAATTCGTTCTTTCGTTTATCGATATTGATTATAACTAGTTTTGGGATCTTTTTGGCTAATTCAAGCCAAGCAAGTGATAATCAGTTCAGTGAGCCTCTCTCTATTTTACTACTAGGTGATAGCCTAAGTGCAAGCTTTGGTATGAAAGAAAATCAAGGTTGGGTATACCAACTCAATCAAATGTTACATCAACAAAAATCACCTTACACCTTGATTAATGCTAGTGTCAGTGGTGAGACGACAGCCGGCGGTTTGACTCGCTTACCAAGGATTTTAGCTAAACAAAACATCGATTATTTATTAGTGGAATTAGGTGGAAATGATGGCTTAAGAGGCTTTCCTCCTTCACTTATTAAAAATAACTTGTTACAAATAATTCAATTGGCTCAGCAAAAAAGTATCAAAGTACTCTTAATGGATATAAAAATTCCCCCTAACTACGGTACGCGTTATAATAATCTTTTTAATCAGACATTTACTAACGCAGCCAACATAAGTGATATTAGCTTATTACCCTTTTTTATGGAATCAATTGCAATAAAGCCTGAATTGATGCAATTAGACGGTATCCACCCGAATATTAAAGCCCAACCACTTATCGTTACCTTTATGAAACAGCAATTAGATTCATTAATATTACCGTTAGATAAATAACACCTATATTTTAGTTAAAGGAAAGTTAACACTATTATGGAATTTACCTGGATTTTTTTCGCTTTTATCTGTGGCCTTGGCGCCAAAACAATTAAGCTCCCCCCTTCTATTGGATTCTTAATTGCAGGGTTTGCCTTAAATTTTTTAGGTTATCAAGCAGATGACAGCCTAGTAACGCTCAGTAATTTGGGTATAACATTAATGTTATTTACCATTGGCCTAAAACTGAATGTTAAAAGCTTATTCAAAAACGAAATATGGTTAACCAGTTCATTACATACCATTACCTGGTTAGTTATTACCATTGCTATTACCAAACTGTTTGCCATATTAGCGATTAGCTATTTCTCTAAGCTAGATTTGATAACCGCAACACTGATTGCCTTTGCTTTAAGCTTTAGTAGTACCGTATGTGTAATAAAACTACTTGAAGAGAATGGCGAAATGCGAACTCGTCATGGCAAAATAGCGGTGGGTATACTGGTAATACAAGATATAGTTGCCGTGGCATTTTTGGTTTTTGCTACCGGTAAAATACCTTCAGTTTGGGCGTTTGCCTTACTTGCCTTATTTTTTGTTAAACCCCTAATCAATAAAATTACTGAACAGGTAGGACATGGTGAATTAATCCCCTTGATGGGATTTTTTATCGCACTTGGCAGCTATGAGTTATTTGAATTAGTCAATATTAAAGGGGATTTAGGTGCCTTGTTAATCGGCATGTTTTTATCCTCTAACCCTAAAGCATCCGAAATAAACAAATCCTTAATGAGCTTTAAAGACTTATTTTTAATCGGTTTCTTTTTATCTATTGGTTTTAGCGCTATTCCAACGTTGGAAATGTTAGGGTTAGCGGTTTTATTAGTCTTTATCATACCGATCAAATTTGTTTTATTTTATGCTTTATTGAGTTTTTCAAAGATCCGCTGTAGAACCGCTTATTTAAGCGCTCTAGCATTGAGTAATTTTAGTGAGTTTGGTTTGATTGTCGCTGCTATCAGTGTTGCTAATGGTTGGCTGAGTAATGAATGGTTAGTGATTTTAGCGCTAGCTGTCGCTATTTCTTTCGTTATTACTAATGTACTGTATCGCTTTGCTCATAGCTATTTTGCTCAACATAAGGCTATTTTTCACCGTTTTGAGCGCAAAGAAATTTTAGCAGAAGATACTTTCTGTCAACCAAGTCAATCACCTATTGTTATTATTGGTATGGGCCGTGTGGGCATGGGTGCCTATAGAGCGATAAACGAACATGGTAATAAACTTGCTTGGGGCTTAGATGCCGAGTCTGAAAAAGTCGCTTGGTTAAGCGAACAAGGCGTACAGGCCTATTGTGGTGATGCCGAAGATGCATTCTTTTGGGAACGAATAGATATGTCTAAAATAGAACTGGTGTTGCTGGCACTGCCTAATGTTATCGACAGTATGAGTATTACAGAACAATTAAGAAGTGCTGACTATAAAGGGAAAATAGCAGCCATTGCACGCTATGATGATGAACGAACCCAGCTAGAAAAATTAGGGGTTGATAAAGTATTCAACTTTTACAGTGAGGCGGGTGTTGGTTTTGCCGACGAAAGTATGGCGCTAATAGATAGAAGCGAAAAGCAGATAAGACTCATATAATATTAATTACGGTGGGTATATTGTTATCTGTCGCTAAAAAACGTTATTAATTTTTGCTAAAATAGAATAAAGGCTCATTAATCATAAAAATAGTATCGAAATCAAACTGATAAAAATAACGTGAATAATTAGCATTTATACAAACTTGCACTACACTTAGCTATTATACACTTTCACTACAAATAGCGACTACCAGAAACAATAGAGCGGACATCACTTTACGTTTCTTTTTCAATAGCGATAAAAAAGATGTTAGTAATGTAATCAACAGTATTAAATAGCGTATGGCTCAAACCCCTTCGAGCCTTCCTTCAAGCCCAAACTTAACTGTTTGGGCTTTTTTTTACTGCGTATTTTACTGTTAGTATAAAACAATGAGCTTATACCCGCTCCACTTGAAGATGCAGATTTCAGCAAGATGAGAAAGGGTTAGCTACAAGGCGTTGATTGAAGAGAATAGTTATTCTATTATCAAAATCAATAACGCAGGAGATGACCCTTTATCGACTTGCCCGTAGGGAGCTAAGCTAGAAAACCAGTCCTGCGTTGCACTACTCGATAAGGGAGTAACCCTTATCAGCGTATCGCGCCTTGATCTGATTTCCTAGCTTCGCTCTGAAACTGCATCTTCAAGTGGAACGGGTACTGACGAATCCCCTCGAAATATAATCATAAAAATAGATGATTAGGGGAT
>JBLIEW010000030.1:0-58410 GCA_047633255.1 Colwellia sp.
GCGACCGTCAATGTTTACAATGGCAGCACGTTATTAGGATCGGCGACCATTAGCGGCACCACGTGGAGCTATAGTGCGACGGTGGCGAATAGTACGACTTATGCGTTTAACGTTAAAGAAACCGATGTAGCCGGTAACGAAAGTGATGCCACGGCGAATTTTGCCATAACGGGTGATACAAGTGCGCCAACGGCGAACTTGACTGCGGCCACTGATAATGTTGGCACCGTCATGGGTGGACTAACCACCGGTGATACTACAGATGACACAGCTTTAGTGTTATCGGGTACGAATGAAGCGGGAGCGACCGTCAATGTTTACAATGGCAGCACGTTATTAGGAGCGGCGACCATAAGCGGTACCGCGTGGAGCTATAGTGCGACGGTGGCAAATAACACGACTTACGCCTTTAACGTCAAAGAAACCGATGCAGCGGGTAACGAAAGTGATGCCACGGGTAATTTCGCGGTAACGGGTGATACGAGCGCACCAACATTAGACAGCAGTAACCCTACTGCCGATGGCACTGATGTACCGGTCACTGATAATATAGTGCTGACCTTTGCTGAGAATATGGTTGCTTCAACCGGAAATATCTACCTTCATGCTACTTCAGATAATGCGCTGATTGAAACCATCGCTGCCAGTGATGCTATGATAACTATCAGTGGTACAAGCGTAACCATTAACCCAAGCAGTGACTTGAGTGACAGTACTGAATATTATGTATTGATTGACAGTAGTGCGCTAACCGACAACGCAGGTAATGCCTATGCTGGTATATCATCGAGCACTGCTTTAAGCTTTACAACGTTGGCAGCAACAACCGCAACCACTTATTCAGTGGTAGTGGAGAGTGATGGTGCTTGGATAGATACTAATAACGATGGAGTAAAGGATGTCGGCGAAACAACGGCCTTTAACAATAGCGGTGAATACACGCTAGTTGAAGATACGGTGACCATTGAGTTTAATGATATGCCAACTACAGCGATTGATATCACTGGTTTTGGAATTAACGATAAGGTTGAAATTGATGTTACTGCTTGGCTAACTAATGCTGCGGGTATGCATACAATTAATCAAACTACTGATATTTTAACTGGGTCTGTATCGACTGCCAACTCCTATACTGTTACTTGGATCAACGGATATGGACATGCATCGGCTATAAATGCCTTTGCAGGCACCTCAGAAGGTTTGTATATGTATATGAAAACAAATATTACAACGTCAGTGACTAATTCAACAGCGATTGCGGTCTGGGATAATGCTGCAACCGCGGCACTTGACCCGGACTTTGCCCATACAGGCACGAACAAGCCGATTGACTACATCAGTCTGGTAAATGTCCCGGCTGCCCCAACGGTTGACTCAGTGGCTATTACCTCGGCGACAGGCCTACAAAACAGTAGTCTTGATGCGGGCGATGTCGTTAGTGTGACAGTAACCATGAGTGAAGCGACCACAGTGACGGGCACGCCACAATTGGCATTGAATATTGGTGGCAGCACAGTGCAGGCCGCTTATGGCTCGGGTACAGGCAGCACTGCACTGGTCTTTACTTACACTATCCTGGCCGCACAAACTGATGTTGATGGTATCAGTGTTGATGCAGACAGCTTGGCACTTAACAGCGGTACCTTAACCGATGCAGCGGGTAATAATGCGACATTAACCCATAACGCCATGGCCGCTAATACCGATTACCTTGTTGATACGAGCGCGCCAACGGCGAACTTGACTGCGGCCACTGATAATGTTGGCACCGTCATGGGTGGACTAACCACCGGTGATACTACAGATGACACTGCTTTAGTGTTATCGGGTAGCAATGAAACAGGAGCTACCGTCAATGTTTACAATGGCACTACGCTATTAGGAGCGGCGACCATTAGCGGCACCACGTGGAGTTATAGTGCGACGGTGGCAAATAGCACGACTTACGCTTTTAACGTCAAAGAAACGGATGCAGCCGGTAACGAAAGTGATGCCACGGCTAATTTCGCGGTAACAGGTGACACCAGCGCCCCAACGGCGAACTTCAGTGCGGCCACTGATAATGTTGGCACCGTCACTGGCGGGCTAACCGCGGGTGATAGCACAGATGACATAGCTTTGGTGTTATCGGGTACGAATGAAGCAGGAGCTACCGTTAATGTTTACAATGGCAGCACGTTATTAGGAGCGGCGACCATTAGCGGCACTACGTGGAGCTATAGTGCGACGGTGGCGGATGGCACGACTTACGCCTTTAACGTTAAAGAAACCGATGCAGTCGGTAACGAAAGTGATGCCACGGCGAATTTTGCCATAACGGGTGATACCAGTGCGCCAACGGCGAACTTGACTGCGGCCACTGATAATGTTGGCACCGTCACGGGTGGACTAACCACCGGTGATACTACAGATGACACGGCTTTAGTGTTATCGGGTACGAATGAAGCGGGAGCGACGGTCAATGTTTACAATGGCACTACGCTATTAGGAGCGGCGACCATCAGCGGCACCACGTGGAGTTATAGTGCGACGGTGGCAAATAGCACGACTTACGCTTTCAACGTCAAAGAAACCGATGCAGCGGGTAACGAAAGTGTAGCCACGGGTAATTTCGCGGTAACGGGTGATACGAGCGCACCAACATTAGACAGCAGTAACCCTACTGACGATGATACCGATGTGCCGGTCACTGATAATATAGTGCTGACCTTTGCTGAGAATATGCTTGCCTCAACCGGAAATATCCACCTTCATGCTACTTCAGATAATGCGCTGATTGAAACCATCGTTGTCAGTGATGCTAAGATAACTATCAGTGGTACAAGCGTAACCATTAATCCAAGTAATGCTTTAAGTGGTACAACCGAATATTATGTCTTGGTTGATGGCGATGCGTTAACCGATAGTGCTGGTAATCCCTATGCCGGTATATCATCGACCACCGCTTTAAGCTTTACAACGGTAGCAGCAGGAACAACTGCAACCACTTATTCAGTGGTAGTAGAGAGTAATGGTGCCTGGATAGATACTAATGCTGATGGAGTAAAAGATGACGGCGAAACAACGGCCTTTGCTAATAGCGGTGAATACACGCTAGCTGAAGATACGGTCACCATTGAATTTAATAATAAGCCGGATATAGCGATTAACTTAGCTGGTTTTGGAATCGACGACCTGCTTGAAATTGATGTTACTGCTTGGCTAACTAATACAGCGGGTTGGCATACAATTGCTGAAACTATTGCTATTTCAAAAACATCTTCATCATCGGCCGGCACGTCCTATAGTCTTTCTTGGATAAATACCGGTCAACATGTATCAGGTGTAAATGCCGCTACAAGTCACGCTAATGACGGTTTATATATCAAAAAGCGCAAACCAGGTGAAAGCTTAGTGTCTGTTAGTACAGCGATTGCGGTCTGGAATAATGCTGCAACCGCTGCGCTTGATCCTGGCTTTGTCAATACTGCGGGTAATCCGCTTAACTACATAACCCTTGTAAATATCCCTATTACTGTTTGATAATGGATGATTTTTATAGCCCAAATCAGAGTAAAGACTTAATGCAAAAATATCAATAAAGATATCGAGAGTGACTAAAAAGGGGAGATTCCTCCCCTTTTTTGAGTATTGCAAACAATTAACATCAAGACTATTTTATCGGGTTATATCAATGACTGAATCACATAATAATCAAACTTTTAACTTTATGGTGTTATGGCAAGCGCTATTGAATCATCATTATGATGCTGCAATAGCGCTGTGTGAGGGGCAGTTGCACAGTGATAAACCTGTGACTATCACAACGCTAGTTAATACCTTAAAAGAGCCTACATCTATTGCTGAATCTTTATCCTCGCTGGCCGAAGAAGAAGCGTCAGCTCAAGGCTGGCAGGCATTGTTTTTTGGCATCGCCCGCTTGGCTGTTGGGCAACTAGACAGGGCCTTTAGTCTATTTGAAACCGCTGCGGAGGCAGAGATTAGTCGTGCGCCAGCGCTGGTGTATCTAGCTGCATTATATTTGGCTAAAAACCAAGTCGATATGGTGGAAGAAAGTATTCGTGAAGGGTTATCGCTTAATAAAGAGCTCGGTGAATTTCATCTGCTGAAAGCGCGGTTGATACTGCTGCAGGTTTCTATACAGAGCGCTAATCGGAGTATTAATAATAACGCTGATCAGCGCCAAGAACATAACAATAACATTACCGCTCAGTTATTTTCACAGGCTCACGATGAATTAGTAACAGCACAGCAAAAGGGAAATTGCTCACAGCTTAACCTAGCGCGTTATAGCTTGGAGTTATTATTAGCTAAAAATGCGCAGCAAGAAGCAGTAGAGCAGGCGGTTACCTTTTTGGAACAAGGCATTGCCGGTGTCAGCCAAAATGAAATAGCCAGCATCGGTTTAAACGTACTTATTAGTTGTGGTGCCTTAGATGAAGCCAATAACTACCTTGAACAGGCACTGGAAGCGACACCTAACTGTGTTGAGTTACTTATTTTTCGTGCCGATATTGCCTCATTAAATGGCCGTTTTCGTGTTGCGGCTGCCGCGATTTTTCGGGCTTTAAAGCAAGATGAAAACAATATCGAGCTGTTGCACAAAAAAGCGGGGTTAACGGGACAAGGCTTTTCTTATCTTGATGGCTTAGCGGCTCTTGATCAACTTATTGAGCTCACTCAGGCGTTACCTGCGGCTAACCGTGCGGTTTACCTTGCCATTTACGGTGATATATATTTTGAGCAGGAAGTACACGATAAATCATTAGCGGCTTATCAATTTGCCTTGACAGTGGATGAACAATGTATGCCGGCGCTGGCGGGATCATCTCAGGTGCTTACCAGCCTTGGTCGAATGGATGAAGCTAAAGCTGCGCAGGATAAGGTCTATGCAATAGCACCGCTTCGCGCTATGCAGATGATGATTAACTCCGATCGTATTCCTGAAGGTGATAAAGAGATCGATCGCATGCAAGTGATGGCCGAGCAATACGCCACTCCTTTGCAGATGCGCGCCTCGTTGAGCCTGTCGTTGGCTAAAGTTTATCAAAAGCGTGGTCAACACGATAAAGCGATGGGCTTTGCAGACAAAGCCAATGAAATTACCCAAAGTTTTCTTTCTTTTGACCCCATTAAAGAAGCCAAACATGTCGATCATATTATTGCGCGTATGTCTAAAGCCTTTTTTGATAGCCGTGAAAACTTTGGCTCTCGTTGTGACATGCCCATTTTTATTTTAGGTATGCCGCGCTCTGGTACAACCTTGGTTGAGCAGATTGTCGGTGGCCACAGTGAAATATTTCCGGGGGGAGAATTAGGACTCATCCCAACGATGTGGCAACGTTTAATCACTTGGGAAAAACGACTTGGCTCGCCTTTTCAACAAATACCTGATTGTGCGCTTGAGCTGACTCAGGAGCAAAGTGCGAGGTTTGCTGATCGGGTTGAGGCGGAGTACAGAGAGTTATTTTCAGAAGAAAGTAATGCACAATATATCACCGATAAATTACCACATAATTTTAAAAATATCGGTTTGATCAAACTGCTATATCCAAAGGCCAAAATTATTTACTGTCGCCGTAGTGCAGGTGGTATCGCGCTCTCTAACTATTTTACCGATTATAAAGCGCGTCATGGCGGTATGGGCTTTGCTTATGATAAGAAGTGGATTGGCAGTGAAATAGCCAATTGCCAGCGTATTATGAGTCATTGGATAGATGTTTTTGGTGATGATATTCATATTGTTGACTATGAGCAACTGGTTGAAAATCCAGAACCAGCGGTAAGGACGTTATTTGATTACCTTGCGCTTGACTGGCAACCGCAGGTAATGGATTTTAGTACCTTAAAGCGTGCCGTCAAAACAGCCTCAGTAACTCAAGTACGCAAACCTATGTACACCAGCTCCAAAGAAAAATGGCTGAAGTATGAAAAACAGTTAGCGCCAGTATTCACAGCGTTAACTAATCGCGTAGTTGAAAAACCGCCAATTCCGTTACCGTCATCTGAGCTTGAGAGTGGGTTGTTTTTACAGGGAATGAGCCTTTTACAGAATGCAAAAAGCACCGAAGCTGAAGCCGTATTTACAAAAATATTAGCGGTTTACCCTCGCCACGCAGCTGCGATGCACATGCTGGGCGCAGCTTATTCTAATCAAGGTAAAATAATGCCTGCCCATAAGTGCATGAAACGTTCAATTCAACTGCACCCAGGTAATCATACTTGGTATAATAATTTAGCCATTATTCTTGAAACCATGCGTAATCCCGATGAAGCAGCAGAAATGCGTAAAAAAGGAGGAGTTATCGCTAAACGCGGAGGTTTTGTGTTAAACAAAGTGAATTAAATAGCGCAAAAATAAATTGAGTAAGACCAGTAGGTCTATTACGAAACATACCTATATTGCAATCATCCTTGATGCGTTTACAATGAATACTACAGCTGTTTAGCTAATCATTATTAACAAAAGCGGATTACTCCGCTTTATCATTTACCCATTAAGTGGTTTATCAATCGAACAGGGGATTGTTATTTTTAATAAGAGTTGTATGAATAATAAAATGAATAAAATGAATAAAATAAAGCCGCTTAATAAAAATATTAACGGCAAGGTTCATGGTAAGCCTACGCTGAGCTGCAGGTGTTTTTTATCAATGCCTAGGCAATTAACACGGTCATTAATAACGCTGTCATTAACCACACTAGCGCTAATGGCACTGCCGTCAATAGCTACTGAGGTTAAAGTCGAACAGAGCCCTAAGAGAGTAGGTAATACCTCGACTATAGCAGCCGCTACGCCATCAATTACTGCATCAAAACGGGCTAACTTTGCTCAAGGTGTTATGTCACCTTTACCGCGTGACTTTTTAACCGCTTTACAAGCGGTCATCACTCATCACCCGGCATTAAAAGGCCAACAAGCGGAGCTGAATGCGTACCAGTCGAATATTGACAGTGCAAAAGCGAGACGCTACCCAACATTGTCTGCGCAGGCCAATAATCTAAATAACAAAGCTGACCAAGGCACGTTGCGATTAAATCAACCGCTGTGGGCCTTTGGTAAAATAGATACCGCTATTGATGAAGCAACCGCTAATTATACCGCGGAACAGTGGAATTTAAAGCAAAAACAACGGCAGTTGATAAGTGATACCGCAAAAATTTACGCGAGAATACAAGGCACTAAACTACGTATAATCGTGGTAAAACAAAACATTACCGAGCATGAAAATTTGTATGGTCGTATATCTCGTCGCCAACAAGGCCAGTTAGCCTCAGATGCCGATACCCGTTTAGCTTACTCACGTTTACTGCAAGCGCGTTCAAAATTGCAACGTATTTTGGGTGAGCAATTAGTCGCTAAAGCTGAGTTACAGGCATTAACGCAAATAAAGGTTGTTACCGAAGGCGCTATTGATGATAGCTTTTTCAATTTACCTGAGCAGGCCGTAGTGAACAAACTCGCAATAAAAAATAGTGCCAATGTGCGCTATAAGCGTGAACGTGTTAACGTGGTGCGTTTAAATTTAAAACAAGAAAAAGTCGCCTCATTACCCACTATTTCTTTTCGTGTTGAGCATGATATTTTTGACAACGACAATGATATTAACGAAACACGGGCTGGGCTGGTTTTTGAAAGTAATATGGAAGGACTAGGCTTCGTCAGTGCTGGTCGTGTTAAAGGTGCTGCTGCGCGCGTCAACACCGCCGATGAGGAGTTAAATTCGGCTTTGAATGATATTCGCCGGCAAGTCAATGTGTTAATGATTAATCGCAGCGTGCAATACGATTTAGTGGCATCACAAACTGAGACTGTAGCTGCTGTTGAAGCAACCATGGCATCGTTTTTACGCCAATATAATTCGGGACGTAAATCGTGGATAGAAGTACTCAATAACCAGCGAGAGCTAACAGAATTACGTTTAGAACTGGTACAAACCGCCAGTGATTGGCAGGTGTTGTCGTTACAACTCTTAACCTTAATCGGTTATTTGGATGATCCCGCAGGATTAAAAAATTATGAACAGTAGTATCGAAAATAATACCGTAAAAAAAACACCCGTAGAAAAAGCTCCTTTAGAGCACGAATCGACCAATGCAGACCATGAATTAACTTTACAACAAGCATTACAACAACAAGCGCTACCCGTTAACATATTAAAAATGTTATTGAACAAGTTAGAGGTGTCAGTACAAAAAGGCGCCTTAGTTGATGCTTGTCAGCAGGCTCAAACGCAACTACCACAAGCACCAGTGATTAAACGACTGCACTTTATCTTTAATACCTTGAAATTAAAAGGGCTACAAGCGGCGCAAGTCAGGTGGGCGCGTTTTGACCAACGTCGATTACCCGCTATGCTGTTTAACAAAGGTGGCTGGGTGATGGTTGAACATGGGCAAGATAACCAACTATTAATGACCAATGAGGCAGGTGAGCAACAACATTGTTCACACGAACAACTGGAAACGGGCATCGTTTTGTGGCTACGCGCCCCGACAAAACGCGATAAAACCTCGGCATTTGCCTTAAAGGGAAATATTGCTGCACGTCTTGTGTTTAGTGAAATGTTTAAAAGCCGACGCTGGTTAACTGATATTTTGGTGGCTACGGTGATTATTAATGTGTTGGCGGTAGCGACTTCTATTTTTGCCATGCAAGTGTATGATCGTGTGGTACCCACCTTAGCTTATGCCACCTTAACTACTTTAGTGATGGGTATGTTTATTGTGCTGCTACTTGATGGGTTATTAAAAACCATTCGCGCACGTACCTTAGACAGTGTTAGCTGCGCGGTAGATAAAGCAGTATCACAACAAGTGTTTGACCACGTTATGCATTTACAGTTAGATGAACGCCCGCGTAGTTTAGGTACATTGGCCGCGCAAGTGGGCGGTTTAGATTTAGTCAGGCAATTTTTTAGCTCTGGGGTTGTTTTTGCCTTAGTTGATTTACCCTTTGCTTTATTCTTTATTGCGATGATTGCCATTATTGGTGGCCATATTGGTTGGGTTTATTTGATGTTATTACCTATCGCGCTGACCTTAGGCTGGGTCACACAAAGGCGATTACGCCGATTATTGAAGCAGCAAATGATGCGCTCTAATGAACGACAAGGTTTATTAGTTGATGCCATTCAAGGCGCTGAGTCTATTCGCGCTAATAATGCAACATGGCGTTTTTCAGCACAATGGCAAGAGATCACGCAAACGATTTCAAGCCACAACATTCGCCAAAAAGCGATCAGCAACTTTGCTACCGTTATTACTGGCAGTTTATCTACCGCTGCCTATGTTAGTGCGATTGTCGTGGGTGTTGGTCAAATTGAAGCGGGTAATTTAACTATGGGGGCGTTGATTGCCTGTAGTATTTTAGGTGGCCGCGTTATTGCCCCCGTAGCCCAAAGTGTGCAATATTTATCGCAGTGGCAAAATGTTGCACAAGCATTAGAAATGGTAAATCAGGTGTTGGTGCTAAATACCGAGCGCCGCGAAGATCAAAGTTTATTATTACCCGATAAATTACCTGAAAAAATCAGTTTAGAGGCGGTCACGTTTTCCTACCCAGAATCGCCGATACGACAATTAAATATTAGCCAACTTACCTTTACTGCAGGAGAACGTGTAGTGCTGCTTGGCGCTATTGGCTCAGGTAAGTCTACCTTACTTAAAGTACTCGCTGGTTTGTATAAACCTGCGGAAGGGCGAATTAAATTAGGTCAAGCTGATTTATGGGAAATAGAGCCCAATATTATTGCCGATCAAGTCAGTTATTTACCCCAAAGTGTGCATTTATTTAAAGGCACCTTACGCAGTAATTTAGCGCTATCGGGCGCGGTCAGTGACTCGCATTTATTACAGGTGTCAGAGCAATTAGGTATCGATAACATTGCCGCGGATGATTCACTCGGTATGGATTTAGCCATTAGTGAAGGTGGAGAAGGGTTATCAGGCGGTCAGCGTCAGTTAGTTGGACTTGGGCGTGTTTTTTTAGCACAACCTAAAATATGGTTGTTGGATGAGCCAACGGCGTCTTTAGATAATGAGTCGGAACAAAAGGTATTAAAAGCATTGAAAGACAATGTTAAAGCCGATGATATTTTAATTATTTCAACCCATCGTCCAGCATTAGCAGTGAAGATAGCGACTCGCGTTATTGTCATGCAACGCGGTGAGATCATTAATGATGGCAAGCCAGAAGACGTGCTGTCTAAAGTGATGTCTAATGTTGCAAAAAATAAGGCGACTGCCTCAAATAAAGCAGCGCCAACGTTACGCACGCCCAAAGGGTTTGTTGCAGCTAACGTTAATCAAGGAGGTAATCATGTTATTTGATAGTTTTTTTTCTGATGATGAACAAGGTAATCAACAGTCAACCGCGCGCTTAGAAAATTATTACTTGCGCAATTATTCCTTAGTATTATGGGTGTTATTGGCTGGACTGATCGTTTTTGTATTGTGGGCTTCAAATTTTCGAATTGACCAAGTAGCTCGTGGTACGGGGGAGGTTATTGCCAGTAGTCGTGTGCAAATTATTCAATCGGTTGATGGTGGGGTTATTTCCAACTTATATGTAAAAGAAGGGGATAGCGTTACTGCTGGGCAGATTATTGCGACATTAGATACCACGCGTATTGGCGCGGCAGTGAAAGAAGTTGATGCACGGCTTTCGGCATTAAGAGTAAAGGCAACGCGATTACGTGCAGAAATTACGGGTGATGCAAAGTTAGTTTTTGCTGATGACTTACTTCGTTTCCCAGCACAGATAAAGGTTGAACGTGCTTTATTTGAGCAAAAAAGCACAACGTTGGTTGAAGAATTACACGCGTTAAAAATAGGGGTAGATTTAGCGCGAGAAGAATCGATATTGATTAAAGAATTATCTGCTTCAGGTGATGTGAATCGCACAGAAGTGATTAGAGCCGCTCGCAGCCTCAATGACAGTGAAGCAAAATTATTGAATAGAAAAAATACTTACCTTGAAGATGCAGGGGCAGAATTAGCGAAAGCTGAGGATGAAATTGCTCAAAATGCACAAATACTAACGCAACGTAAGCAGCAATTAGAAAATAGTATTTTTAAGGCATTATTACCTGGCATAGTGAAAAATGTGCGGGTAACTACCCTCGGCGGTGTATTACGTGCAGGGGAGGAGTTAATGCAAATCATTCCTGTGGGTGATGAGTTAATTCTTGAAGCGAAAGTTAGCCCAGCAGATATTGCCCAAGTGCGAAAGGGGCTCAATGCTACTATACGTTTTGATCCGTTCGATTATACTATTTACGGTGGTGTCATTGGTGAGGTCGTGTATGTGAGTGCCGATACCTTAAAAGAAGAAACCAGTCAAGGTGAAGAGATTTATTATCGTGTACATGTCTCAACAAAAACAAACCCAGTAATTACTACATCCGGTAAATCTTTAGCTATTTTACCGGGGATGACCGCTCAGGTTGATATTAAAACCAGTGATCGTACGGTGCTTAATTACTTACTTAAACCTTTGCGTAAAACATTGGCAGAATCTTTTGGTGAACGCTAAATCACCTTAAGTGTTATTAACACTAATATAAAACCTGTTACGTTATTCACCATCAAGCAGTGGTGGCATAGTGCTCTTTGCTAAAACTATCATCACGCTCTTTCATCACCTGCATGATTTTGAGAGGGCGTACTTGGGATTAATTTTAGAGTGTAGGCGCGGCTATACAACGACTTAGTAATGAAAAAAACTCCTACTTTGTGAGTATGTTTATTTCATCCTTAAGATCTACATCTGAAAAGGGTAATTGCTAATATAATATCAATGAGTATTTTAGTAATATTATATAAAGGAAATAAAATGAAAAGCAAAATATTGGGTATGTCAATTTTAGCAGCGGCTATCTCTTTTACTTCATTTGCGAAAGCTGATAATGAAGTGATGATGCAAGCAGCAGGGCAAGAAATATTTAAAAAGTGTGGTGCTTGTCACTCAGCGGATGGTAGCAAAAATACATTTGGCCCTAGTTTAGTTGGTGTTATCAACCGCAAAGCAGCATCTCTTCCTCGTTTTGCCTACTCTGATGCATTAAAGAAATCAGGTTTAATTTGGACTGAAGCCAACCTTCGTCGTTGGGTTGCAGGTAATGATATATTAGTGCCGGGTACGCGTATGCGTCATGTTCAAATTACTGATGTGGCAGAACAAAACTATTTATTGGCTTACCTTAAGTCATTATAGTAATGACAAGTATCATTATCTATATGAAAAAAGAGCTTTAAAATTTATTTTAAAAGCTCTTTTTTATGCAAATATTGTTATATTGTCAGGGTAATATCTACCGTAATCACGGTTTTTAAAATAGACTAATTTTTTTGAGACTTTTTTTGTTTAAACCAAGTATAGGCTTTATATACAACTAGGGCGAAGAGTGTCCAAAAAACGGCATGATAAAAAGTATGAATTGAGCCTTCGCCTAAAGCATGATCAGTATGTGCTAATGCTTGGCCTGTAAATAGGCTAAAGAAGCTGACGATTAGTGTTAAAAGTTTCATGTTAAATCCTTAATTTTCTAATGGGTAAATACGTAAAAAATTTGTTTGTAGTTCTTAGGCGCTTTATTAATGTAATTGAAGATTAGATCTTCAACATGCCTTCTTTTTCAATAAATTCAATTATCTCGGCTAAGCCTTGTTGAGTTTTCATATTAGAGAAAATGAATTTTTTGTCGCCACGCATCATTTTTGTATCTCTGTCCATCACCTCAAGCGAAGCACCCACTAAATCAGCCACATCTATTTTATTAATAATTAATAAGTCAGACTTGGTAATACCGGGACCACCTTTGCGCGGAATTTTATCACCCGCTGAAACGTCAATGACGTAAATAGTTAAATCAGACAACTCAGGGCTAAAGGTTGCACTTAAGTTATCGCCACCACTTTCTATTAAAACAAAGTCTAAATTAGGGTGTAGATCCTGTAGTTCATCAATAGCGGCTAGGTTCATTGACGCGTCTTCACGAATCGCAGTATGAGGACAACCCCCTGTTTCAACACCCATAATTCTGTCAGCTGCTAGCGCATCATTTTTGGTTAAAAATTCTGCGTCTTCGCGGGTGTAAATGTCGTTGGTTACCACCGCCATATTATATTTGTCACGAAGGGCTAAACATAACTCGCGTAATAATGCGGTTTTCCCTGACCCTACTGGGCCACCAACACCAATGCGTAAAACTTGTTTTTTCATTTTATTCTCTCTTAAATTCATGTCTTAAAGTTGTTTAATAACCGTTAAACTTCCTGTGTTTGTTAGGAACGAAAAAGTCGTGAATATTGCGTTTCATGCCAAGCGCTGGCCATGGCTAAATGCGGTAAACTGGTGCCGATATCTTCATCAGCAATATGGTTCGATTTTTCAATAATTAACTGTGTATTTTCAGATAAATCAAATAGTAAATTTTGTGCTTGAGTTTGACCAAGCGGCACTAATTTTGTCGCCGCAGCAACTTGGTTATCAATATATGTCCAACAATAACCGCTTTGTGCTGAAATTAAATCTAGCTTAAAAACATAAGCACACAGTGCAAAGGCACTAACAAAGCTGATTTCCTTAAGCTGTATTATGGGTTGGTAAGCGTCGATATTAATATTATCAAGCTGTTTGATTAATCGAATTAACGCTTTACCCATGGCTAAATCAGACAATAATAATTCATGACTTTCTCGACAAGCAATTAAATGGTTATTCCAGTAGTTAAACGCGATTAAATCATACTCAGATCCGTCGGTAGATCCCTGTTGAGACAAAGCGTTAAATAAGCGCTTTAAAATAGCTAAGTCAGTTTGAGCTATCGACTCTTCCAGATTGATTTTTATCCAACTTGATGTCGTTTCAGGGCAAGTTAGCCAACCCATTTCAACGGCGTATTCTAACCCTTGTGAAAAAGAAAAACCGCCAACAGGTAAATTTGCACTACACAGCTGTAAAAGCCGGTTAAGTTTAGTGGGATCTAACGGTGATTTGTCTACTGCGTTAATGTGCATGCGAGTGCCCATGGCTGCCTTTGCTATTACCTTTGTTATAAGCACCATTTTCAGGTTCGAAAATAGTAGGCGTAAGGTCAATGGTTAAACCATATTTTTCAGCAAGCTCTTCTAACACGTAATCGGGTTTAAAACGTACCCATAACTCACCAATTTGCAGTGATGTATGGCGATTACCTAAGTGATAGCAAACTTTACAAAAAGTTAACCAATCAGTTGCCGTGCATGTAGCGACAGGCTCGGCTTGGCCTTTAATTTCTATGAATAAACCACATTCGGTTTTTAACACTTCACCGACCAATAATGGATGACCGCGTTCCATAAAAATACCAATGTCTAACCCCCCATCAGTTTTACCTTTAATGCGCGCTTTTTTACGGGTATCTTGATCTAAGGTAATTGAATCAGCGACTTCACTGTGGGTATGATCAAAGCGCTCATAGGCTTGTAACATGTAATCTCCTAATTTTTCTAATATCTAATTTATTTAATAACGCATAATTAATACTACGGCATTGTTGAAAATAAAATGCTTACATGAAAAGCGAAGACAATGCCGCATAAAACGCTTCTATGACGAACAGTTAAAATAAGCAGTAAAGCTGTGCTAGGGGCAGTGACGTTGCCGGCTCACAGGTTAATAACTCGCCATTAGCACGTACTTCATAAGTTTGCGCATCAACCTCTATTTTTGGCTGCCAGCTATTATGAATCATGTCATCTTTACCAATATTGCGAGTGTTTTTACAAACACCTATCATACGTGTCATGCCTATTTTTTCAGGTACATTAGCGTCAATTGAGGCTTGTGACATAAAAGTCATCGACGTTTTGGCTGATGCGCTACCGTATGAACCAAACATTGGACGGTAATAAACTGGCTGGGGTGTTGGAATAGACGCATTAGCATCACCCATGGGTGCAGCGGCGATAAAACCTGACTTTAAAATCATCGCAGGTTTTATGCCAAAAAATGCCGGCTTCCATAAGACTAAATCAGCCAGTTTGCCCACTTCAATTGAACCCACTTCATGGCTAATACCGTGGCTGATAGCCGGATTAATTGTGTATTTAGCGATATAACGTTTTAAACGGAAATTATCATTTCGCTCAGTATCAGGTGCTAAAGGTCCGCGTTGTTGCTTCATTTTATGGGCGGTTTGCCAAGTACGGGTGATCATTTCACCTACGCGTCCCATCGCTTGTGAATCAGAGGCGATCATACTAATCGCACCCAAATCATGCATGATATCTTCGGCGGCAATACTTTCTTTACGAATACGTGAATCGGCAAAGGCAATATCTTCAGGTATAGACGGATCTAAATGATGACAAACCATCAGCATATCTAAATGTTCGTCAATCGTGTTAATGGTATAGGGCCTTGTTGGGTTGGTTGAAGACGGTAAAACATTGGGCTCACCACAGGCACGAATAATATCAGGCGAATGACCGCCTCCCGCACCTTCTGTGTGGTAGGTATGAATAGTTCGGCCTTTGAACGCACCTAAGGTATCCTCAACAAAACCTGACTCATTTAACGTGTCGGTATGTATAGCAATTTGCACGTCGTAACGTTCGGCCACCGATAAACAGTTATCAATAGCGGCGGGGGTTGTGCCCCAATCTTCATGTAGTTTTAAACCACACACACCGGCTTCAATTTGCTCTTCTAATGCAAGGGGTAAACTTGCATTTCCTTTACCTAAAAAGCCAAAATTCATCGGGAAATCATTGGTTGCTTGTAGCATTTTATGAATATACCAAGGACCCGGCGTACATGTGGTGGCTTTAGTGCCTGTTGCTGGTCCGGTGCCGCCGCCAATCATGGTGGTAACACCTGACATTAATGCTTCGTCAATTTGCTGTGGACAAATAAAATGAATGTGTGCGTCGATACCACCGGCCGTAAGAATTTGCCCTTCACCGGCGATAACTTCAGTACCCGGACCCACTTCAATATCAATATTGTCTTGAATATCAGGATTACCGGCTTTACCAATAATGGCGATACGGCCGTCTTTGACACCCACGTCGGCTTTAATAATGCCCCAGTGGTCAAGAATAAGGGCGTTAGTGATCACTAAGTCAACCGTTTCAAAACATGAGGCTTGGCTTTGGCCCATGCCATCACGAATAACTTTACCGCCACCAAATTTTACTTCTTCGCCGTATTCGGTGAAATCTTTTTCTACTTCTAACCATAAATCAGTGTCGGCCAAACGCACACGATCACCGACAGTGGGTCCAAACATATGCGCGTAAGAATTTTTATCAATGCTAGCCATGGTTATAAGTCTCCTTGTATTTCAGCGCGAAAGCCAAATACGCGGCGTTTGCCACGAAAAGCAATGAGTGTGACTTCACGTTCTTGTCCTGGTTCAAAACGAACTGCCGTGCCTGAGGTGATATCTAAGCGATACCCTTTTGCGAGCTCACGATCAAAATGTAGCGCAGGATTAACTTCGTAAAAATGATAATGTGAGCCAACTTGAATCGGTCGGTCACCTGCATTAGCGACGGTAACTTTTAACTGTTCACGACCCACGTTGAGTTCGCGGTCACCACTGTCGGTTTTTATTTCACCTGGGATCATATTGATTCTCTTGTGTTTAGCATTGTTAAGTTTAAGTGGCGCTAACTTAACGTTATTTAAATAATAGGGTTATGAACGGTGACTAGCTTAGTACCATCAGGGAAGGTTGCTTCCACTTGTACTTCTGGAATTAATTCCGAAACACCTGCCATTACCTGTTCCCGTGTTAATAGCGTGCGGCCATAATCCATCATCTGTGCAACAGTTTTACCATCACGGGCACCTTCAATTATTTCCATTGAAATATAAGCCATGGCTTCGGGATAATTTAATTTCAAACCACGGTTTAAACGTCGCTCTGCTAATAAAGCAGCGGTAAAGAGCAGTAGTTTGTCTTTTTCTCTTGGTAATAAATCCATAATATTCTCTACTGTATGGTGTATTTATAAATAGGTGTTTTTAAATAGCAAAAGCAAACAATGTCAATGTTTTAGGTATGCCAGATACGAGGAATATTCGCCTCTTTATTAAGGTATAGCGGTCTGATTTTTTGCCATAACTGAATAAAAAGTGCTTTGCATTCTTCGGCATGCTGACCTAAATAACGTATGACTAATAACTGACGTATTTTACTAATACTAATTTTCTGTTCGGCGTTTTCTTCAATAATATAATCACGTAATTGCCCAATAAGTACTTTGTGCTGAGCTTCAGTAATTAGCCCTTCGGGGGCATAAGCCATAAAGGTAGCAAACACATTATGATTGTTTAAACCTGCCATATGTTGATGTATTTGATTATCAGGTTTAATGGCAATTCTATCGTGATAAATTAAGGTGTCTTCACAATAAACGCGGTTTAGTTGAGTGTAGCGACCGTTTTTAAAAAATTGATTAGAACGCGGTAAGCCTAAACAGGTAATATCCCAACCTAAATAAGCGCTGTCATTTTTTAAATTTACATCAACGGTGTTAACACCATCTGCCCCTTCATAAACGATAGTTTCTAGTGGGAAATTCTCACATTTTGCTTGTTCAGCTAGAAAAATCTCGCAATGTTGAACTTGTTTTGAATCACCAATTGTTAGGTCTTCTCGTGCGCGATAAAAGCGATTAGCACCGGGCGTTGTCACCAAACTGTGGGCTTGTTCATTCACCTGGATATTTATTCGCAGCTCATCACCTGAAACAATACCAGCTGGCGGATGTAGTAAGTAGATATGTGCGCAATCTGGCCCTTCAGGATAGAATGCTTTTTGCACCGTTAACGGGCCATTGCGTATAGTACGCGTAAGCTGACTGCCACTTGTCGTTAAACTAAACTCTAACGATAAGCTAGCAAGCCAGGCATTTTTAGACGCACTAGTAATCGTTAAATTATTAGTTGCTGTATTCATTACTGAATTAAGCGCTGTGTTGGTTGCTATGTTAGTTGTCATTGTCATTGTTGTTTTGGCTACTTTCCATTCTAACTTCAGTTATAAAGTGTTTTAATTTATTTAACTAAACCGCTAAGTATTTACCGACTAACTCATCGGTTAATTCGGGCATTGCACCTGAGGCGATAACGTGGCCTTTTTCCATCAAAATAAACGCTTCACCCACAGCGCGAGCAAAGGGCAATTTTTGCTCAACAAGTACAATAGTAATACCGTGTTCTTTATTTAATTTTAATAAAACATCACGAATTAACTGTACAATATTGGGTTGAATACCCTCGTTAGGTTCATCAAGAATTAAAATATTTGGGTTTAAAACAAGCGCACGCGCAATCGCAAGTTGTTGTTGTTGTCCGCCAGATAAATCGCCACCACGGCGGTGAAGCATTTCTTTTAATACCGGAAATAAGTCATAAATGTGCTCCGGTATTATTTTACTTTTTTGGCGTTTACAATTAAGGCTGATTTTTAAATTTTCTTCAACGGTTAACTGAGGGAATATATGACGTCCTTGTGGCACATAACCTACCCCTAATTCAGGGCGTGCTTCCACCGATTTTTTTGTCATATCTTTATCGTTAATAACAAGGCTGCCTGAACTAATCGGTAACATGCCCATAATTACTTGTAACAAGGTTGTTTTACCTACGCCGTTACGTCCCATAATGCAGGTGCGTGAGCCCTTTTTTATTTTAAGGTTGAGGTCCCATAAAATTTGTGTGCCACCGTATTTTTGATTTACTTCTGTTAATTCAATCATTATGAATTATCTCCCTTTTGGGTGGCTGCACTGTTATTAATACTACTATCAACGCCATCATCTTCAACACTGTCTTCTCCGTCATCTTCACCGAGATAAACTTTAATCACTTCAGGGTTTGATTGTATTTCTGACATTGTGCCTTCTGCTAATACTGAACCTTGATGTAATACCGTTACTTTGCGGGCAATTGAGCGAACAAAGGCCATGTCGTGTTCAACCACCACAACGGAATGTTTGCCGGCTAATGAGGTTAATAATTCTGCAGTGCGCTCAGTTTCTTGTCCGGTCATGCCGGCAACAGGCTCATCAACAAGTAGCACCCGAGGCTCTGCTGCGAGTAACATGCCAATTTCTAACCACTGCTTTTGACCATGAGATAAGCGTCCGGCAGGGTAATAAGCTTCTTTGACTAAACCTATGGTAGTTAAAATTTCGCCAATACGATCTTTTTTCTCTCCCGAGAGTTTGTGAAACAGTGACGTCCAAATTCCTTTGTCACCGGCTAAGCTAAGTTCAATATTTTCAAATACCGTTAACGCTTCAAATACCGTTGGTTTTTGAAATTTTCTACCAATACCTGCCATTGCAATCTCAGACTCATCAAGTTGTAATAAATCGATTTGTTGACCAAAATTTACTTTACCTTTGTCAGGACGAATTCTCCCGGTGATGACATCCATCAAGGTGGTTTTACCCGCGCCGTTAGCGCCAATTAAACAACGTAATTCACCGTCATTAATATACAAATTTAAGTCGTTTAATGCTTTAAAACCATCAAAGCTAACACTGACATCTTCAACATATAAAATAACGCCATGACGTGTATCCGGCTTAATATTTTCTCTAGCGGTAAGTGGACTACCTGATTTATCAACAATCATTATTTAGCCTCCGCGTCAGATGATTTTCTGTCATTTGCATCATCTTTATTCTCTTCGCCTTTAAACATTGATAACTTGTCAAAAAGATTAGGTAACATGCCGGCTATACCTTTAGGTAACAACAAGGTCACTAAGACAAATAACCCACCTAAAGCGAATAACCACGCTTCGGGCATAATGGCGGTAAAACGTGTTTTTGCATAACTCACCACAATAGCGCCAATAATTGCACCGTATAAAGTACAGCGACCACCAATAGCCACCCAAATAACCATTTCAATTGAGTTAAGTGGCGAGAACTCCCCCGGATTAATAATGCCTACTTGCGGTACATATAAGGCACCGGCGACACCAGCAAGCATGGCTGATACTACAAATATCCATACTTTGTAGTGTTCGGGTTTATAACCAACAAAGCGCACTCTGCTTTCTGCATCTCGAGTGGCTGTGATTACACGACCCATTTTAGAGTTAACAATGTAATTACTAACCCAATAACCAATGGCTAAGGCAACGGCGGTAATAACAAATAAACTTAGTTTTGTGTGAGGATCTTGTAATGAAAATCCGGCGATTTCTTTAAAATCGGTTAAGCCATTGTTACCACCAAAGCCCATTTCATTTCGAAAGAAAGCTAACATCAAGGCATACGTCATGGCTTGTGTCATAATTGACAAGTAAACACCACTGACCCGTGATCTAAATGCCATTGAACCAAAGATATAGGCCAGTAAACCAGGGCCAATAAACACCATAGCTATCATCCAAACAATACTGCTAGATCCGGCCCAAAACCAAGGTAACTCGGTCCAACTTAAAAATACCATAAAGTCAGGTAAGTCAGGGTTGCCGTAAACACCACGGTCGCCAATTTGACGCATTAAGTACATGCCCATGGCATAACCGCCTAAGGTGAAAAATGCACCATGACCTAAACTTAATATACCGCAATAACCCCACACAAGATCTACGGCTAACGCGAGTAGGGCATAACATAAGTATTTACCAAACAGGCTTACCGTATAATCACTTACGTGAAAAAATGTCCCTTCAGCAAAGAATAAGTTACACACAGTTACGTACAACGTTGCGATAAATAAGGTGCCAACAACAACGTGCAGGTGACTTAATGTTTGACACATTTTTTGAAATGAAAAGCCTTCAGTCGCAACATTATTTTCAGCTGCTTTATTTACTATTTCTTTACTAGAATTATCAGTTGAATTAGTCATTAGTCTGTTGCTCGTCCTTTTTGAGGAAATAACCCTTTAGGTCGTTTTTGTATAAACAACACTAAACCTACTAGCACGATAATATTGGCTAACACCGAACCTACTACAGGCTCAAGGAACTTATTGATTGAACCTAGCGACATCGCCGCAACTAAGGTTCCCCAGAGATTCCCCACACCACCAAACACCACCACTAAGAATGAGTCGATAATATAGGCTTGGCCTAAGTTGGGTCCTACGTTGGTTAATTGACTCAATACCACACCGGCAACACCCGCGATACCTGAGCCTAAACCAAACGTAATAGCATCTACCCAGTCACTTTTAATACTTAATGCTCTGGCCATATCTCTGTTTTGTGATACCGCACGCACATGCAAACCTAACGCAGACTTTTTCAAAATTAATAATAAAGTAAAGAACACCATTAATGAAAAAACAATGATATATAAACGATTGTAGGTTAATGAAAATATTGGGTTAATTACCCATGAGCCACTCATCCATTCAGGTGCTTGTACTTGACGGTTGAGGGGAGAAAAAATAGTTCTGACTAATTGCTGTAAAATTAAAGAAATACCGAAGGTTGCTAATAAGGTTTCTAATGGGCGACCCTTTAAAAAACGTATAACACCCCGTTCGATAATAATACCGACAAAACCGGATACCAAAAAGGCAGCAGGAACAGCCATTAATAATGAATATTCAATTAAATTAGGGAAAGCCAGTTGAATAACGTACGTGGTGTAAGCACCTAGCATCATCATTTCGCCATGGGCCATGTTAATAACACCCATTACGCCAAAGGTAATCGTTAAACCAATTGCGGCAAGCAATAAAACTGAGCCTAAACTTAGCCCAAAGAAAATATTTTCAACCACACCAAAAAAGCTACGTTTGTCTTCAATGTTACTAATCACTTTGCTTAAGCTAAGCGCTAACTCTTTTTGTTGCGCTGTTTTATTTTCAGTAGGTAAAGCGGCCAACATTTTTACCATGGTATTATTTACTGATGGCTCTAAAGTGTCTTCTAGTTGAGTTATTGCGGCCATTATTTGGGCATGGTCACCGGTTTTTAATTGATTAAGTAATAAGGTAATGCTCATCAACTCACGCACATCGTCATCTTGCTCTTGAGATATCAATTCTTGAATGGCTAAAAGGCTTGCTTGCGTAGGGTTATCAAGTAATTGACTTACCGCTTGAATGCGCACATTTTTATCTTTATCAGTTAAATCTATTTTGGCGATAAAACTACGAATGTTACCGCGTAACCTATTATTCGTTCTAATCTTTCTTAATGTTGATTTTTTAACGGGTGTTAATACTTGAGCAGTTAACACATCAGTAAGGGCATAAAGAGAGTTTTCTGCTTTTAAGGCACGAACGACTATTTTATTCGCTCTAATATAATAAAGATCACCTTCCATCATAAACTGCAAAATGTTGCGTTTTTTTTCATTGTTTGTATGGGCTATTTTTTCAACCAATGGTGCCATTTTATTGAGTTTAGTGGTGGGAAGTTGTTGCACTAATTGTGACAACGTGGGATCTGTGTCAGTACTTTTATTGGTACTGATATCTTGCGTATTGGCAAGGGCTTGCCAAGATATAATACAACTAAGTAATACCGAGAATATTCGCTTCATTGCGTATTCCTTGTTAATTTTAAAAACAGGCTGTGCTTCATCATCGTTGATTCAGTGGCCTCTTAAATTCGTTAAATCTTTAAGTACTTAAGTAGTTAATTCATATAATCAAAGCACTCTTTATTGGTAAATGTGCTCGAAGGTGCTAAAAAATGCTTTGAGTATAGGCTGAATAAAATACTGGTTTAGATTTTTCAATGTTATAAAAAAAGCTCAGCTATCCATTAAAGGATAACTGAGCATAAGTTAGGTTAAACTTAGAAGTTTTGACCTGAACATTTAGCCGTTTTTACGTTAAAGTTTCCGCATTTGATTGGTGCTGTCCAATCAGAAATCAAGTCTTTAGAGCTAGGTAGAAAGTCAGACCATGCGTCACCAATAACGGTATCAGGTGTTGATGAAACCACTTCAAATTGACCGTCTTCTTGGATTTCACCAATAAGCACTGGTTTTGATAAGTGATGGTTAGCATTCATTACCGCAATACCGCCCGTTAAGTTAGGAACCGCAACACCAATAAGGGCTTGTTCAACCGCATCTACATCGGTAGTGCCAACTTTCTCAACAGCTTTTGCCCACATTTTAAAACCAATATAAGTTGCTTCCATTGGGTCGTTAGTAACACGCTTGTCGTCACCTATGTATTTTTTCCAGTTAGCAATAAATGCTTCATTTTCGTCAGACTCAACGCTTTGAAAGTAGTTCCAAGCCGCTAAGTGACCCACAAGTGGCTTAGTGTCAAAGCCAGAAAGCTCTTCTTCACCTACCGAGAATGCAACCACTGGAATATCTTCAGCAGAAATACCTTGGTTACCTAATTCTTTATAGAAAGGAATATTTGCATCACCATTAATGGTTGAAACAACGGCTGTTTTCTTACCTTCAGAGCCAAACTTTTTAATGCTTGAAACGATACCTTGCCAATCAGAATGACCAAATGGTGTGTAGTTGATCATGATATCGGCATCTTTAACACCTTTCGACTTTAAGTACGCTTCTAGTATTTTGTTGGTTGTGCGCGGATAAACATAATCAGTACCGGCTAAAACCCAACGTGTTGCACCCATTTCTTCCATTAAATAATCAACGGCTGGTATTGCTTGTTGGTTTGGCGCTGCACCGGTGTAAAATACGTTTTTAGATGATTCTTCACCTTCGTATTGTACGGGGTAAAATAATAAGCCGTTTAACTCTTCAAGTACCGGCAAAGCAGACTTACGAGAAACTGACGTCCAACAACCGAAGATAACATCCACTTTTTCTTTGGCTAATAATTCACGGGTTTTTTCAGCAAATAATGGCCAGTTTGACGCAGGGTCAACAACAACCGCTTCTAACTGCTTACCTAACAAACCACCGGCTTTGTTTTGCTCTTCAATCATCATTAAAACAGTGTCTTTTAATGTGGTTTCAGAAATCGCCATCGTGCCTGAAAGTGAATGTAAAACGCCGACTTTAATGGTGTCTGCAGCCATTGTTACTTGGGCAATTAAACTGCTGGCAATGATTGAACTTGCTAAAATTAGCTTTTTAAATTTCATTTTATTATCCTGTATTTGATATTCTTAATGATTTTTTTTGATAGTGCGCGTCAATAACAGCGTTAGTAGCACGCATAACTTGAAAGTAGCATTGGTTACTTATAAATAATTTATAAGTAACTTAAACGTAATTAAAAAGTAATTAAGGCTTCAATAGCGTAAGAATTCATATCAACACCATTGGTTTCATCCATACGGTATTCAAACACCATTATTAGGTTCTCGTTTACTGTGTAGCTAGGAGAAATAGTAATACCATCTGATTCTTCGAATATTGCGCCGCTTGCGTCTTCAATTTCCCAATCGTTATAACGCAGTGTTAAACCAATTTTTTCAGTTAAAGCGTAGTTTGCCATGACTAAATAACCGCTAGCATCACTGCCGACAAACGCACTGTCTTCTGCGGTGTTATATTCAACGGCTAGCGTTAATGCGTCTTTTGAATAACTTGCCCAAGTGTTGATTAACTCAACGTCGCCGTCTTTTGAATAAAAGCCTTTGATGGTAATTTCATCTGTTGGCATAAGAGCAACCATTGTTTCAATACCCGGATTTTCTGAATTTGTAGATTGAGGGCCGGCTAAATCGTTAACAACTGAAACCGCTAGCGCATAGCCGTCACCACTGTAGATACCTGAAACACCTTGTTGATAGTAACCGTAGAAATACTTCGCGTAGCCGGTACCTGAGTATTGGAAAAGACCTGTAGGCTCTTCAGTTTCCCAACCGGTGTAACTTAAAAAACGACCGGCTTTAATACTGAAGTCATCACTTAACGCATAGGTAATAAATGCTTGTTCAACGTCAACACCTTCCTCTTCATTTTGATATTCAACATCAACATGCGCTGTTAATTTATTACCAAAGTCATAAGAAACATTTATTTCAACTTGGTCAATGCCAGAGTCATGGGTAGTTTCTCCGCCATCGGTATCTGTTGCGTAATAAGACATATCAATGAAGCCACTGATACTTAATGGATCTTTTTTGTCTGCTGCGTGAGCTGACATTGCAGCTACTGAAAGTAGTAATGTAGCTGCTATCGGTGTTAATTTTGTTAGTAATTTCATGTTGAGATTCCAATAATTTAAATTATTAAAAGTGTTAATGGTTATCTTTATAGTTGATAACTCGACACCAAGACTATTCTGAACTGAGTTTATTGTGTCGGTTTTGGTCAAGGAAAAGTATTCGCAAAAGCGCGCAATAGACTACGTAAAAGTACGCATATTATTTTTATTTTTTTTGTGTATGATATTCACGTGCGCGCGTGATGGCGTTCGTTTATGTGTGTTTTGATCGTTTTAAAATGCAGCATTTTCCATTTGAGAGCATCTATTTGAGTAACTCGTTTTTGTATGCAGTCTAATCAAAAAATATTACCGACCCGTCGAATCTACAATAAGCTTGTTGCTAACGAGATGATGGAAGACTTTGCCTTACGCTACACCGCAAGAAGGGCAAGATATTGGTCACTTAGTCGAATTGCAGGTACTGCACTGGGTATTGTTTCTTTTTTAGTTTTAGAAGCGATTGGCGGTGCAGTCACCCTTAATTATGGTTTTGAAAACTCGGCATGGGCCATTCTGGCAGTGGTGTTTGTTGTTTTTTTTACCGGCTTACCTATTAGTTATTATGCGGCTAAATACGGTGTTGATATTGACTTACTCAGTCGAGGTGCAGGGTTTGGTTATATCGGCTCAACTATTGCGTCGTTAATTTATGCCTCGTTTACCTTTATATTTTTTGCACTCGAAGCCGCTATTATGTCGATGGCATTACAAATATCATTTGGCTTACCCCTGAGTATTGGCTATATAGTGAGTTCAATTGTTGTCATCCCATTAGTCACCCACGGCATTGCTTATATCAGTCGTTTTCAAGTATGGACACAGCCATTATGGATTCTTTTACAATGCTTGCCTTTGTATTTTGTTTTTACCCATGAGGATAGCCAATTACAAGGTTGGTTAAGTTTTACCGGAGAAGCGGGAGAACAGGGGGGGTCTTTTAATATTTTGCTTTTTGGTGCTGCGTCGGCGGTATTACTTTCTTTAGTGGCACAAATAGGTGAACAAGTTGATTTTTTACGTTTTTTACCAGAAAAACCTAAAAAGAAAGCGTGGCGTTGGTGGTTTGCCCTTATTGCTGCAGGCCCCGGGTGGATAATATTTGGCGCTTTAAAATTATTTTTAGGATCATTTCTAGCTTACCTCGCTTTGCAACAAGGTATTCCGGCTGATTTAGCGGATGATCCTGCGCACATGTATCAATTAGCCTTTGGTTATGTTTTTGAGAATACCGATTTAGTGGTGATTTTTGCATGTGTTTTTGTGGTGGTTTCGCAATTAAAAATTAATGTCGCGAACGCTTATGCCGGTTCATTGGCTTGGTCTAACTTTTTTTCTCGTGTAACACATAATCATCCCGGACGTGTTGTGTGGATGATTTTTAATATTGCTATAGCCTTACTACTAATGGAGTTAGGTATTTATCAAACTATTGAAAGTATGCTCTCTGTATATTCGGTACTGGTTTTAGCCTGGCTTAGCTCAGTGGTTGCTGATTTAGTGATCAATAAGCCTTTGGGTATTAGCCCTAAACATATTGAATTTAAACGTTCACATTTATACGATATCAATCCTGTTGGTGTGGGCTCAATGCTGATTGCTTCACTGGTAGGTTTTACTGCGCATTTTGGTTGGTATGGCGAAACGGTAAAAGCGTTAGCGTCTTTTATTGCTTGTGGTTTACCTTTTATAACGGTGCCGCTAATAGGTTGGTTAACCAAAGGGAAATATTATTTAATTGATGTTGATAGAGTCGAAATTACTAAAATGACCCAATGTCATATTTGTGAGAATAGTTTCGACAAAGAAGACATGACCTTTTGTCCAGCTTATAGCAAGGCTATTTGTTCGTTATGTTGTTGTTTAGATGTAAGATGTGGCGACCAATGTAGAACACAAGCAACATTATCGAAGCAGTCATATGACTTTTTTAAACGATTTTTTAGTGATACGTTTTTACGTAAACTCTCTACACCACTAATGCATTTCATTGCGGTTACCCTAGGGCTTAGCTTTATTGGCGCAGGTATACTTTTTCTTATTTACCTTCAATTACCCATGGAAAGTGATGTAGTCAGAGCTGTTTTTGCCAGTACCCTAATTAAGATATTCTTTTTATTAATCATTATTATTGGTGTGGTCAGTTGGTTATTTATTTTAGCGCGTAGTAGTAATGTACTGGCGATGAGAGAATTACGCTCACAAACTAAAGCGCTAGCCAACGAGTTTAATGCACATGAGAAAACATCAAAGGCATTACAATACGCAAAAGAAATAGCTGAAGCGGCGAATGACGCTAAAAGTCGTTACCTTGCGGGTTTGAGTCACGAATTAAGAACACCCCTTAATGTGTTGTTGGGCTATGCGCAACTATTGAGTCAAGATCAAGCATTACCCTCAAATCAGCGGGAAATGCTAGGGATTGTAAAACGTAATGGCGAACACTTAGCTGATTTAATTGAAGGGTTATTAGAGATTTCAAAAATTGAAGCGGGTCGAGTCACCTTGCAACGAGATGAATTTAATTTGAAAGCTATTTTGCAGCAACTAGTTGATATGTTTCAAATGCAAGCCAACCAAAAGGGCATTAAATTTCATTATATTACTAAAGGGCCTGTGCCAGATTTTGTTGCGACAGATAAACAACGTTTTCGCCAAATCCTTATTAATTTAATTTCGAACGCCATTAAATATACTGAACAAGGTACGGTGACTTTTGAAATGAGTTATCGTAGCCAGGTAGCTCATTTTAGTATTACTGACACGGGTGCGGGTATTTCTCAAGAAAACCAAGAATTGATTTTTAAACCATTTGAACAGCTACGAAATGCTCGCACTCAAACCATTGGAGGGACAGGACTAGGGTTAACTATTTCCCGTTCATTGGCAGAATTGATGGGTGGAGAAATAACCGTATCAAGTACGTTAGGACAAGGTTCTACTTTTACTTTTCGTTTAATGTTGTTGTCAATTAACAGAGAACAAAGTGAGCCGGAATATGCAAAAACAAAAGCGATTGGCTATGATGGCAGTCGACAAAATATCTTAGTGGTTGACGACGATGAAAATCAACGTCGTTTGATGTATGACTTATTAACGCCACTAGGATTTACTTTTTTTAGCGCTTATGATGCTCAAAACGGTTTTGAGATATTAGAAAAAAATCCGATTGATCTCATTCTACTTGATGTCCGTATGCCGATAGTTGATGGTTGGCAAATGGTGAAACAATTACGAGAAAAAAGGTATTTAATGCCCGTTATTATGGTGTCGGCCAACGCGAGGGATGCAGAGTTTAATTTACAAGCGGAAGGTTATCATAACGATTATGTCGCTAAACCCGTCAATTTTGATACGTTATTAGGGAAAGTGGGTCGCTTACTTGAATTAACGTGGCAGTATCAAAATATCCAACAACCCAAGTCATTAACTGTTAATAATAAACATGCCGCTAAACCTTTAGCAAAAGCACCTGAGTATCAAGAATTAATGGCTTTAGCAGAAATTGGTTATTTGTCAGGTTTCAAAGATAAATTTATCGAATTAAAAGAACAGTATTATTTACCTGTCGAGGTTGACTCTCAATTGATTGAGTACCTTGAGTTATGTAATTTCCCTGCAATTATTCAGTATTTAAATGAGTTAAACCATGAAGAGTAAAATTAGTGATGTTGTACTGGTGGTTGATGATTCACCTGAATCTTTAGGTATGTTAAATGTTGCCTTAAATACTCAAGGTTATACCGCCTTAGTCGCCTTAAACGGAATTCAAGCGTTAGCCATTATTGAAAAAGTTGAGCCAGATGTTATCTTATTAGATGCGGTAATGCCTGAAATGGATGGTTTTGAAACCTGTAAAAGGCTGAAAAAGCTATTACCGAATACGCCCATTATTTTTATGACCGGTCTTACTGATGTTGAGGATGTGGTAAAAGGGTTTGAAGCAGGTGGTATTGATTATGTTACTAAACCGATATCTCCCGATGAAGTGATTGCTCGCATTAAAACACATATACAAACGGCAAAGCAGGCATTAAGTGCGCAAAATGCCTTAGATCATGCAGGTAAAAATGTTTTTTGTGTCAATAATAAAGGGCGTTTATCTTGGGCTACACCCTACGTACATGAGTTTATCGATCAAATTTCAGACAATGATAATAGCCCTTGGGCAACGTTAGCTGCAGTGATTGAAAAATGGCTGTCTAGTGACTATCAACAAAACTTAGTGATAAATCACTTTAGTGAAACAGTGACGATATTTTATGAGCGTCAGCAAGCTGAGATGCATTTATTAAGCATTGTTAAAACCAAGCAAGATAAATCGCCACTGGATTTACAAAAGTCATTACCCGTCACTAAACGAGAATCCGAAGTACTTTATTGGGTCTCGTACGGTAAAACCAGTTGGGAAATTTCGCAAATTTTAGCCATGAGCCCAAGAACGGTTAATAAACATCTTGAGCAAATTTATAAAAAACTGGGTGTTGAAAATCGTACGTCAGCGGCCGCTATTTCAATTCGAATTTTAGAGGCAAAATAACTAATCTATAATCTATAATCTATAATCTATAACCAATAACCAATAACCAATAATTTTAATCTATAGCCTAGAAAGACTTATTATTTTACGGCTAAATTAGTGATTAACTGTTGTGAAAATTTAGCTGCCGCAACAGGTAGCGTTCGTCCTTTAAGTTGGGCCAAATACATGATACCGGCAGGCACATCGTTCTCATCTAACGGAATTGCTTTCAAATTCATCGTTTCAAGATGTTTGGGTAAACCTATCTCTATTTGAAAAGTTATACACTCACCAAGCGCCACGCTGTGCCTTAGAAATTCAAAGCTATCTGACTCGATCACCGGCTTCATTTTTAAGGTAAGGCTATTTGCTTTTTTATTAAGAATACGCCGAATACCATAATCATCTGTGGGTAATGCTAGAGGATATTGTAAACAATCGCTAAACTTTATTAGCGCCTTGTTTGCTAGAGGGTGATCCATTGCAACTAAAGCATAAGCAGGTTGTAGCGATATAGACAATATTTGAAAGTCAGCCAGTGATTCAGGTTCAAATACAATAGCCAAATCTGAACTCATATCTCGCAATGACTCTTCTGCCATAAGACGATCTCGCTTGTGAACAGTAAATGTTACCCCGGGGTGTAACGCTCTATATTGTGCTATATGCTCAGGTAAAAAAAGAGGCAATAAAGCTTGGCTACAAGCAATATTAATATGGCCTCTGCGCTCACCGTAAAGATCTGATATCTGACTTTTAACTCTTTCTATATCGGTTAATTGCTGTCTTACATGGTGTAAAAATACTTCTCCGGCAGATGATAAGCGAACACCTTTAGGTAATCGTTCAAAAAGCTCTACGCCAAGCTCCTCTTCTATAGAAATTAGCCTCCTATTTAATGCCGTAGAAGAAATAGTTAACGATTCAGCGGCTTTTCTAATAGAACCCGCACCGGCAATTGTTTTAAAGAATAAATAGTCTTGTAAATGTCGCATGTTTTAATAATTTAGCCTTTTGATGTTAAGCATCTAACTAGGGTGATGCAAAATTTGCACACCAACAGTGTAAAATGAACAGTATACACAACACGAAGAGCTTGGTTAAATCAATTTACTGATATTAACCATTAACTATTTAAATAACGTATAGCTTGCAACATTGACTTTAAATCAACCGTTAAAAGCGAATAGAAACCGAAAACCATTTAGTACAAGTCGTTAATAATGTCTATCGAACACTACCGAACAGATATCTAGGGTTCCGGTTCATCCACTCGTTAAGTGTTAACAGGTGTCATGAATGTCTGGACCGAGAGTTATCAACCTGGTCACTATATTTGTTAAAATATAGTTTGCATTTGCAAAGGTTACACGGAGGGATAAAAGCCCGGGAGGTCACTATTAACCTCTTGTGCTATTTAAAACTTGTGTAAACCATTGGAGATGTACCATGAATAAAATCAAAATCTTACTTGTATTAGCTGCTTTACTCACTTCTCAGCAATCCTTTGCAAAAGAGACTAAAGATAAATTTTCCGTCTGTTGGTCTATTTATGTTGGCTGGATGCCATGGGATTACGGTGAAAGTTCGGGCATTGTAAAAAAATGGGCTGATAAGTACGATATCGAAATAGATATTGTGCAAATTAATGATTATATCGAATCGATAAACCAATACACCGCAGGTCAATTTGATGGTTGTAGCATGACCAACATGGACGCGCTTACCATCCCATCAGCAAGCTTTGTTGATAGCACAGCATTAATTGTTGGAGATTTTTCAAACGGTAATGACGGTGTTGTTTTAAAAAACAAAACCCAATTAAAAGACATTAAAGGTCAGCAAGTTAATCTGGTTGAATTAAGTGTTTCTCACTACTTATTAGCGCGAGGCCTCGAAAGTGTCGGTATGACCGAGCGTGACGTAAAAGTTATTAATACTTCGGATGCCGATTTAGTCGCCGCTTATACAACTCAAGGTGTTACCTCCGTGGTTACGTGGAATCCGTTATTGTCAGAAATTACTTCACAAAAAAATGCCACCAAAGTGTACGACTCGTCTAACATCCCTGGGGAAATCATTGACCTAATGGTTGTCAATACTGAAACCTTAAAGGCTAATCCTAAATTTGGTAAAGCGTTGGTTGGTGCTTGGTATGAAATTATGGAAAAAATGATCACAGACGAGACAGTACGTACAGAAATGGCAATAGCTTCAGGGACAGATTTAGCGGGTTATGAAGCACAACTTGCCACCACCAAAATGTTTTATAAAGCCAAAGATGCAGTGAAGTTTACTCGCAGTAGTCAATTACCAAAAACAATGGAATATGTTGCTAAATTCTCTTTTAAGCATGGTTTACTGGGTGAAAGTGCGCCAGATTTTGGTTATATCGGAATAGAAACACCCGCCGGTATAGTGGGTGACAAAAACAACGTAAAACTTCGTTTTGATGCGTCTTATATGGAGATGGCCGCCAAGGGTAAATTATAATTATATTTTTTATCAATAGGACCTAATTAATATGAAACGTCTTATGAATATTGAACCTTCGCCAGCATTGCGTTGGTTCCTGACGCTTTTGCCATTTATTGTTTTGTTATTTATTTATTGGGTAGCCTCGGATGCACGTTTAGCTGCAAACCCACATGATAAGCTTTTACCCAGTTTTACTCAGATTGCAGATGCTGTTGAACGCTACGCGTTTACTGAAAATAAACGCACAGGTGAATACTTATTCTGGCAAGACAGCGCAGCAAGCTTATACCGTATAGGTTTAGGCATAAGTATTAGTGCCTTAATTGGCTTGTTCATTGGTTTATGTAATGGCCTGTTGCCTACACTAAGAGCAGGGCTTTCGCCGTTTATCACTATTATTTCATTGGTACCGCCAATGGCGATTTTACCCATATTATTTATTACCTTTGGCTTAGATGAATTAGCCAAAGTGATGTTAATTATTATTGGTACAGCGCCGGTGATTATGCGTGATATGCAATCTCATGTGATGCAATTACCCAAAGAGCAATTAATAAAGGCGCAAACCTTGGGTGCATCAACATGGCAAGTCGCTATTCGTGTCGTACTACCGCAAATTATGCCACGCCTATTAGCTTCGGTTCGTTTAACGTTAGGTGCGGCTTGGTTATTCTTAATTGCAGCAGAAGCTATCGCGGCTCAAGAAGGATTAGGTTATCGCATATTTTTAGTGCGTCGCTATATGTCAATGGACGTCATCTTTCCTTACGTAGTCTGGATCACCATCTTGGCATTTTCGATGGATTTCAGTTTACGTAAAATCTCTGAAGTCTTTTTTCCTTGGTACCATCAGGGGGTTAAATGAGTTTTTTAGAAATTAACAATGTATGGAAATCATACGGGGATGCTCAAATTCTAGAACGCCTTAATTTAACCGTTGAGCAGGGTGAATTTGTTTCTATGGTAGGCGCTTCAGGTTGTGGTAAATCAACGTTTCTTAATCTGTTATTAGGTAAAGAGAAGCAAACTAAAGGCGCAATATTATTAGAAGGGAAACCTTTAATACAAGAGCCTGATGAAGAGCGTGGCATTGTATTTCAGCGTTATTCGGTATTCCCACATTTAACGGTTTTGCAAAATGTAATGATTGCCGATGAGTTTTCTCAATCGAAAGTTATTGGTTGGGTATTTGGTAAAAAGAAAGCTGCAATCAAAGTCAAAGCGGAAGAATTTATTGATGCGGTGGGCTTAACGCCGGCGGTAAATAAATACCCGCATGAACTATCAGGCGGAATGCAACAGCGTTTAGCCATCGCGCAAGCATTGATGAAAGCCCCAAAAATTTTATTATTGGATGAACCATTTGGTGCACTTGACCCAGGTATTCGTGCAGACATGCATGTACTCATTCGAGATATTTGGAAAAAAAACAAGTTAACTATTTTTATGGTCACCCATGATATCAAAGAAGGCTTTGAGCTAGGCTCTCGCATCTGGGTATTTGACAAAGTACGGCATGACCCTCAAGCACCCAATGCTTACGGGGCACAAGTTACTTATGATTTAGATCTAAGTTCAGGACAGCATTGTTTTGAGACAAAAGCTAAGGTTGAAAAAATGACAACCAAAGCAGTTGCGCAAGAGGAAATAACAGAATGATTTTATACAAAGATACATTGCCCGGTGGAAAACATTGGTCAATGAGGATGCGCAGAGGCACCAGTTTAAAGGTTATCGATTTAAAAGGCGGTGCCAATGTCGGCATGCTTTTTTATAACCCAGAAAACCTGCTTGAGCGCTATAACGCACCTGATACATTAAAGTGCCAACATACGTTTAAGTTAACCAAAGGGCATTGTTTATATTCAGACATGGGACGAATTTTTTGCTCAATTGTTGAGGATAATTTTGGCTGGCATGACACCTTATGTGGTAACAGTCACGCTAAGTCAGTGACTAAGCAATACGGTAAACGTGATTATCAAAATGATCGTAATGCTTGGCGTCAAAATGGTAACGATGCATTACTCATTGAAGCGACTAAGTATGGCTTAAATAAGCAAGATCTAGCTGCGAATGTTAATTTTTTCAGCAAAGTTACCCCTGATGATGAAGGGAAACTAGCGTATAGCGAAACACAATCAAAAGCAGGCAACTTTATTGAATTACGTTTTGAAATGGACACTTTAGTCTTGTTTCACAGCTGTCCTCATCCGTTAAATCCTCAAACTGAATACCAATACAACGACGTTGAGTATCAGATCCTCAAATCTGATGCGGTTAGCGATGATGATTTGTGTAAAAACAGTTGCAGTGAAAACCAACGTGGTTTTGAAAACAATCGTTTGTATCATCTGGGCTTATAAGCGCTAAAGGTAAGGGAAATATTTATGATAGTAGAAAGTCAATTTCAAGCCGAACAGGCTGTAATAAGCGATATAGTTGATGCCGGTGATTATTATTTAAAAGTAGTAAAAAAAGGACAAACTGTACGTATTTTAGACATTGAAGGTAATCAGGCTGCGGATACTTTATTTTATAGTGCCGAAGATCCCGCCGAGCGTTATAGCGCAACCGATACCATTCGTGAGCAAGGTAACGTTTACTTAACCGCGGGCAGTGTGCTGATGTCGAATGACTGCAACCCGATGTTAAAAATTGTTGCTGATACCTGTGGTCGACACGACACTATTGGAGGTGCCTGCGCGACAGAAAGTAATACCGTACGTTACGCGTTAGAAAAAAAGTGCATGCATGCTTGTCGTGACAGTTGGTTATTAGCCATTGCTGAAACGCCAGAGCTAGGTTTAACTAAGCGTGACATTACCCACAACATTAATTTTTTTATGAATGTGCCAGTTACCTCCGATGGCGGATTAAGTTTTGCCGACGGTATCAGCGGTGCAGGTAAATACGTTGAATTAGAAGCGTTAATGGACACCATCATTTTAATTTCTAATTGCCCACAATTAAATAACCCGTGTAATGCCTACAATCCAACGCCGGTTGAAGTACTTATTTGGAATTAATTCATTCCTGTGCTTTAACGTTAAGTTTCAGTTAGCGTTTGCACAGCACTGAGGACGACCTCAGTGATTAGAAATCGAATATACACTACTCGGTTTCATCAGTTTGATACGGGACGACCCGTTTATACGAGTAAAGATTATGTCATCAAAAACCGTGTCATCAATAAACGATCCATCAATAGAAAAGCCTGCTAACGAGATGTTTAACAAAGTATTAATTGCCAATCGTGGCGCTATTGCCTGTCGAATTATTCGTACCTTAAAGCACCTTGGTATTGCCAGTGTTGCCGTTTATTCTGAAGCCGATCGTGAATCACTACACGTATCACAAGCTGATGAAGCGTATAGCTTAGGTGAAGGTGGTGCGAGTGGCACTTATCTTGACCAAGATAAAATTATCGCTATTGCTCAAAAAACTGGTGCTCAAGCGATTCATCCTGGTTACGGTTTTTTAAGTGAAAATGCTGATTTTTCAGAACGACTTGCTAGCGAAAAAATCACCTTTATCGGTCCAAGACCGCAACAAATGATTGAGTTTGGCTTAAAACACCAAGCACGTGATTTAGCTGAAGCCGCTGGCGTACCCAATGTACCAGGAACGGGTTTATTAGCCAATTTAGACGAAGTCACTCACTCTGCTAATCATATTGGTTTCCCCATTATGCTCAAAAGTACTGCTGGTGGCGGTGGTATTGGCATGCAACGATGTGATAATCAATCAGAGCTTGAAAAAGCCTTCGTCAATGTTAAACATTTAGGTGCTCAAAACTTTTCAAATGATGGCGTGTTTTTAGAGAAATTTGTTGAAAAAGCCCGTCATATAGAAGTGCAGATCATTGCTAATGGCGCGGGTGAAGTTGTTACCCTTGGCGAGCGAGATTGCTCTAGTCAACGTCGTAACCAAAAAGTGGTTGAAGAAACACCGGCACCAAATTTACCGGATGAAACACGTCAAGCGATGTTAGCAACCGCTAAATCGTTAATGGCGTCTATTAACTATTTGAATGCCGGTACGGTTGAATTTATTTACGATCAAGATAATAATCAGTTTTACTTTCTCGAAGTGAATACTCGCTTACAAGTAGAGCATGGTGTAACAGAACTTTGTTATGGTATTGATTTGGTTGAATGGATGTTGAAAGTTGCGGCAACCCCGGCATTAGATTTATCAGAAATTGCCAATTTAACGCCGAAAGGTCATGCCATCCAAGCGCGTGTTTATGCTGAAAACCCAGTTAAAAACTTTCAACCATCAGCGGGCTTATTAACGCAGGTTGAATGGCCAACAGGTGATAATATTCGTATTGATCACTGGTTAGAATCAGGCTTAACTGTTTCACCGTTTTTTGACCCTATGTTGGCAAAAGTGATGGTACATAGTGATGATCGCGCTAGTGCTATTAGTAAATTAGATGGCGTGTTAGCCGAGTCTACCTTGTATGGCATTACCACTAACATTAATTATGTACGTCAAATTTTACAATCGGATATATTTCAACAAGGTAAAATGTTTACCCGTAGTTTGAACGATTTTACCGCGCAATATATTGGTTTTGAGGTATTAAAAGCCGGTACCATGACATCAGTGCAAGATTATCCAGCTCGCAGTGGTTATTGGAATATAGGCGTACCGCCTTCAGGTCCATTTGATTACTATTCGTTTTGTTTAGCCAACCGTCTTTTAAATAACACTGAAGACGCCGCAGGGTTAGAAATTACCATTCAAGGTCCAAGTTTACAGTTTTACAGTGACACGCAAGTCGTGATCACCGGTGCTGAAATTGACGTGTGGTTAGATAATGAACCCCAAGCCAGTAATCAAATATTGACGGTTAAAGCAGGGCAATTATTAAAAACGGGTACTATAAAGAAGGATGGTGCGCGAGCCTATATTGCTTTTGCTGGCGGTATTCAATGCCCCGATTATTTAGGCAGTAAAAGTACGTTTACCTTAGGTCAATTTGGCGGACATTGTGGTCGAGCTTTACGTACCGGAGATTTTTTACAATTAACCGAACAAGCACTACAACCGATTAAAATTTTAGCCGCAGACATTATTACCCCGGTTACCGATGAGTGGACGTTACGGGTGATGTATGGTCCACATGGCGCGCCTGATTTTTTTACTGCTGACGATATTAAAACCATTCAGTCACACCAATGGAAAATTCATTACAACTCAAGCCGCACGGGTATTCGTTTAATTGGTCCTAAACCTGACTGGGCACGTGAAACTGGAGGAGAAGCAGGTCTTCATCCGTCAAACATTCATGATAATGCCTATGCTTTTGGTACGGTCGACTTTACCGGTGATATGCCTGTTATTTTAGGCCCAGACGGTCCAAGTTTAGGCGGGTTTGTTTGTCCTTTTACCGTGATCAGTGCTGATTTATGGAAGCTTGGCCAATTAAAAGCAGGTGACACAGTACAATTTGAAGTGGTTGATTTAGCCAATGCCAATATCATTGAGCAGGCACAACGTAAACAAATTGTCGAGCTATCAGCACAAGTAGCTGAATACAAAACAGCTGATGCCGTATCACCCATTTTAGATAAACTAATCACCAATGATGGTGAGCCTGATGTTATTTTCCGCCAAGCCGGTGATAAATTCTTATTAGTTGAATATGGTGAGTTAGTTTTAGATCTTACCTTACGTGCGCGGGTTCAAGCGTTATTTGAAGCGGTTGGCGATGCGACTATTCAAGGAGTATTAGAACTCACGCCGGGTATACGTTCACTGCAAGTACATTACGATAGCTTAACGTTATCAGTGAATGATTTAATCGAACAATTAAAACAAATTGATATTCAATTAGGTGACACAACTCAGTTAAGTTTTGAATCACGGGTTGTCCATTTACCGCTTAGCTGGGACGACGAAGCCTGCCAAAAAGCGATTGAGAAATATATTCAATCCGTACGTAAAGACGCGCCTTGGTGCCCATCAAACTTAGACTTTATTCGCCGCATTAATGGTTTAGATGATATTGAAGAAGTGAAAGAAATTGTCTTTGACGCGACTTATTTAGTACTCGGTTTAGGCGATGTTTATTTAGGTGCGCCCGTGGCTACGCCGCTTGATAAGTGCCACCGCTTAGTCACTACTAAATATAACCCAGCACGTACCTGGACAGCTGAAAATTCTGTGGGTATTGGCGGTGCTTACATGTGTATTTATGGTATGGAAGGCCCCGGTGGTTATCAGTTTGTTGGCCGTACAGTACAAATGTGGAATCGCTATCGAAAAAATGACGTATTTAACAAGCCTTGGCTATTACGTTTATTTGACCAAATTAAATTCTACCCCGTGACCAATGAAGAGCTTGCAGAGTTTCGTGCTGACTTCCCGTTGGGTAAGTGGCAGCCAAAAATTGAAAAAAGTGTTGTTTCAATGCCTGAATTAAGTGCGCAATGGGCAAAACGTGAAGCTGAAATTAAAGCCTTTAGTGACAAGCGCGAAGTGGCTTTTGCTAAAGAAATGGCGGACTGGAAAGCTAATGGCCAACTAAATTACCAATTTGAAGCAGAAGAAACGGGTAACAGCCAAGCGATTGAATTGAATGAAAATCAATATTTAGTGGAATCAACCGCCGCAGGCAGTGTTTGGCAAATCAATGTTAAGGCAGATCAAACGTTGAATAGTGGTGATTCGTTGGTTGTTTTAGAGTCAATGAAAATGGAAATAGACATGACATCTTTTGAAAAAGCGAAAGTGGTTAACGTGTTAGTTAAAGAGGGTCAGCAAGTGCACGCAGGCCAAGCATTACTCGTATTAGAAACCAGATAAAATATTAATAGGAACGAATATGACGAACATTAATTTAACCATTTCTAGCTTACATAATGCCTATCAACGTGGTGAAACTACGCCGCAAGCGGTAATAAAAACCTTGCTTGAGCAAGCTAAAAGTTTAACTGCAGTATGGATTCATTTATTAAGTGATGAAGAAATAGCGCCTTACTTAGATAATTTAAAAGATAAATCGCCAGAAACACACCCACTTTATGGGGTACCTTTTGCGATAAAAGACAATATGGATTTAGCGGGTATAGAAACAACCGCAGGGTGTCCAGCCTTTGCTTATACCCCTAAAGAGTCTGCTTTTGCGATAACTAAGTTAATCGCTGCGGGTGCTATTCCTTTAGGTAAAACTAATTTAGACCAATTTGCTACGGGGTTAGTGGGAACACGTTCACCGTATGGCGCAACACCTAATAGTTTTAATCCTGATTATATTTCGGGTGGCTCTAGTTCTGGCTCAGCGGTTGCTACGGCAAAAGGCGTAGTTAGTTTTGCTTTAGGTACTGATACTGCGGGCTCGGGTCGCGTGCCCGCATGTTTTAATAATTTAATGGGGTTAAAACCGACTAAAGGTTTGTTATCAAACAAGGGTATGGTGCCTGCGTGTCAGAGTATTGATTGTATCAGTATTTTTGCGTTAACCGCAGCAGATACTAAAGCTGTATTTGAGGTTGCTGCTCACTATGATGAAACGGACACTTATTCGAGAAAAAATATAGCGGCTAATCAATCGTCAGTTATTGTAAACCAAAATTTCACTTTTGCAGTACCTCCACAAGATCAATTAGCTTTTTTTGGCAGTGATGATTATCAGCAAATGTTCACCAAAGCAGTGGCGCAATTAGAAGCACTTGGGGGTAAAAAAGTTGAGCTAGATTACTCAGCCTTTTTATCCGCCGCAGAACTTTTGTATGAAGGCCCTTGGATAGCTGAACGTTATCATTCAACAAAAACTATTATTGAAGAACAACCCGAAGCCATGTTCGACGTCACCCGCACCATTATTAGTGGTGGCAATAAACCACTAGCTATTGACGCGTTCGACGCTTTATATAAGTTACAAGCATTTAAAAAACAGGCTGACAAAATAATTTCACAAGTCGACTTTATGATTAGTCCTACTGCGGGCAGACATTTCACTTTAGCTGAGATAGCTGAAGAACCGATTTTACGCAATTCACAATTAGGCTATTACACTAACTTTATGAATTTGCTTGATTACACCGCTTTAGCTGTACCGACTGGTTTTACCGCACAAAATATGCCGTTTGGTATTACGTTATTTAGTGATGCGATGAGTGATCAAAAATTACTCGCTTATGCTGAACGTATTCAATACAGCAACCAACTGACCTTGGGTGCCACTCAATGGAAATTACCTGAGCATCCCGATGTAAGTGAAAGAAAAGTCGAAGAAAATCCAGCTTTTGTTGATGTGGTGGTATGTGGAGCACATTTATCTGGTATGGCACTGAATTGGCAATTAACTGACCGTAATGCGGTATTGTTAGAAGAAACAAAAACAGCGGATAAATATCAAATGTTTGCGGTATCAGGAGACGTTGAACGCCCAGCAATGATCCGCGGTGATGCCAATGGCAAAAGCTTTGTCGTAGAAGTATGGCGACTTCCGATAGAATTATTTGGATCTTTTGTTACCGGTATTGCCCAACCGTTGGGTATCGGAAAGTTAGAATTAGCTGACGGACGTTGGTTGACTGGTTTTATTGCGGAAGGATATGCAATGGAAGGTGAAAATATTTCTAATTACGGCGGCTGGCGTGAATATAAAAAGCAATCTTCATAACCATTAACCATTAACCACTAACCATTAACCATTAACCACTAACCATTAAGGAATAAAAAAGGGTGCAACCTAGGCTGCACCCTAAAAGTTATAAGCGCTGAATAAGCTTAGTACCTACCTAGCTCTAATACCGTTGATTCAACCTGTTTATCTCCTTTCATCGCTCTAATAGTGACGTAATAAGCATGATCTCTGCCACCAGAGCAAGGTGGCATATAAGCGCCTTCTTTATCCCAAATAGGGCTTAAATGTGGACTAATCATAGTAAAATTATCAGGGAGTTCAAAACTATGACCCAGAACACGAGGTACGGATACTCTATTGGCCGAAGAGTTTAAGGTAAAGCGCATTTTACCATGTCCGCCATTATTCATGTTTTTGTAATCACGGTCGCTATATTCGATTAACAAGGCATCTGTCCCCTCAGGAATACGGGTCACCAGTAACTTAGGTGTTGACGGTTTAACACCACCAAACTTCTGACACTGTTGTCCTTCAGGTATGCTTTTACCATCCCATTTTGCCTCTGAAAGTTGCGCATCTATTGCAAAAGCATTGAAACTAAACACAGAGGTAATGAGCGAGGCTATTATCAATTTAATTTTCATACGGATTAAATCCCTATTACGGTATTGTTACTGAGTAGAAAGAATGTGTTTGATCTGAAAACCATCATATATGGCTATATTTTAAAATTTTTGTATTTATTAACTACGTGCCAATAAAATGATTAGATCACTTAACTTTAGCTTGTTCAATCCCTAAGTAATTAACGGGGTTTTATTAACGTATTGAGCCTCTTTTGTTTTAACGTCATTAAAGCAAAAGAAATACTGGCATATAAACCGACTAGCCACCATAACTGCGCTCTGATCCCTACCAAATTTTCAATACTATCGCCCATCTGATTTAGTCTTAAAAAGCCATTAATCGCCGGCGTAGATGGAAAAAATTGAGCAATTATGTTTATTACTGTGGGAATATTTGATGTAGGCCATATAAAGCCTGCTGAAAAGACTAACGGGAGAGAGCTTAATAAGACGATAAGAGTCGCTAATTCTTTTCGTGGAATTAACAAACCGATCACTGATCCTAAAAAGATCACTGACAGTAAAAAAGGGATAATAATTGACATTAAATCAGGAATAGTCGCTAAACGGTTAATACCATAGTATTCAAAGCTATAACCAAAATAATAGCTGAGTAGCACCAAATAAATAACGAACATCAAAACGGAGCGAACAAGTAATATTTTCCAAACAGGGTTAACTAGCCAATAACTTGCTTGTAATTCTGACCAAGGTTTACCTCTTATTTTATCTTCGTATTGCCCTGAAGTGAGTAAGCCCATTGCGATCAATAATGTTTGATGCAAAATTAAGACAAAAACCGCAGGAATAACATAGTTCAAATAGCCTAAACTGGGGTTAAATGTTGGCTTAAGGTTCATTCCAATCGGGGTATGTTGCGTTGACGCTAAGGCGATGTTATCTCCTTTCATCACCATTCGGCTTACTTTTACTTTAGCGGCTACTGTTGATGTAGAACGAACCAAGCCTTCAATAACTGTACCGTAAACTAAAAAATAGGATGCATTACCGGCAAAGACTAAATGTGGACTTTTTTCCAACAGTAAATCACGATAAAAATGTTGGGGAATAAGCAGATACCCCGTTATCTCACCACTAAGAAGAGAGGCTTTGGCTTGATCAATATTGTACACTTGTTGCGTAATTTTAATTTGAGGGGTGGCATCAGCCATACGCTCAATGGTGCGACTTAATTGGCTATGATCCAAATTAATAACCGCTATTTTTTGTTCGGTTGGTATTTGGTTGATATAGGGTAAAGGGTAAAGGAATGAATAAATTATCACACCACCAAAAACAGTAATTAATAGTGGGATATTAGTGAAAATGGCATAAAACTCACAACTTATTAGCTTTTTCCAAGTCATTAGTTATCCCCTTTTGTATCAATTTTCTTATCAATACTTTCATCAATATTTTCATCAACACATTCATTTTTTAGTTTGACGTTATTGAGTCTTTGACGTTTTTTAAGTACTAGTTTGGCAATATATAAACAGCTAAAGAAAGTAATTAACGCCGCAAAGCTTCCTGAACTCTTAACAAATGAATTGGCATAGTTTACTTGCTCAATTTGTATATTGATATAATGACTTATGGGTAATAATGCCCGCCATAATTGTGCTAGAAATGTCATGTCAGTTGTCGGGAATGTGATCCCCATAAAAGCAAATGCAGGGGCAGCGAATCCTGCGACTAAACTCATTGCACGTGTTGCATCTAAGGTAATAAAAAAGAATAAAGTCGCAACACTTACACAGGCGATAACCAAAAGAAGTTGTGCGAATATAAGTAAAAACCAACTACCGTGCATTGGCCAATGTAGCGCACCATAAAACACACCAAGGTAAATAATACCTTGTAGCCAAAAAATAAAAACATAAGGGATTAACCTTATCAATACATTAGTAAAGTTAACATCAGCTAACCATACCTCTACCTTAGTGCGTCGCAAGGGGGTTGCTAAAACAAGTACGACAGTAGCAATAATTAGAATTTGCCACATAGCAGGAATAATCGCAGTAACTAAGAATTGACCATAATGAGTATTAGCATTAAATAAGGGAGTGATCTGGTAAGAGATTGGTAAGGCTTCAGCTATGGCTTGCTCTATTTTTCCATGGGTGTTTATTAAGTCTTTAAATGTTTCTAGTTGGGCAACATAGGTGCCATGAGCACTCAATAAAGCTGAACTCACTAACTTACCAATTAAGATAAATTGGCTGTTATAAAAGGTAGTAACTTGAGGTGACTTACCTAATAACGTGTTTTTTTCTAATGCATGCGGAATAATAACAACCGCATAGATAGAGCCTTCTTTAAGTGCAGCACTCGCTTGTTTCTTCGAATAAAAGTGCTCTACAACCGCCAACGTAGGGCTTGCATCGTAATTTCGTATGAGTGCACGAGACACTGAGCTATTATCATTATCCACCACGCCAATAGGTAAATCACGGGCAATACCCGCTGAAAATATTCCCCAGATGATAGCAACAAGCAAAATAGGTAGCCAAAAAAGTAAGGCCTTTAACCAAGCATCATGACAAATAAATTGCCATTCATCTTTTATACGGTGTAAAAAGCTACGGTGTAAAAAACTCATGTGATTATTTAATAATACGTGTGAGTAATACCGTCATGCCGACTCTTAATAAAGGAATATGCTCCAATGGCCGCGCTTCAACTTCAAACGTTCTCATATCAAATCCTTGTGAGCTATCAGTTGCCCGCCAAGTAGCAAAATCGCCCATGACAGAAATATGTGAAATCTGAAAAGTAAAACTATTGTCTCCTAAAGCGGGTATGTTAACTTCAATCTTTTGGCCTTTGGGATAGTCTTTTAAACTGTCCTCTCTAATATGAAAAATAGCCCAGGCATCATTTATATCTATTAGGGTGACAACAGGAAAGCCTTGTGGGGCAAGTTCACCTTCTTGCAGTAATACTTGGCTAACCTCGCCATTATGCCAACTCTCTATTTTAGTATCAGCAATATACGCCTCAACTTCAGCTACAGCGCCTGCTGCCATATTTTCCTTTTCTTTTGTTGCTCGTTTTACTTCATCACGAGCACCTTCTTTAGCCATGGCATATAGCTGGTAAGCTGAACTCTCATTATATTTTGACGCTTGCCACTGTGTATAAACCTCATCACGTTTTTGCTCAGCGACAATGCCATCTTTAAAAAGGTTATCGATTCTCTGGTAGGTTTTTTTCATTAACTCATCAGCTGCTTTTGCTTTTTGCCACTGAGTTTTAGCTGCCGTTATCTCTTGTATTCTAGCGCCTTTTTCGGCTTGATCAGCTAAAGCCCCAGCCGCTCTTTTACCCGCTTTTGCTTGTTGAAGTTTTGCTTGTATTTCAGGGCTTAGTAAGGTGAAAATCATTTGCCCCCTTGAAACATTGTCTCCTTTTCTAACCAGTACTTGCTCTATTCTTCCTGATACTTTCGAGGAAATACTATACTGTTGAGCTTCAATTTGGCCTTGTATTCTTACCGGAATAGGCTGATAAGCTTGATAAAAAGAATAAGCCAACCAAGTGACTATAACGATAATAACCAACACTATTGGCCAAGTTCTATTTTTATATTGAGAGTTGGGCATTACTATTTGACCTCTATACCTTGATAAGATTGATAATGTTTAAACGTATTAATATCCGTGCTTAAGGCAAGTAACTTTGTCAGGGATATCATATATTGATAAGCAGCAACAAAGCGTTGGGTTTTTATGCTGGCAACATAAAGTTGCGCATCAACCACATCAATAGAGGTTGAAATCCCTTGTGTAAACGCTTTACTGCGTAATAATAAATTTTCATTAGACAACGCTAAACTAGACTTAAGACCTTGATACTCTTCTAGTGATTGATTTGCTTCACGGTATGTTTTTTCAACGAGTACCGATAAATCTTGTACGGCTTGTGCTTGTAAATATTCAACTTGCCTCACAGAGCTATGCGCCGCTTTTGTTTTTCCAGCACGACCTGAGCTATCAAGAATTGGGATCTTTACACCAATGCCAACCTCCCAGTCGGGGGCTATTTGAGAGGCCAAATTGTCTTCTTCAGACAAATTATAATTACCGTAAAGGTATACCTCAGGATAATATTTTCCTTTCTCTATTTTAATTAGTCCCTTTGCTTGTTCTTTTTTCGCGTTAAGCATTTTTAAGGCGGGAAAATCAGATAATGTTTTATCTAAAAAAAGCGTCATATTAGGTAACTTTTCATTGATAAATAACGCCGTGGTAGGAACTGCCTTTTCGTTAACTTTTAGCATTCTCGCTAAGGCAACTTGCGCTATTTCGGCATTTCGGAATGATTTTTTTAGCTCCACTTGAGCTTTATCCAATGAAACTTGTGCTTGTAAGCGTTCTAATTTATTTATTTGGCCTTGTTGCTCTAGTTTTAGGGCGTTTTCATAATGTTGGTTTAAACCGCGTTCTACATCTTTTTTTGTTTTGAGTACTTGCTCTGATAATACAACGGCAAAGTAGTATTTTACTAGGTTTTCAAATTTCCCTAACTGCTTCATGGTTAGAAGAAATCTGGCTTCATCATGTTGTGCCGCTGCTATTCCTTGGGCTGCATTTATTCGGCCCCCAGTATATATAGGCCATAATGCACGTATTGAACTAGTGAAAATATCACGTTCAGTTAATGTTGAGGTGAATAGGCCGTCTAAAGTCGTCGTTGGTATATCCAATACCTGACTGAGATCTTCAATAGGCATACTGTCAATAACTTCAGAGGGTTTAACTCTTACCGCATGATCTAATCGGGTGTAGTTGGCATTTAATGAAATACTAGGCAGGTATAAATCACTCGCCGCATCTTGTAAATAGACCGAGCGTTCAATATTTTGCTGTTCTGCTGCTAAGGCATCACTTTTTTTAAGTACTATTTGCCACGCCTGCTCAAAAGAGAATGATTTAGCCATCACAGGCTTAAGTGAAACACTTAATATAATGGTTAAAAGGGGGACTAAAAATATATACACTTTCATCAGCTAACCTAAATTTAATTATTACAGACCAGTTTCATTAATTTTTACTTATATGGTTTATCTTTACGCTATTAACAGTAATCAATAGGCAGTATGTATGCACGGAATATTAATTAGATAATTGATGTTAATTGATCTGTTATGTAAATCATATCTCCTTTTAAAGTAATTGATAAATTGGCTATTAATGTGAATTGAACAAATGGGATAGAACGGAAAACCTTGTGGAATAAATGAGTGTTTTTCGGGTAAATTTAGCGTCTGTTTTTGTATCAAAGTAAAGGGGGTTTTAATGAGGATAAATTTTCAAGAACGAGGCGCTTGATTGAGCAATAGCTGGCTATTGGGATTGAAAGCAACGATGTTATTGGAGATTTAAACCATTTATAAAGATCACTTAATTAGTTTGATTGGTATTAGACCATTTGAAAAGATCAGTTAGTTAGTTTGATTAGAATAAAACAAGTCATGGGTTGAAAGTTGAGTATTTCGCCTAAAGCCTACAACATATTTACCTGAAAACAGGTAAATATGTTGTAAAACGTGAAACGCAGCTAAGGAAATAAATACTGCCACACAGTAAGAGGATTATTGACGTTAAAGTTCAAGTGGGACAGCTATATAATGTGTATTTAATTAATGTACATTGAGTTTTTAAGCATTCATTTTTATAAGTGATATTAGGCTATCTTTCAATAACTTTGCTTGCCCTGAATCTAATTGGTCTAGTAATATTTTCTCTTCATTTAACGCAATCTCTTTCATCTCGTTGGCAATCGTTAAACCTTCATCTGTTACTTTTAGTGTATTTTGATTCTGATATTCGATCAGTCCTTTTATTACCATTCGATCAGCGGTTTCTCTCAGGTTTAATTCAGGTTGCATTACCATATTAGTTAGTTCACTAACCTTAATGGAATAGGTGTTGACCATACGCGCTAAAATACGCCACTCTTCAGGACTCACATTGCACTGCTTGTTAAGTTTAGGGTATAAGTTTGCACTAAAACGTTGAGAAGTCTCTCGTAATAAATAAAGTAAATAGTCATTAACAAAATCATCATCATTGCTATCGGCGGCTGATGACTTAACCATCTCTGGATGCTGTGCTGTAATAGCATAGCTACCACGTGCAAATACCAATGGCTCTGCATTATCGTTGGAACGATATTTCTTAACTTCCCCAACAAGAATCAAATGATCACCGCCTTCATACACAGCCCAAGTTTTACATTCGAATTGTGCAGCATAGTGATCAATAATGGGGGCGTTGCCTAAGCCTGATGAATATTGTGCATTAGCAAACTTGTCCTGTCCTCGGCTAGCAAAATTATTTGAAGTGTTCACTTGGTCACTTGCCAGTACATTCACTGCAAAGTATTTCGCTTTTTCAAAAGTTTCGAGACTATTCGCTCCTTTATCAATACTCCAAAGTACTAATGCAGGCTCCATCGAAACAGAATTAAAGCTGCTTGCCGTAACGCCTACGGGATTACCTTCTGCATCTATGGTAGTGATAACTGTTACGCCAGTTGGAAATTGTGATAGGGCACGACGGAAGTCTTTAACATCAAATTCTGTGTTAGACATTGGGCATCACCTTTGGGTTGATTAGTTTTATCTATTTAATTTTCACGTACAGATAATTTAACGTGTTAACTAATTATAGCGAGTGATAATTTTCTTTAAAGATAATTATCACTGCTTCAATGGTACTTTTCATAGAAAAGCGCTTTACTGTTACTGAATCAGCAATCTAAAAGTTACTATCGGCTTCTGTATTTACTTGCGGTAACACCGGCATTTTTACGAAAAAATCGTGCAAAATATGCCGGATCTTTAAAGCCAAGTTCGTAGCCTATCTCGGTGATAGAGACGGATGAAAATGATAATAATCGTCGTGCTTCTTGAATTAATCTATCCATGATGAGGCGTTTTGATGGTAGCCCAGCTAATCGGCGACAAATCTCATTAAGGCGAGCCTCGGTGATGCTTATTTTTTCTGAGTACTGGCTTAAGGTTAAGTGCTCTTTGTAGTGACTTTCAATAAGCTTATTAAAAAGGTGAAAAATACGGATATCTTCTTTACGGGTTTTTTGTTGAGGCTGGCTTTGATCTGCAAGGCGTAAAATATCTATTAATATTAACTGTAATAACGCCTTTAAAGCAAAGTCATTTTCTACTCCAGACTGTTGGTTTTCTTCAGCAATTAAACAGAGTAACTGAAGTAAATGAACCGCATTTTTATTTTTTTCTGGTACCAGTGAAACACATAGAGGGCTTGTTACAAAGTTGTCTTTATCCCATCCGGTTGCCATCATACTTTCCATTAATTGCCACACTAATTGCTGTCTCACCGTAATGACATGGCCTTTGGCATTATTATCGGTAATAAAGGCATGAGGGACTGTGGGTGGGGTTAAAAAAAACATTGGGGCTTGAACAACATAGCTTGTTTCATCTAAATTTACATGAATAGTACCGGTAAGAATTACATGTAATTGATAAAAACGGTCATGATGATGTACAGGCATATTACGCCCAAAAAAGTTGGCTAACTTCTCTAGGCTTTGATAATGAATATCAGTATCAATATAGCGTTGATCGTAGGATTGGCCTAAATCTATATTAGGAATATAGTCATCAGTATGAATTTTTGATAATTGAAATTTATCTTTCATGGATCCCAACTTTAAAATTTTTTTCTTTATTAAATTAAAAATTTTATCTTTTGTACTATAAAATATTAAAGTAAAATTGTAGTTTAATATTTTTTCTCTTTTAAATTAGTTCGTTATGATTTAGTTGTAGATGATTTATGTCTTATTTATTTGAAAAAAAAAGATATATCTTCTATGTAAAGTACAATAAAGGCTGTGAAAGGTCCATTCATTATTACCATAGTATCTACGATACTGTTAACACGTTAAATAAACCTTGTGTTACAGGCGGCTTTGTTTAAATCTTAATACAAGATTGGCTAACAGGTACACACTATAATAAAGAAGGTAATAAATAATGAATAAATCTAATCCTATGCTTGATGAACTGAATAAAATTCTTCCGCAAATTGCTGCTAATGCAGTGAAAGCAGAGCAGGAGCGCAAAGTGCCTGATGAAAATATTCGTTTGCTTAAATCAATTCAGCTTCATCGCGCTCTTCAGCCAAAAGCGTATGGTGGTTTGGAATTGTCATTACCTGACGTGGCTAATTGTATTGCCGCGCTTGCCGGTGCTTGTGGTGGCACTGCCTGGGCGTTTAGCCTACTTATTACTCATAGCCATCAAATGGCGATGTTCTCAAAAGAAGCTCAGCAAGATTTTTGGGGTGAAAATCCAGATGCGCTCGCTAGTAGCTCGATTGCACCCTTTGGTAAAACCGAAGAGTGTGACGGAGGGGTGATATTTAACGGTGATATGCGCTGGAGTTCCGGCTGCGATCACGCCCAGTGGGCTATTTTAGGTTTCCTTCGTCTTAACCCTAAAACTGGCGTAAAAGATTACAGTTTCGGTGTTGTACCTGCCAGTGATTATGAAATCGAAGATGATTGGTATTCTGCGGGTATGAAGCCTTCAGGTACCAAGACACTTAAGATTAAGGAAAATACCTTTATCCCTGAGTATCGCATTGAGAAAGCTAAGGCGATGATGACAGGTCAGTCATCAGGCTTTGGTTTATACCCTGACAGTAAAATTTTCTATGCCCCTTATCGTCCTTATTTTGCTTCAGGTTTTGCGGCAATGGCAGTAGGCATAGCAGAACGTATGTTGACTGTTTTTAAAGAGATGACAAAAAATCGCACCCGTGCCTATACGCTTGCCAGTAGTGGTAAAGAAATTCCGCCAATCATGCGTTTGGCTGAAGCAACACATCAGGTGTCTGCAGCACGTGCTTTTATGGAAAAAACTTGGGATGAGCATAAAGTTCTTTCTGAGCAGAAGCGCTACCCAACAGATGAAGAGCTAGCCTTCTGGCGAACCAATCAGGCTTATGCAATTAAAATGTGTTGTGAAGCGGTTAATCGTTTGTTTGAAGTTGCGGGGGGCTCTACTTGGATCCACGATAACGAAATTCAGCGATTATGGCGTGATTGCAATATGACAGCAGCACATGCTTACACTGACTATGATGTGTGCAAACAAATCCTTGGTCGTTCGCTGATGGGGATGGATCCCGATCCAACGATGGTTTAATTAATCGGGTATAAAGCCCGCTTTTTGTGGGCTTTGATATTTCAGCTTTTAAAAGTTAATGTGGTGTTATGCAAGATTTTAGTTATATTTTATCGCTAACTAGCCCAACATTTATGCTCATTGCTATGGGTTACTTAGTGGTGAAAATGGGTTGGATGCCGAAAGAAAATGTTCGGCCATTAGCGTGGTTTGTGGTTAATATTGGCTTGCCAGCTGCTCTGTTTAAAGCCTTAAGCTCTCGCTCTTTTCAAGACATTTTACATTACGATTATTTGTTGGTGTATGGCTTAGGCTCACTTTTTTCTTTTGCAACGTTATTCATTTTGGCTCGTTTAAGGAATAAAACGATCACCGAATGCGCACTATTTGGCTTAGGTGCAAGTGTTTCTAATAGCTTAATGGTTGGCTTTCCTATTGTGACGCAATTATTTGGTGATGAAGCGTTAGTACCTTTTACCTTAACCCTGATTGTTGAAAATTTGTTTATTTTACCGTTAGCACTTGCGTTGGCAGATACCGGACAACAAAAAAATAATCATTTTATTACTGCTTTTGCGAAATCATTACCACAGCTTATTAAAAACCCAATTATTTTATCCATAGCTTTGGGTCTTGCCAGTACCGCTTTTGACATTCAACCACCTGAATTAGCAAATAAAATAATAGATGTATTAGCGGTGACTGTTGCTGGCGTCTCTTTATTTGCGATTGGCGGTATGTTAGTTGGATTGAAAACCAGGGGCATAGTGACTGATTTAAGTAGTATTGTTGTGGGTAAATTAATTATTCATCCCTTATATATTGTTGTGCTTATGATCTTTTTTCCTGCAATGCCGCTATTGTTTCAGCATGTTGCCATCCTTCTCGCCTGTATGCCAATGTTTAGTATTTTTGCCGTAATCGGTATGCGATATCAATATGGTGGGCTTTGCTCAGCGGTACTGTTGCCAACAACGTTAGTTTCTTTTATCACCATTAATCTGGTGGTTTGGCTTATTTCATCTTAATGATTAACGTTGAAAAATAGGGGAGGGGCGAAGATAGTGGCCTGTTGAACTAGGTATTAAAATCGCTAGCAGTATTTGTGAAACGAAAATGCCATAGCAGCCCTTATTCAAAGGGTTACTATAGCTTCATATCTTGTTTAGCAGAACAGCTAAGTATTGAATAACTTAGCTCATTGCAGGATTAGTTACTTTGCTATTATGAATCATCTTCTTCCAAGGTTTTAATTAGATCATCTAATAGTTCATAAAGTAATTCTAACTTTCTGACGCCATACTTTTCTTCTATCGCAACATACCTTTCGACAGATTTTGGCGCCACATTAGCGAATAAGTTTTTACCCTCAGCGGTCAAAAATATCTTTGAACGCCGCTGATCTGTATCAACCACTTGCCGTTCTATCAGTTTTTCTTTATTTAGATGACTAATAATTCGGGAGATGCTTGGCATAAGCAAGTGACAGCGTGCTGCCAAGGTACTTATGTCAAGACCGTTTTCATGTTCCAAAGCTCGAATCACTCGCCACTGTTGTGGTGTTAAACCATGCTCTTTGAGTGATGGAATAAACTTTTTCATCACTGCTTCCCTTGTTTGTAATAGGGTCATAGGCAGCGAGCGCTCGAAACTACGGAGTTTTTTTGTCATAACTATAAGTCTTCGTCTTGAACACCATTAACTAAGGTACCGACACCTTCTACATCTATTTCAACAATATCACCGGGGGCTAAATATCGTGGTGGTTCAAAACGAGCGCCAGCACCATTTGGCGTTCCCGTTGCGATCACATCACCCGGTTTTAAATGGAAAAATTTTGAAAAATAGCTAATGATGTATTTAAAAGGAAACATCATACTCGCAGTTGTATCGTCTTGTCTAACTTCACCGTTAACTCGGGTTGTTACGCGCATATTTTCAAATTGCTCTGGGGTGAACTCATCCGCCGTTACCATCCAAGGGCCAATTGAACCTGAATGGACAAAGTTTTTACCTTGGGTCACGTTAAATTTAGCGTGGCGAACCCAATCACGAAGTGTTCCTTCGTTCATTATGGTTATTCCCGCAATATGATCGTAAGCATCTTCTTCAGCAATACGACGACCTTCCTTACCAATAATAATGACAATTTCGCCTTCATAATCTAATTTATCAGACTCTGGCGGTCGAATGAGTGGTTTGTTATGTGCGGTCAATGAATCGGGTGTACGAATAAATAAGCTAGGATATTTAGGGGCTTCAGAGCCATCTTTATATTCAGCATTTCGGTTAGCGTAGTTAACGCCAACACAAGCAATTTTACCTGGGTTAGTGATAGGAGCTAAAAATTCAACATCTTCTGCTTTATAATCAACGTCTAAACTGTTAGCTAGCTTTTTCATTGCATCAAGTTTATCGTCTTGTAGTACCTCTAATAAGTTACTGCCAAGCAAGTTACCTAAATCAATAACTCCTTCATCGGTGATAACACCCCATGACTCTTTTCCTGCATGACTAAACGTTAAAAAGCGCATTTAATATCTCCTAAATTGTTAAAATTTTATTGTGGCTGTAGTTTATAATGGATATATATAACACGTTAAGTATATATTGACAATAAATTGCCAACCATTTCGATATTTTTTGCTTGATTAGTCGTTTTTTGGATTACTTCTTGACAAATACCACGATAAATATTTAACATGTTAATCAAATGCATTGTTTAATTTATATAAACTCTATAATTAGAAACTTCTCTCGTTAAAGACGTTACTAATTATTACTAGCGAAACGAATAACCACATAATAACTTGGAGCGGCTAATGTCTGAATTTGAGCAAAACCTTAGTAGAGCAAAGCAATATTTAACGCGATTTAAAGATGCACCTTTAGGGCAATTCATTGGTGGCGAGTTTTATACAAATGAAAAAACTTTCACTAATTTAACGCCAGTGGATAATACGTCTATTGGTGAAGTCTCAGAAGGTACTGAGATAGATATGGATAATGCATGTGAAGCGGCAAAAAAGGCATTTCCTGCGTGGCGTGATATGCCGGGTGCCGAGCGTAAAAGAATATTACACCACTTTGCCGATAAAATAGTTGAACGTGCTGATGAAATTGCTTTAGTTGAATCAATGGATTGTGGTCAACCTATCCGATTTATGAAACAGGCAGCAATACGTGGTGCAGCAAACTTTAGATTTTTTGCCGATAAAGCACCTGAAGCGGCGAATGGTTTGTCACTTCATCAAGAAGATCACACTAATTTCACCGTGCGTTCACCTATTGGTCCTGTTGGCATTATAACGCCTTGGAACACACCATTTATGTTGGCAACATGGAAAATAGCGCCCGCCTTAGCATCAGGCTGTACTATTGTTCATAAACCGGCTGAAAAAACACCGTTAAGCGCAATGCTTATGGCTGAAATAGCAAAAGATGCTGGCATTCCCGATGGCGTTTGGAATACGGTTAATGGTTTTGGTAGCACGGTTGGTAAACGTTTAACTGAACATCCGGCAATTAAAGCGGTTGCTCTAGTAGGTGATTCTGCCACAGGTCGCCGAATTATGAGTCAGGGTGCAGCAACATTAAAACGTGTGCATTTTGAATTGGGTGGCAAGAACCCTGTTATTGTTTTTGACGATGCTAATTTTGATCGTGCACTAGATGCGGTTGTATTTATGATTTACAGCCTTAATGGACAACGTTGTACTTCATCAAGTCGATTATTAATTCAAAATGGACTTAAAGATAAGTTCTTAGCGGCATTAGAAAAACGTGTACGTAATTTAAAAGTAGGTCACCCATTAGATCCGAATACTGAAGTTGGACCGCTGGCTCATAAAGAGCATTTTGATAAAGTGATGAGTTATATGGCTATTGCCCAGCAAGACGGTGCAACCACTAAAGTTGGCGGTATTCATCGTGAAGATCTAGGTAAGGGTTGTTATGTTTCACCCACCTTATTTACCGATGCCAATAGTAGTATGCGTATTGCCCAAGAAGAAATTTTTGGTCCGGTATTAACGACCATTGGTTTTGATACTGAAGAAGAGGCAATCGCTATTGCTAATGACACTGATTATGGCTTGTCTGGCTATATCTGGACCGAAAATACAGGCCGTGCAATGCGTATGGCTAAACAGGTTGAATCGGGCATGTTGTGGGTTAATTCAGAAAATAACCGTAACTTACCTTCACCTTTTGGTGGCGTAAAATCGTCGGGTATTGGTCGCGATGGTGGTGATTGGAGTTTCGATTTCTATATGGAAACTAAAAATGTTTGTATTGCACATGGTACCCATAAGGTACCGGTTTTAGGTGCACTTTAACTTGCTTTACTTCACTTAAAGAAGACTTAAATAGACTTAATCTAAATACTGGAGAATTTAATTATGGGTAAACTCGCATTAGCCGCCAAAATTACACATGTACCATCTATGTATCTATCAGAGCTTGAAGGAGAACATAAAGGTTGTCGTGAAGCTGCCGTTAAAGGTCATCAAGAAATATCACGCCGTTGTCGTGAATTAGGTGTCGACACCATTGTAGTATTTGACACGCACTGGTTGGTTAACTCTGGTTATCATATTAACAACGCACCCCATTTTGAAGGGGTTTACACCAGTAATGAATTGCCACATTTTATTAAAGATATGCCTTATAATTATGAAGGTAATGTTGAGTTAGGTGATTTAATTGCCAAAGCGGCAACAGAAGCTGGCGTTCATACCCGAGCGCATTCAGATACTACCTTAGGTATTGAATACGGCACCTTAGTTCCAATGCGTTATATGAATGAAGATAAGCACTTTAAAGTGCTCTCTATTTCTGCCATGTGTCAGGTTCATGATCTAGAAGACAGTGCTAAATTAGGTGCCGCATTACGCAAAGCGATTGAAGAAGATTATGATGGTACGGTGGCTATTTTTGCTTCAGGTTCATTATCGCATCGCTTTGCTCAAAATGGTGTCGCAGATCAGTTTCTCCATAAAGTATGGTCGCCGTTTTTAGAAAATATCGATCAACGTGTGGTTGAAATGTGGAAACAAGGCGAATGGAAAGAGTTCGTTGAAATGTTGCCTGAATATGCGTTGAAATGTCATGGTGAAGGTTTTATGCACGATACTGCCATGTTACTTGGCGCGTTAGGTTGGGATGAATACAAAGGTAAGGTTGACGTTGTTACTCCTTATTTTGGTAGCTCAGGTACAGGTCAAATTAATGCAATTTTCCCCGTTGAATAAGATAGAGATTTTTTTATGCCACATTTCATTCTAGAACACTCTGGAAATTTAACCAACGAGTCACTTAATTTAGATGCTTTGTTTACCCGGTTAATTGACGAAGCGGTAGGTACCGGTATTTTTCCGTTGGCAGGTATTCGCTGTCGAGCACATAATTGTGAATATTTTAGAGTAGCAGATGGCACAGCTACCTTTGGCTTTGTTCACCTACATGTGCGTATTGGCTCAGGGCGAACTGAAGAACAAAAAGCGGGTGCAGCGAAAATTTTGTTTGGTGTGTTAACTGAGCACTTATCTGCACTTTATGAAAGCCAAGGTCTAGCCATATCATTCGAGCTAACCGAGTTGCCTGTGCATAAATTTAATCAAAACAACCTTCGTGATTACCTTGCGAAGTAAACATATGAATTAACGTAATGAATGATCTATTCATTACGTTAATTGGTATAACAAGAATTTAGAGGATTTTTACATGCTCAGTAAAGAGATTATTGAACAAGCAGCGATAGACCACTTAGCAGCAGAAGTTAATAGTAAGCCTGGCGTACCCTTATCAATAAAACACCCAGAAATGACGTTGGAAGATGGCTATGCTATTCAAAAAAGTTGGGTGGGTAAAAAAATAGCACAAGGCCAGAAAGTGGTAGGTTATAAAATTGGCTATACCTCACGCGCAATGCAAAAAGCATTGAACATTGATGAGCCAGATTTCGGTGTGCTTTTAGATAGCATGGTGTTTAATGACGGTGCTCAAATTGACGTATCAAAGTTTTGTGATCCGCGCATTGAAGTCGAGTTAGCGTTTGTGTTAAAAGATCGTCTTGAAGGTGAAAATGTCACTATTTTTGACGTGTTAAATGCCACCGATTATGTGGTACCAACGTTAGAAATTATTGACGCGAGAACGCACCGTAAAGATCCTGAAACAGGTTACACCCGAAAAGTATTTGATACGGTTGCCGACAACGCAGGTAATGCTGCCATTATTATAGGCGGTCGACCAATTCGTCCGTTAGAAATGGATTTACGTTGGTGTGGTGGTATCTTGAATATTAATGGTGTGGTTGAAGAAACGGGCTTAGCAGCTGCAGTGCTTAATCATCCTGCCAATGGTATTTGTTGGGTTGCTAAGCGTTTTGCTCCTCATGGTGTTTCTTTAGAACCGGGTCAAATTATCTTATCAGGCTCTTTTACCGCACCAGTGGCAGTAAAAGCAGGTGATACTGTGAATGCCGATTATGGCCCGTTAGGCACTATTTCTTGTCATTTTATTTAGGCCTCTTGTTATTTTATCTAGGAAAGTATAATCATGAAATTACCACAAAATAAATTTAAAAAAGCGTTAACGTCTAATAAAACGCAATTTGGTTTATGGATGGGGCTACCGGATAGCATTTGTGCAGAAATTGGTGCCGGTGCTGGTTTTGACTGGCTTTTAATAGATGCGGAACATGCCCCTTATGATTTGCGCAGCATTCAAAGTCACTTGCAGGCAATCGCACCTTATGGTGTTCCCGCTTTAGTTAGACCGCCAGAAGGCACCACCGCAATTATCAAACAGTTACTTGATATTGGTGCGCAAAGCTTACTTATTCCTATGGTGAATACCGCAGAACAGGCACGTCAATTAGTGCAAGATTCGCTCTATCCACCCCAAGGTATTCGTGGCTTAGGCACATCTATGGCACGTGCTGCTCATTGGAATGGCGTAGAAGGCTATTTACAAAAAGCGAATGATGAAATTTGCTTAATTGTACAAGCAGAAACTAAACAAGCCATTGATAATTTAGAAGAGATCGTTGCAATTGATGGCGTTCACGGTGTGTTTATCGGGCCATCTGATTTATCTGCTTCTATGGGCTACGTAGGTAATCCAGGGCATCCAGAAGTGGTTGCTGCAGTTGAAAAGGGCATTGAAATTATTGTTAAAGCGGGTAAAGCTGCTGGGGTGTTAGCGGTGGATAAAGCCTTAGCTGAAGGTTATGCGGCTAAAGGCGCTAATTTTGTTGGCGTTGGTGTTGATGTCAGCTTATTAGCGACCTCAGTACGTAATTTAGCTAATCAGTTTTGTACCGATGACAAAACTAGCAAGTTAACTGCAGGTTATTAAACCTAGTAGCAAATAGAATAACTGTCTTTTCTTTTAGATAACCTCCTTTAATCACTCAATTGAACGTGATAATAAAAATTCGGTCGTAAGCGGCCGAATTTTACAAAGCGTCAAAACAATACAAGAGGGGTTTTGGCTTTTATAAAGTAACAGTTATAACTGTGATATTTAAATTATCTTTATTTATCAGAAAGTTATGTTGTTAGGGAGATATCGAGTTGGTTTTAGCTATAGAAAAGATGTTTTTTGATTTAACATATCTATTTTAATAAAACATAATTAAATCAAAGAATTGGTTGCGGGAGCAGGATTTGAACCTACGACCTTCGGGTTATGAGCCCGACGAGCTACCAGACTGCTCCATCCCGCGTCCGAATGAGTTTTATAACTATTATGAAGATATCTTCATGAAGTAATAAAACAAAGTCTTAGAAGTTTTAATTCATTCTAAAAGAATTGGTTATGGGAGCACTTTATTTATGAAAAGTGAACCTACGACCTTAA
>JBLIEW010000031.1:0-57279 GCA_047633255.1 Colwellia sp.
AGTATTTTCAACGTTATCCTGGCGTATTAACTTATATGGAAGAAACTCGCCAACAAGCGAGTGAGCAAGGTTATGTGGAAACATTATTTGGCCGTCGATTATATCTACCCGACATTAACGCTAAAAACGGTATGCGTAAAAAAGCAGCAGAACGTGCCGCTATTAATGCGCCCATGCAAGGTACAGCGGCAGATATCATTAAAAAAGCGATGTTAGCTGTTGCGGCTTGGTTATCTGAACAAAATGATGACCGTATTAAAATGACCATGCAAGTACACGATGAATTAATTTTTGAAATCCATCAAGACATTGTTGAAGAAACGACGGCTAAACTAGTTGAACTGATGAATAATGCGGTTGAATTAAGTGTGCCGTTAATTGCCGAAGCTGGCATAGGCAATAACTGGGAAGAAGCACATTAATACCAATGGCAATAAATATGTGATCATTCTAAATGGACTAAATATTCCAATAACATCGTTGCTTTCAATCCCAATAGCCAGCTATTGCTCAATCAAGCGCCTTGTTCTTGAAAATTTATCCTCATTGATATTTGATCACTAACTTATTACCATTGGTATAAATTATTGATAACTGTGTTGGTATTGTAGTGATGCCAACTCAACTCAACTCAACTCAACTCAACTCAACTCAACTCAACTCAACCCAAGGCTATGCGTTTGAATAACGCTCTTTATTACCAAGCCAACGTTGAATCAATGCTTGGGCGCATTCAGGATTTTGACGTGATAACAAGTAGGCTTTTTGCTTAATTTCAGGAATAAGATAACCATCGCGTACTAAATCCGCAATTTTTAATTCGGCCAAGCCAGTTTGGCGGGTGCCAAGTAACTCGCCCGGCCCTCTAATTTCTAAATCTTTTTCGGCAATAACAAAACCATCATTACTTTCTCTTAATACCGCTAAACGCTTGGTGGCTGTTTTTGTTAACGGTGCTTTGTATAGCAACACACAATGTGAAGCAACTGAGCCCCTACCTACACGACCGCGCAACTGATGTAGCTGCGCTAAACCTAACCGTTCAGGGTTTTCAATGACCATTAAACTTGCATTGGGTACATCAACACCAACCTCAATAACGGTTGTGGCAATCAGCAGATGGATTTCACCGGCTTTAAAGCGCGTCATAATTTCTTGTTTTTCTACTGCTTTCATTCGCCCATGAACAAGGCCAATTTTCAGCTCAGGTAATTGTTCTTGCAAGTGAATGGCGGTGTCTTCTGCAGCTTGGCATTGTAATACCTCTGATTCTTCAATTAAGGTGCAAACCCAATAGGCTTGTCGGTTATCATTGCTACAACCTTCTCTAATTCGCTCAATCACATTTTCGCGGCGAGAATCGGGTAGGGCAACGGTATTAATTGGTGTCCGTCCGGGCGGTAATTCATCAATAACCGAGGTGTCTAAATCAGCGTATGCCGTCATGGCCAAAGTACGAGGAATAGGGGTGGCAGTCATAATTAATTGATGTGGATAGTTAGTATCAAAAACACCTTTTTCTCGCAGTGATAGCCGTTGATGAACACCAAATTTATGTTGTTCATCAATAATCACTAAAACTAACTTGTTAAATTGTACATCCGCTTGAAACAAGGCATGGGTGCCGATAACCATTTGCATTTCGCCACTGGCCATTTTTTCTAGTGCTAAACGACGCGCTTTCGCTTTAGTTTTTCCAGCGAGCCAACCAACGCTAATCTCAAGTGGCGTAAACCAACTGGCAAAGTTTATGGCATGTTGCTCGGCTAAAATTTCTGTTGGGGCCATTAGCGCCACTTGATAGCCTTGGCTGATGGCCGTTAATGCAGCTAGCGCTGCGACCAGTGTTTTACCTGAACCCACATCACCTTGTACTAAGCGCATCATGGGTTGAGATTTAGCTAAGTCAGTTTTTATCTCTTTTACCACACGCGCTTGTGCATTGGTGGGAGAAAAGGGAAGCGCTTTTAAAAAAGAGTCTTCAGCGGCGCGATAGGGTTCAATCGCTTGGTCAAGGCTTAATGAAATTGCCTGATGAACGTCACTATTTTGTCTTACTTTGAGCATACTTAAGTTATGCGCAATTAACTCTTCTTTGATCAAACGCAATTGCGCAGGGTGCTTACCTAACTCAAGTTGACTGGTTGATGCTTCTGGCGGCGGCCTATGAACTATGGTTAATGCTTGTTCTAGTGAATACTGCTCGTCGAATAAATCGCTAGGTAATAACTCTTCCACTTGTCCACGTTGAAGCCGAATAAGTGCTTGATCAGTTAGGTTACGCAGTGAAATTTGTTTTAAGCCGTCAGTGGTAGGGTAAACCGGTGTTAAGGTTTCTTCCGTTGGAGTCAATGCGCGATCATCGTCTAAAGAACGGTATTCAGGGTGCACTATTTGAAAGCCGTTTGGGCCACGTTTAATTTCACCATAACAACGAATCGTTTGTCCGACACTTAAGCTGTTTTTTAGACTAGCCGAGAAGCTAAAAAAGCATAATTGTACATTGCCTGTACCGTCATTTACATTGACTACCATCATACGGCGTTTGCCATTTGTAATCTGATTACTGGTTATTTCGCCGATGATATTAGTATGCGTACCCACAATACATTCTCGAATGGTGGATACGCGTGTTCTGTCTTCATAACGCAGTGGTAAATGAAATAATAAATCTTGTACCGACAGTAAACTCAACTTTTCTAGTCTTTTTGCCATACTTGGGCCAACACCTTTGAGTGTTGTTAAGGCGACTTGAGAGAGTTTAGTTAATGCTTCCATAATAAATTTTAGTTTACAACCGTTCTGGGTAATTAATCATCAAGTTGTTGCCAAGCACTTTTATCCATTTGCATTTTTCGCCACCATACTTCCTCAGCAATAATATTCCCTTCTTCATCTATTATTGGATAAGGTAAGCCTTTTCGCTGACAAGCGTCGGCAAATATCGGGTGACCCCCTTCAAATAACACGCGTTGTCTGCGTTCGTGACTCAGCTTAGGCGTATCATACATGCCGGCCAATTGTCGTTGGCGCTGTGCTTCGTACAACACCACTGAACAGGCAACTGAAACATTCAGTGATTGCACCATGCCAACCATAGGCACAACAATATCTTGATCGGCTAAAGCTAAGGCAACATCGGAAGTGCCAAATTTTTCTTGGCCTAAGATAATCGCAGTGGGCTTAGTATAATCAATTTCACGAAAATCGACTGCAGTATCGGATAAGTTAGTCACTAATATTTGCATACCTTGTGCTTTCATGGCGGCAATTGCATCAGCTGTTTTATGATAATTATGAACATCAATCCAGTTTTGGCTTCCTGCAGCGCTACCGCCACGGACTTCTGCTTCTTCACTTTTCCATACTGCATGTACATCACTCACGCCAACCGCATCGCAGGTGCGAACCACTGCGGCTAAATTATGGCTTTTATGTAAACCTTCCATACACACAGTAAGATCGGGCTGGCGCTTATCAAGCATGGTATTGATGCGCTGTAGTCTTTTTGGAGTCATAGTTTTGTTATTAATAAAGTTAATATTTTAAATGAACGAGATTTAGGCCAGCTGTTAAGTTAAGAGTCCATTGAGCTTATTGCTAATAAGTGAGATGAACGAGTAATGCAGACAGCCCTGCCTAAATTTTGATTCATGATGAACAGTCTAGTCGACGTTGGGTAATTCCAAGATACCATCAATTTCAATATCAACATCTTTTGGTAGCTTAGATATTTGTATGGCGGCACGCGCAGGGTAAGGTTTTTGAAAATATTTCGCCATGATTTCATTAACCGTGGCAAAATTACTTAAATCAGTCATAAAAATGTTCACTTTTACCATGTCATTAATACTGCCACCTGCGGCTTCACATACGGCCGAAATATTTTTAAATACTTGTTCAGTTTGCTCAGCAAAACCACCCTCGACTACTGTCATCGTTTCAGGAATAAGTGGAATTTGTCCAGATAAATAAACAGTATTGTTTACTTTAACGGCTTGGCTATAAGTGCCGATAGCACTGGGTGCTTGATCTGTTGTGATAATACTTTTCATTTTACTTCCTGCAATTTGATTTTTGTGTGTTCGTGACCAGTAAGTCGTTACGGGTCACTTTTTATTTATTACGGATAACGCGCTGTACATCAACCATTACCTTAATTTTTCGAATGATATTAGCTAAGTGAATACGGTCACGACAGGTTATTTCCATATCGATAACATATAGGCCTGCTTCTTTTTCGCCAGAATTTAAGTTATGTACATTGGAGCCACACCTAGCAATGACGTTAGTTAGCTGTGCTAATGCACCTTGATGATTGATTATTTCTATTCTGAGCTTAGCAATAAACTCTTTATCAATATCACTATCCCATCTTACCGGGAATAACGTGCCAGGCTCATGGCCTTTTATGTTTCTACAACCCTGTTGGTGCACCATCAAGCCTTTTCCTGGGCTTAAATAGGCTAAAATTGAATCCCCCGGTATAGGGCGGCAACATTTGCCATAATTCACCAACATACCCTCTGTGCCTTTAATCGGCATTTTGGCTTTGCTGTTTGTTGGGCTTAACTCATTGTCTTCAGTAAATTCATCAGTCAATCGTCTGGCGATACCGATACTTAACGCATTTCCTAAGCCAATATTAGTTAATAACTCATCGAAAGTTTTATTGCCACTTTGCTGCATAACCGCGTCGATTTTCTCTTGGCTTATATCGTCAAGTGAGACGTTACCTAGCGCATGATTTAATAAACGTAATCCGAGTGTTTTTGATTCGGCTTTTTCACGACTACGTAAATAGGTTCTTATTTGTAAACGTGCCTTCGCCGTTACCACAAAGTTTAGCCAACTAGCGTTAGGCCTAGCTGCCACCGAAGTGACTACCTCAATAGTTTGGCCTGAATCTAATGGTCGGCTTAAAGGGTAAGGTTTTCGATCCACTTTCACGCCGACACATGAATTACCGACGTCTGTGTGTACCGCATAAGCAAAATCGACTGCTGTCGCACCCATTGGTAGTTCAATAATACGGCCTTCAGGGGTAAATACGTAAATTTCTTCTGGAAATAGATCAGACTTTACATTTTCAATAAACTCAAACGAACTGCCAGCGCTTTGTTGTAATTCTAGTAAGCTTTGCATCCAACGACGGGCTTTCATTTGTGCCGTTGTATCGGCGTTATCACTCCCCTCTTTATACAACCAGTGAGCAGCAACGCCCTTGTCGGCCATTTGTTCCATGTCTTGGGTTCTGATTTGTATTTCTACAGGGATCCCGTGAGGGCCAATGAGCGAAGTATGTAACGAACGGTAACCATTAGTTTTCGGAATGGCGATATAGTCTTTGAAGCGGCCTTCAATGGGTTTAAATAAATTATGCATAGCGCCTAATGCGCGATAACAATCGTCGATTTTGTTGCTAACAATCACACGAAAGGCATAAATATCCATAACTTCATTGAACATCAGCTCTTTATTAAGCATTTTACGATAAATAGAGTACAGGTGTTTTTCTCTGCCGATAATTTCAGCGTCAATATTACTCTCAGATAAGCGTGCAGATATTTCTGCTTGAATATTATTAATGATGGTTTTTCGATTACCGCGAGCACTACTTACTGCTGACTTGAGTGCTCTAGAGCGCATAGGGTAAAGCGCCTGAAAGCCAAGTAATTCCAACTCATTTTTAATGTCGTGAATACCGAGACGGTTAGCTATTGGCGCATAAATCTCTAATGTTTCGCGTGCTATACGACGGCGTTTATCAGGGCGTAAAGCACCTAAAGTACGCATGTTATGGGTTCTATCAGCTAATTTTATTAAGATAACGCGAATATCTTGCACCATGGCCAAAACCATTTTACGGAAGTTTTCCGCTTGCATTTCTTCTTTATTATCGAATTTTAACTTATCGAGTTTACTGACCCCTTCAACGAGTTCAGCGACGGTATGGCCAAATAATTCTGCTAGCTCATCTTTAGTTACTGGGGTGTCTTCGATAACGTCATGCAGTAGCGCTGCCATTAAGGTCTCATGATCTAGATTCATTTTGGCTAGATTGAGTGCTACAGCAACAGGGTGGGTGATATAAGGATCACCGCTTGAACGCATTTGACCATCATGCGCATCCCTCGCTACAACATAGGCATGTTTGAGCAAGTCCACCTGCACTTTTGATAGGTAAGTAGAGCTTAATTCTTTTAATGGTTCAAATAGATACACCTATCACTCCGAATTAATGGTAAACAACTAGAAAAATGAATATTCCCTAGAATACGTGGCTTTGCGCTAAATGCAAAGTAATACCAATCAAATTAACTCAGTGATCTATTTAAATAGTCTAAATATCCAACAACACCGTTATTTTCAGCCTCAATAGCTAGTTATTGTTCAATTAAACACCGGGTTATTGAAAAATAATCTTGAATAAAGTGTGAACCCTGAAGTGATCTGTTGTGATAAAAAAAAGTAAAAAAAACGCATAACTTATTTTCTATTACTAATAAAAAATAAGTTATGCGTTCAGAGGATAAAGTAAGCGTAGTTGCTTATTTAACCTAATTCTTGTGTTTGACTACCAACAATTGCAGCAACGGCATCTAACTCGGCACTATCTTGCTGAATTTGTGCTTGGCGATCTGATGTATCCATTAAAGCATTGGTAATTAAACCCGCTTCAATTTCACGTAAAGCTAATACGGTTGGTTTGTCATTTTCGACATCTACCAAAGGATCTTTACCGCCAGTTGCAATTTGACGAGCACGACGTGATGCAACTAATACTAAATCAAAACGATTGCCGATTTTATCTACGGCCTCTTCAACAGTTACGCGAGCCATTTGGTCACTCCAACTAAATTTATAAAATAGCGCTGCATTTTACTGATCGATAAGTCATTTAGCAAGTAAAAGACTTTGTTCTAGCAAAAATCATGGCATTTAACTTTTTATTACCTGAATATTCTACTTTAGCGGCTTAATACTCTTTAACAACGCCGCCTTGTAAAAAAAGCTAACTTATTGCCATTATTACTTGGCAAGCACCCTAAGTAAAGATGACTAACAAATGAGCTCGTCTAGTAATACTTTATGCTGTGCAACTTGTTGACCACGCTTTAATCGTTGATTATTCACTATGGTGGTTAAATCAGTTAAGGCCTGTTTAAAATCATCATTGATTATAATGTAATCAAATTCTTGAAAGTGTGAACATTCACCTTGCGCTTTTGCCATTCGGCTAGTGATAATGTCTTCGCTGTCTTGTCCTCTTCCTCGTAAACGATTTTCTAACTCTTGTTTTGAGGGGGGGCTAATAAATACAGTGGTTACGGAAGGTTTTTTCATTCGCACTTGTTGTGCGCCTTGCCAGTCTATATCAAGAAAAACATCGATGCCTTGAGCAAGTTGCACATCTATTGCGGCTTCTGAGGTGCCGTAATAATTATCAAAAACTTCGGCATACTCGTAAAAAGCATTTTTTTTAATGTTTTGTTTGAAGGCCGCAATGGAAACAAAATGATAATGTTTACCTTCTTGCTCACCCGGACGAGGTTCACGTGTAGTATGCGAGACCGAAACTTGCATAGGCCTGCTTGATTCTTGTTCTAGTAATGCATTGATCAGGCTTGATTTTCCAGCACCACTAGGGGCAGAAAGAATAAATAAATTACCAGGTACAGTCACAGATTTTCCCTTTGTATTGTACTTTGTTTTTTGTATTAGATGTCATTCCGGGCTTTACCCGGAATCTTGGCTTGACTGTTCAAGATCCTGAGTTTAACTCAGGATGACATGGACAAAAACTTAAAGTACTTTCGCAATTGATTGTGCTAAGTAGTCAACATTACGGTTAGCAATGCCCGCAATACTCATACGGCTAGAACCCACCATATAAATACTGTATTCGTTTTGTAGTTGCTGAACTTGCTCAGGTGTTATCCCTAAGAAAGAGAACATACCGCTTTGATTAGCAATAAAGTTAAAGTCGCGTGTTACGCCATTTTCTTTAAGTTTATCTACTAATAATTGACGGTTACCGTTAATACGGTCACGCATTTCTTTTAATTCTCTGTGCCATTCAGTGGTTAGTTCTGAAGAACTTAAGATAGTTTCAACGATAGCAGCACCATGTGCAGGAGGCATAGAATAAATACCGCGGATTACATAAGCCAATACGGAGGCGACTAAATCAGCACTATGACTGGTTTGTGCAATTAAAGTACAAGCGCCAATACGTTCACGATATAAGCCAAAGTTTTTCGAACATGAGCTACAGACGATCATCTCTTTTACATGTTCAGCCATTAAACGTAAACCGTAAGCATCTTCGTCTAAACCACTACCAAAACCTTGATAAGCCATGTCAATTAACGGCGTAAAACCCACACCTTTGGTAACTTCAACAACTTGCTGCCATTGCTCATTGGTTAAATCCATACCACTGGGGTTATGACAACAAGCGTGTAGCAATACAACATCGTCTGCAGAGACCTCTTTCAGTTGTGCTAACATACCATCAAAGTCTAACGTTTTGTTTTCGTAATCATAATATGGATACGTTTTAACCGTTAAACCAGAGGCTTCAAAAACTGCCGTATGGTTAGCCCATGTTGGATTTGAAACCCAAATAGTTGTACCTGCTTTGCAAGTATTAATAAATTCACCCGCAACACGTAAAGCACCTGTGCCTCCTGGAGTTGAAAATGTGCGAGCACGATTTTCTAAGAGTACTTTATGATGGCCAAAAATAAGCTTGCTCATTTCGTCATTAAATAAAGCAGAGCCCGTTGGACCTATATAAACTTTGGTGTCTTCGGTATCAATACGGTGTTGTTCCGCTTTTTTTACACAATTTAGAATTGCGGTATGTCCAGCTTCATTCTTGTATACACCAACACCCAAATCGATTTTTTTTGGGTTAGTATCTTCTCGGTATTTAGCTAATAGGCCTAAAATAGGATCGGCAGGCAAAGCTTTTAAGCTAGCAAACATGGCTGAAATTTACCTTATATATTAAGGGTTCAATATTAATGAATTAAACTCTTTTATTGAAAGAAATAGTGAAAAAGCAAGCATAGCTCAAAAGAGCGCCAAAATTAAGGTTTTTTACGCATATTTGTCGACTAATTTTTCCAGTATGTGACTGATATTTGTCTATACCCGTCCCACTTGAAGATTTACTGATACTTGGATCTTGAAGCAGAACGGGTATAAACACTAAAAATTATTAGTTAGTGCTGCAGCCAAACCAATTAAGCCACCAAAAATTCCACCCCACACCACTAACCAGCCTAAGTGTTCTTTGATCATCGTTTGAATAATCTCTTTCACTAATTGTGGCGTTAATTCATTAAGACGTTTTTCAATAATGTTGCTAACTTTTTCCTGCATACCGGCAATCATATTGGGTTGTTCTAATTCGTCACGTAATAAAGCACTGAATTGTTCACTTTGGGTGATGTCTTGAATGGCAACTTTCATTTTTTCAATAAAAGGCTCTTTCATCGGTTGTAGTGCTTCAGTGCCACCCACCATCGCTAACATGGGGGCAAATGATGAGTCTTCTATCACCGAGACTAAACTGTCGAAGGCCGGCGATAAGTCTACTTTTTCTATCACTGGGCTTAAATCAATAGGGTTCGTGTTACCTGATTTACTTGATAAAAAACGGTCGATGTTTTCTTTGGTAAAAAATTGTTCCATCATTAAGTGACGAATGGCTAATTTAAAATCTTCAAATCTTGCAGGTATTACGCCTGAGCCATATAACCCCGGCACTTTTTCAAAAAGCATGTGGATCGCTAACCAATTAGTGATAGCGCCTGATAAGGCAAACAGGCCAATAGTAAAAATGAGATGTTGCTCGGTAACGTAGCCGATAAGTGTCGCAACAAAGGCTATTAAATTGGTGATGATACTTTTATTCACTAAATATTCCGTAGTTTGAATTCGCTTGGCTATAAGCGCTATGATAGCATTGAATTTACTCCGCTAGAATGATGATAATTATGATTTATTCAACATTTAAAAAACTCTTCATATTAATCACTTTTGTTTTCATGAGTGCCTGTGGAGCCGACAACTCGGCAAGTGAGCAATGGCGTGCGCTTGATATCAATAATACTGTTTTGCTAACGTTATCTCAGGGTAAAGTGGTGATTGAGTTAGCGCCGCAATTTTCACCAAAGCACGTTGAACAATTTTCAGCGTTAGTAAAAAAATCATTTTATGATGGCACTAAATTTTATCGAGTTATTGATGGCTTTGTTGCGCAAGCAGGGCCTAAAGATCGCAGTGACAAAGACAAATCAGTCTCTGTATTAGCAATAGAAGGGCAATTTTCAACGAATAAAGATTGGTCTTTTACTCCCGTGCAAAACCAAGATTTATTTGCCGAAATAACAGGGTTTAAAAACGGCTTTGCTTTGGCAAGTGATAACAAGGGCACTGCTTGGCTTACTCACTGCCCTGGTACATTAGCAATGGCAAGAGGTAATGAGGCCGATTCTGCATCGAGTCATTTTTATTTTGTTATTGGCCAAGCCCCGCGATATCTAGATAAAATCATGACTATTTTTGGTCGAGTGGTTTATGGCATGGAACACATTCAAGCGATAAAGCGCACGTCGGTTATTGAAGGCGAATATGCGGTTGATAGTCGAGAATATACTGCGATTACTCAGATGAAATTAATGGCGGATGTTCCGTTAAATGAACGCATCATCATTGAAGTTGAAAATACGGAATCAACCGGTTTTGCTGAACGATTAACTAAGCGTAGGGCCAGAGAAAGTGAGTTTTTCTATAAAAAACCACCACCAGTATTAGATGTTTGCCAAGTGCCAATTAAAAGCCGGTTGGTAAAATAAGGAGAGCAGGGAAATGTTATTACTGTCGGTCAACGTATTATTTCTTTTCATACGTTATTGAGTTGATGCACTCATGGCGTTGTTTTAAATGAGAATGGCGATCGAGTTTTTTAACGACGCAAAACTAGACGCTTTAGATTAAGTATTAAAGAACTTATGATAATTAAGGAACACCGTGAAAAGTAACCTAATAACTCGTGCCGGATATAGAAAATTACAAGAAGAGCTTGATTATTTATGGCGAGATAAAAGGCCAAAAATCACAGCGATTGTGAGTTGGGCTGCCAGCTTAGGTGATAGATCTGAAAACGGTGATTATACCTTTAATAAGCGTATATTAAGAGAAATTGATCGAAGAACAAGGTACTTAATGAAGCGTTTAGAGGCGCTTAAAGTCATCGACTATTCTCCTCAGCAAGATGGAAAGGTGTTTTTTGGCGCGACGGTTGAGATTGAAAATGAAGAGGGAGACATCATTAGTTTTAAGATCGTAGGTCCTGATGAGATTTATAATACCAAAGATTTTATTTCGATCGATTCACCTATGGCCAGAGCTATGATAAAAAAAGAAGTCGATGATGAATTTTATGTTCAAACACCTACGGGGAATAAAGAGTGGTTTATAAATAAGATTACTTATGTCTAGTAATTTTATGCTCCATATATTTACTACTAAGAAGTATACATTTTGATAAAATTAGCTTGTCATTGGTTTAAGTTACCCATCTACAGCGCATTCTGTTATTGAATTATAGAAGAAAAAGCACCTTTGATGTATACTCATAATTGTCAATATATAATTTAATTTGAGCATTTTTCATGGCTAGTTCAACGCAAATAAAAGCACTTATGCAGTCGCACATAGATAAAGATGACGATAGATTTTTATCTATTGCACTTCAAGTTGCGGCCCATGAAGCAAGAAGTGGTCATGGTAAGCTAGCCCAAGAACTGAAACAGCTTATTGATAAAGCGAAAACAAAGAGTCTTAATAATTTACCTGTTTCAATAGCAAGTGGTGTTAAAGATTCTACGGGGTTGTTGACAACAAGCCATCCTAAATTACGTTTTAATGATCTTATTGTATCTGTAAGTGTCAAAGATAGGTTAAATCGCTTAGTCAAAGAGCAAAAACATTTATCAACACTAAAAAACCATGGCCTATCGCCGAGAAGAAAGCTACTCCTAGCAGGAAAGCCAGGCACAGGTAAAACTTATACGGCATCTGTACTTGCCGGAGAGTTAAACTTCCCTTTGTTCGAAGTTCGTCTTGATGCGGTTATCACTAGGTATTTAGGTGAATCATCCGCTAAATTACGCCAAATCTTTGATGCTATTCGAGATGTAAGAGGTGTGTATTTTTTTGATGAATTTGATGCGTTAGGCTCTCACCGAGGAGCAAATAATGACGTAGGTGAAGCAAGACGAATCCTAAATAGCTTCTTACAAATGATTGAACAAGACGATTCAAATAGTGTGATTGTTTGCGCTACTAATCATATTGAGGCACTTGATCATGCTTTATTTAGACGATTTGATGATGTAATTCGTTATGAATTACCATCAGATAATGAAATTATTTCATTATTTAAATCTCGTTTGCACTCTTATGTTGGGAAAAATTTCTCATGGGAAAAATTAGCATTGAAGTCAGATGGTCTAAGTAATGCGGAAGTTACTCAAGCTGCTAATGACGCAATCAAAGAGATGTTAATTCATGACCATCAATCAGTCACTATTTCTATGATTCAACAAGCAATTGAAGATAGGAAAAGTATGAGTCAGCATTTTTCCAATTAATTTAGTAGACATTTCGCGATGTAATAGGAAGTTTAATGGCGAATAAAATTTATAACAAACCTCACTTTTTTTTAGAATCATACGGCACTGCGCAAAAATTTACTTCACCTGGTGGAGGTGGCAGCTCTTCTACAATAGTCCCAGCTCGAAACCGCGTAGCCCATAGTGGTAAATTACGAGGTGATTTATCAACTGTTTCAATCCAATTAAATCAACTGAAGGAAGAGTCATCTGAAATTCCATTAAAAATGGGGATAGGTATTCAAGTTGAATTTGAAAGCTTTCCTGATATTGAGATTGCTGTGGAAAGTCTTGCTAATGCGACTCAAAAAATTGAACTTCATAACGTAAAGACAATAACCCAAGATAACCAAACAAAAACTATTGCTACAGTTTTTATTCCAGAGGGGAAACTCCATAGTTTTGAACAAAAGATTACCGATTATTTAAATGAGAAAACAAACAAACATAATAAACCATTAGACAACCAAAAATTAATTGACTCAATACAGTCAATTCGAACAGCTGCTTTTGCTGCTATTTGGTCTGATGATGACTCATTATTGCCTGAAGATAACAATGAATCTATTTGGTGGGAAGTATGGGTGTCTACTCCGAAAAAAAGAAGAGAATCTATAAACCACTATAAAGAAATCATTGCCGATTTCACGTTAATAGCTAACGAGCTTGAAATTGAGGTTTCCCAACATAAGCTACGATTTCCAGAACATACTATTATTCAAGTTAAAGCGACTCAAAATCAACTAGCGAATAATACTTTACTATTGAGCCGTGTAGCAGAAATAAGAGCACCTAAAGTAACAACTGACTTTTTTGATTCTGCTGACAGTGAAGAACAGGAGCAATGGTCACAAGATTTGTTAGATCGATTACACCAACCTAATAATGGCAAGGAACCTTACATTTGTATTATAGACAGCGGTGTAAATGTGGAACATCCTTTACTGTCTCCCTTTGCAAACATTAGCGATCAATTAACGGTTACTGATGATGGCATTCCTGTAGATAATCAAGGCCATGGTACCGAGATGGCAGGCCTTGCGATGTGGGGCGATTTAACGGATATTCTTGGATCTAGTGAAATAGCAACGATTAATCACAGGCTGGAGTCTGTAAAAGTTATAGCTCACAATGGTGATAATAAAGATAAGCCTCTAGGTCTTGTTACCTCTAATGCCGTTTCCGAAGCAGAATATGCTAATCCTCAACGAGATCGAACATTTTCCATGTCTCTTTCATCTAAAACAGGGACAAATCGAGGTCGTCCATCATCTTGGTCTAGTGTGTTGGATACCTTAGCCGTTGACTATTTAGGTGAGGGAGAAAACCCACGATTATTTACTATTTGTGCGGGGAATTCATCATTTAATTGCTTTACTCCTGAACAATTTCCTTTCCCTGACTTTAACCAAACTCAAGATACACATGATCCAGCGCAAGCATGGAATGTGATTAGTGTTGGAGCGTATACAAATAAAGTGAGAATTTCCGAGGCTAGCGATTATTATCCACTAGCTAAGGAAGGAGGGTTATCTCCTCACAGTACAACATCTCTCGTCTGGGATAGAAAGAATTCACCGATTAAACCGGAGGTGGTTTTTGAAGGTGGGAACATTGGAAAAAGTGAACATGAATATCGAGATGATATATTTGATTTTCATTTATTAACAACCAACAATGATTTTTCTCAAAGACATTTTCAGACTAGCAATGCCACCAGTGCAGCAACGGCACTTGCAGCTCGATTTACTGCCCAAATAAAATATGAGTATCCCAATTTTTGGCCTGAAACAGTCAGAGCTCTAACAGTTCATTCTGCTGACTGGACTGATGAAATGTATTCATTAATATCGTCAAAGCGTTCAAATCAGAATATCAAAAAGGGTGATATGAGTAATTTGGCTCGCATGGTTGGCTTTGGTGTACCTAATCTAGAAAAAGCTATTAGAACAGCTAACAACTCACTTTCTTTAGTTATACAGGATGAATTACAACCTTTTATTAAGCCTAAAAGTGGAGATGTACGAACTAACGAGATGCACTTACATGATCTACCTTGGCCTAAAGATGCTTTGCAAGATCTCGGTGACACAAATGTTGAACTCACAATTACTCTGTCTTATTTTGTCGAGCCTAACCCCTCTAGCCGAAATATATTGAATAAGTACAGTTATGCCAGTCATCAACTTCGCTTTGAAGTTAAACGCCCTTTAGAGAAAAGTTCTGATTTCCAAAAACGTATCAATAAGGCTAGTAGAGCCTCTAAAGAGGATAAACCAGGTAAAACAGATGATGCTAACTGGATTATTGGCACTGATAATAGGCATAGAGGGTCAATTCATAAAGATATTTGGAAAGGTAGTGCAGCAGAGCTTGCAGATCGTGGACAAATTGCCATTTATCCTGCTAGTGGTTGGTGGAAAACTCGTACTTCACATGAGCGCTGGGATTCAAAAGCGAGATATTCGTTAATTGTTTCGCTTTCAGTTCCTGAAGTTGATATTGATATTTACTCTGAAGTGGAAACCAAAATAGAAGCGATGATTACTGCAAGTTCTCTTGTTAGTGTTGAAACCTAAACGGACTTTCAGCATTAAGTCTTAAAATTAAATAATAAACCTTTATCAAAACAGAAAATAGTGAGTAAATATTTTATCACTACTTTTAGCTGAATAAAAATTATGGAAGATTATGATAGTACTGAATTTAAGGGATAAAAACATATTTGGCAATGAAGCTGGTGAGGATGAGAGCCTCGACATACTCAATTCTTATTATGTCGACAATGAAGATTTTTATGATTTTTTCGACGCAGGCACACCATTAAGTGTAGTAAGCGCTAGAAAAGGAATGGGGAAATCAGCTCTTTTATCTAGACTCGAATATAAACTTACGGAAGAAGATGAATATGTAAATCCGGTAGTTATCCGTGTAACAGGTAATGAGTTATTGGGTTTAGGTGAATTCTCAGGAAAAGACCAAGCGTATCTTGAGAATTATTGGAAAAGAATAATTTGCAAAAAGATAATCATTGAGATTGGCTGTCAGATTAATTTAGCACTATCAAGTAACAGCATCACGATGGTAGAAATTGCTGAATTAGATGGTTTAAAATCTAAGAATTTAATCGGTGGTATGGTCTCTAGGTTAAAAGGAAAAATACCACTAATTAAGCAGGAGGTAACATCAAATATCCCCGAAAGTATTGAGAGTATATTAAGTAATTATCAAGAAAAACATAAGAACTCTAAAGTATGGTTATTAATAGATGACATCGATGCTAAGTATGTTGATACTGAAGAGTATCAAGCCAGAATTGGTTCGTTTTTCAGTGCTATTCGTGCAATAGCGTTTGATATGAAGCAACTTAATATTCGGGCTACAGTTAGATCTGATGTTTGGCAAAACTTACGTTACCTCGAAGATCTTGATAAGTGGGAGCAGTATATATTGCCAATTACTTGGACTAATAAATACCTGAGGGATATGCTTGCGAATAAAATTTTGTCATATATTAAACGTAACCATGGATCTTCACCTGAAGCTAAATTAATTTATACCCGAGATCACAAGAAATTATTCCAAATTGCGTTTGAACAGCCTATAACTTGGGCAGGGAAAAAAGATGCTTCTATGTTTGAAGCTATTGCTTCATTTTCAAATAAAAGACCCCGATGGGTAAGCCAGCTATGCAGAATGTCTGCTGTTCAGTCGAAAAAGAATAATTCTAGAAGTCAAAAAATTAAACTAAGTGATATCAATAACATTCTTGTGAAGTTTGGCCAAAATAGAAAGAGTGATTTACTAAAGGAACATAAACATCAATTCTCTGAGCTTGATGCTCTCATTGATTGCTTTAGGGCAAAGGATGTCCATTATAATTCTAATGAAATAATTGATTTACTGGAAACTAATTTTATTCGTGGTCGAACAAAAGAGGAAGTCCCTTCAGTAGATGGTATTCAATATAACAACCCTGAAGATTTAGGTGCCTTTTTATATAAACTAGGGTTTATTTCTTGTAAGCATGACGATGGTAGAACATTTACTCATTATCAAGATAGCCCTGACTTATACCGAACCATTGAAAATAGAGAAAATAGGATTGTTTGGGCTGTCCATATTTCTTACCGGAAATATTTGAATATAGGATAACCTAGTAAATCATTCTGTAGTGCCGTAGTTTATTTGGCCATCTAGTTAAAGGTGTTCTTATACATATTATTAAATAGTATGAAAAATTAGTACGTATACTATTTATATTTTCATATTTATCAACGCGATATTTTTAAATAGTATGACTTCTAAGGTTATATCGCTAAATCAGCGTTTTCTGAACGGTCACCCAAGCTTGCTGCCCAAGAGACAATCTTTGTTATTTCTGGTCGCTTAACCTTCCATAAGTGATCATGTTCTTTTTGCAGTTTTTCGTAACCTGCACGGGTAATTAATTTAGTCTTCACAGCATTAACTCGTTCTTAAAAAGTGATTAAAGGGTGATTAAAGGTAATTAAAAGTTTATTAATTTAGTCCATCATTATGATACTGCACTAAAGTGCCATTGAAAAGTTCATTGAAAGTCAGTCATGATGACAAAAAACTATTTGAGTAACCAACGTATGCTGAGACTAAAACCATTTTTTATTTTATTACTAACCTTAGCGGTTAGCTTATCTTCACATGCTGACTTTAAAAAGCTTGAGGCATTTGGCGCAAACCCAGGCGATCTTGAAGCCAGTTACTTTACGCCTAACATTGAAAGCCCGGCTTTGGTTGTGCTGTTGCATGGTTGCGCACAGCAGGGGGATGAACTTGCCTTTCAGAGTGGTTTATTCGGTTTGGCAAAAAAACATAACTTTGCTTTATTACTACCACAACAAGGATTGAGTAATAATATTAAACGTTGTTTTAATTGGTATTCAGCAGATGACTTCACTAGAGATTCTGGTGAAAGTGACTCAATTAAAAACATGATAAGTCAGTTAAAAGGACAATTGGGCAGTAAAAAGGTATACATTATTGGGTTATCAGCTGGCGGTGCCATGGCAAGTGGCATGTTAGCTAATTACCCCGCATTATTTACCGGTGGCGCGGTGGTGGCGGGTATTCCTTTTCCTTGCGCCGAGGGTTTAATGACTGGCATTTCGTGTATGAGAAACGGTCCTTCACAAACTGCTGATGAACTGGTGACACTCGTTAAAAAACGTAATCCGAAACAAACAACGTGGCCTAAATTATCCGTTTGGACAGGGGTGAACGATAGTATTGTTAATCCATTGAACTCATCTATGCTGGCCCAACAATGGGCCATCTTATCAGCATTAGAGAGCAAACCTATTGTTAATAAAAAATCAGGGTATACCATTACTCATTGGCAAAATTCAGCTAACGAGACACGAGTAGAGTTGATTGAAGTGGCTCATCTCGGTCACGGCATTATGGTTAATCCGCAAGTCGAAAATGGCGGTGAGGTATCTGACTATGTATTAGCTTCACCATTAAGTACCGTAAAACATGTTGTAGACTTTTGGCAGTTATCTTCAATAAAAAGCCATGAAAAATAAAATAAACAATAAAAACAATTACTTGGTCATGGCACTATAGTGCTAATTATTTTTGTAACTTTATCAGATAGAGTGTTATTAGTTGAGAAACAGCTTCACTAACAAAATAAAAAGTAACTAATAACATAAAATAATTATTAATAAGGGCTCCTTCATGAAACAGCATAATAGAAATAGAAGTTATCTCGCCTTGGCTATTACCGCGGCATTAACTAGTAACCTAGTACTTGCACAAGAAACAATAGATGCATCTCCTGCGGCCAAAGATAAAGGCTTAGAGCGTATTGAAGTAACAGCACGAAAAACGGTAGAAAATCTGCAGACAGTACCGGTATCTCTAACGTCTATTGGTGCAGCTGAACTGACTGAAAACGGTATCTCAGTAATGACTGAAGTGCAGAGATTCTCGCCAAATACTACGTTGCAAACTAGCCGAGGTACAAACTCAACTTTGACTGCATTTATCCGTGGTGTCGGACAGCAAGATCCGCTTTGGGGTTATGAACCCGGTGTCGGTATCTATATTGATGATGTCTATATGGCGCGTCCACAGGGTGCTGTGCTAGATTTATTAGATGTGGAGCGCATTGAAGTACTTCGGGGTCCCCAAGGCACACTTTATGGTAAGAATACCATTGGTGGTGCGGTAAAGTATGTGACTAAACCGATGTCAGGTGACACCGAACTTAATATTGAGGGAACACTGGGCAGTTATAACCAAAAAGATCTAAAAGTGACCGGTCAAATCCCCTTAATAGAGGACAAATTATTTATTGGTTTTGGTCATGCGGAACTTAACCGAGATGGCTTTGGCGAATTCTTAACGTCGGCATTAGCGGATCAAGATACAGAAAACTACAATAAAGATTTATCAGTATCGCGTTTAACATTGGAATTTCATGCCACTGAAGATCTATTTATGCGGTTAGCATGGGATAAAACCAGTGATGACTCTAATGCCAAAGGGGGCTACCGTTTATTACCTAGCATTTTAACGGATGCGCCTGTACCTGACAGTGTATACGACTCATATACTAGTTTGCCGACAAGTAATAACGTTGAGCTTGAAGGATATAGTTTTCTGGCAGATTGGCAGGTAACTGATGAGTTATCAGTAAAATACGTAGGAACGTCTAGGGAAGGGTACTCAAAGACCAATATTGATTTTGATAATACGTCGTTAGATATTTTTGATGTGCCAGCTATTTATGATGATGAGAATACTAGCCATGAATTACAAGCAAACTATATTGGTGACGGTTTTACTATCGTTGGGGGTATTTATGCTTATGATGGCGAATCTTGTGGTCATTTTGATGCCGTTTTAGGCTTTTTAGGTAGAGCTGCTTTTAATACACCCGGTCTAACACGTGAAGTCACGGGTTGTAACAACAGTACAAGTACAGCGGCTTATATTCAGAGTAGTATTGACTTATCTGAGCAACTTTCATTAACAGTGGGTGGGCGTTATACCAAAGAAGAAAAAGAGGCCTATGTTAATAATGGCTTAGCATTTAGTAATGTATACCCAAGCGATAATTGGATACCTGGCTATGAAAGAGGTGATGTTTCTTTCCCTCAAGTATTGGGCACAGACACCGATGGCGATGGCGTATTAGATGCGTCTAAAAAAGCGGATTGGTCTCAATTTACACCTCGAATTGGATTAGATTATCAGTTTGATGATGACACCATGATCTTTGCAAGTTATTCGCAAGGCTTTAAGTCAGGAACCTTTAATCCTCGTGCCACAATTAATGAGTCCGCAGCGAATCCTGAAATCGTAGATTCAATTGAGTTAGGTATAAAGAAAGATTGGAATGATGTTTTACGAACCAATGTGACGATATTTTCTTTAGACCATAAAGATCGTCAGTATATTACAGTAACCCCCGATCCAGATGATTTAAGCGTATTAAACCAAAACTTAGGCAACATTAAAGGCTCTACAGTTAAAGGTATAGAAGCTGAAATTACTTGGGCAACCACTGAAAACTTAACAATTGACTTTTCAATAGGGTTTTTAGATGCTGAAATTGAGGATGATCCAACAATTGCAACACCCTTATTGGGCTTATCAAATACACCTGATTACACCATGAATTTAGCGGCAAGCTACACCATGGATACTGATATGGGATACTTTGTTGTAACGGGTGGCTATTATTACCGCGACGATTACTTATTATTTGAAGATAGCGATTTATTACTGCAAGAAGGTTACGGAACGCTTAACGCCAGTGTCACTTGGGAAAGCATAGAAGGTAATTGGTATGGTGGACTTCACCTTAAAAACTTAACCGATGAAGAAGCGATGGTCGGTGGCTATAATTTTGCTGTTAAAAATGATGATGATACTTATAGCCCAGGTACAGGTGGAGACACTACCTTAATTAGTTACTATAATGATCCTAGAACCGTACATTTAACCGTAGGTTATCGTTTTTAAGAGCGGACTAAGTTAGTTAAATTAAACAAAAAAGAGCTGGTTTTTACTGGCTCTTTTTTTGATAATATAAACTTACTTTTTTAATTATCGAGGTGTTACTCGATAATCTATTGTTGTAATCATATAAAAGGCCGCTGTAATGAATCAAGCTAAAGTAGTTATTGCCGATGATCATCCGTTATTTCGTACTGCATTAAAACAAGCGGTGGTTGACTGTATGCCTGATGCTAGAATTAAGGAAGCATCAAGCTTTGATGATTTATTGATTGAAATTGATAATTCACCTGATTTAGATATTATCTTTTTAGATTTACATATGCCAGGTAACGATGGTTTTACTGGCTTGACCCAATTACAAAATAACCATCCTGATTTAATCGTTATTATGGTGTCATCGGATGAAAACCCCGACATTATGCAAAAAGCCATTAACTTTGGTGCTGCTGCTTTTATTCCAAAATCAGTCGATTTAGCGACTATTGCCCAAGCGATTAATACCGTATTGGCAGGTGATACTTGGTTACCGATAAATATGCCCATTAATAATGATACTAAGTTAGCTCAAGAGCATAAAAAATTAGCCCAACAGTTGGCACAATTAACACCTCAACAGTATACCGTTTTATCTTTGGTTGCCGGTGGGCAGTTAAATAAACAGATTGCCGGTATTTTGAATATTAAAGAAAATACGGTAAAAAAGCATGTCTCCGCAATCTTGCTGCAATTGGGGGTGTATAACCGAACTCAAGCAGGTTTGGTGTATCAGCAATTAATGCTAGCACCTCAAGAGAATGTCTCTCTAGCTTAGTCCGTAGTCATTTATTAATAATCCTTCAATAACTGCTTCATTAATTTTTTCAATGCTAAGGCCTTTATTGGTTTGCGCATAAAATAAAACTGAGCGCTACTGGTGTGCTCTCGCACTTGTTCTGATGGATCAGCTGAGCAAATAATACAGGGCACTTGCCATGCTTGCTTCGACAATGCTTTTTGTATTAGATCTACGCCATTCTGATCGTTGTCTAAATGGTAATCAGAAATAATGATCGATGGAATAAAGTCTTGTTTGGCTAGCGAGGTTAGTAGGTTTTGTTCGTCTTTAACGGCAAGTACTTCACAGCCCCATTCTTGTAGTTGTGATTGTATGGCTTTAAGCATGATAGCTTCATTATCCACTAATAGAATGGGTAGGCCGATAAACTCATTTGCCGTTTTATTTTGTGAACTACTTTCTATCACCGCTTTGGATGTCAGTATTACTTTGCTTCGAGGCAAGGTAATACTAAAGCAGGTACCTTTTTCTAGGGTAGATTTTACCGCAATATCAACGTGTAGTAATTTAGCAATACGTTCACAAATTGCTAAACCTAAGCCTAAACCTGATTTTTCTTGCGTTTGTTTTAAACGCTCAAATTCTTTGAAAATGGTTTGCTGATCTGCGATAGCTATCCCTGGGCCATTATCCCACACTTCAATAACTAGTTGGTTTTGTTTATGTTTGACGCCAAGTAATATTTTGCCTTGGCTATTCTCTTGAGGACAATAATTTAAAGCATTTGATAAGAAGTTTTGCACTATACGGCGCAGCAGTCTCTGATCGGTTTCCACGACACAAGTCGATTTTACATAAGTAAACTGAAGGTCTGCCTGTTGAGATAATAAGGCAAACTCTTGGCCTAAAGGTGCGAGTAAGTCGTTAATTGAAAAACAGTGTATATCAATATTTTGCGAGCTATTATCAAGTCTAGATATCTCAACCAAATCACCTAGCAAGCTTTCTGCTGCGCTTAATGAGTGTTGAATGTTAGTGGCTAATTCGGCTAAGTCACTGCCTTGTACTTTTTTGTTAAGCATATTGGTAAATAGCGACAACGCATTAAAAGGCTGCATTAAGTCATGACTGGCAGCGGCTAAAAATTTACTTTTGCTGGTATTAGCGGCTTCGGCTTCAGCTTTTGCTTTGGTTAGCTCTATTGTGCGTTCGGTGACTCTCTGCTCTAAATGGTCATTGGCTTGTTGTAATGCCTTTGCCGCTTCAATATGAGCGGTTATATCTGAAAAGGTACTAACAAAACCACCACCAGGCATCGCTTGCCCGCGCATTTCTAGCACAACGCCGTTAGGCATTTCACGTTGAAAATAGTGGCTATTGCCTTGGCGCATATGCTCAATACGACGACTGATAAAGTCATCCTCTTTTTCGCTAGTGTTGACATTATTTTTACGGGTTACAATAATGCCACGCTCGGCGTTAAAGCGAATAAGCTCAGCAACGGGCTTGCCAACACTCACTATATTCGCGGGGTAGCCAAGTAACTCAATGTAGCGTTTATTCCAGGCAACGATACGCATGTCGGCATCAATAACACTAATACCTTGTTCTATATTTTCAACGCCAGCTTGTAATAACTCTCGGTTAAAGTGAAAAAGCTTATTGGCCTCATCAACAATATTGACAACATCTTGCAATGGCATTTTTTGTTGTGTGGTTACTGCTTTCATTACCATCAGGGTGGAAGCTGAGCCAAGTACACTAGACAGTTGCAAGCGGGTATAGTCAATTAAGGTTTCAGAGGCCTTAGTGCTGGTTAATTTTTTGGCATAATCATGAAGAAAAGTTTCAGCAGCATCGTTATTAATAAAGCGTTGTAACAAATGATACAAATCTTTACTTGATAGGTTTTGTTCAAAAGCCACTTGTTGTTTGTAAATAAATAACTCTGCTTGTAGCTTTTCAGAGACGCTACGGTGACTGAGTAAAGAAATAATAATAAAGCATAGGCTATTGGCTAATAAGCTAAAAAACAGCCCGTGGCTGATGTGGTCAAGTGAATTTAAGCCAAATAATGCGTAAGGTTTTAGCCAGTTAAGGCCAAAAATCCCGGTCTCGACCCAAAGTGATTCAGTGAGTAAACTAGGTAATAACAAAGTGTAAAGCCAAATAATGCTACCAACCGCTAAGCCAGTCATCGCTGCATTTTTGGTCGCTTTACGCCAATATAAAGCGCCAATAACTAATGGCGCTAGCTGTGATAATAATACAAAAGAGAGTAAACCAATGGTGGCTAAATGGTTTTGTTGATTGATTATCCGTTCAAAAGTAAAGGCTAGTAGTAACAGTAATGCAATAGCTACCCGGCGTATATTGAGCAATACATGCGAGAGCTGAGTTTTTTGTTTTTTGAAAAAATTATTGTAATGCAGTAATAACGGGGTAACTATTTCTGTTGTTACCATGGTACTTAATACGATAGTGGCGACAATAACCATGCTTGTTGCTGCAGCTAAACCCCCAATATAGGCCAACCCGCCTAACCAAGCTTGTTGGAAAAATAATGGAATAGTGATGACATAAGTATCTGGGTTAACATTACCTCCGGGAAATAAATTTTGCCCAGCAAGGGCGATAGGTAGCACAAATATATTAATAGCAATTAAGTATAGTGGATAAAGGTAGCGAGCACTTTTGAGTTCATTTTCCTGATGGTTTTCTATCATCATCATATGATATTGCTGGGGTAAAATAAAAATGGTTATCATGCCGAGTATGGCTTGAGATATGGCAAAGTAGCTATTGCTTGTTGGTTGCATCTCTACCGCACGTTGAGATTGTGCAAATAAGTCAGCAACCCCATCAAAAACAAAAAAAGTGGCAAATAGTCCAACGGCAGTGAGCGCGAATAATTTGATGATAGAACTAAAAGCGATTGCTAACACTAAGCCTTGGCTTTGTTTGTTTATTGCGGCTTGTCTTGCGCCAAATAAAATACTGAAAATGATTAATACCAGTGTGACGATAAACGTAGTGCTAATGCCTGATTGATATGAACCTGTTAGCAGGTCAAAACTTTTACTAATTGCTCTTAGTTGCAGCGCTACATAGGGGATGGTACCCAATAAGGCCACTAGGGTGACTGTAGCAGCAATAGCCGGAGAACGGTCGTATCGACAAGCGATAAAGTCAGCAATAGACGTTAAGTTTTGTTGTTTGGTCAGTCGTAGTATTCTCAGCAGCATTGGCCATGCGAGTACAAAGCATAAAATAGAGCCAATGTAGACTGGCGCTAACCAAGCTCCCGTTGTTGCTGCTTGACCCACAGTGCCGTAAAAAGCCCATGAAGTACAACTAACACCTAGCGATAAACTATAGACCCAAGGGCGAGAAAGCCATTTTGTATTCTTTTCTTTTTGTCCCCAATAGGCAACCACAAAAAGTAATAATAAATAGGTAATAGAGAGCAAAGATATCAGCCAAGTATCTAGAGAGAGCCAAACTAACACAGATTATTCCTTAGAAAAGGGGTACATAAAAATGACTATGGCTTGCTCAGTAGTACTGAGCCAGTGGTTCTAAGTCGCTTGAATATAGGGTAACCCATACAATAGCATGGGTTGAGAAAAAACATAGCGAACGAAGGTAGTACATAATTGTGTTATCGATTTAGTTAAGCTGATTAAAACTGATAATGTAGAGTTGAAATATTTTTAATGAACTTACCTCAAATAAACAACAAATATTTAGTCGCGATTCTTGTTTTTGTTAGTTATACCTTATTTGCTATGGCTTGGGTTGGCGGTACGGCGAGCATGGGCCAAATAATGGCAAGTATGCATATAGATAGCTTAGCCTCAGCAAGTTTTATTAGTGGTGCGGTGACTTTAGCTAAAATTGTTGGCACCTTTATAGCCGCTTGGTTAGCGGTAAAAGTAGGAGTGAAAAAAGCCTTTTTTATCTCAGGCGTTTTGATTTCTATTGGACTATTAACTCCCTTAGCACCTAATTATGAGCTACTGCTCGTTAGTCGATTTTTGATGGGGTTGGGTGGTGCATTTATGATTGTTTACTTTAATCCCATTGTGATGGCGTGGTTTGAGCCGGAGGAACGGCCCACCATTAATGGGATTAATGCGGTCGCTTTTAATGTGGGCACCGGTATTATTTTATGGCAGATGAGTAATTTTAATTCACTAACCGGTAGCTGGCAAAGTACCTTGTTACTGTTTTCTTTAGTGAGTGTTTTGTTAAGCGTTACCTGGTTATTAGTGAAAAACAAGGACACGAATACCGCGGCTAAACAAGATAAGGAAACGCCAGTAAGTTACTCTTATCTAGATGGCTTGAAAGATAAGTTTAATTGGATTTATGCCTTAACCTATTCAGGTATTTTAGCCTTTTATATTTGTTTATTTACTTTTTATCCTAAAGCCGGTATTAGCCAAAGTGCCTTAGTTATTGCTTCGGGTATTATTGGTACGTTGGCAGGGGTTATTTACAGTAAAAAGTTTGCTGCACGTGTGCCTGTTATTCGTTGGTCAGGGTTAGTGATTATTTTTACTGTGCTAGGGTTGTCTTTTGGCAACGCTGAATGGCTGCAAACACTTTGTGCTATGGCATTAGGATTTTTTATCTTCTTTCCTGTTACTGCACTGGTCACTATTCCGCACGAACTGCCTAATATGACTGGGGAAAGGATCACGGTTGTGTTTAGCTTGTTTTATTCAATTAGCTATTTAATTGCGACGCTAGTGCTATGGAATTTTGGTCGACTAGTGGATATTAATCAAGGTGATTTTACCAGCGCTTTTACTTTAATCACGGTTGTCAGTAGTACATTTTTTATTGGTAGCTTCTTTTTGCCAGAAACGGCAAACTATAAGAAAGCAAAAGCAGAGCTTGCGTCTAAACAAAAGGAGTCATCATGCGAGGCATAATATCAGATAAACTGAGTGGATTGATTGAGCAAGCAAATCTTGCGGCTAAAGAAGCGAAAGAAAATGGTGTACAACTTACCCCGAGCTTAGTACGTGGAAATATTGAAAAACTTAGCGTATTTATTGGGGAAGGGCCTGAATTAGCGTTTGTACAAGAAAATGCTTTTGTTACCGATACGCACATTATTCCCGTTAGAGTCTATAGCCCTGATCCAGAGCAAGCCTTACCGGTGGTTTTGCATTATCACGGTGGTGGTCATATGTGTGGCAATATTGATATATACGACACTATTAGCCGGAAAATTGCGCAAGCGGGACATTGTGTTGTGATCGCAGTGGAGTATCGACTGGCACCTGAATTTCCATACCCTGCAGGTGTTGAAGATAGCCAGTATGCCTTAGCTAATTATCAAGAGGTTTTATCAGGCGTAAACTTTAACGAACAATTAATTATTGTTGGAGACAGTGCTGGCGGTGCTATTGCTACAACATTAGCCAGTGATAATATAGATAATTCAGCCGTTAAAATTGATAAACAGATCCTTATTTACCCTAGTGTTGATTACACCATGAGCTGTGCTTCAACAGAAGAAAATGGCACCGGGTTTTTATTAGAAAAAGAAAAAATGATTTGGTATTTTAATAGCTACTTTCAAGATAAAGACCTGGCTAAACAGGCATCCCCTCTGTTTATGCCAATGGCGAAAAACATGCCTCAAACGCTTATTTTTACTGCGGGTTGTGATCCTCTCAGAGATGAGAGCACTGCCTACGCTCAGGCGTTAATACAAGCCGGCGTTAAAGTAAAAAAACATTCTTTTGAAGGGATGATACATGCGTATATGTTGCTTGATAGCATTGTTAAAAGTGAATGTGATGAAACCTATCAAATGATAGGTGAGTTTATCAACTCATAGTGTTGTTAGGTATGTAGGGTGTATACCCGTTCCACCTCAAGATGCAGTTTCAGAGTTAAGCTAGGAAATCAGATCAAGGCGCGATACGAAGATAATGGTTGTTCCCTTATCAAGTAGTGCAACGCAGGACTGGTTTTCTAGCTTAGCTCCCTACGGGCAAGCCGATAAAGGGTCATCTCCTGCGTTATGAATTTCGACAATAGAACAACTATTCTCTTCAATCCATGCCTTGTACCTAACCCTTTCTCGACTGGCTGATACCTGCATCTTGAGGTGGAGCGGGTATATAAGTTAATGTTAGTGGGTGAGCTACTCACCCACTAAATATCGATTTAGTTATGCTCATTTATTTCATTACAAAGTCGCTGAGTTAGAGTACCTCTTTTGCAGCCCTAAACGCTTCTTGTGCGGCAGGGACACCACAATAAACTGCGCTGTGTAGAAGCACTTCACGAATTTCTTCTTTTGTCGCACCATTATTGAGTGCGCCGCGAATGTGACCTTTTAACTCTTGTGGTGCTTTTAATGCGGCTAACATGGCAATGGTTACTAAACTACGCGTTTTACGATCTAAGCCTTCTCTTTGCCATGTTGATCCCCAGCCATGGTCGTTGATGTAATCTTGCATTGGTTGAGTGAAATCATCTGCATTGTTTAAAGCGCGATCAACAAACTCATCGCCCATTACTTCTCGGCGAATTTGTTCACCTGATGTCTTAGTCATATCGTTTCCCTAGTAAAAATAAAGCCTCAGGTATTGTAACGTGAGGCTTTCATTTGCTGTTCATTTTATTTTAAACTTTTGAATATGTATACCCGTTCCACTTGAAGATACAGTTTCAGAGCGAAGCTAGGAAATCAGATCAAGGCGCGATACGCTGATAATGGTTATTCCCTTATCGAGTAGTGCAACGCAGGACTGGTTTTCTAGCTTCGCTCCCTATGGGCAAGCCGATAAAGGGTCATCTCCTGCGTTATTGATTTCGACAATAGAATAACTATTCTCTTCAATCAATGCCTTGTAGCTAACCCTTTCTCATCTTGCTGAAATCTGCATCTTCAAGTGGAGCGGGTATATTCAAGCACATAGCCTTAAATTTGGTTATTCACTATTTATATTGCGCTTGTAAATAATCAAATACTGCACGTATGCCGAAAGCTTCGCCACCTAATGGACGACCAGACAAGGTGCGAACATTAAACGCCATTACATCAAAATGAACCCAATTGGTTTCTTTACGCACAAACTTTTGTAAATAAAGCGCTGCTGTAATTGCGCCACCAAAAGGGGTTGAAGAACAATTAGACATATCAGCAATCGTACTTTTAAACAGGTCGTTATAAGGTTGATAAAGGGGCATACGCCAAACGGGATCACTAATCTTTTCGCCTGCTTTGGTTATACCTGTTGCAATATCATCACAGCTTGAGAAAAAGCCGGGCAACTCTGTTCCTAACGCAACTCGCATAGCGCCTGTTAAGGTGGCAAAGTCGATGATTAACTCGGGCGATTCTTGATCTGCTTCGCTCAACGCATCACATAAAACTAAGCGACCTTCAGCGTCAGTATTATCTATCTCTACCGTCAAGCCACTGCGTGTTGTTAGCACATCGCCAGGACGCATCGCATTGTTTGATACTGCATTTTCAACGGCAGGAATTAATACTCTTAAATTAATAGGTAAATCATGAGACATAATTAAGTGCGCTAAACCAAGTACATGAGCAGAGCCGCCCATGTCTTTTTTCATATTACGCATACCGGCAGAAGGTTTTAAATCTAAACCGCCACTGTCAAAGCATACGCCTTTACCGACTAATGTGATTTTAGGGTGGTTTTCGTTGCCCCAAGACAAATCAATTAAGCGAGGTTGATGAACACTAGCGCGGCCCACCGCATGAATAGTTGGATAGTTTTCAGTCAGTAAATCATCACCGATAATCTGTTTGAGTTTGCCGCCAAACTTATCAGCTAGTACTTGCACACTTTCACCCAAATTTTTTGGCATCATATCAGCGGCAGGCGTATTGATTAGATCGCGCACTAACGCTGTTGCCTCAGCATACTTGATGGCGCTATCAACAAGTGCTTGGTCATTGACGGCCAATATTGGTAAGGGCTCTTTATTTATATTGGTAGTGACATAACGGGTATACGAATACGCGCCAACTAACCAGGCAAAACAAATCGCTTGCTGGTGCTTCGCTTCTGCATGGAGTAAGTATTGGCCTTTAGGAAGCTTTTTAATTAAATCACCACAAGCAAAAAAGTGACTGGCATCCTCAACAATAAAAACGGCTTGAGCTAATTCGCCTTGAGCATTGGGGATCAGTGCTAAACCGTTACCTGAAAAGTTTATTTGTGTAAGCCAGTTTTGGCTAAAGGGTGTTTGTTTTGATAACCAAGACTCGAAAGCTTGTTTCTGTTCAAAGACAAAAAGAGGGGTACCTTGATTTTTTGCAGTTAATAACGTCTTCATTTGGTTCCTTAGATTCATTGCATTGGTTTGATCATTATATTCTAATCTAATTCAATTGGATAAGATAAAGCGCTGCCCTAGGAGCCTGTCCGAGAATAGAAAACCTACTGCGGAAAAGCTATTTTAGCCAGATTTCCCGCTCATTTTTGTTAAATAGGCGGACTATTTGCCTCAAATGACCGAAAAATCTGACTCAAAATTGCTTTCCCTCGCTACGGTCTCTATTCTCGGACAAGCTCCTAGCTTACTTTGTCGATTTAAATTTAATCCATTAAAAATCAATCCAGCGCGTGTGCAGAAAGATTGGCTCTTTAATTTGCTAGGGTAATTAAAGTTCAATATCCGCTTTAGTGTGTTTCTGGTATGATCTGCCCTAGAGTCTAGCACTAAAAACGGAACTGTAAATTAATGTCAGCCATTGCCGAACAAATTGCTCAAGAAATTAACGTTAAAACTAGTCAAATCAATATTGCCATCACGTTATTGGATGGGGGGGATACAGTACCATTTATTGCGCGCTATAGAAAAGAAGCAACGCAAGGCTTGGACGACAATCATCTGCGTCACTTAGCCCAGCGTTTAACTTATTTACGTGATTTAGATGCGCGTCGTCAGGTGATATTAACGAGTATTAAACAGCAAGATAAATTAACTGCTGAGTTAGCTAAGCAAATCAATAATGCGGATAATAAAACCCGCCTAGAAGATTTATATTTACCCTTTAAACCTAAACGCCGCACTAAAGGGCAAATGGCTATCGAAGCAGGAATTGAGCCACTGGCTAATGGTTTATTTAATAATTGGCAGCTTAAGCCTGAACAAGAAGCGTTGTCCTATTTGAATAAGTCGGCAGGTTTTGATGACGTTAAAGCTGTGTTAGATGGCGCAAGTTCTATTTTAGCGGAACGCTTTAGTGAGGATGCTAATTTATTACAAAAATTGCGTAATCACATCTTAAAACAAGCGCATTTAACCGCTAAGCTAGTTAAAGGGCAAGAAAAAGCCGCGATAAAGTTTCGTGATTACTTTGATCACAGTGAAAAATTGAAAACAGTACCATCACATCGATTATTAGCAATGTTACGTGGGCGAAATGAAGGTTTTTTACAATTAAAAATTGATGTTGATCCCGGACAAGAGAGTACGAGCGTTTCTAGTGCAGAGCAAATCATCAGTGAACATCTAACGTTAAGACTCACCGGACAAGCGGCGGCAAGTTTTTTAACAAATACCGTACGCATTGCCTGGAAAACTAAATTAAGTGTTAGCTTAAGTAATGAGCTTTTAAGCCAACAGCGTGAGCAAGCTGAGCAACAAGCCATTAAAGTGTTTGCGACAAACTTAACTGATTTATTAATGGCAGCACCCGCTGGCCCCAAAGTTACGTTAGGTTTAGATCCCGGCTTACGCACGGGTTGTAAAATTGCCATTGTTGACAGCACAGGTAAGTTATTACACACCACAACTATTTTTCCTCATGCACCGCAAAATCATTGGGATAAGTCAGTACGCACCTTAGTTAATATATGTAAGCAACATAAGGTTGAGCTAATTGCCATTGGCAACGGTACCGGTTCACGTGAAAGCGACAAATTAGTCGCCGAAGTGATTAGTCAATTTGAGCCTCAAAAACTCAAAAAAATGATTGTTTCAGAAGCGGGTGCATCCGTTTATTCGGCCTCAGAATTTGCTGCGAATGAATTTCCCGATTTAGACGTGTCCATACGTGGCGCGGTTTCTATTGCCAGACGCTTGCAAGACCCATTAGCCGAGTTAGTAAAAATAGATCCAAAAGCCATTGGTGTCGGCCAATATCAACATGATGTAAGTCAGAGCCAATTAAGTCAAAGTCTTGATAATGTGGTGGAGGATTGTGTAAATGCTGTCGGTGTTGACCTTAATAGCGCCTCCGCTGCCTTATTAACGCGTGTCGCGGGTTTAAATAAAACGATGGCCAATAATATTGTACAGTTTCGAGATGATCAGGGTGCTTTTACCAATCGTAAACAGTTGAAAAAAGTTGCCCGTTTAGGGCCTAAAGCTTTTGAACAGTCTGCAGGGTTTTTACGTATTAGGGATGGTGATAACCCGTTAGATCAATGTGCGGTTCATCCAGAGACTTATCCTATTGTTGAAAAAATCATTCAACAACTCAACCTTGATATTACAAGCTTATTAAATAATAACGAACAGTTACAACAGGTGAAAATTAGTGAATTGGCGACGGAGAAATTTGGCGAAGTCACGATAAAAGATATCATTAGTGAATTAGCTAAACCCAGTCGTGATCCAAGACCTGAATTTAAAACCGCTACTTTTGCCGACGGCATTAATAAAATGTCTGATTTAAAGGTGGGTATGATACTAGAAGGTATTATTTCTAACGTGGCAAACTTTGGCGCGTTTGTTGATATCGGTGTTCATCAAGATGGTTTAGTACATATTTCATCGATTACTGATAAATTTATTAATGATCCTAGTGAGTTCGTCAAAGCAGGTGAAATTGTCAAAGTAAAAGTAGTTGAAGTGGATGTTGCACGCAAACGCATCAGTTTAACGATGCGTCTAAATGATAACGTCAGTGAGCAGGGTTCAAATGGTAAACCACAAGCGGCAAATCCTAAGCATCCAAGTGCTAAGCAAAGCAATAAGCAAACTTCAAACGTAAAGTCACCAGAGTCTAACCAAAGAAAGCAGCATAAACCTAAAGCGAAACCAATCGATAATGCCGCCATGGGCAACGCCTTTGCCGATGCGTTTGCTAAGCTTAAAAAGTAGTGTTTATTGAGCTTGAATAATTAAGTATGAAAAAATGTTAAAATTAACTTGACGATACGAATAGGAATGATTATCATTGGCTTGTTGGTCGAGGCAAGTGAATGCTCTCTCAGGCGTTTTGACCAACAGCGAGGATGGCAACTTAGTGATTATGATTCAGGACCATGATCACTAAGTTCCTCTTGTCTTATTGGTTTAAGTTTCTCCTCTTAAACCAAGTGGATTAAAAAACTTTTGATGCTTTAGCCAGTGACCGCTTTTATTAAAAGCTATCACTGGCTTTTTTATGCTCGTCTAAAATTTAAAGCTGTTAACTAGAACATCTATATTATTACTGCTTAAGCTCAATTGCTAGTCAGTATAATTTAGTTGTTCTGTTGTTAAAATAGAACCACCAGTCCCACCGGCTAAATCAGTAATACATGATACGTATATTTTTTATTAAAAAAAAGGGAAGCAAAAGCTTCCCTATAAAATAACCTCGGTTGGAGGTTAACTAACGCAAGATAGTAAATTTTTAGCTAAAGACTATAAAAAGTATTTAGCTAATTTTCGTATAACTAAAGTACGTATTTTAATGAAAATTGAGCAAAATCAGAGTCAATATTTTTGTCATCTCTTGAGTAGTTACCTACTTCAACACCAACTGATAATTGCTTAGTTAAGTTTTTAATCAGGTTAAGACTCCATTGAGTACTTTCCATATCTGAAACGTCAGATTCAGCAGTACCGTAAGCAAGTGTACTTCTTGTATCTTCTGTCCAGAAATGACGATAAGCGACTAGGTATGCGTCCGTTTCTTCAACTTCTTGAACAGTACCGCCAACTGGGGTAGCTAAATCAAATGCTGAAACAACACCTACGTAACGACCAACTTCACCACCGCTATATTGGAAACGAAGGTCATCTTTACCAACAGTATTAATGCGACCAGCAATAGAATAACCAAGTGCTGATTCTGACTCTCCGCCAGTAGTATTTAATTGACGTGCTAAAGCAGCAACTGAAACATTACCCCAATCATCTTTAAAGGTATATTTAGCAATGAAGTCAGGGATAGAATCTTCGCTAGGATCACCTTTATAACTTTCTGGATTTTCAAGTGATAATTGTAAACCACCATTAGTATAACGAACTTGTGTATGACGTACGAACACTTCGCCCATAGCCGTACCGGCAAAATCAAGGGTTTCAGCAAGCGCACTGGTGTTCATGAAAGTAGACCATGTTTGACCCACTGTAAAATTTTGGTACTTTATAAAAGCATGACGGAGACGTGGAGCAACAGAATTAGAAATGACTTCATTACCCTGGCCACTATTAATGAAATCAAGCTCGATGAAACCCATCACTTCGCCGTGTGTGTATTTCATGTTGAAGCGAGTTTCGTTAGCATTTAAGTTAGTCTGTGACTTGCTTTTACCTGCATCGACCGCTGTACCAGCACCTAACCAAAAGTCTCTATAAGCAACATCACCACTAACATGGCGTGCATCTACTTTAATGTAGCCACCAAAAGAAATTTTATCTTCTTCAGATAGTTTGATTTCGTAGCCGGCATTAGCCGCGCCTGTTGCGACAAGTATTGATGAAGCAAGTAATAATTTTTTAAATTTATTGTTAAACATTTAATGTTCCCATTTTGTTGTTTTATTTTATTTTATTTTCAAAGCCGAGTTCTATGCCTCTTTAGCTTCTGTTTTGTTAACGTTATTTTGTTACCGCATTACTAAATTCAACATCAACGTAATGTTAAATAATTTTCTGGTAATAAGTTAACATTAATTTTCTTAAATGAAACTAGACTATAGTACTAGAGTACCGTATTTATGTTAGTACTTTAGTCTAAAGGCGGGGGTATTCTGGTACTTTAGTCTAGAAAACTTGTTCTCTTTATACAATAGGTTAGTTGGCCTTGAAACCAATTCTAAAACCGCCCCAATGCTTTCCTTGTACTAAAATGGGTGCTGAAACATCGTGCATAATCTCGCCAGTATCACGCTTATAGGTTTGTAATAAAAATTTGTCCGTGTGTTGGCCACAGCGTATACCTGTTGGGTCGTTAAACATACGCTTAGTGCGACTGTTCATCATATCGATCTCTACATTCCCAGTGAGTGGCTTAGAGAAGCATTTATTATGGGTCGGAAAATAACCATTGATATCGACGGCGCCAGCATAAATCATTTCAGGGTGTTCTTGCAGTAAAGGTTCTTGAATACCGGGTAAATTTCTATCAGTAAACTGGTCAAAACCAGTGGTAAATTTTGGCGGTTTTGTATTGCCTAGCGTTTTGTAATTAAAGTCAAATAGTTGCTGTTGTGATATTTTATTGTTGGCTACGCTTTGTTCAAACAACTCACCCACTTGCATTGCGGCCAATTCTGCTTGGCGACACATTCGATTCACTAATGTATCCCCATCAAATTCTGATAGGTGAACAAAAATAGATTCGGTCCCATTTGACAGGGTTTCTGCTTGCTTAGAGACTGTTTGAGTTTCTTTACTTTTATCAATAAGAAAATCATGTAAATTGATCACCGAAGATGATATCTCAGCCGCTGCCATATCTTGCTCTTGTAAAGCATGGCTTATGTGGTCACTGGCAGCGGATGAGTCAGCCATCAATTGGTCAATGTTAGCAAACGATTGTGATAGGTAGGTCATGGTATTAACGACACTCTCTGTTTGTTGCACAATGGTGGTCATTACCGCAGTTGTTTCGTTAGTTTCCTTACTAATTTGATTTAACATATCGTCAATTTTTTTAGTGGCGGCATCTGTCTTAGCGGCCAAAGCTCTTACTTCATCAGCGACCACAGCAAAACCTCGACCTTGTTCACCAGCCCTAGCAGCTTCAATGGCCGCATTTAATGCTAATAAGTTAGTTTGAGAAGAAATACCATCAATGACATCAGTGATGCTTTGAATTTCAGATGCTTTTTGCTCCAATGATTTTATCTTGTCAGAGGCATTATTTACTGATTCATTAAGTTGATTAACGACAGTAATATTCTCATTTAATTGTTCAGAACTCGCAGCGCTAGCACTCATCGCTTGGTTGGCTTGTTCTGAGGCTACACTAGCATTGTCATTTATTTGTTTGCTATTAACAGACATTTGCTCTGCTGCGGTGGCAAGGCGATCAACATCTTCACTCGAATTTTCAATTGCGGTACTTAGTTGTGCGAGAAAAAAGCTGATTTCCGCTGAATTAATCGCTAATTCACTGGCTTTAATACCAATTTCTTCACCAATTTTCGTCAGAGGTTTAGTCTGCTTTTCTTCCGGTTCATTGTCTGGATTGAGTTTATTCTGTTTTACGGTGAAAAAAATCAATAGAAAGCTTAACGTCGCGAGTCCAAAAGCAGTTTGCAAAGGCGAATTAAAAAGATTGGCACCATAATAATGAAAAAGTGCAATGAGTATTGCGCTAACAAGAGCATAAAAAATGACAGGAGTTGTTCGATGATTCATTGTATTGACCTTAAGCACTTAGAGTTTTTAACTTGGCAACCTTAGCATACGAGGATAGCCACATGGAACAATTATACTTTAGTTAGTTTTATGTAGATAACAAGGCGGATAAGGGCCACTTTGTTATCGTTTTTAGATTATTAATTAATCAAGCTAGTTAAATGAGATAACCATTTAGCTAGCTATAAGGAGTTTATTCTCAATAAATAATATCATAATCTGCACTTTTCTGACGGTTTTTTATCAAGCCAAAAATTACAAAATAATATCTTTAAGTACTACTTTATCAGTACTGCCTCTGTTGGCCATTTGAGCGAGTAATAATTCTGCCGTGGCGACAGCATCATTTAACGCATCATGACCATGATGATCAGGTAGTTGAAATTGATGCCGTAAATTTGATAAACGTAATTCAGAAGGATCGTAAGCTACATCACGTTTATCAAGTCGTCGTTTAGCAATAACTAAGGTATCAATTATAGGAAAATCAGGCACAAAACCATAAAGCTCAAGGCAAGCCTGTTGTAAAAATTGCCGTTCAATTCTGGCAAAATGCACTAACATTACTTTACCGGCTAATGCTTTTAATAATATCTCTACTACGGTGCCTAGCGGCTGTCCTTGTTCTTTTTGATGATCGGTAATTTGATGTATAATAACGTTACTTTCTTCGAGCTGTGTTTTCGTTTTAATTATTTGATGGTAACTAGTATTAAGTTTTATCTGCTCTTGATCTAGTGCAACAAAGCCAACACTGAGTAATTTATCGGCTTTGGAATCAAGACCTGTTGTTTCAAAATCGACTGCTAATATCGGCAGTTCAGCCCAGGGGGTGTCTAGTGCGGGGAAAGGTACAGACAAAAAGTCGTGTAAAGGACCCGGAGGCACTTTCTTTAATAATTTTTTTCGTTTGGCTTCATAGCCTACTAAGTAATTAATCAATGTTTTGATAGCCATTAGTAACTTGTCTGCCTCGAGTCTTGTAGTGTCTTAATCACTTTGAAAGCATCTTTTAAATGTTCTCGTTCTAATTTTGATAACTCTTTAGGGGATAAATAGTTGTCAGGTTCAAGCCCTTGCATCAACTTATTTGCTTGATGTTTTACCCGTAAAATCCCTAAAAACTCGTACGCATCTATAAGGTTTTCGGCTGACGATTTGGTAATAGCAGCGGAGCCAGCGGCTTGCTTAATACGTTCAATAGTATTAACCGCGCTAATCCCTTGAGAAAGGGCATAAATACGAGCCAGATCTACAATAGGCGCAATGCCATTATGCTTAAGATCTAAGGTGTCTTTGTGTTTACCATTTTGTTTTAAAACAAAATCGCGGAAAAAGCCAAGCGGAGGACGTAAGCCTAAGGCATTTTTTGATAAATGTGCGATAAACAAGCTACTTTTTGTTGTCTTTGTGAGTAAATTCTTACGAACACCCTCAAGTAGACTTGCTTCACCACAGATGGTCTCTAAATCAAAAAACACACTAGAGTTCAATAATGCTTTTGGCGTGGGTGTATCAACCCAGCCATCAAAGTACTTTTGCCAAACTTTCGTGGGTTGACGCCATTTAGGATTAGTTGCCATTATATCGCCGGGGCAATAAATAAAACCACAGCTAGCTAAACCATCACAAACAAAATGTGCCAAACTTTCGAACCAAGCATCGTCGTATGGCTTCATAGAATCACAAATGATTATGCCATTGTCTTGATCTGAATGCGCTAACTGTTCTTGTCTTGCTTGTGATCCTGCTGCAAGCCAAGCGTAGGGAACAGGTGCTGGACCATATTTTTCTTCGGCCATTTCTATTAAACGTTTAGTAAATGCCATGGTAATGGCACTGATGCTTTTACCTACATGATCAGAACTAGCACCTAATTTAGCTAAACGGATCTGTAACTTGGGAAGTAATTTGCTGATCTCTATTAGTTTTTCTAAGCTTTTTGCTTTGTGAATAATACTAGAGAAATTGACGGCATTATGACCTTCATTATTCATTAAATCTGTGACGGTAACCATGCCCACTACTTCTCCCTGATCTGTTACAGGTAAGTGGTGTATTCGTTTTGATGTCATGGTCATCAGTGCATCGTAAGCATTATTTTTTAAATCAATAGTACTCATGTTTTGAGTCATTATTTCACTTACGTAGGTGGTAATAGGTAAGCCTTCAGCTACGCAACGACGACGAATATCTTTGTCAGTCACAATGCCAATTGATTTGGTGTTATCAAGCACCACTAAACAAGAATAGCCTTGTTCGGTCATTTTTATTGCGGCTTGTTGGATACTTTGGTTGGCATCTATGCCCGCTACAGGGGAGTGATAAAAATCACTTACCGAGGTATTCATCAAAGAAGAAGAAATGACAGTCTCTTCATTAACCTTAGACATTCTTTGTTTGAGCCGTTGAGCTGAGTTATAGCTGAAATAATCACTAATACTGGGGTATTGCTCACCAAGACTACGTATTACTTCAGAATCAACGCTATAAACCAAGCAGTCTTCGTCACTTTTGACTTGTCGCGGTGCTCTTTGTTGAATATCGTTTGGTAGGTGTAAGCTTTGTTTGCAAAATTCGGTGCATAAATCCCCTTCGCCTAAACGAGAAATAAGCTCATTGTCATTAGACACGCAGCTAAGTGCGCCTTTACGAACAATATATAAACGAGGTTCATTGATACCTTTAGGAGGTAAGGTCTCTTCTTTACGGACGTAATTAATACTTAACTCACGTATTAATCTTGCAAGTGCAGGTTTTGGTAAACTATCAAAGGGCGGAATGCTTTGTATAAAGCTTGAGATTTCAGAAAGTTCAATATCCATTATTAGTGTCTGCCTACATCTAGAAGATTCTATAGTTTAGCATTTAAGCCATCAGGCAAAGCTATACCTACGCTTAATACCCTTGTATTAAGCGTAGGTATTTGTTGTTAATTTAGAATGGTATCTCTTTACAGTCAACCATTGAAATAGCAATGTAGACTAAAGTTGAAGTTGAAATACGTTAAGAGTTAGAAAGCCTATTCAATAAGGTTTTTATCCGAGTTAACGCTTATAAAAGTCTAATATAGTCAGTGATCTAGACTAAAGTGTAATACCCGCAAAAAAAGAATGTTGGTAGATTAGCAACAGTAAAAGTTGAATATGGATTTCTGTCTCTACCTTGTTTGTATATAGGGTCATTGAAAGTACTCTATATCCACACTTTTTCTAAAGAGTTATTACATTAAAGTGCTTTTCATTAATATTGGCGTAACAATAATATTAAAACGCTAATTACGTAATAAAAATTAAAACAACGTCGTTAGGAGACTATTGTGGAAAATAAAGAAACCTATTGGTCGGAAAATATCCGTATCATCTTTATCTGTCTTGCAATCTGGTTTGTAGTTTCATTTGGTTTTGGCTTATTGCTTGTAGAGCCACTAAATGCAATTAGTCTAGGTGGGTACAAACTTGGTTTTTGGTTTGCTCAGCAAGGTGCTATTTATGCATTTCTTGGCTTAATCTTTTGGTATGGTCACAAAATGAATCAACTTGATATCAAATATAATGCGGAGAGCAAATAATGGATGAGTTAAAACTCTATACTTACATCGCAGTATTTAGCACATTTGCTTTATATTTCGCTATTGCTTGGTGGGCTCGTGCGGGTTCAACCAGTGATTTTTACGTAGCGGGCGGTGGTATTACCCCATTACAAAATGGTATGGCAATTGGTGCCGATTGGATGAGTGCAGCGTCATTTATTTCAATGGCAGGTTTAATTGCTTTCCTAGGTTACGGTGGCTCAGTTTTCTTAATGGGTTGGACAGGTGGTTATGTATTACTAGCCATGCTACTTGCACCTTACATGCGTAAGCATGGTAAGTTCACAGTACCTGAATTCATCTTTGATAGATATTACTCAAAAACTGCACGTATTGTTGCGGTTGCTTGTTTAATCATTGCATCATTAACTTACATCATCGGTCAAATGAAAGGTGTGGGTGTTGCTTTCTCTCGCTTCTTAGAAGTTGATTACGGTTTAGGCTTAGGCATCGGTATGTTCGTTGTTTGGGTATACGCTGTACTAGGTGGTATGAAAGGTATTACATACACGCAAATCGCTCAGTATGTAGTAATGATTTTTGCTTATACCATTCCAGCAATCTTTATTTCATTCCAACTAACGGGTAACCCAATTCCACAACTAGGCTTAGGTAGTACTTTAGCTGATGGTAGTGGTGTTTACTTAATGGATAAGTTAGATCTTGTTGTTACTGATTTAGGCTTTAAAGAATATACAACGGCTAACTTAGGCGGAACATTAAATATGTTCGCTTATACTATCTCTCTTATGATTGGTACTGCGGGTCTTCCTCATGTAATTATGCGCTTCTTTACTGTTCCTTCAGTACAAGCGGCACGTCAATCAGCAGGTTATGCTTTAGTTTTCATCGGTTTACTTTATACAGTTGCTCCAGCAGTTGGCGCAATGGCTCGTCTTAACTTGATGAATACCATTGAACCTACAGCAGGTGAGAACCTTGTTTATGACGAACGTCCACAATGGTTCAAAGACTGGGAAAAAACGGGTTTATTGAAATTTGAAGATAAAAACGGCGATGGTAAAATTCAGTATACATCTAATAAAACAGATAAACCTGTAACTATCACTGGTTCAATTTCTGGTAAAGAAATCGTATTAGTTCCAAATGAAATGGTTAAAGTTGACCGTGACATTATGGTACTAGCGAACCCTGCGATTGCTAATTTACCTAACTGGGTAATAGCTTTAGTTGCTGCTGGTGGTCTAGCGGCTGCGTTATCAACTGCGGCTGGCTTATTGTTAGCAATATCTTCATCTATCTCGCATGATTTAATGAAAGGTGTATTAACTCCTGACTTGTCTGAGAAAAATGAATTACTTGCGGGTCGTATCGTTATGACTATAGCAATATTGATTTCTGGTTACCTTGGGTTACATCCTCCAGGGTTTGCTGCAGGTACGGTTGCACTAGCCTTTGGTTTAGCTGCATCAAGTATCTTCCCAGCATTAATGATGGGTATCTTCTCTACTAAAATGAGTGGTACAGCAGCAATTTCAGGTATGGTTGCAGGTATCGGTGTAACAATGATGTATGTGTTCCAACACAAAGGCATTATGTTTATTCCAGGTACTTCATTCCTAGGTGACTCAGGTCCTAACTGGTTCTTTGGTATCTCTCCTAATGCCTTTGGTGCAGTGGGTGCAATAGTTAACTTTGCAGTAGCTTTCATCGTTCTTCAGTTTACTGGACCATGTCCAGCTAATATTGTAGCAATGGTAGAAAACATGCGTGCTCCAGGTGATGCTCCGGCAGCGCACGATCACTAAGGTTATTAACTCAATATTTACTTAGTAAATATTGAGTTAAATCTAAAGAATAAAAAGCTAGACGACAATTTATTAAAGAGTCGTCTAGCTTTTTCTGTTAAATTACCCCTCCTGTTATAATAAATAGACAATAAATAGAAAATAATATGAATAAACATCTTAAAGTTGCTTTTATGGTTGCTCCTATTCTTGCTGTATTAGGTTTTGTTGGTGCGGATTACTACGAGGAAAGTGAAGCCTCTAAAGTAAAAATTACTGAGTTAGTACCAGAAGGGCATTGCGATATAATTAATAACAGTTGTGTACTTAAATCAGGTGAATTTAAAGTGAATATTTCTGATGAAGCTGGTGTGACAGAGGTTAATTCTACTTTTCCATTAGACACCGCAACGCTATTTTTAGTGGATAAACACGACAATATGACAGCTTACCCATTAGGTATGCAAAAAAGTCCTTATTATTGGCGCAGTAAAACACAATTAGACAGTTTTGTTCCTAATAAAGGAGATCGCTACAAATTACGTTTGATTGCTAAAATCAAAGGTGGTCAATATATCAGTGAATTTTATACCCAAACGGCTAAGTAGCGGCGAATCCTCAACTTTTAGTAATGACTCAAGCGCGTAGCACTGTCTTTGACCGTGTTTTAATAGCGCCTGCTTACTTTCAATATAGGTATTTTTGGCATTAGTGCTTTTAGTATTAGTACCGCTGGTATCTGTTTTTTCGTGATAAGTATTGAAATACCACAGGGCATTAATAAAGTAGCAAAACAGTAGATAGTCATTGAGTAACTTAGAATCAACATCAACAGCAGATTGAACCTCGTATTGCTCAATAATCAAAGTTATGTCATCGCTAGCTAAACTATTCACCGCAATAAACATCGCTAAATCATATTCAATCGGAGCAGTACAAGCGCACTCATAATCGATTAACCAAGTGCGTTGCTCTAGATTAATCAACACATTACTAAAATTCAAATCACCATGGCAACAAACACTATTTCTACTCTTGTTAAGTGGCGCTAAAATTACGTCAGCAAGTTGTAATAGCCCTGTTTTTTGTCCCATTGGGTAAGGTGAGTTATGGAGAAGTGACTTAATAATATCTTTGGTTGAGAGTTCAGCAGGTTTTACATTAAGCTGATGACATTGCACCATCAACTTAATCGCATGATGTATTTTATTGCCGGGCTGTAGTGTATTTAGCGCTAAATTATCAGCATCAATAAAGTGAGTAATGAGCCAGTGTTGATCATGGTAAACCAGGCTTGGACTAAGGCCCGACTTACCCGCACTTTCTGTTACGGATACTTCGGTATTATTGCTGATGGTTTTAGCAAAATAGACTTTGTTATCAGCAGCCACTTTAAAGCAGTGTTGGCTTAAACCTGAGACAATTTTAGAAATGCTTTCTATTTGAGTAAAACAAGGTAAATCACTTAAGGCATCTTTCACCGGAGTTAACCCGCAACTATGTCAGATAAGTTGATTTGCTTCGCTTTAGATTGTTTATAAATAGCTTGCCACTTGACGTAACCATAGGCAGCAATAACGACATAAATAATAAATAACACTGTGGTAGGTATCAAGCCTTTCTCTATATAAAGATAAATAGAAACGGCATCAATGACGACCCAATACAACCAGTTTTCTAGTACTTTTTGAGTGACAAGATACGTGGCAAACACCGCGAAAACAGTAGTGAAAGTATCAAGGTAAGGGAAAGCTGCGGGAGTATAGTTAGCAATGACATAACCTAAAACCAAGGACATTATCGTCAAGATAAGACAAGCTTTAAAATGCCAGTTAGCTGACCAAGAGATTATCGCTAAAGGCACTTTTTTTGTTTGTTGACTGGGATCTGCGTTTGAAGAGGTGTTTTTCTGCCAAGCCCAATAACCATAAACCGCCATCACTAAGTAATAAACACTCAGTGCGCTGTCCATTAATAACAGTACATCATAAAAAATAACCGTATATAACGCAGTGCTAATGAAAGCCGCAGGCCAACACCATAACGAGCCTTGTGCGGCGAGTATTATATAGGTTAGTGCAAGCAGCATGGCGACTAGCTCTAACCAAGGTAGAGCCGTAAGATAATCGACAAAACTCATAAATAAATCAGACACTAGCTTTCTGCTTCTACTTGCGAGCGATCACCATTAATAAATTTACAGACAAATACGGCTGCATCAGTGGTACTGTGAACTTGTTTAATCTCCCGCATTACGTTGCTTACAGCTAAGTCATAATCACCAAATACCTGGGTGCTCATCCCATTAGTGACAACAGTTAAACCTTCAACCTGACGAAGACGCTTGATGAAAGCCCATATTTCATGTTTAAAGTTATCCATGGCTAATGGATATAAGCTTAGTTCGATTGATATTTTCATAAAAATTCCTTAATTGTTCTGACTTACTCAATTACTCTAACTTAGGCTCAAGATAAACAAAAGTTATTTGCCTATCCTGAGTGTATTACGTGTTTAAACTTAAAATTGGTAGTCTATAGTAATACCGAAAACGAGTGGTTCAGATAATAACGTATATTGTTTTGGAGTATAGCCATCACGCGGATCATTGGGGAAATAGAATCCACGATTCGCATAGTCTTTGTCGGTTAAGTTACGCCCCCAAAGTTTCACTTGCCAATTATCCGCTAGATAAGAAATTGACGCATTTAGTAATACCATTGCGTCTGATTTTACATCCTGTTTAGGAATAGCCTCATCAAGTTCAACCGAGTCATTATCATCATAATCATAATATCGTGTGTCAGAGAAATAGAACTCATCTTTACCGTCCAGTGATATATTGAACAACCAAGCATCGGTTGGTTGATAATTAATACCTATGTTAAATTGATAATTTGGTGCATGAGCCTGTTCTTCGTCACTTAATGATAGGCCATCGGCGGTAATAAAATCATTGAATTCTGTCTCTAGTAACCCTATAGAGCCGTAAATATTGATATTGTCACTTACTTGCCATGCCGCTTCTACTTCAAGGCCGTAATTGTTACCGGAAGCAGCGTTACCTAAGTATGAAATAAACTCGGTGCTACCATCTTCACGCGTAATGGTTTGAGAGCTTTTTACCTGCATGTCGGTTCTGTCCATATAAAATAAGGCAGTACGAACATAAGCATCATTGTTAAGTAGTGATACTTTATAACCGAGTTCATAGTTGGTTAAATACTCTGGATCAAAGACACGTAAGTCATCAGGTAAGCTACCGTTGGTATTAGCACCGCCCGCTTTATAGCCGCGGTTGATTGAACCATACCAAAAACTGTCTTCATTCTGCTGGTAACTAAGCACTAACTTACCACCGACCATTGTATCGTCTAGACTATCGTTAAAACCGTCTGAATTAACATAATCGGCGCTACGTTGCTCAACTCTAATTCCTGTAGTTAAAGACCACTGTTTATCTAATTGACTATCAAATTGACCATAAATAGCGATTGATTGCGTATCAAAAGTGGAGTTGAAGTCGTTGTCTAAATAGGTGTATTGACGAAGTAAGTCTTCATTATCTTGTTTGAAATAGATACCAGTAATCCAAGACGTTGTGCCATTAAAAATTTCGTTACCTGCTGCTGATAGTGCTCTGAGTTCTATCGTTTGTACTGATTTTTCGCGAAAATAATGATCTTTAGAAGAGTATTCATAATAAGCGTAATCTTGATTTTCGATATTCTCAGGATAAGAGATACCTACATAAGCCCAGTCTTCATCGTAGCCATAACCAAGATCAGAATCAGCCATGCTCAATATAGATACTAGAGTAAAACCATCAAAACCTTGATAGGTGAACTTTGCTGCTAACGCTTTAGTTTCTTGATCATCAAAACCAGGCTCATCAGAATAGGTTTTTCTGGTGTTATCTAATGAGAAGGCATCGTAACCATTGTTAAAATCAAAATAAAAGCCAGTTAGATCTATGGTTAAGTCGTTAGTGGCAGCAATTGATAATTTTGCTCGAATGTTTAACTCATCTCGGTTGTTGGTGTCATCCGTGTTGAGGTAGGCGTTCTCCATGTAACCATCGCTGGCATTTTTATTGATGGTAAAACGGTAATTGACATCATCGGTAGCGGGACCTGAAAGTGCTAAACCTAGGCCGTAACTGTCATAGTTTCCTGCATCAACTTTAATTGCGCCTTCAAATTCTTCTGTTGGCGCATTAGTGGTTATATTAATCATACCTGCTAACGCATTTGCGCCAAAACGAGTCCCTTGGGGGCCTCTATATATTTCTACTTGGCTAGTATCAAATAAATTAGCAATGCTGCCGATACCGGTAAAATCTACCTCGTCAATGATCATACCAACAGAAGGGTTGATTGGTTCTTTAAATTGGCTGCGTTCGCCAATACCGCGAATTTGGTAATAACGTGCACGTTGTGAACCGCTGGCATAGTTAACATTTGGGCTAACAGCTATTAATTCTTCAAGATGCTGGGCATTACGTTGTTTTATTTCAAGATCAGTTAATACCGATAATGAAGTAGGTGTTTTTAATAGGTTTTGTTGACGAAAATCACTGCTAACAGTAATAGTTTCAATCATGGTGTTTGTTGCTTGCTCTTCATTAGCGCGAGCGTTTAAGCTAAAAATTAATGCAGAAGAAACAGCGAGTGTTAGTGTAGATTTGGTAAAATTCATAAAGATCTCATTAGTATGAAAAAATAAATACTATGGGATCCGGCACTGGGAGGTTATTAACTGTAGACGTACTAACCATTCCTACGCCGGATAACTTATCACTGAGTAATAAATTCCCGTCCAGGTTCAAAGGGTTCGCCTAATTTAAATAAATTAGTTTAATCGCATCTCAGCAGTAAAATTTAGCCTTTATATTATCGGCTAATAGATACTGCTCCCCTTGGTTGCCAAGCAGTGTAACAAATTTTATTCCATTTTGGCGATTTAAAACATTTGCAGTAATTGGGGTTAAACTCCCAGTGAATTATATGCCCAAGCCACATAAAATGAAGGGTATCTTTCAGTAGATTCCAATAAAACACATAAGAGCAGTGCCCTTATCAAAACCAATTATTTAGCATAAAGTCCTTATAAAACAGGTTTTTGTGGGTACCATAATGAAGCTTTTTCGTCGTTATATCTATTTTTAAGGTAATAAGCCTTAATAATAAGGAGGGCCTTAATTATGCTCCGCTCTAGCGTACTAAAACTCGGATCCTGAGGTGGTTTGGATATAAGATAGCTAAAAGTCGTATATATAAAAGTATTCTCTTGCTTATATTGGTATTGTAAGCAAATTTTTTTCAGCTATACAATTTTCCCTTAATAGAGAGTCATTATGTTTCCCAATTGGCAATTAGTCAGTATCAGTTTACTTTACATTGGCTTATTGTTTTTTATTGCCTTTTTAGGCGATAAATATAAGCATCAATTAGCGAAAAAAGCGCAAGGAATTATTTATGCCTTAACGCTAGGAGTGTACTGTACTTCATGGAGCTTTTTAGGAACAACAGGGCAAGCTGCCACTAATTTTTTATCACATATTCCTATTTATCTTGGGCCAATACTTTTATTTGTTTTTGCTTGGCCGTTTATTCAACGCATTATTCGCGTTAGCTTAAAGCTAAATTTAACCTCTATTGCCGATTTGCTAGCAGCACGCTTTGGTAAATCACATAATCTTGCCATCATTGTGACTATTGTTGCGTTTGTTGGCACCATGCCGTACATAGCTTTACAACTCAAAGCGATGGTGTATACCTTTCAGCAGTTACAAATTGATCAAAGTCTTGCCAGTTGGCATATTGGATTAGTGGTCAGTTTAGTTTTGGTGATTTTTACTATCTTATTTGGCATTCGAAACATCGATGTTACCGAACGACATCCCGGTGTTATGTTGGCGATTGCATTCGAATCATTAGTTAAACTTATTGCTTTTCTAACCGTTGGCTTATTTGTGTGTTTTTCTTTATTCGACTCGCCTTTAGATATATGGGAACAGTCAGGCGCTGCGGTGAAACTTGAACAGCAAATGAATGTTGATAATATTAGTGCCATGTTGGCTATGTTAGTGATTGTTATGGCTGCATTTTTATCTTTACCGAGACAGTTTCAGGTCATGGTAGTTGAGTTGAAAGATCAAAAAGATACTTGGCTAGGTCGACGTGTATTTCCTCTTTATGTTCTTATTTTTGCATTTTTTGCCGCTCCGTTAGGTTTAGCTGGGCAATTATTATTAGGTGATACCGTCCCTTCTGATGCTTACGTATTGTTTTTACCCGGTGTGGGCGGGCAAACGTGGTTAACCTTGTTTGCTTTTCTTGGCGCAGTTTCTGCAGCAAGCTCTATGGTAATCATCTCGGCACTGGCGTTAAGCACTATGCTCAGTAATGAGATTGTTTTTCCGCTACTTTATCGTCAACAAAAGGTAGCACAAACTAATTACGATAATTTCAGGCAGCGTTTATTAAACATCCGTAAGTTTTTAATACTCTTTGTTATTATGTCAGGGTACGGTGTTTTTGTGATGGCATCACCTGATACTTTATCTTCATTAGGCGAAGTGGCTTTCGGTGCTTTTGCACAGCTTACACCGGCATTAGTCGTAGCATTTTATTGGCGACGAGCCAGTTTAATGGGCGTTTATGCGGGAATATTAATTGGTTTTATTTTATGGTTGAGTTTGAACTTTTTACCACAGTTTGGCTTATATGCCTCTCCTTTTGCTGAAGGCGTTTTACCCGCGACTACTACGGCGACCTTATTTAGTTTAGCGGCTAATATCATCGTGATGTGGGCGCTGTCACAAATAAGCCGACAAAGTGTACAAGAGCGAGTACAAGCCTCATTATTTTTAGAGTGGCAATCACCCACTTTATTAAGAGTAGAAAAGAAACGACAGCTCGATGTGCGTGAATTAGAGTTATTAGCTTCTCGCTTTGTTGGCGAGCCTAAAGCTAAATCGAGTTTTAGTTTATTTCTGCTATCAAATAATAAAAAGCAGCTAGGTAATGTCACTTATAATCAACTTTTACTACAACACACTGAAAATACCCTAGCGATGGTAATGGGAGCATCATCAGCACGCTTGGTATTATCTTCAGCGTTAGATGGTAGGGATATTGCCCTAGATGAATTAGCGGTATTAGTTGAAGATGCATCAAGTCAAAAGCAGCAGTTTTCACAAAATCTATTACAAAGTGCGATAGAAAATGCCAGTGAAGGGATTTCTATCGTTGATGAAAATTTAAAGCTGGTTGCATGGAATAAAAAATATTTAGACTTGTTTAATTATCCTTCTGAAGTTGTTTATGTGGGTTGCCCTGTTGAGTCCTTGATTCGGCATAACGTTAAAAGCGGCTTTTGTGGTACTGGTGATATTGATAATCAAGTCTTTAGACGTCTTGAATATCTGCGTAAAGGCAGTCCTCATAGCTCTGAACGACAACAAGCCAATGGTCAAACTGTTCGTATTGAAGGGAATCCATTACCTGACGGTGGTTTTGTTATGTTGTTTTCAGACATCACCGCTTACCGTCAAGCTGAGCAAGTATTAAAAGAAGCTAATTTAGATTTAGAAACACGTGTCTATGAGCGTACGCTCACCTTAGCCAAAACCAATGAAGCATTAGCCAAAGCACATGAAAAAGCAGAACAAGCGCATATTAAAAAAAGCCAATACTTAAAAGCCTGTAGTCATGATTTAATGCAACCCTTAGAGGCCGCCCGTTTATTTACTTCAGCATTAACCGAGCAACAAAGTTTATCGCCGGAGCAGCAAAGACAAGTAGACAATATCGACAGATCCCTTAAAGCGGCAAATGATTTGTTGGCTGATTTAGCTGAAATTGCCCGTTTAGAAAGTGGCAACATTAAACCGCTAGTTGAAGTTTTTGCCTTAAATGATTTGTTCGAAAATTTAGCGCAAGAATTTTCTGCTTTAGCTGCCGAGCAACAGGTTGAATTTAGGCTAGTGGCGACCAAAGTATGGGTTAAATCGGATCAACACCTATTAAGGCGAATTATTCAAAACCTAGTTGGTAATGCCTTTCGTTATGCTAGCCCTGGCAAAGTATTATTAGGTGCACGTGTGCTTAATGATCAGGTCTTTATTCAAATATTAGATAATGGTCCAGGAATTCCTTTAGAAAAACAGGGATTGGTTTTTGAGCAATTTACGCAATTAGATACACCGAATAGCCACTCTGGTAGAGGTTTAGGTTTAGGTTTAAATATTACGCAATCATTAGTGCAATTATTAGGACATTCATTAAGTTTACAGTCGAGAGAAATGCAAGGTTGTAAATTTTCTATTGCGGTAGAAAAAGCAAATCAATTAATGATAAAGCCTAAAATAGCAATACCGCCGATGAGGATGGGTTTGAAAGATATTACCGTACTGTGTATTGATAATGATCCCGATGTGTTGAGTGGTATGGTTGAGTTACTGTCAGCATGGCAATGTAATATTTTTGCTGCCGACTCACGTGAAACCGCATTACAAGAATTTGCTAACCATCAAAGTGAGATCGATATTTTATTAGTTGATTATCAATTGGGTTATCAATCAGGTTTACCGGCAGGCCATCAAGCCGATGGCTTAACCTTAATTGCTGATCTGCGACGAGAATGTAATCATTATATACCGGCGATATTAATTACTGCGACAACAGAGCATGGCATTGCCGATAAGGCAAAAGATGCTGATGTTGGTTTTATACGTAAACTGGTCAAGCCTGCAGCGCTTAGAGCGATGATGAGTGCTAAGTTAGCGCAGAAGTTACAAGAGGATTATGGTTACTAGTTTGAAAATACAGCTAGTAACAAATATAGGTTGGGTTAAAGTCTGAAAAGTGGCGTAATAAATTACGCCTAATATTAATACTAAGGGTTACTTAAACCCTGAATCTGATAAGTCTAATTGAGCAATAGCGATAACCGCTTGAGTTCTATTTCGTACATCTAATTTACGAAATATTGCGGTAGCATGCGCTTTTATTGTGGCTTCTGAAACATGTAAATCATAGGCAATTTGTTTATTGAGTAAACCTTGGGCAAACATCATTAATATACGGTACTGCTGCTGAGTTAAGCTGGCAACTCGTGATGCAATATCACAATTCTCATGATCTTCTTTACTATTTTGAAATAATTCAGGTAGCCAAATATCACCAGATAAAACAGTCATAATTGCTGATAAAATATAATCAACCGGCGTTGATTTTGGAATAAACCCCGCGGCCCCATACCTCATTGCTTTGCTAATAGTGACATGATCTTCATGTGCTGAAATCACCACTACAGGAATTTGAGGGAAGTGGTTACGTACATGAATAAGTGTACTAAAACCATGAGCACCTGGAATATTTAAATCGAGTAATAAAAGATCACTGTCACCATTGTCTTGTAGTAGTTGTTCAAGTTCAGTGATCGTTTCTGCTTCAAGCCAGTTAGTGGAAATTAGTTTTGGTTTTAATGCGCCTAATAATGCTTGTCTAAACAAAGGGTGATCTTCAGCTATTATTATTTTTTGTGGCTGAATCATAAAATAGTTCCTTAGAAGTTATTTAGTTATCCTAACGGAATAATACCAGATAACAAATCCTACAGCAGTTATTTATATCCTTATTTATCAATCAACACCCTATTTGTAAATGGAAATGATTATCTTGCTAGCTTTTTTTGAATATGAACTGTGGGGATTTGTCTCGGGGGTTCTAGCATTGCAATGATATTTTGTTTTTATGTTGTAGCTAAAAAACAGGAATGGTGTACAGCACCTTTGTGGGGTATAAGGTCAAATACAAAGCGCTTGTCAGGAGAAAGCTGTCCCCATGACTCTAGGTAAACTTCCGGCTTTCATATCAATGAGTATAGGGTATTCATGATTACTGTTCGCGTATATCTTGTGAGCGCATTTCTTCATTACGTAAATCGGCACCAAAAGTAATTAAATAACTCTCGCTAATGTAATAGTTGGCGCGAATACTTACGTAAAACATAGTGTCATCAGCACGATAGTCGACAGCTTCATAAAAGGAGTTTTGTTTATGGTCTATGTAGGCGAAGCTAGCAGTAACATTAAAGTCAGAGTTAATTTCGTGTAACCAGCTAGTTGAAAATTCTTCTCGGTCTGTTTTTACCCATTCGGTTGTTTCCCAAGGCAAACCGATATAGCGGTTGCGAACATCAAACACCCATTAGGTGTACTAATAAATGAGGTGAGGGAGGTTTTTACTGAGCAAACGCAACAAAATCATGTTCTTTAATCGTTACGGCTAATTGCTCTCCTAAGGTAAATAACTCATTAGCATAATAACTCAGTTGTTTAAACGCCAAGTCACTATCATCAGTTAAGCTAGTCAATAGGTAGTGGTAACCTTGCTCAGTAACAGAAATATGATCAATACAAACATTTGGCACTGATAATAGACAACGGGTTATAAATTGTGGCTTGAGCAATAATTGCATCTGGGTATGCCCAGCTGGGTTTGTTAAGTTAATCTCACCTACTGCGCTTTGGTATTGGTTAACTAAATTTGTGCCAGTATTTACATTTTTCTTCAAGGGTAACCAACTACCTAATTGTAAAAAATCAGCCACTTGCCAGCTGTTAGGTTGTTGACAAACGTTGGCGGGACTCGCCATTTGCAAAAGTTTCCCTTGGTACATTACCGCCATTTTATCAGCAAAGGTAAACACTTCATCTTTATTATGAGTGACAAAAATCGCCGTGATGCGCATTTTTTTAAGTAAAGTACGCATTTCTAACATTAATTCATTACGTAAACGTGCATCAATATTAGAAAAAGGCTCATCAAGCAGCAGTAGTTTTGGCTCTGGTGCAAGGGCTCGGGCGATCGCGACGCGTTGTTGTTGACCACCTGACAATTGGTGTGGAAAGCGTTTCTCTAAGTTGCTCATCTCTAGCAAAGAGAGTAATTTTTTCAATCTGATCTGTTGTTCTTTTTGCGGAAGCTTATCAATACCAAAGCAAATATTTTGCTCAACCGTTAAGTGAGGAAACAGAGCGTAATCTTGGAAAATCATGCCAATATTACGGTGTTCCGGTGCAATAATATGCTCAGGGGTTATAACACGATTACCGGCTATTTTTATCTGACCCTGGTTCTGCTCGATGAAGCCCGCAATAGTGTTTAGCAAGGTGGTTTTACCACAGCCACTGGGACCCACTAAACCCAAAATATCACCGGGACATAAGCTTAATGCCACGTCAGATAAAATACGTTTACCTTGCAGGTCTACCGATAATCCACTTAGGGTTAATAATGTGTTCACGCGTGTTCCTTAATGCTCTGCTGTTTGGTGTTACTGTTACTTCTGTTTAACCAAATAATAGGGAATAAACCGAGTAAGACAATAAATATAGCCCCCAAGGCACCTTGTTCTAACATTTCATTAGAAATTAGCTGGTAAATTTGCGTGCTTAGGGTTTCAAAATTAAAAGGTCTTAGTAATAGTACGGCAGGTAATTCTTTCATCGCTTCGACAAACACGAGTAACCATGCTACCCAAATTGATGATTTTAATAAGGGTAAATGCACTCGAGTTAAGGTTTTACCCAGCCCTGCGCCTAAGCTGGCAGGGGCATAGTCGAGGGATTTAGGTATTTGTTTAATACCGCTATCAATTGTCCCATTTGCAATGGCGGCAAAACGTACAAGGTAAGCAAAAACAATTGCAAAAATTGATCCCGATAATAGCAAGCCAGGTTTATTAAAACCGAAAAAATTGGCGATATCATTAATGAAGTAATCAATCGGTGCTAAGGTTGACATTATTGCCATCGCTAAAACAGTACCTGGAATAGCATAGCCAAAACCTGAAATTTGCATGGGTAAGTTACGTAATCTATCTTTAGTTAAACGCTTAAACAGTGTAAAACCAAGGGCTAATAGTGTTGTTAAACTGGCAGCCCAAACTGCAATTTTAATGCTGTTTAGTGCCGTTGGCATCAAGGCTATAAATTGCTCATTACTACTGTATTGCCATGCCATAATAGTTAGCAGAATAAAAGGTAGAATAAATCCTGCTATTGCTAACAACCAACAAAAACCACTAGCGAACCATTGTGCAGTCGTTGATAAAATAATCATTTGATGATTTTTGTTAATACGATTTGATTGATGTGCTTGGCCTGCACGGGCACGCTGTTCTGCTACTAGGGTGAAGAAAATAAATAGCATCAATATACTCGCTAAGGCGTTCGCTGTTGCTAAATCACCATAACCTAACCACGTATCATAAATAGCGGTTGTTAAGGTGTTTACGGCAAAATATTGCACGGTGGCGAAGTCAGCCAATGTTTCCATTAATACCAAGCTTGCCGCAATAGCAATAGCGGGTTTTGCTAAGGGCAACGCTACTTTATAAAAACTTTGTTTGGCGGAAAGTCCAAGTAGACGACTGGCACGTAATAAGTTTTGATCTTGCTGCTCAAAGGCTGTTCTTGTTAGCATATAAACATAGGGAAAAAGCACTAAGGCGATAATAATACTGGCACCACCTAAGGTACGAATATCAAAAAAAATATAATCATCGGGAGATTGCCAGTTAAACCCTGTGCGCAAGGCACGCTGTACCGGCCCGGCATAATCAAATAAATCAGTATATAGGTAGGCGACTAAATAAGCGGGCATGGCTAATGGCAACATTAATAACCAGCGTAATATGCTTTTGCCTTTAACATTGGTGTGAACAATTAATGCGGCACTAATAACACCAAAAATTATTGACAATAAAACTACAAAAAAACCTAACAATAATGTATTAACGATATAGTCAGGTAAGACGGTTTGCCATAGGTGGGAAAATAAATCAGTAGAAGCGCCAATGCCTGCTATTAACATCACTAACACGGGTATCATCAATGTTAGCGATATTAAATAGAGGGTGCTGCGTGATATAACACCGCGCCATAATCTATTTTTATTTACTGTTATCACGAAGTCTTATCTATAGTTGAATACGACTAAATTAGAGATCAAAACGGGCCTTATCAATTAATTTCAAGGCTAACTTTCTATTAGTAGCAATAGTTTCTAATGATAAGTTATCGGCTTTAAACTCTCCCCATGATGCTACCAACGCTGATGGTGCAACATCAAGTCGTACAGGGTACTCCATATTGGTTTGAGCATAAAGTTTTTGTGCGGGCATTGAGACTAAAAAGTCCATCAAGGCTTTAGCATTCTTACTATTAGGTGAGTGTTTAGCTAAACCCATGCCAGAGATGTTTATATGAGCACCGCGGTTTGCTTGGTTTGGAAAATTAATATTAACACCATCAGCCCAAACTTTTTGTTTTTTATCTTTTAGCATTTGACCAAAATAATAACTGTTACCTAGGGAAATATCACAAAGGTTTTGGTGGATGGCTTGTACCTGACCTCTGTCGCTACCCTGCGGTTTACGTGCTAAGTTGGCTTTAAAATTTTTCAACCAAGTTAAGGTGTCAGCTTCACCATGGTGAGCAATCATTGAGGCAACTAATGCGACGTTATAAGGATGTTTGCCACTTCGGGTGCAAATTCGCCCCTTGTATTTACTGTCCGCTAGATCTTCATAATTTAATTGAATGTTACCAAGACGTTTAGCCGAATAAATATTACGAACACGTGTTGTTAACGCAAACCAAGTGTTATCTTTGGCGTGATATTGGCTAGGGATAGCTTCAACTAATACTTTTGAGTCATTTGCCTGTAATAAATCACGATCGCGCAGTTCAATTAAACGACTAATATCAGTGGTGAGGAGAATGTCTGCGGGGCTATATTCGCCTTCTCTAGCAAGGCGCTCTGCCATGCCTTTTTTGGCAAACACTACATTAACGTTAATACCAGATTGTTTAGTGAACATATCAAACAGAGGTTTAACTAAGAAAGGTTGACGATAAGAGTAAACGTTTACTTCTTCAGTAGCGGTAGCTGAAAAAGCACTAAGAATTAAAGCCATTGTGATTAAGAAACCACTAATAATATTATTTTTTTTTGAAAACATAAAGCCTACTTAGGGTTAATAAAGGCATTGCGGTGAGCTAAAATGCATTTTGATATGAAATAAACTACACGAAGGGTAATAAAAAGCGGTTGTGATGTCAAGGTCAATGAGAATTATTCTTGTTTGCATTTATTGGGTCAAAGAAGCAATAACAAGGGGTCTTTTTTAGACTCCTTGTTATCACTAACATTATTATTTTTTCGGTGCCTTTGCTAAAACAGCCACCAATAACTGCCAGTATTGTGCAACGGTGGCGATCTCTATTTTTTCATCGGGAGAATGGGGGAACTTAATTGTTGGCCCAATAGAAACCATATCCCAATGTGGATAAGCGGTTTTAAATAATCCACACTCTAAACCCGCATGAATCACCATTACTGCGGGTATTTTTCCAAATAATTCTGCATAGGTATCACGTACTGTTTTCATAATGGAGGAATCAGTATCAGGTTTCCAACCAGGATACGCGCCAGTAAATTTTATATCAGCACCCGCTAATTCAAATACTGACTGCACCGTACGTTGGGTTTCTAAACGGCCATCATCATGTAAGCTGCGGATTAGCACTAAGGCATTGAAATTTTTTCCGCGGGTGTGAATGACGCCAAGATTTAATGAGCTTTCTACAATGCCTTCAATATCATCACTCATGCGAATAACGCCATTAGGGCAAGCATTTAGGGCACGTAAAATATTATGTTGCGTGACGCTATCCCAACATTGTTCAAAGTCTTCGGGTGAAATTAATAGCATATCAATATCAGTTTCAATGGCGCTTAAGTTGGCTTTTATTGTCGATAGATAGTGTGCTAAAGCCATCTTTAATGGCTCCACTTGGTCTTTAGCGATAACAAAGCTGGCATTGGCTTCGCGTGGAATTGCGTTACGAAGGCTACCCCCGTTAAGCTCCGTTAAGCGCAGATCAAATAAATTACTGGCATCAAGTAAAAAGCGCACTAATAGTTTGTTAGCATTGGCGCGGCCGGTGTCAATATCAACACCAGAGTGACCGCCTTTTAATCCAGAGAGTGATAAGTTAAAGGCTTGAAAATCGTTAGGCACAGTGTCAAATGTTAATGGGAAAGTTGCTGAGCCATCAATACCGCCAGCACAACCCATATAAACTTCACCTTCTTGCTCTGAATCAGTATTAATTAAAATATCACCGTCGAGCCAACCGGCTTCTAAACCAAATGCACCACTCATTCCGGCTTCTTCATCAATAGTGACTAGCACTTCAATTGGCCCATGGGCAATATCATTACTGGCTAATACCGCTAAAGCTGAGGCTAAACCAACACCATTGTCGGCACCTAATGTGGTGCCATCAGCGGTTACCCAATCGCCATCACTTTCGCTGACAATATAGGGGCGAATTGGGTCGGTTTGAAAGTTGTGCTCAGTATCGTTATTCTTTTGTGGAACCATGTCCATGTGCGCTTGTAAAATAATGCCTTGGCGGTCTTCCATGCCAGGAGTTGCCGGCTTTTTAATAAATAAGTTACCAATAGCATCTTCTTTGACGGATAAGCCAAGCTCTTTTGCCCAAGATTGTATCCAAAGTGATATCTTTTGCTCATGCTTTGATGGATGGGGAATGCTGCAAATTTTTTCAAATAATTGCCATAAACTAGATGGTTTAAGTTGTGATAATGCGCTCATCAGAAGATCTCTTTATAATAGGTTGTGCTTTAGTTCGGCAAGGTTATATACCCGCTCCTGACGAATCCCCTCGAAATATAATCATAAAAATAGATGATTAGGGGATCGACCTTCATGGCAAATTGTGATCAAATTACTTCGCCAAAAACAACATTACACAATTGCCATGAA
>JBLIEW010000032.1:0-54321 GCA_047633255.1 Colwellia sp.
ATCCCCTAATCATCTATTTTTATGATTATATTTCGAGGGGATTCGTCAGTACCCGTTCCACTTGAAGATGCAGTTTCAGAGCGAAGCTAGGAAATCAGATCAAGGCGCGATACGCTGATAAGGGTTATTCAGGAGAATACATCTCCTGCATTCTCCACATAAGCTACATCCATGTAGCGTCCTTATCGAGTAGTGCAACGCAGGACTGGTTTTCTAGCTTAGCTCCCTACGGGCAAGTCGAGAAAGGGTCATCTCCTGCGTTATTGATTTCGACAATAGAATAACTATTCTCTTCAATCAATGCCTTGTAGCTAACCCTTTCTCGTCTTGCTGAAATCTGCATCTTCAAGTGGAGCGGGTATAGGTAATTACTGGTGGCAATCATCGTCCTCGGCTAACCGACCATGTTTCAAATAGCGCTGCACTAATGACTAGAAGCCCACCAATCATTGTCCATATATCTACCCGTTCACTTAATAAAAAAAATGCCAATACACTTCCATATAAAGGTTGTAAACAAGAAATAAGCCCTGCAGTGGTTGCGGATAAATGACGTAGAGATGACGCAAATAACGAGTGAGGCATTGCAGTGAAAATAACACCGACTAATAAAATAAGTAGCCAATCATTATGAGTAACATCCATTGGCGGCACTTCAACAAATAAACATAACATTAAAGATGCCACTAACGTTTGGTACAACATGGTATGAGGTCCAGAATAGTGACTAAAATAATTTTTATGAAGGATATTTCTTAAAGCGAAAAAGAACGCTGATAGAACCCCGGTAGCAATGCCTAAAGTAACTTGGTTCCCTAAGCTTATTTCAGGTATTAGTAGAAAAATTCCTATCATGACGATAAAAGCAATCAAGATATCTTTTCGTTTTGGTTTACTGCTTAATCCATGGCCTAGTTTGTTTCTACTAAGAAAACGGGTGAATAGCGGCTCTAAAAAAACAGTGATAACGGGATAGGTAAAAAAAGCAATGATACCCACGGTTACACCCGCCATTTGCATACCAGCAAAGTAAGTAACCCAATGAATTCCTACAACAATACCAAGCAGTAGAGCAACGCCATAGTCTTTAGTGCTAGCTAACCTAATATTTTGTTTTTGCAAACTTAAAACAATAAATAAAACAATGGCAGCAACCGCAGTTCGATAAACGGTTATATCAAGTGCCGGTAAACCGATGAGTTTTGAAAATAAAGCCGTACCACCAAAAAGTAATACGGCACTATGTAAATAAAGCAGACTTTGCTGTTGGGTATTCATAAATAAATTCGACGTTAATTAAATTCGACGTTAATAAGGAGGATAAAGCTTAGCCTTTAAGAGTTAGTCAATATCGTTTAAAGGCCACATAACGATATAGTCTTCAAAATCTTCAAGATGAATGTCATCATCTTTGATAATTTTTCCGCGCACTGACATACCCGCATTATGCATGGCTGTTTTTTTACCGTTATGCAGTAACGGATGCCAAGACGGCATACCTCTACCTTCCTGTAAACGTCTATAGGTACAACTTGGCGGCATAAAGAACACATCAGCTAAATTTTCTTGTGTTAATTTTACACAATCAGGCACTAACGTAGTTCGCTTCTCATATTGGCTACATTGGCATGTTTTTTCATTAAGTAGATAACAAGCAATATTGGAATAATGTACTTCTTCACCCGGTTTTAAATGATCAGTTGGCAGTAACTCTGTCTGCTCGTCAGTCTCTTCATCATCAATAAATTTATTTAAGCAGCACTTACCACAACCGTCACATAATGACTCCCATTCATTTCGAGACATTTCAGCTAGCGTTTTATTTTGCCAAAAAGGCGCAGTATTCATATCGTTTTTACTCATGTTTCTCTTCAAGTTTATCAACTAATTAATAGGGGGGAATTTAATACGATCAGACAAATGACCAACTGAGCTCACAAAGTAATAAGATAAATTCCAATGCATTAGGCTTTTATAATTATCATAGGCTAAGTAAGCACGACCTTTCTCACCATCGGGAAATACTAATGCCGCTTTAATGTCAACTTTAGGTAGGTTAGTTCCATCAGTACGACGAATACCAAGTGCTTGCCACTGAGCTAAGGTTTTTTCAGATTTGTCCCATGCATTTAACCAGTTTTTGCGACTACCGGTATTTTTTGGAATCGCCAATGAGGTGTCAAAGTTTGGTAGTAACTTAACTTGACGTCCCCAGGTTAATTCGCCATTCCAACCTTCTTTTTGTAAATAATTTGCCATGGAAGAAAAAATATCTACTTGGTTGTTCCAAATATCTTTTTTTCCATCACCATCACCATCAACAGCATAACCTAAAAATGACGTTGGCATAAACTGATTTTGTCCCATAGCGCCAGCCCACGACCCCTTCATATCAGCAATATCAATATGCCCTTGCTTTAATATGGTTAACGCTGCCCATAACTGCTTTTTAAAGAAAGCTTCTCGACGTCCTTCATAAGCTAAAGTCGATAGAGCTGAGACAACATTATAGCCCCCAGTAAATTTACCAAAATTTGTTTCTAATCCCCATAATGCCACAATAAAACGTGGTTGTACGCCATATTTACCGGCTATTTCAGTCAGCATCACTTTATGCTTTTTATAAAGCATACGGGCTTTTTTCACTTTCCAGCTAGGGACACGTTTAGGTAAATAAGTATCTAAGGTTTCAACTGTCTCTGGTTGTTTACGATCGGCTGATACCGCACGCTTATGAAATTTAGCTTTTGCAAAGCTGCTATCAATCAAGCTTTGGGCAAACCCGTGTGTTAACGCCTCAGCTCTTAGCTCTACAATATATTGTTCAAAACCAATTTGTGTTAGTTCTTTAGCTTGTATTATGTTTGTAAAAACGAATGAAACACTTAACGCAAATAAGCCAAATAAAAATCTATTTACTTTTAGCATAAAACTACTCCTCTTGATTTTCGTTATCCATTTGGATTTTATGTTCTTTTAATAAATCTTCTGGCGGCGGGGGTAACTGTAAATAGAACCCTTGCTCATTTAAGTTTATCTTCACTTTCTCCAAATCAGCAAAAGCGAGTTTTGTTTTAGTTGCCAAATTCGTTAAGGTAACCAACGTGGGGGTGCCAAACATTGTCATTAACGCTTCAGGTACCAAAGAGAAGTCATCACGGGTTTTAACGAAAAGGTACATTTGTGCTTTTTTAGCACTTTTATAGATGACACATAGCATAAGAGAGACCTATGGGGTTGTTTGAAGTTTGATTCACTAAAAAATAAGCGCCTAATATATCACGCACTTGTAATATTATGCGATACAATGACACAATAAATTATATTATTATTTTTGATCTTATTCTAATTCGGAAACAAAATGAAAGCTCCCTTATACAATGAAATTCTCGACATCTGTCAAAACATTGCTAATGCATCAGAAAAAGATGACGACGATGCCAGAAATAGCGCCTGTGGCGACTTACAAAAACTGTGTGCAACCAATCAAGATTCACCGAAAGATCATCCATTGCAATGGGAAGCACTTGCTGATTTTACTGATGATGGTGATCAAGCAATGGACATTTATGAAATTGCCTTAGCTATTGCTCAGAAGCTAAAACTTGATACTTTTGTTGCGTCTGTTTATTTAGCCATGGCTCAAAGACAGCAAGAGTTTGAAGAAAATAGTAAAGCATTAGAATACGCAACGATGGCAAACACGGCTGCGCAAAACATCAGTAGCAAAGAATTAAAACAAGAAGTAGAAGAATTTTTATCAACCCTAACTAACGGATAGTTATGAAACTTAGCGTCAGGTTTTTACCATCACTTTATATATCGCTGCTTTGCATTAGTATTAGTATTAGCAGCAGTGTATTCGCCGTTCAAACACAGACACCTGAACGGTGGTTTGAAATAGAAGTTATTTTATTTAAACAACTCGGTGATAAAACAAGTTTAAAAGAAAAGTTTCCTGACAATGTTAGTGCAACAAATTTACCTCAATACAAAAAACATTTTGATTTACTGACATCTTACTTACAACCAAATTTAACCGGTATAAAGCAATTTATGCCGGTTTGCGGTAAGAACGATACACAAGATGTTTTGTTTGAGTCATTGCCACATATTAATACGCATTTTTCTGATACTATTTTTGATACCACAAGTGCAATTGAGCATGTTGACACCTTTACCATGCCTGAATTCGGCACAGACCATAAAGCTGTTGTGCAACAAGATCAAAACCATATGGCGACAAAGATAACTCAAAACAACGCTAAACTTAGCAATGGAACTATTGAACATACCCCACAAAAAACACCTCAAGATTTATTCAACACTCATAATGACTTATTAATTTCAGCGCAACAGAAAAAGCATCTGTTTGAGCTGCAAAAAGAACTGGCTAGCTCACTATTTTCAACTGAAAAAATTTGTATTATTAGCCCAAAAGACATCGAAAAACTATTTACGGATGAGTCACTTGCTAATTTTCAGTTAGATGCGTTCGACGTTGAAGCGCTGCCAACCAAACTTAATGCTTCGGGTGCGCATATGAGTGATCGACCTTATCTTATCGCTAACGAATCGTTATTATTAGCCGATATAAAACAACGTTTGCAGTGGAGTAGTGAATTTAGACCACTATTACATTTCGGTTGGCGACAAATAGGGGTTACCCGAGATAAGGCTATTCCACTTAAGCTCATTGCGGGAAGTAGTTTAGATTATCAATATCAGCAAGCTTTAGATATTTATCAGTCTGCGCTTGATGAAGCTAAACTGGCAGAACAATTAGCTTTCCAACAGTCTAGTAATATTGGGCGACAAGGGGTTGATGGTTTAACAGCTCAAATGGAGCAAAATAAAGATAATATTGCTGATAGTAAACAACAAAAATTATCGCAAATATTTAATGAGTTAGATAACATTGACAGTGCTAATATTAATGGCTTAATTAGCACACTTGAACAACAAACATTTGAAGAATTAATTGTTATTCATGAAGTCAATAGAGATGAGAATGAACGGCTAAAAATAAGTAAACCGCCAGTAGAGCCACTACAACCTTGGTTTTTGGATGGATTCTTTAAAGTACACCTAGATCATTATCTTTATATCACTGCTGATTTTAATGTGCTAAATGAATCCTTAGATAAAGGCACTAATAATACGACGAGTAAAGCCAATTTAAAACTGATTAATTTTAGTCAAAACGAACGAGTAATCACTGGTGAAATACATTATTTTGATCACCCTTATATAGGTATGATAGTACAAATACGACGTTTTGATCCAAGTAAGCCTAAAGAAGAAGCCGTAACTCAAGTCATTAATTGATATTTAATTAATCTTCAACTTATGCTTAAGTTATGACTAAATTGTGCTTAAGGGGATAGTTAATCTGCTAACCAGGTAGAACACACCAATGTTTTACCCTGGCAAATAACTTTACCAATAAACTCACTTCCACTCACTATCGGCCCCACGCCTTTAGGTGTGCCTGTCATAACAATATCGCCCTCTTCAAGAGCAATAAAGCTTTGTAGCTGAGTTAATATTTCATCCGGTTTAACCATCATTAATTCAACACCGCCCGCTTGAATTATATTGCCATCAATGGCTAATGTTAAACTCAAGCTGCTATCTATTTCATCTATAAGAACAAAGTCACTAAAAACAGCGGCGCCATTAAACGCTTTAGCACGTTCCCATGGTAAACCTTTTGCTTTCAATTTCGCTTGTTGCGTTCGTTTTGTTAGATCTAATCCAACCGCGACAGCACTAAACTTACCTTGTTGATAAAGAAAGCAAAGCTCTGCTTCATAATGTAATGCTTCTTGGTGAAACGACTGTAACTGAGATGAAATAGCTGAATTCGGTTTCAAAAAAACCACCATTTCATCAGGAACGTCATTGCCTAACTCAGCGATATGATCAACATAATTACGCCCGATACAGATTATTTTCGATGGTATAATCGGTTTTTTATCAACAGTTACTACGTTCATTATGGGCTCACTGTAAAAGGTTAAGTTAAATGTAAAACATCTTTAATAAAAGGAATCGTTATTTTGCGTTGCTCTCTTATTGATGCTTTATCGAGTATATCAAGTGAGGTGATCAAATTTCCCATTTCACGGGATAAACGATTAAGTAGAAAATTGGCGGCTTCACTACTCAAGGTTAAACCACGCTTAGAAGCACGATATTGTAATGCCGTTACTTTTTCATCATCATCAAGCGGTTTAACCTGCTCGGTAAAGCCCCAAGTTAAACGAGAAACTAAATCAGGTAAACTAAGCCCCAACTGAGTCGCACTTTGATCGCCACTGATAAGTAAGCAATTATTTTGCTCTAGTACTCGATTGTATAAATCAAAAATAGCTTGTTGCCAAAGCGTGTTATCAGCAATAAGTTCAATATCATCTAAACAAATGACATCAATTTGTTCTAAGCCATCTAAAACTTCTACTGACAGTAAAAGTAATTCAGCACAAGATAAACACACCGAGGTTTTATTTAATTTCGCAGCATAAGTGCTACACGCATGCAGTAAATGAGATTTCCCTACCCCAGTTAAACCAAATAAATAGAAACTATTGGGTTCATTTGACTTAGTTGTTTGGTTTTGTTCAATAAATAACTTTAATTGGCTCACCACCAAGTGATTAGATTCACTCAAATAACTACCAAATGTTTCATCATCAGGTAATTGAACCGACAATGTTAATTGTGCCGTATTTTTCATTTATTGCCCCAATAAAAAATAGGTATTGCCAATTCGCCAACTTCATTCTTCAATGTAGAAGCGTTAAATCTAGCCAGTGGGTCTATAAATTGTTTAAGTTGTTTATTAAGTTTTAATGAAGCAACTAACGCATCTGAGGAGCCTAGCAGTTGTAAATTAAAACGTCTTGAAGCACCTTCTGCATTTAATAAAGTAACTGACTTAACTGCAGATAGATTGGTTAAGAAATCAAAAACATCAACGTAGGTTGCTAATGAATCGATATTGGCTACTTCAATAGTGAAGTCATTATTACTGGTTGTTGATAAAGCGTAATGTTGGTAAATCAATTCAGTTATCTCAGCTAAACCTTGTTTTAGTAGCTCTTTTTGATCACTTCCTTGGTACTGTTGACTCACTCTTTTTTGTTTACCCTCTAGGTTCCAAGCTAGCAAACTCCAATCTAATATATAGCTTTGTTCTTCCACTGTGGTTTGAGTACATAACAACCCACAATTATCTGGCTCAACATTGGCTTGTGGTGTAGAAGCCAATAAACTTGAGTTTGATATCCTCATGATCACGATAGCTTCAGCAAGATATCTACTCGACGCTTTTCTAACCTGTTGCTCAAAACGCCCCCAAATATCACTCAGCGTGATTTGATTAGCGTCAGTTAAGTCCATCAACGGCATCATGATAGGCAAACCTCGTTGATCAGAAAAGTCATTGACCATAAAAGGTAGGTTAGAATTGGTAGAATTAGACATAATAGTGCGAATCAAGCCATCTTCATTGACTAACCACAGTAATACTTGGGGTCGTAAACTTCCCCATATTGCTAAATTAGCTTGCTGGAATAATTGATTGATTTTATCTTCATTAAAGCTAGCTAACAAAAATAATTGTTTGGTTTGAGTTTGATTCTCTAAAACAGGCTTCATTGAATGAATAGTTTTAAGCTGGTAGCGATATTGGTTTAAATAAAGCCGATAATCATTCAATGACTTTTTAATCATTTTATTTTCTAATACACTTTTGTTACCGCCTACTTTTACCATTACTGCCGCTAACGCTTCTTTTAAAGCAATGGCTTTGTCAGTGTTATTTCGAGAATTTATGGTAACGCTTGCTTGATACAAGTCCTTAACTTCTACTGCTTCTATGGCGGTAAAAGGTAAAAAACTAGCCATAACAAGAAGTAAAAGAATTAGTGTTTTAAACATAGTAAATTTTTAAGGTGAAAATTTATCGTTGATATTACCACAATCACACCATTTTATACTGCCAAATAAAAAATTTTATCGATTTGATATAAAGATTTTGAGTATGTGCTCAGGCACTGTTAGAATATGCATCTTTTAAATCTAACTAAGCTTATAATTTAAGCTTGTTTAGGTACTATTTTATCGGTAATTTTTTTGAGGTTTCCCGTGAGCGAACAAAAACAGTCTTTAAGCTACAAAGATGCTGGTGTTGATATTGATGCTGGTAATGCCCTTGTTGAAAACATTAAAGGTGCAGTAAAGCGCACTACTCGCCCTGAAGTCATGGGCGGCTTAGGTGGTTTTGGTAGTGTTTGTCAATTACCAACAGGCTATAAAGAGCCGGTTTTAGTTGCAGGTACTGACGGCGTGGGAACCAAATTACGCTTAGCCATTGATCTAGAAAAACATGACACAGTGGGTATTGATTTAGTTGCTATGTGTGTTAACGATCTTATTGTGCAAGGTGCTGAGCCATTATTCTTTTTAGATTATTATGCCACTGCAAAACTTGATGTCGCTGTTGCTTCATCAGTTGTAGAAGGTATTGCTGAAGGATGTATACAAGCGGGTTGTGCTCTTGTTGGTGGTGAAACCGCAGAAATGCCTGGTATGTATCACAAGGGCGATTATGATATCGCCGGATTTTGTGTTGGTATTGCCGAAAAATCACGTTTAATTGACGGCACTAAAGTTGCTGCCGGTGATCAATTAATCGCATTAGGTGCTTCAGGTCCTCATTCAAATGGTTTTTCATTAATCCGTAAAGTATTAGAAGTTAACAAGACTGATACGGCTACTGAGCAACTTGATGGAAAAGCGATCAGCGAACATTTACTTGAACCGACTAAAATTTATGTTAAGTCTGTTTTAGCGTTACTTAAAGACGTTGAAGTTCACGCTTTGTCTCATATCACTGGTGGTGGCTTTTGGGAAAATATCCCACGCGTTCTACCTGAAACAGCACAAGCTGTGATCAATGGTGAAAGCTGGGAATGGCCGGTAATATTTAATTGGTTAAAAGACAATGGTAATATTACTGAACATGAAATGTACCGTACCTTTAACTGTGGTGTCGGCATGATAATCGTAGTACCAGAAGATAAAGTAGCGCAAAGTATTGAAATACTTACCGCTCACGGCGAAAAAGCTTGGCATATTGGCGCAATCAGCGATAAAGCTGATGGTGAAGAGCAAGTTATCTTTTCGTAATAAAAGACGGTAAGTAAAAATAAATGCAAGTAAAGGGGCTAATCATTAGCCCCTTTTATTTATCTAAAGAAAAGGAAAATACATGTCTAGCCGAATTGTAGTATTAATATCAGGCAGTGGCACTAATTTACAAGCGATTATTGATGCCAGCGAAGCAGCTGATTACCCAGGCTCTGTCGTTGCGGTTGTCTCAAATAAAAGTGATGCTTACGGTTTAACACGGGCTGAAAATGCAAATATCGCCACTGTGGCTTTATCTCATAAAGACTTTGATAGCCGTGAAAGTTATGATCAAGCGTTAATCACTAAAATTGATCAATTTTCCCCCGACGTGATCGTCCTAGCAGGATTTATGCGTATACTTTCACCTGCTTTTGTCCAGTATTATCAAGGCAAACTAGTCAATATTCACCCATCATTACTACCAAAATATCAGGGGCTTAATACCCATCAACGTGCTATTGATGCGGGCGATAAAGTACACGGCGTTAGTGTGCATTTTGTTACCGAAGAACTTGATGGTGGTCCGGTAATTTTACAAGCAAGAGTGCCTGTGTTTGACGGTGATTCTAGCGATGATTTAGCTGCACGTATACATGAACAAGAGCACAGAATTTATCCTTTAGTGGTAAAATGGCTTTGTCAAAAACGTCTTAGTATGACAACCGAAAGTAAAAATGAGCATGCTATTTTAGACGGCTGCATATTACCTGCTTGCGGTTATGCGAACGACGAATAAACTGTTAGTATAAAGGTAAGCTACTTTCTTACCTTTATACTGGATCATTTGTGTTAATGAAATTTCAACCATCTTTTTTACTTACACTTTTATCACTCTCTTGTTTTTTTAGCCTCGTTGCTACTGCTCAACAAATTGAAAGCCAATCAATTGAAAATAAAATAGTCCCTGAGTTTTCAGCAAAATATACCGTTTTACATAAATCTGATCCTGTTGGCACGGCCACCAGAGAATTAAGTTACCAAGCAGACGGCAGTATAAACTATCATTATAAAACAGAAGTTGAGTGGCTTATTTTCTCTCAAACGCGCACTGAAACCTCAATACTTACCATAGAAAACAACAAAGTGACGCCGCAACATTATATTTATACGAGAGAAGGTACTGGCAAAGATAAACGTTATGAATGGCTTTATAACGCAGCAAAAGGAGAAGCTCAGGATATTGAACGGCAAAGAGATCACCAAGTTGATTTCTCTAATAATTTACAAGACAAACTCAGTTATCACCTCCAACATCGTTTAAATTTAATGATCAATGCTAAACAAACGCATTATATCTATCCCGTTATCAACACATCAGGTTCAATTAAAGATTATGTTTATCAGTATGACGGTGAAGAAGAGTTAATTTTGCCTTACGGGTTAATTAAAACAATTCGCTTTAAGCGAGAAGTAAAAGAGAAAGAACGCATTACTTATGCTTGGTTTGCCCCTGAACTTGATTACTTATTAGTAAAACTTTATCAAATAAAAGCGGGAACAGAACAGTTTGAAGCTCAACTTACAACCCTAGAAATTGAGGGTAAAGCCGTTAAAAAGTTGTAATCTGAACTCTACGTACATCAAGACAAGATCATAAATCTTATTATGATCTTGCTCTAGCTAGCTACGTTAGCTTTCTACACCACAAGCAATTGACTCTCCCAAACAAAACAAATGCCAATGGCCTGCATTCATTTTGTGCCATGTTTCGTCATCGGTTAACGGTTTAGTGGCGATGACAGTCACTATATCTTTATCGGTTGTTTCTTTATGAAAATCTACCGCAACTTCAGCATCAATTAAGCTAGCTTTGCCAAAAGGAGCACGTCTCGTAATCCAATGTAAATTATTTGAACAATAAGCAAATAAATACTCGCCATCGGTAATAATCATATTAGCCACGCCAAGCTCATCTATTTTCCATGTCAGTGTCGCAATAAATTCAAATAGAACCACAGCCGGCGGTTGCTGTGCGCCAAATTTATAATGAAGCTGATCTAAAATCCAACAAAAAGCATGTTCGCTGTCGGTAGTTCCTATCGGTAAGTGTAATTTAATGGGGAGTTTTTCGGCAAAGCCTTTTAATTGTCCGTTATGAGCATAAGTCCAATTTTTACCCCACATTTGACGAATAAAGGGATGAGTGTTTTCTAAACAAACCCCTCCTGAATTAGCTTGGCGAATATGACAAACCACCGCCTCACTTTTCATTGGATACTTTGTCACTAACTCAGCAATAGGTGAATGGGCACTTGGATTAGGATCTTTAAAACTTCGACAGCCCTTACCTTCGTAAAAAGTAACACCCCAACCATCTTTATGAGGTCCGGTATTCCCCCCTCGCTGCATTAAACCACTGAAACTAAAACAGATGTCTGTTGGTACATTAGCTGACATAGCTAAAAGCTCACACACTTTGTAGATACTCCTTATTTAACATTTAATGACAAAAAATATAAAGATAAAACCTTGAGGTGTCAGTTGTAATTTAAGCAACTGAACAGCTACGGCTAAAATATTTGCTAATAATTTGGATTTTAACTATTTTACTCTGTAACAATGGTTAAATCACTAGCTAATTGTGTTGCTAATTTCTATTCTAGACTTGCACGTTGTAAAGTAATACCGTTAGCTATACCGATCAGATTTTAAGTTTTTTGGCAATGGGTCATTATGAAAGACCGATACTCCCCTTAAATAGTAAACCTACGCCAGCAAGAAACAAGAAAACGTAGCAAAAGCTATAAATAATATTAACACTGACCTTATTCAGTAAAAAGTACCCTAAAGCAACACCGACTGGTGCTAATGGCGTTAAGACTAATGAGGTTACTATATTAGTCTGGTCAAATAGTCCTAGCCATGTGTATGGGATCAACTTCAACAAATTTACCACTGAAAAAAACCAAGCAAATGTTCCCATTAATATTGTTTTATCCATCTTCTGGGGGAGTAGATAAATACTAATAGGGGGACCACCGGCATGAACACCAAAACTAGTAAAACCGGCAATAGCGCCCCAAATAGTTCCCTTTAATTGATCGGGCTTGCTCCCTTGGGTAATCTTTCGCTTAAACCAGTAGTTGATGGTAAAGATGACCGCAATAGTACCTATTATAATACGTATCATATCAGCGGAAAGATAACTAAAGGTGAACGTTCCCACCAAAATACCAATTGCCGCACCAGGAATAATTATCTTAAGATTGACTATACTGCACTGGCCTCGAAAACTATTAAGCGCAAATAAATCCATCACCACTAATATTGGCAGTAAAATCGCCGCCGCTTGTACCGGAGGTACGGCTAATGCCATTAAAGGCACTGACAACATTGATATACCACCACCAAAGCCCCCCTTGGCCATACCAAAAAGTAGGATGGCAGGTATGGCACAAATATAAAAAAATGGGTCTAAAATCATCTATGAGTCCATAAATGTTAAAATATAAATAATATCATAAATAAGGTAAGTAAATTTCTGCACAAAACATAAAGGAGAGAACATAACCACAAGCTAGCACATAACTAAACCCTAACTAATTCCTAACTAATTCCTAGCTAAACCAAAACTTATAATAAAATAGTCCTAACTTGAGCTTGGCTATATTATTTATTTCATCTATAACTAGATTATATAGTTAAAACAGTGTTTAAATTCAACTAGTTTGAAATTTTATTCCTTAGTAAAAGGGGGTTTTGTGGATATTACTCTATGGCTCATCGCCGCATTTTCATTAACTTGGTTTATGAGTTATGTGAGAGCATCACTGTCAACCTATACCTTTGTATTTATCGTGCTATTAGCCATTGGTACCTTTTTAAATACTATCGGTTTTGTTTCTTGGTTATTATTTGCTGTCATTGCCCTGCCCTTAAACATTGATATTATTCGCCTACAATTTATCAGTATGCCATTATTAAATTTATTTAGAAAAATAATGCCACCGATGTCAGAAACAGAACAACAAGCAATAGATGCCGGTACTACTTGGTTTGATGCAGAACTATTTCGTGGCAATCCTGACTGGACAAAACTACATAATTATCCTCAACCTCGACTTAGCGCACAAGAGAAAGCCTTCTTAGATGGGCCCGTTGAGCAAGTTTGCACCATGGTAAATGATTGGCATACTACGCACGAAATTGCTGATCTCTCGCCAGAGGTTTGGCAGTTTTTAAAAGAGAAACAATTCTTTGCTATGATTATTAAAAAGCAATATGGCGGATTAGAGTTTTCAGCTTTTGCCCAATCAAGAGTATTACAAAAACTTACCGGCGTCAGTTCAGTATTAGCCAGTACTGTTGGTGTGCCAAACTCATTAGGTCCGGGTGAATTATTGCAAGAATATGGCACCAAAGCTCAACAAGATTATTACTTACCTCGTCTTGCTAAAGGAGAAGAAATCCCTTGTTTTGCCTTAACTAGTCCTGAGGCTGGCTCAGATGCAAGCGCAATTCCTGATACGGGTATTATTTGCCGACAACAATTTGAAGGAAAAGAAATATTAGGGATGAGCCTTAATTGGGATAAGCGTTATATTACGCTTGCTCCAATTGCCACCGTGCTAGGTTTGGCGTTTAAATTAGAAGACCCTGATAATTTACTTGGTGATAAAAAAGACTTAGGCATAACCTGTGCGCTTATTCCAACCGACATAGAAGGGATCACTATAGGTCGACGACACTTCCCATTAAACATTCCGTTTCAAAATGGCCCTACACAGGGTAAAGATGTTTTTGTCCCCCTTGATTATATTATTGGTGGTAGTGACATGGCCGGACAAGGTTGGCGCATGCTAGTGGAATGTTTATCCGTTGGCCGTGCTATTACGCTACCTTCAAACAGTGCTGGCTGTATTAAAACGGTGGCGTTAGCTACAGGTGCCTATAGCCATATACGTCAACAATTTAAACTACCCATAGGTAAAATGGAAGGTATTGAAGAAGCGTTGGCACGCATTGGCGGTAATGCTTATTTAATGGACGCAGTCACAATTATGTCTACTGGGGCAATTGATCTTGGTGAAAAACCCTCAGTTATATCTGCTATTGCAAAATATCATCTCACAGAAAAAATGCGTTCCTCAATGATTGATGCCATGGATATTCATGGGGGGAAAGGTATTTGTATGGGGCCAAGTAATTACCTTGCCCGAAGTTATCAAGGTGCTCCTATTGCGATTACGGTGGAAGGTGCAAACATATTAACGCGCAGTTTAATTATTTATGGTCAAGGCGCTATTCGCTGTCATCCCTATGTACTAGCAGAACTAAAAGCAGCGAATAATAAGGATGATGAACAAGCATTAAATGACTTTGATCATGCATTGTTTGCTCATATTGGTTTTAGTCTCAGTAATATGAGTCGCAGTTTAAGCAGTTCATTTACCGGATCACGTTTTCTATCTAGCCCTTTTAATGATGAGACGAAACATTATTATCAGCTGTTAACTCGCTTTAGTGCTAATTTAGCCATGCTCAGTGATATTTCGATGTTAGCACTAGGCGCTGATTTAAAAAGAAAGGAGCGCCTTTCGGCACGCCTTGGCGATGTGTTAAGCCATTTATATCTAGCAAGTGCTTGTTTGAAACGTTTTAATGATGAAGGCAGAAAAAAAGAAGATTTACCTCTACTACAATGGGCTGTAGAAGATTCATTATTTGCTATTCAACAGGCGCTTGATGCACTACTAAATAATTTCCCCAATAAATGGCTTGCTCGCAGTTTACGGATAATTATTTTCCCCTTAGGCACTTGGTTAACCAAACCAAGTGATCACTTAGATCATCAAATAGCGACCTTATTACAAACACCGAGTGACGTAAGGACACGCCTGGGTAAAGATCAATATTTAACGCGTGATGGCAATAACGTTTTTGGTCTGTTGGAGCAAACCTTAGAAGATATCATTGCCTGTGAGCCTATTTTCGCTAAAGTATGTATTTCATTAGATAAAAAATTGCCGTTTTATCACCTAGATAAAGTTGCTGAACTTGGTTTAGCTGCCAATGCTATTTCAGCAACTGAAGCGGCATTATTAATTAGAACAGAACAAGGTAGAAAAGCGATTATTGCCGTTGATGATTTTGATCATAGTGAGCTTATCAGCAATAAAAGTGACAAGAAAGCATAGATCAAAGTTGAACCCATTAAGTAATTTAATTGGCCTAATACTTAATCCTATGACCAAAAAAACGCACGAGTATTATCTTGTGCGTTTTTATTTAACCAATAGATTTACTTAAGTAATAAACTTTATAAAAAGGATAATAACTCTTCATCAAGTTGCATCAATGTTTTTGGATCGGCCATCATAGTTTTAGCTAATGATTTAGTTCTGGGTAACATCCGTGTAAAATAAAACTCTGCAGTTTTAATCTTTGCGCGATAAAAATCACGGTTTTCAACATCGGTAGCTAACTTTTCATAGGCTGTTTGCGCCATTTGAGCCCAAAAATAAGCCATGACGATGTAACCAGAATACATCAAATAATCAACCGACGCAGAGCCGACAATATCTCTATCTTTTTTAGCTTTTAATGCTAAACGTAAAGAGTATTGCTGCCAGTTAGCCACTGATTTACTTAATGGCCAAATAAATTTATTCATTTGGCGTTTATGAGGATTACTCGAAATCATACTTTTATCTTTACAAAACACTAACACTTCTTTAGTAAACGCTTTTAACGACTTACCACGTGAGAGTAGAATTTTACGACCGAGAAGATCTAATGCTTGAATTCCCGTCGTTCCTTCATAAAGTGTCGCAATACGCACATCACGAACAATTTGCTCCATCCCCCACTCTTTGATGTAACCATGGCCACCAAATATTTGTAAACCATGGCTGGCACTTTCACAGCCGAGCTCAGTTAAGAATGCTTTTAAGATAGGCGTAATAAAACCTAATTTGTCATCAGCAGCTTTTCTATCGGCATCAGTTTTTGCCATTTCAATATCATCAACGATTTTAGCTGTATAATAAATCATGGCGCGACCGCCTTCAGAAATCGCTTTTTGTGTCATCAACATTTTACGTACGTCAGGATGAACGATAATAGGATCAGCAACTTGCTCTGGAAATTTCTTCCCTGTAAGCGCACGCATTGATAATCGTTCTTTAGCGTAAATTAATGAATTTTGATAAGCCAACTCAGCACTACAGATCCCTTGTAAAGCGGTACCTACACGCGCTGTATTCATAAAGGTGAACATACATTCTAAGCCTTTATTTTCAGGACCGATTAATTCGCCAACCGCATTATCAAAATTTAATACCGCGGTAGAAGAGGCCTTAATTCCCATCTTATCTTCAATAGAGCCACAGGTAACATGGTTACCCTCGCCTAAATGTCCTTGAGCATCTGTTTTGATTTTAGGCACAATAAATAAAGAAATACCGCGGGTTCCTGCTGGCGCATCAGGGAGCCTAGCAAGAACAATATGAATAATATTATCGGTTAAGTCATGATCTCCAGCAGAGATAAAAATTTTAGTCCCGGTGATATTATAGGTACCATCGCCATTTGGCTCTGCCTTAGTTTTTACCTGGCCTAAATCCGTACCACATTGAGGCTCGGTTAAACACATAGTGCCCGTCCAAGTGCCCTCAGTTAATCGTGTTAGGTATAATTCTTTTTGCGTATTACTACCGTGAGTTTGTACCGTATTCATAGCGCCATGGCTTAAACCAGGATACATAGACCACGACCAGTTTGCTGTGCCCATCATTTCAGATTTAACCATCCCTAATGAAGGGGGTAAACCTTGTCCACCATGCTCGACAGGATGAGATAAACTTTGCCATCCACCCGCGACATATTGATCATACGCCGCTTTAAAGCCTTTAGGTGTCGTTACAACCCCTTTGTCCCATTTACAGCCTTCCTTATCACCACTTTGGTATAAAGGCAGTAGTTCATTTTCACAAAATTTGGCGCACTCTTGAAAAATAGCATCAACCATATCGGGTGTTGCGTCTTCAAATTCTGGATATTTTTTATAGTGATCATAATAATCAAAAACATCTTCAATTAAAAATTTGATGTCTGTTATGGGGGCCTTGTAACTAAGCATTTTTGCTCCTAACATTAAATGATTTTAATAGCTGCAGTGATAAATAGGTACTTTCAGCTAAATATATTGATTGTGATTAAAGCACTGGTCCTACCACTTAATCAAGTTATTTTTTATTTTTTATTTTTTTATAGCGTAATTACTGGTAAAATGACTGTGATTATTTTCAAGTGAATACAATAATACGATGTCAGAAAGTTATTTAGAAATACAGTTAGATCAACAGCCTATAGAGCTATGCAAATTATTAAAAATTGCTGATTTAGTCACTGGTGGTGGTGAAGCCAAAGTAGTTATTAGTGAAGGGTATGTTTTGCTAAACGGCGAAGTTGAATATCAAAAACGAAAAAAAGTTTTTCATGATGACATCGTTCAATTTAATGGTGAAACGTTACAGATTATTGTGAATGAAAATTTAGAAAGTGAGGTTAATGAGGAAGAAATAACACCACCGGCCCAAACCAAAAATACAACTAGCTTTGCTCCTAAACAAAAGCCTAAGCAGCAAAAAGCGGTTAAGCCAGAAAAAAAATCAGCTGTAATGTCCAACGATGAACCGACTACTAATAAACGTACAAGAAAACCAATTTCGTTTTAAACGTTATTTGTCCTCATCAGGGCTACTTTAATTTCTTTTCCCAAAAAAGTGCATTACCCAGTTTAGGATCGAGTTCATAACCAGAAAAGCCTAATTTTTTATAGGCATTTTGAGCTACCTTGTTACCCTGTAAAACTTCTAGGGTTAATTTACAGCAGTCCTTTTCTATTGCTATTTTTTCTACTTCACCAAACATTTTTAAGCTTAAACCAAGACCACGGTATTTAGCCAAAACACCACAGTCGTGTATATTGATTAATGACTTACAACTAAAGGTAGAAAAACCTTCTACGCAATTAATAATACCTGCTGGCGCTTCATCTACGTAAGCAAGTACAGTAAATACATCACTGCGTTTGCTCATGGTTGCGACAAGATTTTTTTGAACGTCATTGCTTAGCGCTTCAGCGCCGCCCATTTCGTCAAGCGCATAAGCATTTAACAACATAATTAAATCTTTAGCATGTTGCTCATTTTTGTAATCTGCTCTAACTAAACTAATGTTCATGGGTTTCTCGTTAATAGTGCGACACTTTTTCAATAGTGTCGCACTATACTCTACCTATGCACAAAATAAAGACCTTAGACCAAGATAAATGACATTATTGATAACAGATTTTTTCAATACTCAATTTACTAGATAGGATGTCGAAAACATTTAACTTGTTGACTTATCGCTTGAAATCATTAGTTTTTAATGTTTTGTTGGCAATTTTACTATCGCTGTGTTTTTGGTTATTTCGGTAAAGAAAAGGACAAGAATTAAAATTTATTATTTATTACTTTTTCATCACTAACCTCCCTGATAGAATAGCGAGAATTTCATTTGTCTTCATGTCTGATCAGAGCTACTCTCGCTTACATGTATTTTACGGAAAATTTTAGTGATGCGTACCAGTCAATATTTACTATCTACTTTAAAAGAAACCCCTGCTAGTGCCGAAGTTATTAGCCATCAATTAATGCTGCGTGCAGGTCTTGTGCGTAACCTAGCTTCAGGTTTATATACTTGGCTACCCACTGGCTTGCGTGTGTTGAAAAAAGTAGAAAACATTGTTCGTGAAGAAATGCAACGTGCCGGTGCTAACGAAATATTAATGCCAATGGTCCAACCTGCAGATTTATGGGAAGAATCTGGCCGATTAAACGATTATGGTCCAGAGCTATTACGTTTAAATGATCGCAATAAGCGCCCTTTCGTTTTAGGCCCAACACATGAAGAAGTCATTACTAAGCTAGTTGCAAACGAGCTAAATAGCTATAAACAATTACCGTTAACATTATTTCAAATTCAAACCAAATTTCGCGATGAGATACGTCCTCGTTTTGGTGTGATGCGTGGTCGTGAATTTTTAATGAAAGATGCGTACTCTTTTCATTTAGAGCAAGAGTCCTTAGAAGAAACCTATCAAACAATGTTTGATGCTTATTGTCGTATTTTCGACCGTTTAGGTTTAGATTATCGCCCAGTTTTAGCTGATACCGGCTCTATTGGCGGCGATGCCAGTCATGAATTTCATGTGCTTGCCGATTCAGGTGAAGATGACATTGCTTTTAGTGATGCCAGTGACTTTGCTGCCAATGTTGAAAAAGCCGAAGCGTTAGCGCCAAAAACAGCACGCGCAGAGCCAACACAAACATTAACTAAAATCGCCACCCCAAATGTTAAATCTATTGAAGACCTAGCAAACTTTTTAACTGTTGATATAAATACTACCGTTAAAACGTTACTTGTTTGTGGTAGTGAAAATGAGCAAGGTGAAACACCTATCCTGGCCTTGGTACTTCGAGGGGATCATCAACTTAATGAAGTGAAAGTAGAGCATTTATCACAAATAGCCTCACCACTAACATTTGCCAGCGAAGAGCAAATATTAGCGGCGGTAAATTGTAATGCTGGCTCTATTGGCCCCGTTGGGTTAACTATTGAGATTATTGTCGATCGCAGCGCAGCACAGTTAAGCGACTTTGTTTGTGGCGCTAATGAAAATGACAACCATTTAACCGGTGTAAACTGGCAAAGGGATTGTGCAACCTACCAGGTTGCTGATATTCGTAATGTGGTAACCGGTGATCCTAGCCCTTGTGGCCAAGGAAGTATTGTTATTAAACGGGGTATTGAAGTAGGCCATATTTTTCAGTTAGGTACAAAATATGCTCAAGCTATGGGCTGCGCAGTATTGAATGAAGGTGGCAAAAACCAAACCTTGACCATGGGTTGCTACGGTATTGGCGTATCACGTATTGTTGCTGCTGCCATTGAGCAAAACCATGATAAATACGGTATCAAATGGCCAAAAGCTATTGCGCCATTTCAAGTAGCTATTGTCCCCATGAACATGGCAAAATCAGCTCGCGTAAAAGAAACCGCCGAAGCGCTATACGAGCAATTTAACCAAGCGGGTATTGAAGTACTATTTGATGACAGAAAAGAGCGCCCTGGTGTTATGTTTGCTGATCATGAATTAATGGGTACCCCCTTATTAATTATTATCGGCGAACGAAATTTAGATGCGCAGCAAATAGAAGTTAAAAACCGTATTACCGGTGAAAAATCTTTGCTTGCTATTGATGACGTTATGTCACTTTTTAGCTAATACTGGCAAATGACATAAAATGACTTTTTTAAGGGGCAATTTGCCCCTTTTTGTTAACAAAAGTTAACGTTCTATCCTTTTAGGCAAAAATAGTCCAACTTATCATTAAAAAAATAGCCCTTAGCTATTTCAATAGTCGCTAATATTAGCAACAATGTAAGTCTCTAACCTATTCATATTAATTCAAGAAGTAACCTCATCATGAAAGCTATAATAAAGTCATCTAAATTAAACAATGTATGTTATGAAATTAGAGGGCAAATAGCAGCAGAGGCACGTCGTTTAGAAGATGAAGGGCATAAAATTCTTAAGCTGAACATTGGTAACCCTGCTCCTTTTGGTTTTGAAGCGCCTGACGATATTTTAAAAGACGTTATCCATAACTTACCTAAGTCACAAGGCTATAGCGAATCTCAAGGTATTTACTCTGCTCGTGTTGCTGTGATGCAATATTTTCAACAGCAAGGCATTAAAGATGTGCGTGTTGATGATATATTTATCGGTAATGGCGTTAGCGAGCTCATTGTAATGGCAATGCAGGGCTTACTAAACAATGACGATGAAGTATTAATTCCTGCACCCGATTACCCGTTATGGACAGCTGCCGTTGCACTTTCTGGTGGTACCCCTATTCATTATGTTTGTGATGATGAAAACAGTTGGTATCCTGATCTTAACGATATGGAAAGTAAAATTTCAGACAAAACCAAAGCGATTGTATTGATCAATCCCAATAATCCTACCGGTGCAGTTTATCCTAAAGAAATATTAGAAGGGATCATTGCCCTCGCGAGAAAACATAGCCTAATAATTTTTAGCGATGAAATTTACGATAAAATTTTATATGACGGCGCTAAACATATTCCAACCGCATCACTTGCCCAAGATGTTTTTATTATCACCATGGGTGGCTTATCGAAAAATTACCGAATCGCTGGGTTTAGAGTTGGTTGGATGGTTTTATCTGGCCCTAAAATTCACGCCGAAGATTATTTAGAAGGGTTAACAATTTTAGCCTCAATGCGTATGTGTGCCAACGTACCAAGTCAACATGCCATTCAAACAGCATTAGGCGGTTATCAAAGTATTAATGAACTGATTACCGGCGACGGGCGATTAATAAAACAACGCAACGTTGCTGTCAAAATGATCAATGAGATTGATGGCTTATCATGCCACCCTGCGATGGGCGCATTGTATTTATTTGTGAAAGTAGACGCTGAAAAGTTTAACATCACCAATGATGAAAAAATGATTTTAGATTTACTTAAACAAGAAAAAATACTACTTGTTCACGGTAGTGCCTTTAACATTAAGGAACAAAATTACTTTAGATTAGTATTTTTACCTCATGTTGATGTATTAGTACCTGCAATAGAAAAGTTGAAAAACTTCTTTGCTACTTATAAACAATTATAAATAGGTTAAATCATAAATTTACACTGGGCGAGTAAGCTCGTTTAGTGTTTGCATATAAGTAATATCTGATAAAAAAGCAGCCTAGGCTGCTTTTTTAATTCATCATTAAAGGTCAGTTAGTTAAATTGAATAACCACTTTATTAACAATATCTTTAATCGCTGAAGATGGCGCTTGTTTATCATCAGAGTTAATGCGCTTCACCGCCCAACCGTGCCATGCGGGTTGATGAGACTTAACATCATAAATATCTATCGCTAACTTACCTTCTGTATATTGACGTACATGCGTTTCAGTAGCTATTTGTGTACCATACATACCGCTATAACGACCACCATAGTAGCCTCTTCCCCAACCAAACCCTGTATTGTAGGTTGTAGGATAGCTGCTCACTTTAATTTTATCACGATTACCAACCGTATAAGAAATGGCAAAATCGGCTTTTTCAGCATCATCAATCAACTGATAGCCTTTAGCCATAAAAGCTTGTTCAATTTCTTCATCAACACGCAGTTTCATCACGGGGTTAATATCTTCTGCTGGTGCCATTATTTTACCTGAATTTAACCATGCAAAGGTTTTATAATTCGAGGTATCAACTTTACTATTTTTATCAAAGTCGACTTTTGCTTTATAGGTTGTTGAGCAACTAGCAACTGCAATGAGTAATACAGCAACAAATACTTTTTTAATTAAGTTCATAGCTTTCCCCTTTTATCGTCATTATTAAATACACCATACTAGACATCATAGCTTATCTATTCAGGTAATTATGTACCAAATTGTAACTAGATCCATATTTATTACAATGCCTTAATTTACAATAAACTCTTTGAACAATTGTTCGACGCAATCTCGCTTGCTTTAGCTGCGAGTAAAGTCGAACGGTCTTGACTTTCGTGCTCAGTATATTATTATTTACTGTACATCCATACAGCGCGAGAATAACTTGCTAACGGGCATTAAGCTACGAGCTAATCCAACACCAAGCCAAAAACTGATATTAAGTCAGTGGATGGGGTGTGCCAAGTTTATCTGGAATGCTAAGTGTGGTGAAGAAAAGTATTACAGCACCTTCGCCCGTAAATATTATCCTCTAGATACGTATGCACCAGTAGATCAAAAAGCCGCACAGTTTAAGTCAAAAGAGCTAAGCCCTTGGTTGTATGACTGCCCTAGTCAAATTATTCGAAATAGCGCGGTCAATTGGTATCAAACCTATCAAAAATTCATGAAAGGAGAGTGTGGCAAGCCAAAATTCAAACCTAAATCAGATCAAGGCTCTATCCATCTGACTAATGAAGTGTTTAAGTTTGAGTGCTGTAGCAACGGTGTTACTCGGTTATTCATTGGCACTAAAACGAACAATATTGGTTATTTATCATTTAAATCTCATCGAAATTTCAGTGAGCCAAAATCAATCTATATCAAGAAAGAACGCGGTCTATATAGTATTTCGTTTTGCTACGATGATGGCTTTGACGAAAGACAATTACTTGATGCTAAAGCGCATTTAAAATACCTTAGCGGTGAAACAAAAGAGTCATTAACGAGTAAAACTGTCGGCCTAGACCGTGGTGTGGTCGTCCCAGTTCATGCAGGTTATAAGGCGTTTGACTTCACTAAAGAGCAAAAGCAATCAACGACTAGGTCACAGCGATATATAAAACGACTACAGCGCAGGTTATCAAAGCAAACTAAAGGCTCAAATCGCAGAAATAAAACTAAACACCGCATTGCAAAGCATCATGCTAAGTGCGCCAATATAAGAAAGGACTTTTGCCACAAAACGAGTCGTGAGCTTATTGAGTCAGGGTTTCAGATATTTGTATTTGAGGACTTAAAAACCGCTAACATGACGAAAAAACCAAAAGCCAAACAAAATCAAAACGGCACATTTATATCCAATAAAGCAGCACAAAAAGCAGGGTTAAACAAAGCGATCCTCGCTAACGGCTGGCACATATTAGAATCATACGTTAAGTACAAAGCTAAACGTGAAGCAATAGCTGTATTCAAAGTGAATGCAGCATACACTAGTCAAGAGTGTGCCAAGTGCGACCACACTCACCCCGACAATCGCCAGTCACAAGATAAGTTCATGTGCGGTAACTGTGGAAACGTTGACAATGCTGATAGTAATGCATCAAAAGTGATAGCAAAAAGAGCAATTAATTTACTACTAGACTCTGGAACGGAGTTGTCTAAACGGGGTGTACTTCGTTTGGGTCATGGGCGCGGAAGTAAACGTAAGACCTGCAAGCGTAGCGAACAGGCATCTACTAATGAAACGTCAAAAAAGATTAATCAAGTAGCGAAAGTTGCTTGATTTTGAAGCTCGGCCATTTATGGCCGGAGTAGTTCACTTTGTATTTAAGGGTTGACAGCAACAGGCAAATTCTTTAAAAATAGAACGAAGCATTAACCTTATTTTATAAAATAACTAACTCAAGTAAATAATCTAAATAAACATGATTTCATATTCTCGTAACCTCAATGTCGTCCTCATGGTCGTAGTGATAGTCAAATCATTACGGGGAGCTGGTTATGCGAAATACTAATTATTAAATAAGTAAGTAAGCAATTAAATAACCAAACCCTCGCTCTGATAAAGACCGGGGTTTTTTTATATTTGACAATAAATTATCTCAATTAACATAACTCAATTAAAAGGAATCAACATGACAACAGAACTTTTTACCGGTGCAGAAATGGTAGTAAAAGCGCTATCGGCACTTAAAGTAAAGTATATATTTGGCTACCCTGGCGGTTCTATTTTAGATCTATATGATGCTATTTTTCAGCAAGATGAAATTGAACATATATTAGTCCGTCATGAACAAGCAGCAACCCATATGGCTGATGGTTATACCCGTGCTACAGGCAAAGTGGGAGTGGTACTAGCCACTTCTGGCCCAGGTGCAACCAATTGTGTTACAGGTATTGCAACCGCTTATATGGACTCTATCCCGATGGTTGTATTAGCGGGTCAAGTACCTACCACGCTCATCGGAAATGATGCTTTTCAAGAAACGGATATTGTGGGTTGTACGCGTCCTATTATTAAGCATAGTTTTAACTGTCGTGATTTAGCCGAAATCCCGAATATCATTGCCAAAGCATTTTATATTGCCAGTACCGGTAGACCGGGTCCAGTAGTCGTTGAACTGCCAAAAGATCTACTTACTCCGCAAAATAAGGCGCCTTTTCACATTGAAACTAACGTTAAAATGCGTTCGTATAATCCGAATATTAAAGGCCATCCAAAACAAATACGTAAAGCCGCTAAAACCATAAGTGAAGCAAAAAAATTAGTAGTCTATTCAGGTGGTGGTATTATTTTAGCCGATGCATCTGAACTGTTAACCACGTTAGTTGAAACATTAAAAGCGCCGATTACTAATACATTAATGGGCCTTGGTGGCATTTCAGGAACGCACAAAAACTTTATTGGTATGTTAGGCATGCATGGCAGTCTAGAAGCGAATAAATCGATGGCTAATGCTGATGTAATTTTAGCCCTTGGTGCGCGATTTGATGACAGAGTAACCAACAACGTTGAGAAGTTTTGTCCTAACGCGACTATTATTCACGTAGATATTGATCCAACGTCTATCTCCAAAACCATTAGCGCCCATATTCCTGTTGTCGGTTTAGTTGATGTGGTTATGCAACAGCTACTTGATGAACTTAACCTTATTAATTACAGCCCTGATGAAGAAGCATTAACACAATGGTGGCAACAAATTAATTTATGGCGTAACGTAAATAGCGTGAGCTACGAACAAGTTGCTGGTGAAAAAATCAAACCTCAACGTGTTATAGAAGCCATGTATAAAATTACTAATGGTGATGCTTACGTCGCTTCAGATGTGGGTCAACATCAAATGTTTGCCGCACAATTTTATCCGTTTGCCAAACCTCGCCAATGGATAAATTCAGGCGGCGCTGGCACCATGGGTTTTGGCTTACCCGCAGCAATGGGAGTTAAACTGGCTTTTCCAGATAAACATGTGATTTGCATTACCGGTGATGGCTCTATTCAAATGAATATTCAGGAGTTATCCACTTGTAAGCAGTACAAATTACCGGTTGTAATAATCACATTAAATAACCGCTCATTGGGTATGGTTCGCCAATGGCAAGATATGGTTTACGATGGAAGACACTCTTCTTCTTATATGGAATCATTACCCGATTTTTGTAAAGTCGCCGAAGCTTATGGTCATATTGGCATTCAAATCGATACCTTAGATGAACTTGACGCTAAACTAGAGCAAGCATTTAGCATCAAAGATAAATTAGTGTTTGTTGACGTATTAGTTGATGAAAAAGAACATGTTTATCCTATGCATATTCGCCAAGGTGGCATTGATGAAATGTGGATAAAAAAAGGAGTTAAAGCTTAATGACTCAAATACTAAATAACAATAAGTTAAACAAAGAAATACATAACCTATTTGCCAATATAAGAAATAATGGAGTGAAAGCATAATGCGTCATATTTTAGCTATTTTATTAGAAAATGAAGCCGGAGCATTATCCCGTATTGTTGGATTGTTTTCACAACGCGCTTTTAATATTGAAAGCTTAACCGTTGCGCCAACCGACGATAACAGCCTATCTAGAATTACCCTTGCCACCATTGGCGATGACAAAGTGTTAGAGCAAATAGTAAAGCAAGTGAACAAGCTAGTTGATGTGGTTAAAGTCTCTGAATTAACCGATCGTAAACACGTAGAACGCGAATTATTATTGGTGAAAGTTGCCACAGTCAATGGAACAACGCGTACTGAAGTAAAGCGTATTACTGATATATTCCGTGGCTCTATAGTGGATATTGGCAAGCAAATTTATACTATTGAGTTAACTGGCAGTAGTGAGAAATTAAATGCTTTTATTGAAACATTAAGTAATGAGACTGAAATTATTGAATCAGTTCGCTCTGGTTGTGTTGGTATTGCTCGTGGCGAAAAAGCAATGCGGGTATAATACTGGCAATATTGCAACACTAAGCTGTCAATCTGAGTAGCTTACGGCTTACATAATAATAGGAAATTTAATGATTAAATTAGGAAAATATCAACACTTTAAAGGTAATTATTACCAAGTACTTCATCTTGCTAGACATAGTGAAACCGAAGAAACGTTAGTGGTATATCACCCTTTTGGTAACAAAGGTGATATCTGGGTTCGGCCTTTAACAATGTTTAATGAAACAATTACCCGAGAAGGTAAGATTTTACAACGTTTTCAGTTTATCGAAGCATAGTTTTAATATTTTGCCGTGTGGTTGGCAAGCAGTTAGCTAATTGAAAAAAAGCTATGCTCTTGCCAGTCTACTTGTTTTTGTTGCATTTTAGTTACTTCTGCCTGTTCAGGCCCATGCGTTAACCAAGCTAACATTTTATCGACATTTTCTGGCGCGCCCGACAAAAAAACTTCAACATCACCGTCGGCTAAATTCCTAGCATAACCACTTAAGCCAAAATCAATAGCTTTTTGCTGGCTAGACACTCTAAAGTAGACACCTTGTACTTTGCCAGAAACATGCACAATATAACTAACATTCATTATTTTTACTCTTTTTATTATTAATCTAAAGTAAGTATAGACGGTTAAGGACCAGACAGGTGAAAATTATAGATAAAGATGAATTAGTTATTCATTGTTTGCTTAACTTTTTCTTTATAACTTCGACTCACCTTAAGCTCTTTACCATTTTTCAGCACTAAAAAATATTCGCCACTTAATTGACAAGAAAACTTTTGTATATAGTGTTTATTCACAATGGTTGAACGATGAATGCGAATAAATAATTTAGGATCAAGGTATTCTTCTAGCTGCTTCATCGTTTTTCTTAAAATATGGGTGTTTTCGTGTCTATTATTGATAACACTATTAGCTGAATCATCACAGGCATGGACACACATATAATCACCTGCCGCATCTATCCAAATAATATCACTGACAGAGACACGATGGATTTCACTGCCATCTTTAATAGCCAACACATCAGAATAAGGAGATAAACTAACAGGTTTATTACTCACAAGTTCAGTTAATATTTGTTGGCAATCATTGCCTGTTACGTCACTAACTAGGCGAATAAGTTTCAATTTATGCTTTGTATCAATACTTGAGTTGAAATACTGCCTAACTTTGTCAATCGTTTGATTAAGACGTACTTCATCAGTAGGTTTTAAAATATAGTCAAGTGCATGTACTTCAAACGCCTTAATCGCATATTGATCAAACGCAGTAGCAAAAACCACCATAGGCATTTTTAACCCTTGCTGCATAATTTCTTCAATCACTTGAAAACCATTAAGACCAGGCATTTGAATATCAAGAAACATTAAATCAACTTGATAAGCTCGTATTGCTTCAATAGCTTCTCTACCATTGCAACACTGCGCAACAACATTGATGTCACTATATACTTGTAAACGTATTGCTAGCCCCTTGCGAGCAAGCGGTTCATCATCAACTATAATGGTATTAAATGTCATGAAAAATCCTATTCTCTAGTACTACTTACGCCCATTACCCGCCAAGGTGTATTAATCTAACTCAAATGGTATGCGAATACTCACTTTAATTCCAGAAGGGGTATTATTGGCAACGACCAAGGAAAAATGTTTTTTATATAAGGTTTGTAAGCGCTCTCGGGTATTTACTAAACCTACACCATTCTCACGATATAAATTCCCATCAACTATTTCAGCTCCAGGTCCATCGTCTTCCACCTCGATTACCAAATCGTTAGCAAACCGATTAACTGAAATAATAATTCTCCCCCCCTGCTCCTGCGTAGCGATGGCGTGCTTAATGGCATTTTCAGCAAGGGGTTGTAAAATCATACTAGGCACTAAGGCTTGTTCACAATTTTCACTTAGTTTAATGAGCACTTGTAAGCGATCTTCAAAGCGGAGCTTTTCAATCGCTAAATATAACTCTAATGCTTGAATTTCACTCACAAGCGTGACTTTTTTCATTGGATCTTTCTCAAGTGAATAACGTAAAAAGTCACTTAACTTTGTCACCATACCATTAGCAACTGTATTTTCTTTCAATAAAATAAGCGTAGAGATAGCATTAAGGGTATTGAATAAAAAGTGAGGATTTAACTGATATCGCAACATTTTTAGTTGAGCTTGATGTGCAACAGCATTCGCTTTTAATACATTTTGCTTTTCAATTTGTAACATTTGATAGTACTTAGTACTAAAATATAAAACACTCCAACTAAGTATAATATAAAAAGACCAAACACTTGATTGGGTATACATTAACCAAAAATCTGGCTTATAACCGTGCTTATATATTTCCCAATGATTAATGTTTTTTACAACCTGCCATAAAACCCCAATAAAATAAGAAGAAAAAACTACTATAAAAGCAATTTTAACTGGAGGGAGCTTCCAAACACGGCGATATAAATAACGTAATGGCACAGTGAAAAGCCAACCAGCATAAGCATTAAGAAAAATAATGACTACAAAAATGTCACGTAAGTCATGGAGTAAAGACCCCAAATAATGCACGAAAGCAAAGCCAAACCAACCTGCAGTATGAGCAAGCCAAAAAAGGCGGTTTCTATTTTCAATTAATTCTTTCCAATTCACGTAGAATCCCAGCAGGGTCAACAAGAGAAAAAGTAACTAACTTAAGTATGCGTTAGTCGCTAACTAATCGCACGGCCTTTAATCGTAAGTAGATAACCATCTATCGCATTTATGGGTAAATTAGCTGTTAATAAAGCGAGCATTACCCTTACAACATAGAGCCTAAGCGCTGACCACCGAGTAAATGCATATGAATATGAAAGACTTCTTGCCCGCCATCTTCATTACAATTGATCACCAAACGATAACCATTTTCAGCAATACCTTCTTCTTTAGCGAGCTTTTTCGCCACACTGATCATTCGCCCCATCGTTAACTCGTCTGCATCGGTTACCTCATTGATAGTGGCAATGTTTTTATTTGGTACAATTAGAATATGAGTACTAACCCGAGGTGATATGTCTCTAAAAGCAGTCACTAACTCGTCTTGATATAAAAGTGGTGTTGGAATTTCTTGTCTAATAATTTTAGAAAATATGGTTTCTTCAGTCATGAGCTACTCGTGTGATTAAAAAAATTATCGATAGTCTACGTTAAAAAAAAACGCGACAAAACAATTATCATGGTTTTTTATTAGAAAATTTACACAGTGAAATCACTTTTATTGACCTTAATCAACACCGAGTAAGCTAAAGGTGTGACATGCTAATGGTATCCGGTACTAATACCAAAGAATAGACTTCATAAACTCAACTCGTGTAGGTAATAATATGGAAATAGATTTTAGCGAGATTAACTATCTACAAGATCCAAATTGGCAAGATTTACATGCCGATTATGAGCAATTTTTATTATCAATGACATGTCCAACAGTTATTGATATTAGTGGATTAGACTCAAAAAAATATCGGGTGGTTACAACGCTTTTACAAGGCAGTGAACCTTCAGGTTTAATTGCATTGCATCGTTGGCTAACGACACGAAATGTAAAAGAGCTGCCAAAGACCAATTTACGTTTTATTATTTGCTCTGTAGAAGCGGCTTGTGTCAAACCATTATTATCTAAACGCTTTGTTGATGGCAGCGAAGATATAAACCGTTGTTTTGGCAATCAAGAGTACGATAAAATTCAAATAGAAAACCAAGTAGGCAGCTACGAAAGAGCACAATTAATTGTGCAAACCATTAAAGATGTCAATCCTGAAATGGTGGTGGATCTTCATAATGCGCCGAGCCCTTGTCCTACTTTTGCCATCAGCACTAGCATCACAACAGAAACTATCTCACTGGCTTCCTTTTTTTGCCAAACATTAGTTCTCTCTGATTTAGAGCTAGGCTCACTAATGGAGCAAGATTTCTCGTGTCCGTCTATTACAGTAGAATGTGGCGGCCGTGTTGATGAGCAAGCCCATGAGATGGCTTATGCCGGAATATGCCACATAGCAACCTATGAAGACATTGCCTATATTCAACCAGAAACATGTATTGAAGTTATTTACTTACCACTGAGATTACAAGTTTGCGAAGGTATTAATTTATCTTATGCTGAGCATGATATAGGTTATAGCGGCATAACTCTAAAACATAACATAGACTGTTTCAATTTTGGTGGCGCGAATAAAGGTGAAATGATCGGTTGGATTGATGGCGATGGTCTTAAAAATTTACGTTTACTCAATAAACACGGTTGTAATGTTATTGATGAGTATTTTTACACTCGTGAAAATCAATTAGTGTGTAAGCAAAATTTACGAATGTTCAAAGCAACCACTGATAAGCAGATTGCATTGAAAGATTGTTTGTTCTACGTGGTAAAACAAACCAACAATCGGATTTGAACAAAACATTAAAAGCGATAAATTATTTTTGGCTCAGGTACAGGAATATCTGAAAATTCAAGCGCTTTACTATATTGTTTATTAGCAAGCTCGGCACTGACTTGAGAAGACGCGTGCGCTCTTGCTAATACATCCCCTTTGCTAACCTTAGTACCAATAGGTAAAATACGGTCAAAGCCAACGCTGTGATCTATTTTTTGTTCGTTACTGGTTCGTCCGCCGCCTAAACCCACTACAGATAAACCTATATCGCGAGTTTGCATGCCACTAATGTAACCATTACATGGGGCTAACACGTCAATAATAAATTCAGCCTTAGGCATTGAGCGCCATGGTTTTTCTAATAAATCACTTGGCCCGCCTAATGCGCTAATCATCTTAGCAAATATTTCTGCGGCTTTACCTGATGTTAAAGCCCGATCAATTTTAATATAAGCACTTTCTTCATCTGCTGCTAACTTACTATTGATCAACATCGCTTTGGCTAAACTGACCACAACCTCGTGTAACCTAGGCTCACAAAACTCTCCGGTTAAATATTTCACCACTTCCTCTATTTCTAAGGCATTGCCTGCAGTATTTCCTAATACTTGATTCATGTCGGTGATAATAGCTTGAGTATTAACACCTGCATCATTTGCAACAGTGGAGATACTTTGTGCTAAAGCGCGTGCTTGATTCAGATCGGTCATCATTGCACCATTACCAACTTTAATATCCATCACCAGAACATCAAGCCCTGCTGCGAGTTTTTTAGATAAAATAGAAGCGGTAATTAGTGGTATTGAAGCAACCGTAGCAGTAACATCACGAATAGCATACAAACGCCTATCTGCTGTCGCTAGCTCAGGTGTTTGTGAAATGATAGCCATACCTAAATCAGCAACTATCCGTTGAAACTGTTCCAACTTAGGCTGCACATTAAAGCCGGTAATACTTTCTAATTTATCAGCAGTACCGCCAGTATGACCAAGACCACGACCTGAAATCATCGGCACGTATCCCCCACAGGCAGCCACTATTGCCGCAAGCATAAAGCTGACTTTATCACCAACACCACCAGTAGAGTGTTTATCAACAATAGGGCCATCAATATCGGCCCAAGTTAGCAGTTGACCCGAATTTTTCATGGCAAGTGTTAGATTAACCGTTTCTTGCTGGGTTAAGCCTTGTTGAAAAATGGCCATCGCCATAGCACCAACCTGAGCATCATTAAATTTCTGTGAAACTAGGCCGTCAACAAAATCACCAATTTCATCTTTCGTTAATACATGATGATCTCTTTTTCTTGCAATAATTTCTTGAGGTAATAGCATCTTAATACTCCTGTTTAACTGCTGTGTAACTGCTGTTGTAATAAAACTTAATCTTTATGCAATAGATCTGTTGGCGTAAAAGCATCTGGCAGTAACTGTGCTACCGTCCATATTTTTTTTTGATTTAAATGATTAACAGACATGACTTCAGCATCCGCAGGGAAAAATTCAACAAGCACCTGTCGACAAGCACCACAAGGCGGAGTCAATTTTTCTTGCTTGGTAAATATAGCAATGGCAACGAACTGTAACTGACTGTTTTCTTGATGATTAATCACGCCATTGGCAATGCAATTTCGCTCAGCACACACAGTAAGTCCATAGGACGCATTCTCAACATTACAACCTTGAACAATTTCATTGTCAGCTGTTAAGGCAGCAGCACCTACCTTAAAGTCACTATAAGGCGCATAGGCTTTGCTAAAAGCAATTTCAGCCGCTTTAGATAATTTACCCCATTGCTCAACAGTAACATCGATATTCTTTGTAAAATACATTGCTTTCTCTTATTAACTTCGTCAAAAAAAACTGACCAACTAGTCAAGATAATATAACGAAAAAGGCAGTTATGCTAGCAACATTGATAAATGAGTAAGCATAAATTTTTCAAAAAAAAACCGCACGATTAAGCACGGTTTTATTCATTAAAAGACTGACTTAATTAAAAGTCATACTTAACACCAATACGCATTTCCCATAACGAAGCGTCAGTTACTCGACTTGAAGAGCTTGGATTACTAAATTCATCATAAGAATACTGGCCATCATCTGTGATAGTTGCAGTAACAGCACCTTGTAAGAAATTACCTTCCTTAAGTACGCCCCAATCATCATTTAGCATATTGCCAAAGTTTTCGATAACAAGGTAAGCGCTTGCTTTATGTCCCGGCATAAAGCCCATAAATTCTTGCTCTACCCGCACATCAAACTTGGTCCACCATTTACCTTCCAGTTCATTTCTATCCATTATTTGACCACGAGTTAGACCTTCACCAGCAATAAAATCATCAAAAGCTTGTTGATCAAAATCTGCGCCATAAACTACTTTTGAGTCACCTTCTGTTGGAACATAAAGTAACTGACGATCTTTATCATTAAAGCCTAAACCGCTATTACGATGACTAGCAAAAGAATAGGTATATGGATGACCTTGGTTAGCCTGACCAAAGACACTAAAGTGGGTTTGGTAACCACTTAAAAGCTCACGGCTATACGTTAAGTTCAAAGTAAAACGATGTGGGATTTCATAATTTGACGCAGCTAACTGTGGATTTTCAGGATCTGATACCGCAATACCGTGATAGTTAGAAAATGCGACAGAGCTAGTCATTGGGTGAACATCTTGTGCATCGGTATAAGCATAGGATGCTGAGAAAGCAAAGCCATTGTCATATTCTTTACTTACCGCAAAAGAAAGTATCGTCGATTTAGCATCATCACCTGTCACATTAGTTAATAAAAGATCTGAGTTACGACTGTGATTAACGCTATCATAAACCGGACGGCCATCAGGAGCTGTTGCCACAACGCCATCAGCTAAATTACTAACAACAGCTGAATCTTGTTTGTCGGTATATAAAGCATCGGCAGTTAACACATACTCATTTTCTGTTACATAAGTTAAGCCTAATGAATATTTCCATTCTGAAGGGATTTCAAAATTTGGATCAGTTGTATTAGTACTTGAATCAGCAGTTCCGCTACCTATTTCTTCGTAAAGTGATTGTGGAATATCATAGCCAGGCTGACCTGAGCCATTATAATCAATAGCGCTAGCACCGAGTATTTGAACATCTTCGATTGAGTCTTGAATATTACGCACACCATCATTTGAATAACTATTTGATATCCAAACATTTGGGTTACCGCCAGAATACAAACCAAAGCCGCCACGCACTTCTAATTGCTCGCTCGCTGTCCAATTAAATCCAAAGCGAGGTTGAATTAAATCGACACCATCAAGGTTTTGAGCATTTGAGAAACCATATCTATCTTCAAAGTTTTGATTATGAGTTGGTTTATCATCGCTAGTATACCAGTCATAACGTAAGCCTGCGGTGATAGTGACATCGTAATCACTCAACTCAAACTTGTCTTGAAAATATAAAGTATTTAACGCGTATTTAAATTCACCGGCAGCATCATCAGGATTGTGAGAATTGGCATTGCCATAATAAATTTTCTTAGCTAAACCACTATCAAAATCGTCTATATTACTAAAATCGGTCTCGCCGCGACTATGTTGAACGAATAAATTAAATACATCTAATTCTTCCCGCTCATAACCAAAATATAATTCATGATCATCAAGATAATAAGTACCGGCAACTTTTAGCGATAAATTGTCATATTTTAACTTATTTGATTGACGAGAATCATCAGGCCCGAGATAAACATCAATGTCTTGGCCACGATCGGCGCCAACTTTTTCGATAGTAAATTCACTAAAGCCACTTGCAGCATCCAGTGAAGTTTGACGATTATCAAGCTCTGAATAACCTATACGAATCTCTGACGAAAAATTATCTGTCCAATCCGAATATAATGATGATACATAAGAACTAAATTCGGCACCGCGCTCATAAAAATGGTTAGACAAAGATAAACGATTTGATCCTTCATCTGATTGGTCTATTTCAAAACCATCATTGTAATTATAAACAAAGTTTAATCGATGATTGTCATTGATATTCCAATCAAGTTTCACTAATATTTTTTCATCTTCTACAGGCATGCTTGGTACTAAAGTGCCTGGATCATAATTATATTTTTCTTTAGATATTTGAATGATTTTATCTATATCACTTTGGATCACACCACCATTATCAAATGCTGAGTACTGTATTATTTGTGCGCCGTCTAATTTTTCATAAGCAGCGAATAAAAATAACTTATCTTCAATTAACGGTAAGCCTACATTAAAACCATAACGCTTTTCGTCGTAATCACCGGTAGGAATTTTAGTGCCTTCTAAACTATCGCCTTTTAATGAATCGTTGGTGTAATCCATAAAAACACTACCATGAACTTCATTACCACCAGACTTAGTTACCGCATTAATGTTACAAGAAGTAAAACCACCATACTGCACATCAAACGGAGCTAACTCAACAGCAACTTGGTCAATCGCATCATATGAAAAAGGAATGCGAACAGTAGGATAACCATTACTATTTAAACCAAAGTTATCGTTCATACGGGCGCCATCAACAGTTAAACTGTTGAATCTAGGGTTACCACCAGCACATTGAATAGCTCCACCAGCAGAAGTTTCATCGATATATATACGTGGGTCAACGCGAATAACATCTTTAATGTCACGATTCACGGTGGGTGTTAATTGAATATCTTTCAAATTAAAATTCGATGAGGGACTATTACTACCATAGTTTTTATTAACAACTCGTCCTGTTACAACAATAGTTTCAATATCCTGTAGCTCTTCAAGTGCCACATCGACAGGGTAAGTTTCACTTAGCGTTAAAAACACATCCGTAAGTTCAGTATCTTCAAAAATAGTAGAGTTAATAACTATTTTATAAGGACCACCTACTCTTAAACCTTGCGCAGAAAATACACCCGACTGATTTACCAGGGCTGTTTTCGTTGTGCCTGACGGAAGATGAGTAATAGTCACTTGAGTACCAACAGCAGCATTGCCTTTGGGTCCTACAACTTGACCTTTGATGCCTGAAGAAGTGGTATTTGCTATAATATCAGTTGAAACAACCGATGTTGATAAACCAAGCGCAACAACTAATGCACCAGCTATTCGTGATAGAGAGTAGGTATTCATCTGAGTGTTCCTATGTGTTTATATGTATTTCTATGTGTTTTTATGTGTTTTTATGTGTTTTTATGTGTTTTTATGGGTTAATTATTATTTTTCTTTAGACTGCAACAGCGCTATTTTTTTTGCTCTGAAGTTGCAACATAATGAATTAAAGCAAAGTTATTTTACAATTTCATTACATCACTTTAAATTAACTTAATTTTATCAAAAAAAACAGAATAAAATTAAAAAACACACCAAAAGGTCAGCTTTTTGTATTTCTTGATAAATAACGATATGATTAATGCTATTAGAATTAAAACTTATCAAACTAAAAAGAGATGGCGTTATTTAGACAAAATAATCATGATAAAAAACAAAGCATTTATCATTGGCAATGTAACACTATACAATAGTAAATTGTCACTATAATTTACTCACCAAATGACTAATAATCAGCAATCAAAATATTGTTCACGAACGACGCTATTATCGATAATTTAATGAAAAATAATACAATAACAACCCATAGCAAACCCAAAAAAATCAGAGCGATTAGTGTTGGCAAAATTTTATCCGCTGCGCAAGATGAATTCATCTTGCAAGGTTATAAAGGGGCTACTGTACAAGCTATTGCTAACAATGCCGGTATGCCAAAAGCCAATGTGTTGTATTATTTTAAAAATAAAGAAAATATTTATCATGCCGTACTAGAGCAAACCTTGAATATGTGGGATGAAGGAATTGGTGATATTTTACTTGAAGACGGTCCTAAACTCGCCATCGAAAAATTCGTTAAAGCTAAAGTAGCCATGTCATTTACCAACCCCAAAGCGTCTAAAATTTATGCCATGGAGATCATTCAAGGCGCGCAACACTTACAAGATTTTACCCGCACCTATCTTCATCAATGGGTTCAAAAGAAAGCAAAAATATTTCAATACTGGATTGATAATGGTCAAATGCAACCGATTGATCCCGTCAGTTTGATTTTTCTAATTTGGTCATCTACGCAACATTATGCTGACTTTGACAATCAAATATTAACCATTATGAGCCGCCCTGAATACAAAGAAGATGACATTGCTAATGTGACTAATTTTCTCACTGATTTTATCCTACGCGGTTGTGGCCTAAAACAATGAAACCCTTTATATTTAATAGTAGCGCTAAATTATTCGCATTGACATTTTGTAGCTTAATATTTTTTAGTTTAAAGTTTTCCAGTACAGGAATGACACAAGAAATGCCAACTAATCTGAGAGTCGCCACGTTTAATGTCAGTATGGAGGCACTAAATTATGTTGAAAAAAAACAGCCTGACACTGTAAATATTAAGGGTAATGAACTAACGCAAGCCTTACACAAAAATCATCTGCAAATAAAAAACATTGCGGAGATTATTCAACGGGTTAACCCAGATATTATTTTATTAAATGAATTTGATCGTGTAGACGACAGTAATAGCAATATTCGTTATTTCGTCAATAATTATTTAGGCAAGTCGCAACATAATCAGCAAACGATTAACTATCCTTATTTTTATCAAGGCGCGGTTAATACGGGCGTAAAAATAAACAGTGATTTAAACCAGGATGGCAAAAGTAATCAACTACCTGCTGATGCTCATGGTTTTGGTCACTTTATTGGTCATTTTGGTATGGTGTTATTATCAAAATATCCTATTGACGAAAAAGCCATCCGAACGTTTAAAAAATTTAAATGGCATGATATGCCTAACGCATTGAAACCGATAAATCCTGAAACAAATAAGCCTTGGTACCCTCAAAAAACGTGGCAAGCGTTAAGATTATCATCTAAATCTCATTGGGATATTCCAATCAAAATTAATGATAAAATAATTCATATCCTTGCTAGTCACCCTACTCCACCGGTTTTTGATGGCCTTGAAAATCGTAATGGCAATCGAAATCATGACGAAATCCGCTTTTGGTTTGACTATATTAATGCCAAACAAGGCGCTTATATTTATGATGATAATCATCAAAAAGGTCCTTTAAAAGCTAATCGACGTTTTATTATTATGGGCGATCAAAATGCCTCTAGCGTTGAAGGTGATGCTATCATGACTAAAAATAGCCAAGGTATCGTTGCGCTACTAAGTAGTGATAAAATTCAAGATTCGCTACCCAAAAGCCTTGGCGGCCAAAATCATTCAAGTGAAAATAGCAACGGCATTTATCATACTGCCTATTGGGGAATGAGAGCTGATTATGTATTACCTTCAACAGTGGGTTTCATTATCAAAAAATCTGGCGTATTTTGGCCACAACAAAATGAAAAAACCTACCGATTGATCAAAAATAGGCAAACCTCGTCCGATCACCGCTTGGTATGGGTTGATGTAGAACTAATATCAATGAAGTAATCAGTTAGTCAATTTATTACTTCATTGATATAACTAAATAACAGGATAAAAATGAGACATTTTCTACCAATTTTACTACTTTCTCTAAGTTCAACCTCTTGTGTTAGCACCGTAATATCTGAAAAAGAGACAGCACCTAAAAATATTATTATGGTTATTGGTGATGGTATGGGTCCCGCATATACCACCGCCTATCGTTATTTTAGCGACAATCCAAAGACAGACATGATTGAAAAGACGGTATTCGATCGACACTTAAAAGGTTTTTCCAGTACCTACCCAGCAGCTGTTTCAGGTGTAGTAACCGATTCAGCCGCCAGTGCAACTGCCTTAGCCACGGGTATAAAAAGCTACAATGGTGCCATTGGCGTTGATGTTAATAAAAATAGCGTACAATCAGTACTTGAATGGGCAAAACTTCAAGGCAAAGCGACTGGAGTCGTCGTTACCTCACAAATAAACCATGCGACACCCGCTTCTTATTTAACCCACAATGAAAGTCGTAGGAATTATAACGCTATTGCCGATAGTTATATCGATGAGGGTATTAAGGCTGATTTATATTTTGGCGGTGGTTGGCAATACTTTATTCGTGAGGATAGAAATCTGGTCAATGAATTCAAGCAAGCAGGTTTTCATTACATTGATAACTATACAGGCCTAACAAACTTACCAGACAATAAGCCTGTACTTGGACTTTTTGCTGATGTCGGCTTACCATGGGCACTAGATGATACCAATAAACACCGTTTATCAACCATGACTAAAGCCGCCGTGCACCACTTAGTTGACTACAAAAAAAATCCCTCAGAAAATAAAAAAGGCTTTTTTATGCTAATAGAAGCCAGTCAAATAGATTGGGCAGGCCATGTAAATGATGTGAGTAGTGCTATGGCTGAAATGGATGATTTAGCTAAAACGTTAGAATACCTAGAACACTTTGTCGAGCATCACCCCGACACACTAGTTATCGTAACTGCCGATCATAGTACCGGTGGTATTACTATTGGTGCAAAAGGAAAGTACGAGTGGCAACCTGAAAAATTACGTAGTATGAAACACTCGCCAACATACATCGCCAAACAACTAATAAAAAATGAAATCACCCCGATTACGGTTGCTAAATTATTTAATTTTGAATTGTCTAAAGACGATATAGCGTTACTTATGCATAGCAAGAAAACCGCAATAATCAATAATGATACTAAGATAAGAAAACTCAAACATATGCCTAAAATTGAATTTTCATTATCACTTACGGTTAAACAGATTATTGATAAATACTCAAATACAGGATGGACTTCAGGCGGGCATACGGCTATAGATGTACCCGTATTTGCTTTTGGCAAGCAAAGTGAATTGTTTAACGGTCAACAAGATAATGTTGATATTGCCAAAAAAATATTTTCACTATTAGGTAAGTAGCAATTAAAACGTTAACGATAATCAATACATCGATTATCGTTAACTAACTATGTACTTAGCTATAAAAGCGCATTATAACGTTGAAAACCCTGCTCAAGATCTTCAATTAAATCATCGACATCTTCTAAACCAATATGTAAACGAATTAATGGATATTCAGTGGTCCATTTAGTCGCACTACGGATTGAATCCAGACTAGTAATACCTAGAATTAACGACTCAAATCCTCCCCATGAGTAACCCATTTTAAAATGAGATAATCCATCAAGAAATGCAGTTAACGCCTCTCTATTGCCACAATTTAAGGTAAATGAAAATAAACCATTAGAGCCGGTAAAATCACGCTTGAAAAATTCATGCCCCGGACAAGACTCAAATGCAGGATGCAAAATTGTGTCAACCTCAGGTCTACCTTTTAACCAATTAGCGACCTTTAATGCGCTTTCTTGATGCTGCTTTAAACGTACGCCGATAGTACGAATACCGCGTAGAGCAAGATAAAGATCATCAGGTGACGTACATTGCCCCATTAAGTAACTATTATCACGTAATTGTGGCCAATATTTTTCTACGGCTGTTGCCGTGCCTAACATCACATCGGAATGACCAACAATATACTTGGTCGCCGCTTGTACGCTAATATCAACGCCGTAATCAAATGGCTTAAAGTTAATACCTGCGCCCCAAGTATTATCAAGCATTACAATACAATCATGTTTATGGGCAATAGCACTTATTGTCGGTACATCTTGAACTTCCATGGTTATTGAGCCAGGTGATTCTAAAAATACAATACGGGTATTAGGCTGAATCAGCTCTTCAATGCCTGCGCCGATTAATGGATCATAATATGTTGTTTCAACGCCCATTTTAGCTAGAATTTTTTCACAGTAATCACGCGTTGGCTCATAAACACTGTCAACAATTAAGATATGATCGCCAGTTTTCACAAAAGAAATAATCGCATTGGTAATCGCAGCAGTACCTGAAGGATAAAGAGCACAGCCCGCCCCACCTTCAAGCTCGGTCATGGCATCACTAAAGGCAAATGCTGTGGTTGTTCCACGTCTGCCATATACCATAGTTTGGTTGTTACGGTTTTTTAAGGCATTGTTCATTTCTGCAACCGTATTAAATACTACGGTAGAAGCACGAGTAACACTGGGGTTTACTACGCCGTTAGTCCACTTAGCTTTCCGACCTGCGGTAACAATTTTAGTATCTTGTTTCATCTCTTTTAAAGCCTTTTTGTACTTATATTCAAGCGACTTCAATACACGACTTGTGCATATTACAATCGCTTGGATATATTATATTAATAAATAAATAGCTATCTAGCCATCTAAAACACAACTATCTTTATACATTGAAATGAACTTGCTTTCACCTGTTATCTCACTAATATAAAAAATAATTTATAATCCGATTAAAGATATCCTTTATAAACAACATTCGGGTTATGTTTTGAGTGACTACTTTAAATAATGATGATCAATTGAAGTCGTTATACCAATGGCAATAAGTTAGTGATCAAATATCAATGAGGATAAATTTTCAAAAGCAAGGCGCTTGATTGAGCAATAGCTGGCTTATGGGATTGAACGCAACGATGTTATTGGAATATTTAGTCCATTTAGAATGATCACATATTTATTGCCATTGGTATTATTACGCTTAACTCGACCAAGCAATAAATCAACTAATAAAAATCATTCGTAGGTCTGCTAAAACTATACCTTAAGACTAGAAGCTATAAGACTAAAAGTTTTTAAAGAAAGTTGTTATATTGGAGGCTCTAAACAGTAAGTAATTTGATCTTATTGCACTGTTGTAACGTAATGAAAGTTAAAGCAAGCTAGGAGTTAAATTTTATAACCATGATAAATAATACATTAACAACTCGAGATTTTTTACGAATTTTTGATTTAATATCTACCAACGGTATTAAATCAAACGGGGCATATGAATTTCTAGGTATTCGAGCATGGCATGACTTTGATGGTTATACCTGTTGGTTAGCTTATAACGATTTAACAATAACCATGTTATTTCATGGGAAATTCAGTGTCGAATATCAAGAAGAAGATACCTTTAATAAATTTAATAAGAAAGTTAACTCACTTATGAATAACCATTAATTAAAGAAAGGCACAAGAGATATGAAAAATTGTTAACACATAAACTGTTGGGGGTAATATTTGATTTAGATAATACCCTAGTCTCCTCATCTCTAAATTTTGAGAGAATAAGATCTGATCTAGGTTGCCCAAAAGATATCGACTTATTAGATTTTGTTGACGCTTTACCTGAACAGCAAAAAATTGATGCTAATAAGTTATTAGTTAAATATGAAACTATTGATGCTCTTAATGCAACTAAACTTGCCGGCACCGATCAACTTTTAACTCTATTATCTGGGCTAGATATTCCTTGCGCCATTGTTACGCGTAATTGCCATCAGGCTGCCTTGTTAAAAATCCAACAAAATAATATTAATATTCCTACATTATTAACTAGAGAAGATCATAAAGCTAAGCCTGCACCAGATGCTTTATTACATATAGCTAAATGCTGGAAAATCCAACCCGAAAATTTATTATATGTGGGTGATTATCTCTATGATCTTCAAGCAGCACAAAATGCCAAGACGATGTCTTGCCTTGTTACCTACGGAAAAACGATGAGTTACGCCGATTTAGCAACTATTGAGGTAAATAATTTATCAGAATTAAGTGCCGCAATTAAGCAGTTATTTATTACCGAAGATGCATAAGTGTATGGATAAAAAATCATGGCAAAGTAATAAGTGGTCAAACTTTATGACATTTATTACTTTAGGTGTTTCATTGTTTACACTAATACCCGCTCATGGTGAAGAAAATAACAACGAGTTGGGCAATCAAGAAAAACAGCAAATTACTACCTTCAAAAAAGAGCCATCCATAATGATAAATTTTACTGAACAAAAAAACACAGATAATTGGCGCATAACCAATGATGGTGTAATGGGGGGAAGATCTGAAGGACGCTTTTTATCCGAAAAAGGTAAAGGCATATTTACTGGTTATATTTCACTGGAAAATAATGGTGGGTTCAGTTCGGTATTTCGAATGATAGAGCCCTTACCTAAAAAACTGGAAACCGTTACCATTGATATTGAAGGCGACGGAATAACTTATCAGTTAAGAATGATTGTAACACTTGATGGCTATCGTTTAGCTTATAAACATAATTTCGATACTGTGGCAGGTGAACGAGAGACTTTAACTTTTACCCTAGCTGATTTTCAAGCCTCGTTTCGAGGCCGTATCATGACTAATGCACCAGTACTTAAATCGGAAGATATTCGACAAGTGGGGTTTTTGGTAACAAAAAAGGTAGCAGGAAAATTTTCATTGTCTGTATTTAGTCTACATATTTAATTTTAATTAACGTTCAACTATAGACATTAACAATTTGTAATTAATTAACTTAACAAAGATGAAAAGTATGAATGAAAATATCAATAAAATAAGTCCAAAATCACTCATCCACAGCAAGTGGACTAAAGTTGACGTAACCAACAAAGAAAAACATTTTATCATCACTGTGGTTAAGTTTGATGAAGATAAAACAGTAGTTAGCTGCTTAATAGAAGCTGTGATGACCAAAAATGAATACGCTATTGATTGGCGTGAACTAAAAGATAAAAATAATTGGAAAATTGGTTGGCAGTAATTTAAAAATTATTCTTATTCTAGCTTATTAAAAATCATTGTTATGCTAACTTCTGTTGTACAAATTATCGTATAAATTAAATTTACCAGTTAATAGACTTACCTTCCCAATCAAGATAACTTGCTGTTTGATCCACTGGCGCATTTTCAACAATTTCTAACAATTGTTTAGCAACAAACTCACTCGTAAACAATTTATTGCTCGGTACATTTTTTTGGAATGGTTTAGATAAGGGGGTATCGGTTGTTCCCGGATGAAAAGCAATCAGTTTTATGTTTTTGGCTCGACGTGCAAATTCAATAGAGGCGGTTTTAATCATCATATTTAATGCCGCTTTAGATGCCCTATAACTATACCAACCGCCTAAACGATTATCACTTATACTGCCAACTCGGGCACTAAATACCACGAATTTACAAGGTGACTTCCCTGTCAGTAAAGGGGTTAACTTTTGTATCCATAACATCGGTGTTAAGGTGTTTGTAGTGATTACCTGTTGAAACGCTTCAACATCAAAATCTTCTAAACGTTTTTCTGGTTGAATATTTTCACTATGAAGTATGCCGTTACAGACAAATACGCGCGTGATAGGTGCATGATCATAAAAGGAAATCTCAATAATAGCTTGCTCGATTGATTGAGCTTGATAATCTTTAACTGTAATTTTTTTAACGTTCTCATTGATGAGATCACCATCAGCTAAGGTGTCAGTGCTAAGACGTCGACTTATGAGTATTAAGCCGGTATCTTCTGATTGTTGTATTTGGTGCGAAATAGCTTTACCAATATCACTATTTGCGCCGATTATCAGTGTTTGTTGAGTTATCATGACAAGTTCCTGAACTACAGTTAGTTGTTTTTATGCCAAAAACTTTGGCGAGAAATGCTGAAATTTGATGACGGTATTTAGCTAAGATTAAGTAGACCCAATGACTGAGTGTTTTAATTACTGGCCAATTCAGTGGTGCTACCCAGAACCCTTTGCCAACCAAAGTCCACGCCCTATGTGTAACTTCAAGTCCCAGTAAAAGCTGACCTTGATAATGCGCATGCAATATTTTCATTGCATCGGCAAATTTAACCGATGGATATATTGATGCAAAATCTTTTTGGTGAATATCCACCAAGCTAATCAAATTATCAGCATCATGTTTTTTGAGGTGATCCATCTCCTTAGCGCACATGGGACAGTTACCATCATAAAAAATCGTTAACATGGCTATTCATTCCTAAAAGTATTTGTGTAAGCTATCGTGTAATTAATGGCAATGGCAATAAGTTAACCAAACCATAAAAAATAGGCAGTAATATGAAGTAAGACTACAATTAGAGTTAACCAAAAACGCATGTTCATATAATCAGACAGTAGTTTATTTTTTTTACCTAATGACTTTTCGTAGAAAAATAAAAGCATAAAAGTTACTGCTAAGATTATTAACGCTATTTTGTGGTCAAGTAGCAAAGAAGCAAATGCTAACAGACTAAAAAGATTACTAATGATATTTTGTTTATCGAGATAAATTTGTGAATCTCTGCGCCATAGAGTCCCGGCAATAAAACTTAAAATAACAGCACTGTAAGCAATAAAAATTTGTTTTGTGGATATCCCCAGAAATATCATCTCTGCACTTAAATATAGAGAAATAATAAACGGTAATAAGCCTAAGTAGCCAAGTGTTTTCCACGCTTTCATTTATTTTCCTTTGCTTTACTTTGTGCGCTTCACTCTTTTATGAATGGTTTTTTTCTGGTTCACCGTCGAGTGAAATTTTTGTTTGTAATATTCCAGGTTTGGCATAACTTAAACGAGATAATCGTTTACTTGTGTGGTAGCTGTCTAACCCTGAAATCATTACTGTATTTAGTGACTCAATATCAATATACCCATCACGCTTAATCGCTTCTTTATCACAAAGTATGTTGGTTATCTCACCAATAACTAACAAGGTATCATTCAATTGGATAGGTACTATTTCTTTCAGCTTTAACGCATACTTAAGTCGACTTTCTCTAACAAATGGTGCGCCAACACCCTCTATAACCAAAGGCGTTAACCCTGTCTGTTTAAATTCACATTCGCCAGCCTCATACCGAGCAGAGGTTTGATGAGCCGCTTGCCAAAAGCCGTCATTAACTTGATTAATAGTAAATTGCTTTGTTTGCTGAATATTTTCTAGGGTATGTCGAACAACAGTATTGGGACGGGTAATAAAACCAACTAAAGCGGGTGAAGCACCCAAATGGACAACGGAACTAAATATTGCCAAATTGTGTATGCCTTCCTTATTGCTTGTGCCAATAAGGTTTGCACTTTTAAAACCTGATAAGCTATTAACAACCTGAGTTCTATAGCGTGTTGTCATGTTAAGCAGTTCATCTTGATTTATATATTTCATTTAGGTGTAGTCGTATAATTTATCCTATTACGTTTTATACGTAATTTAAATGCTTTACGATCACCTAACGTAACTATTTTTAATCATTTATGTGTTTATTAAAGTCATTAAGTGCCGCAGTAAATTGATCAAGAGAGCACTTGGTAGGAAAAGAACAATTATAACTAGTCTGTTATAAGTTAATCCAAGCAATAAAGCCTAGCCAACTTAATGCTAATAATATCCAAGCTAACGGCTTACCATCTGGTTTAGTGATCTCTATAATTTCAGGTTTTTCTACTATAGTTTTCAATTTGGCTTTGCGAACTTTATCTCGCTCACGTGACTTCTTATTTTGTTGCTTTTTATACTCTGCAATTCCCTTTTCTATTCCTTGAGAAATGAGTTTAGTTTGCTCTTTACTTTGATTTGGGCGTTGCGTACTTTTCGCTACTTTCATCGCTTGTTCTTGTGTTTCTTCCGATATTTTATTCATATAATTATAGCTTCAACTCTATTTTTTAGGACAGTTTTTACTCAACACTCAATTTAGCGTTTTGGTTCACTCAACATGCACCCATTGGAATTCAAACTGCAAGATGTCAGTGGAAATTAAAATGACTTTAGGCCGGTAAGTAATTTAAGCATAGTCATTTTAAATTCATCGAAGAAGCGCTTGCTCACTATGAAAAATGCATATTGATTGATAACGGGTATATACCCGTCTGACATAAAGATACATGATTGAGTGGGTATATATCAAATAAAATACACATCAATTTCATCATCTTTTAACTGTTCAACGTAAAGTTGGGCAAGTTCCATTGTGCCAAAGTAATATTTGATAACCTTGCGCAGAGGGAACTGAATGTAATCAAGTTCAGACTTTTGATTTTTAATTAGATATAGCCATGTATCAACGAGTACAACCGGTGGATATTCTTTCATAACGCCATCATCCTTAATGTGTAATGACATAACTATAGCAGCTTATTTAAAATCTGCATTTGTTAAAACAAGTTGATTTGCTTACTTACCATTATTTCAAATGATTTACCTATAAAGGGCAATACATCATCAGCTATAGGTTTAATCTGCTTATCAATATAGTGCTCATAGTCAAGGTTACCTTTTGATAACTCTATTGGCATAACACCATTTAGCGTCATGACATACTCAATTTTACTGCCTTTTCTATACTTAGGTTTATCCCCTAAATCCACTAATGCTTTATTGGCAATTAAACACGCTTTGATATGAGGTGGCGTGTTAACATAATCCTCAAGCTTTCTTCTTATTTTCTTCATGTAAATAAGCTGATTGTCGTATTTTCCTCCCTTAATCTCGTTCACTATAGTGCAAATATACTCATCAACGGGTAAGTCATTAAATATCAGTCTAAATAGTTCCTGCTGAAACACTTTACTAATTTGTGTCCAATCACTCCTAACAGTCTCTAGTCCTTTAAATACTAGTTCTCCTTCGCTTAAACCAACATACCTTTTTTTAGTGCCCGTTTTGTGTTCTTTAGCCGCATCTTGTCCGCGAATAGTTGGCATTAAAAATTTTGTAAAATGTGTCTCAAATTCAATTTCCAAATGACAATCTAAGGCAAGTTCTTCAGTTAAATATTCTCGCCATTTTATATTAATAAACTCCTGTAACTCATTACCCAAGACTTTACTTTGTGCAGCCGACTGCTCAGGGCCAATATGAACAAAAATAGAATCTGTATCGCCATAAATCACACGATACCCTTTAGCTTCAATCCACGATTTAGTCGTTTTTAAAATTTCATGGCTACGTTTAGTGATAGAGCCAGCTAAGCGCGGATCGAAAAATCGGCAACCCGTAGAGCCCAATACGCCATAAAAACTATTCATAATAATTTTTATCGCTTGTGATAAAGCGGCATTATGTTGAAGTTTGGCTTTATCTCGCTCTAGCCAAAGAGAGGTGATAATGTCAGGTAAAAAGTGTTTTTTTCTTGAAAATAAAGCACCATCAAAACCTGATATGCATTTATCACTTACCTGTGTAGTTTCCATTGTTTTTTCATTCATGCCCTCAATAAGACCCATAGGATCAATTTTAAAGCTGCGAATAATACTGGGATAAAGTGATTTAAAATCGAGTACTAGTATATTTTCATACAGGCCTGGAATTGAGTCCATAACATAACCACCAGGCGAAATAAGATCTGACTCACCATCGCCCATATTAGGAGCAACATAACCACTTCGGTGTAATTTAGGTAAATACAAATTAGTAAAAGCCGCCACAGAGCCACCGACTCTATCAAGAGCAAGCCCGGTTAATTGTGCCCTAAGTTGAGCAAACTCTAATAATTGAGTTTTCTCAAATATTAACCACACCAAGCGGCAATCTTCTAGGTTATAAGCCGCTAATGCTGATTTATCGTGGTTAAAGTTGTGGTTGATTTCAGCCATCTTACTTTCCGGTGTGCTATTAGCTCTATTCTCTATTTTTTTACCAATACCTAGCAGCGTATTCGCCACATTATCGAGTGAAAAACTAGGAAAGCTATACGTTGCTGATTTCAGTAAATCAATACCATCGAGTACAACACGCCCCGCTATTTCAATAAATACTTGTTCGGTATTATTGTTATTTTTCCGCCAACGCGGTGCACTACCATCTCGGCCAATAGCGAATTTTATACCGTGTAAATCCATGCGTTTTTGTAATAATCGAAAGTCAAAATTAATAACATTCCAGCCGATAAAAATATCCGCATCAATCAGTGATATTTGCTTAATTAACTCAATTAATAATTGCTTTTCATCGTTAAGCCAAACAATATATGGGTCAGTATCAGTTTGTGGCTCACCTATCATTAATACCCGTTTAAGTTCACTTTTATCAATATTTGAACTTTCATTATTGACGCTGTTATTTTTGGCACTTTTATTATTGATACCCTTTTTTTTGGAATAAAGCCCAATTGAATAAAGTTCACCTGCCATTGAGCATTCAATATCAAGCGATAACATAGACAAAACAATAGCTGATTTTTCAGCCGATACCTTGCACTTGGCTTGACTAACACAATCAACATTAGCAAAATTAGCTAAGGCCTGACTAGTACCAATAAAATCAATATCTGCCGTAATAAACCGTTCCATCAAATATCGATCATCAGGGCGAATATCATCTTCATAGCATTTTATTTGTGCTAGTTTTAGGCAGTCACGCGCACGATAAAATTGACTTAACGTATTAAAATAAAAACCATGTACTGTTTTTTGGGCAAATGTTTTTAAGGCTAATAATTGTTGTTTAAACAGGGTGATCCCCTGTTGTTGTAATAACTGTTCAGCTTTAGCTGCTTGTTGTTCTTCGACAAAAAAAACAGTTAACTCATTATCAACAATAAGCTTTTTAGCGCCAGCGGTTGTTTTTAGCCATAATATTATCTGTAAGCTATTGCCTCGGTCTTTTGCTTGACGAGTTAATAGAAAACCATTTTCAATTTGCTGCGGTATCGTTGGCATATATTTTTGTGTTATCAGTTAAATTTATTGACTACTTTGTGTATAAAAAATAAAAACCTGTTAATATATACAGTTTAGTATAAAGCAAACATTATACAAGCTAAACATATATTTATAGCTTGTTGGTTCCACTTTCCATGTAAGACCCTGAAAATATACAATCTTCTACAAGAAAAATATTTTTATAAAAAAGGATCTAAAATGGAAATTAAAACAGCAAGTGAGCAACTAAACCCCGTAACTGTCTACTTTTTAAACTTGAACTCAATAACTACGATCAATTCGTATAAGTTTAGAATTCGTGGTTTTTGTTTGTTTGCTTTTAATATAAAGGACTATTTGAATTGCGACTGGCGCAAATTAAACTACATTAAAGTACTTGAATTCATATACCTTCAAAAAGAGTTAAACAGAGCACATACATCGATAAACGTGACCCTCTCAGCGATTAAATCGGTTGCGTTTCATTCCTGGCAATTAAACATCATATCTACAGATGAATACTTACGAATAAAAAACATTAAGTGCATAAAAGGGCACAGATTAGCCGCAGGGAGAACATTAACACTGGATGAAGTTAAAAAGCTCAGAGCTTTTTTTATATCATCAAATAACGTGATAATGAAAAGGAATTATGCCCTCTTCGCGTTGGCCTGTGGTGCAGGATTAAGACGACGTGAGTTAATGCTCTTAAATGTCGAACATATTTTAGAAGATAGGATCATAGTTAGTGGTAAAGGGAATAAAGTAAGAACTGTCTTTTTAACTGAATTTACAAAAGGTGCTGTTGGGCGTTGGATTAAGGAATTAAATCATGAAAAGGGCCCTTTATTTATTAGCGCGCGATACTTAAATAAAGAAAATCATAGAATATCAATCTCAGGCATACATGATGCTATACAGCGTATTGTAAAACTATCAAAATGTGAGCATTTCACAACACACGACCTTAGACGAACTTTTGCTACTACATTATTAGACGTTGGAGCCGACAAGTTTGCTGTACAGCGCTTAATGGGGCATTCATCGCTAACAACTCTTGAGCTTTATGATAGACGGGGAGAAAAGGCGGCAATTGAGGCAATAAAATTATTGCCGTTTTAGTTTAGTTGTTCGCACGAACTGGAACAGCTGCTCCACGAACAACTCTCCAGTACGTAATAATTTAACGTTTGGTACGTAATAACAATAAAGTTATTACGTACCTTATTGTCGGGTTTTGCCACAAACCAGTCATTAAGCTTTATCAAATTAATGACTGGTATAGATTCTAAAGCTGACGATAACAAGCGCTTTGTTATGAAAATTCCCTTTCGACCTCACTTAGCACTCTTCTTAAATCCACACCTTTAAAACCAGATGTGCTTTTACATGAACCGCAAACAAACGGCATTCTACCATTCATTGAAATCGTACCACCTTCACACTTCAGACAGTAAGGAGACTCTTCGAAACCTCCAGAAGGCATACGTTTGAACTTTGCACCTCTGTATTCAATGAAATGTGATGCATTTGACGATTGACTTTCTTCAACTGAAAACTCTTGCTTTTCTATTGAAGTTTCAATCCTCGAAAGAATACGGTCTCTCTTTCTTTCCCAAGTTGAAGATGTCAGGGGTTTTTCTATGGCAAATAATTCTTCAATTTTAGTTTTTAATAAGTTTAGCTTTAATGGATCATTAATCTTCAATCCCTGAGTTAGAGGGATAACACCTTTTACATCGGAGTATTCTAGTGGTGGCACTAATACTGGAATATGAGTCTTAGCTAGCACCCAAGTTGCTCCCATTTCACATAGACACACCGGACTTTCATAAAAGTTACGAGAAAGTATAAACATAACTAAAGAATCAGAGGCAAGTTCACCTTTAATAGCATCTAGAAAATTATCTCCTAACCCGATACCGTAACCGTCGAAAGATGTGCAAAAAATCTGATTAGAATCAAGGCCTATGCTTTCTAGAATTTCAATGACTTCCTCAACGATATCCGCATCTTCTGAAGCGTGGCTAATAAATACTTTAGAAATACCATTGTCATCCACTATTTGTTTAACTGGATTACTTTCTATTTGTTCTTCTACTTCTTCAAGGTATTGATTTATTGAAGAAATAAGCATGGAAAAATCTTCTTTAAAACACTTTAAATGTTCAGCCGCACCATCATTGTTATCGTAAACACTCTCAAAAAAGTCAATAGAGTAAAAATCAAGTTCAATGAAATGCTCAAATTCAGTTGAATTTTTACCAAATACTTTTATAAATGTTCTCTCAACAAGATTCTTCCAGCCTTTGAAGATAGGATCACTGATACTTTCAACAGTAGCTTCCTCAGATTTAATCAAAAGTTTTTGTAATAGTCTTTTTTTTTCATTTTTATCTAACATTTATGTATTTCCTATACTTAGAAGTTCTCATCTTAGCTTAAAATCGAGACCTTGCAGGCATCTGATCTCGTAGGATGGATTAAATTAAAGACCGTTTCTCGCTCCTAAGCTGACATTAAGCTTTTCATACAGTTACGTCAACTATGCGCACTTTGTGGTCATTACGTGCGTAATGTCTTACGCACTTTTTTTATTAGCTAATTCCATCATGTCATGTCGAGCATGATCATAATCTTTAACACTTCGCTGTAATGCATCAAGCGCCCACTCTAAACGCTGGCTTTTTTGTTTTTCTCGTTCTAGTTCATCTTTTAGTTTTGGGTAGGCTGCTGCTGCTGTGAAGAGTGCTTTTGATGCTGTACCGACTTGTAGAGTACGTTTCAATTTATCTATGAGTGTAATTTGTTCGTCACTTGGACGCAGTGTAATAGCCATGATTGCAAAACCTTTATTTGTTCCAGGAACAAAACCCTGTATATGATTGCAAAACAGTGTACCGGCTTTTACTCGAGAAAACACAAATGATTGCATTTTAACAAAACAAACCTGGCGTGGCCAAGTCTTTTTGATTGCATAGTTTGGTTCTGCAGAGAAACCGGCACTTGATTTTTGCTATCAAATTGCAGACATAAAAAAACCGCTGTCGCGGCTAATTTAATTCGTTCTTAGTTACTTAATTAGTAAATCGGTCACCGAAAACGTGCCATTATCAACTTGGAATACCAAACCAACTACTGTTGAATTAATAAATGGCTTGGCATAAGTAGCGAGTCCATTATATTTCCCATTAAACTCACCACAAGAACTAACAGTAAGCATCATGTCATAGACATTTATCGAGCTATCTGGTGTTGTTAGCCTACCACTGTATTGACAACCATCTGTATCAGAGCCAGACACCACACCATCAGCATCAATAGCGATTGATGTTTGCCCGTCTTGAGTTGCATAATTACCTTTAATCGTAGATAAACTAGCGCCCTGATCCGACTCATCAGAAATACTCAAACTAAATGTAGATATTTTAACGTTATCCACAAATGACGATCCTGTTATTTTTGTTGCTGTGTAATTACCCGTAATAGTACCGCTACCAATACGCGTTCCGTCGTAATCATACGCATTTAAATTACCAGAGAATGCACTACCATCAAGAACAAGCACTCCAGTATCTTGCTCACCATCATCAGTTATAAACCTAATTTCACCATTTGGTGCAATTAACCCTGCTACGGCAATAGAGCTATTGTCACTTAACGTTATAAGTTGACCTTCCCATAGGCCAATCGGCATAACGTCTACTTTGACTAACTCACTTGATTGAATAGAATTAGACTCACCACCACCGCTACCACAAGCAGCTAAGGATAATGTAAGAAGAATAATTGATAATTTTTTCACAGAAGATACTCCATATCTTTAATTTAAACCTAGAATTAGGCGAAGCGATACTAACAGAGTGTTATAAACAAAGGTATGATTCTCAACAATAAAAAAGCCGCTAATTAGCGGCTAAGTATGCTCGTTTTAGTTCGTTTTTCCGTATTCGCTCATCAAATTTACTCTGATTAATGACGATAGTATCAACTTTATTGCTAAGTACAGCAATATCAGCCCCTATATTAAACACCGTTGAAAATGAACTGATTGCAGCACCAAGCATGGCAGTAAAAAACATTAGTATCACGCTTTTAGTGAACTCGTTCATTTTGCACCACCAAAACTAAATTTATTCTCAGTGTACATTCTAAACAGTCGCATTAGTCCAAGCGTTGACACTAAAATACCCAACATACCGAACTGAAACCACCAAGGCGCTTTCCCGATAGCATCCCAACCAGCCGCCATTTTTGGCGCGTAATTAGGGATAAAATGACAAAGAAAAATAACCAACCAAAAAACGATTAGCAAATCATCCATAATGGTATATTTACGGTTATCTAAAACTTTTTGGTCGTAATCTGCATCTTGATTGTCTTGATTTACAACACGCTTAATCTCTGCCGTTACACGGGCTTTTTTTAAATCACCTTCGAGTAATGCGAGTTCATTAACAGTTTGCGCGGCTGCGTTCTTGCGTCCTTGCCAACCGCCAACAATGTCGGCGAACGGCTTAGAAATAAAATTAA